>OZ245997.1:4220797-4898695 GCA_965230195.1 Putridiphycobacter sp.
ATCTGATGCGTTCAAGATCAAGCTGATAATTAGCATTCAATGGCTCTTCTATCAGACCAACATTATTCAATTCGGCTAATACCTGGTACATGCCATAAGTAGGTGAAAAAATCATAGCTTTATCAGTACCTGGCTCACAAAATACCCGGTAGATCAAATCAATAATTTCATCACTGCCATTCCCAATAAAAACCTGATTCTGATCTACCCCTTTTATTTTACCAATTCGTTCCTTTAATTCGGTTTGATATGGATCAGGATATCTGTTTAACAAGCCATAAGGATTTTCATTGGCATCAATAAATACTGCATCTTTTTTGTTGAATTCTGATCTTGCACTGGAATAAGGCTCCATGTCAAGAATATTTTTCCTTACAATTTCATTTAAGTTTTCCATTACATTGATTTTAACCGTACTGCTACGGCATTTTTGTGTGCGATTAGTCCTTCTGCTTCTGCCATTATCTCAACTGACGGTCCAATATTTTTCAGACCTATATCAGATACTTTTTGAAAAGTGACTTTTTTAATAAAGCTATCGACTGACACCCCACTATAATTTTTAGCATACCCATTAGTTGGTAAAGTATGATTCGTTCCACTGGCATAATCGCCAATACTTTCGCAACTGTAATTGCCTAAAAAAACGGAACCGGCATTTACAATTTTATTGACATAACCTTCAGCCTTATTCACTGCTAAAATCAGATGTTCAGGCGCATAATTATTACTCAATGTGAAACAGTCATCAAGAGAATTCAATAAAATGGCATAACTTCCTGAAAGTGCTTTTTGAGCAATTTTCCTTCTTGGTAATTTTTCAAGCTGAATCTGAATTTCTGCCAATGTCTCTTCAATGACTGATTGATCATTCGATAATAAAATGACCTGGCTATCCTCACCATGTTCTGCTTGTGATAATAAATCGGCTGCCACAAACTCTGGTTCTGCTGAATTATCAGCAATCACCAATACTTCGCTTGGTCCTGCGGGCAGGTCAATGGCTACGCCGTACTCCTGAACCATTGTTTTAGCCTGGGTCACAAATTGATTACCCGGACCAAAAATTTTATTGACTGCCGGAATACTCTCTGTTCCAAATGTCATTGCTGCTATAGCCTGTGCCCCTCCAACTTTATAAATTGAATTAATTCCGATTAAATTTGCCGTATATAAAATAACAGGATTAACCGCTCCGCTTTTATTTGGCGGTGTACATATAACTACCTCTTTACAACCTGCAATTTTTGCTGGAATCCCCAACATTAAAACTGTGGAAAATAATGGTGCCGAACCACCTGGAATATATAATCCAACACGCTCAACAGGCCTGCTTTCACGCCAACATTCAACCCCTTCAATGGTTTCAATTGGTTTTGAGTCTTCAACCTGTGATTCATGAAATTTTTCAATATTTGCTTTGGCTTTGATAATGGCCTTTTTCAACGCTTCCGGCACTTCATTAACTGCTTTTTCTATTTCTGAAAAACCAACTTTCAACGTGCTTAAAGTTACCCTGTCATACTCTTTTGTCAGAGAAAACACTGCTTCATCAGATTGATTTTTAACCGCATTTAATATCATTTCAACTTTGTCTGATAAGTCACTCCTGTTGATTTCATTTCGTTGAATCAACTCATTCCGAATTTCTTGTTTGGGATTTTTATAATATTTCATGATAAACTCTTTTTTACCTTACTATTTTATCTATTGGAACAATGAGGATATCCTCAGCTCCGGCTTGCTTTAGTTGATCAATGACCTGCCAAAATTCATTTTCCTTGATTACAGAGTGTAAAGAACTCCATCCTTTTTCACTCAATGGCAAAATGGTTGGACTCTTGAGAACGGGCAAAATTTTACTGATGGTATCGATACTTGAATTAGGTACATTCATTAGAATGTATTTAGAGTCTTTAGCCCTCAATACTGCTTTGATTCTAAATAAAAATTGATCCAGTATTTTGAGCTTTTCCTCATCCAGTTTTACGGACCTTGCTAAAACCGCTTCGGATTTAAGAATGACTTCGGTTTCTTTTAAGCCGTTTTTGAACAGTGTACTACCCGAACTCACTATATCACAAATACCATCCGACAAACCAATATTGGGTGAAATCTCAACTGACCCTGAAATCACATGGATATCTGATTTAATCCCGTTTTGCGCTAAGTACTTCGATAAAATACCTGGGTATGAGGTCGCAATTCGTTTCCCTTCAAAATAATCAGGGGAATCGTATTTTGAATCTTTTGGAACAGCCAGTGAAAGCCTGCATTTAGAAAAACCAAGGTATTCAACTATCTCTACCTCTTTTTCTTTTTCTATCAGGAGATTTTCACCTACAATGGCAATATCAATTACACCATCTTCAAGATATTGAGGAATATCTGAGTTTCTCAGATAAAGTATTTCCATTGGAAAGTTTGGAACGGTGACCTTGAGTTGGTCTTTCCCATTATCTATCGAAATTCCACAGTCTTTTAACAGCTGTAACGAATCTTTATTCAGCCGGCCACTTTTTTGAATGGCTATTTTCAGTTTACTCATTTTGTTCAATTTAATCTGAGTAAACCTATGGGAATGAAAATAAAAAACCCGTCCGATTTACTCAGACGGGTTTTGATATTTTAAAAATTTACACATATCATATCCAGATCGCCTGAGGGCAATAATGCATATGATGATGATGTAATTGATTTATATTCATTCTTATTTTCTGTTTGGCAAATATAGAGTTCAAATTTGAATTCACCAAGTATTAATTTTCAATTTTATCAAATGATGCAATTAATCCTTTGATTAAAGCTGAACTGAATCCGTTGTGTTCCATCTCGTTAAGCCCAACAATTGTACAACCTTTAGGAGTGGTAACTTTATCAATTTCATATTCCGGATGTTGTTTCCGTTCAATTAGTAATTCAGATGCCCCTTTAACTGTCTGGTTGACAATTTTAGCAGCTGTTTCAGCGTCAAAACCAATTTGGATACCACCTTGTACCATAGCGCGCATAAAACGCATGACATATGCTATACCACAGGCCCCTAAAACTGTTGCCGACTCCATTAATTCCTCTCCAATTATAACAGTTGTACCTAATAAATCAAATACTTGTTTGATAGTATCAAAATGATCCGAACCATTTGCTCCTGAGCACAGACAGGTCAATGACTCTTTAACATCAGCCGCAGTATTTGGCATAGCCCTGTAAGCTGGTACACCATTTGGAATGATAGCTTCAATTTCAGCAGTGGTAATACCAGTTGCCAATGATACAATCACATGTTTCTTCGGGGCGAGATGAGGGGCGAAAGATTTTAAAACAGTTAAGATATTGTAGGGTTTTAAAGCCAGAATAATGATCTCTGATGTTTTTATTGCTTCTACATTATCATCAGTAACTGTCACACCAAGCGCCTCATAATGTTTTATTGACTCTGTTTTACGCTTAGTAGCGGTTAAATTACCAAAAGGAAAAGTCCGCTCATCCAGTAGTCCCTTTAAAATGGCTTGTCCCAAATTCCCACACCCAATAATAGCTATCTTTTTATCTGTCATGGTTTTATTATTATCTGTCAAATATAGATAAATAACCTATGAAAAAGCTTTCCGTATTGGACATAAAATGTAGAAAACTGATAGTACCTTAATTCTTTTTAGACCACAATTACAACATCATATTACCTTAATAGTACTTAATCGAATTTTAACGGAAGACAACTGCTTACTTCTCCTGAATAGAATTTTCTATTAGCATTAATTCAAGATCATTCGTTATTTGAATTTTTAACCAACCCAATCTCCCATCATTTGCAAATCTATACCCTATAAATTTTGTATCGGACTTTGGAAAAAGGGTACAATCCGGGTAATAAGTTATAATTTTTCGAACAACCGTGTCTATGGCACTATGAAGCCATGGAAATTCTTTCTGTTTTTTATTAAACAAAGTATATTTTCCACTAAAGAAACTATCCTCAATATTCATGGAATGTAATACGTCATCCTCGTTTAGCGCTTTTATCTTCACCTTCTCAATAACTGAATGAACATTATCATCTACTCCTTTTCTCTCACATGTAATATGTTCATAATCATCAACCCATACTTTATCGTTTACTTCATAAACCTCCTTGGTATTATGACTAAACAATGTATCAATTTTAAAAATTCCAAAAAATTGAACTGTATCACTCAAACTTTCAATTTCAACGCTTACCACATCATCATTATTGGGTTCAATGTCTTCTTCGTACCAATAATCGCCAGATATTTTAATATCCACAAAACCATCATTATTTATATCTAAAAAATTATATTCATAAGCCTTCAACAGCTTTGAATCATAATTGGTTACGATCATACCTTTATGATCTCCAATGCGAATAGTATCAACAGGGTTATCCTTTCTACATGCCATTAAACAAATGGAGAGCATAAAAAGTAATTTCAGAGTTTCTTTTTGCATATACTTCGGAATTAAACCAATACCTCATCTAATTTACAACTTTTTCAGCATATTGATTTTGTCCAATACCAAATTATTTTCCAGCCATTTCCAAATCAGTATACCAGAAAGCATTGTCCCAATTTGACTTACCATCCGTTTTATAAATCCTTTTAATAGTTTCTCCAACTTTAATTGGAATAGGTTCCGAAAAAATTGGTCCGTCGTAAACAAAAGAATGAAACTCTCCGTTTTCTCCACAAACATCTACTCCTTCAGGTAAGTCACTGATAAAAGAATGATCCAATTCACGACCACAAAAGCTTTCATCCAGTAATCTGGCATTAGCGGAAACAATTTTAGCTTTAAAGCCAAGATCCAAAAATTCGTTGATAATTGATTCTGTCGATTTCTGCCATAATGGAAAAACCGCAGTTAATCCAACCGCTTTTAATTTCTCTTCTCTGTATTGCTTTAAATCTTCTAAAAAGATATCTCCAAAAAAGGCGTGGGTCATCCCACTTTTTTTAAGGTCAGATAATTTAGTTTCCATTAATTTGGAATAATCTTCCATTGAAATATCTTTTGGTAAACTTAAAGTATCCAGATCAATACCAATTGATCTCACCTGTGCCTCTAATAATGACCGTCGCACCCCATGCATAGAAATTCTGTCATGCTCTCCACTTAAATTTGTCAATAGATATCGAATTGGGTACCTGCCTTCCTTTAAAGCATAATACAGGGCCAGAGAAGAATCTTTTCCTCCACTCCAGTTAAAAAAAGCCTGTCCGTTTTCCATGGCGTCAAATGTAATTGATTTCTGACGCATTTTTAGCAGTTCTTTTTTAAATTAGTTGTTATATTAAATCAACAACTTTTCCAACTATTAACTTGCAATACTTTATTTAAGAATTAGATATATGTCAAACCATAATTCAAAATTAAAAAAAGAAGGATTTTCTATCCTAAATCCTATGTTCAATCAAAAAGAAATTGATTTGGTTAATGATGTAATATCATCCTCTTTTATAGATAAACAACCTGTTTATGCAATCAGGCAATTATTTCGGTGTTTACCTGAACTTAAATCGATAATTTTAAAATCTGATTTAATCGAACTTATACAAAGCATTGGTGGTAACGATTATTTCCTAACTAAAGCAATTTATTTTAATAAACCGAAGTCGTCAAATTGGTTTGTAGCTTATCATCAAGACTTAAGTATTTCTGTTAATCAAAAACATGAAATTGATGGATATAGTCAATGGACATTTAAAAAGGGACAGCATGGTGTAATTCCACCAATTAAAGTACTGGAATCAATCATAACAGTCAGGATTCACCTTGATGATACTAATAACAAAAATGGTGCTTTAAAAGTGATTCCAAAATCTCATTTAAATGGTATTATTCGACCAGAAAGCTTAGATAATGAAATTCAAACAGAAACCATTTGCAATGTAAAAAAAGGAGGAATTATGTTAATGACCCCGCTACTACTGCATGCTTCAGATCGTACAATAAATGATAATCAAAGAAGAGTTATCCATCTTGAATTTTCAAATCAGGAATTAGCTAAACCAATTCAATGGCTCGAAAGGATTAAACTATCAACCAAATAACAATCAACTATTAACCGTTTAAAAACCAAAAAAATTGAATCCAAAAATATTTAAACCAGGTAAAGATCTGTCCGATTTCATCATGTGTTATTGGACCCTGGAAGGTACTAAGGATCAAACACCCAGAAAAAATACTATTATTCCGGATGGTACTATGAAGTTGATTTTTCATTATGGTGATTTGTACCGACATCATCCTCCCAACAGTGACAGTTTTCTTTTACCCCGCTGCTTTTTAATAAGCCAACTCACTCACCCATATATTGTTGAACCTACAGGAGAGACAGGTACCTTTATTGTTCGGTTTCATCCCAATGGCTTTTTACCATTTGCAACCATTCCCGTAAATGAAATGAAAAATACTGCCATTCCTTTGGATAAACTATTTGGCGAAGAAGGACGGGATATTGAGCAAACAATATTAAATGTCAAATCCACCCGTGAAAGAATTGATTGCATTGAATTATTTCTGACTAATCAGCTAAAAAAAGAGGAAGTAATTGATCAGATTGTACAATCTACTATTGAAACGATTGTAACAGCCAATGGTCAACTTTCTGTTAATCAAATTTCGGAACAGTGTAATATTAACAGGAGAATACTGACCCGGAAATTTTCCTCTACTGTAGGATTGAGTCCAAAACAATTGTCAAAAATTATCCGAATTCAGGCTTCTTTGAAAACATTATTGAATAAAGAAGTTCCTAAACTAACCGACCTGGCTTACGAAAATGAATATTTTGATCAGGCTCATTTTATTAAAGATTTTAAAGCATTTACAGGATTAACACCTAAGGAGTTTTATGGTGATGATTTAAAAATGTCCTTGATTTTTGATCATGAAGAAGAGTGAGGTCCCATTTTTACAATTTTCGTATAAAGCCGTTTTGCAACTTTGCCTTAGAATTTAAATTATTACAATATGAAAAGTATAAATCCGGTTTGTTGGTTTGACCTCTATGTTGCAAACCTCGAACGTGCAAAGCAATTTTACGAAATGGTTTTTGATATCAAATTAGTTGATTTACCGATTGAGTGGGGAAAACAATCTACATTCCCTTTTGAAAATGGTGGCACTAATACTACAGGGGCCTTAGTGGAAAAAGAGAATTATGTTGCTAATGAAAACAATACCGTTGTTTATTTTTCTTCCGAAGATTGTGTAACGGAAGAAGCCAGAGTAGAAAAAGCGGGGGGTAAAATTATCAGACCTAAAATGGCTATTGGAGAATTTGGCTTTATTTCTGTTTTACAAGATACCGAGGGTAATACAATCGGGCTCCACTCTCAAAAGTAGTTTTTCGGCAAAAATTTGTTTGAAACAACAGACTGTCTAAAAAAGGCAGTCTGTTTTTGTTTCATCAATATGATGATTTGTAAACCGATCGCCTGATTTAAATTAAAATAATTTATACTGAAAGATATTGAGGGAAAATAATCCTTTATCTTTAGCGGTGATCTGGTACTAACCGGATCAAATAAATATGGCCAGTGGATTTATAATATTAAATGATGGAATGTGTTTTGACAGATATGGAACTAACTGATTGGAATAAATTGGTTGATCCTTGTACCGAAAAGAAAGGACCTGGCTGGGACGAGTAAAATCTCATAAACCATATAGATAATTAAATTATTAAAACCAAAATTGAAAAAAATCCTCTTTATCATACTATGGCTATCTCAGGCTATCTATGCGAGTGATCAAATCCAGGTCAGCATACTGACCTGTTCACCGGGGCAAAATGTTTATTCACTTTTCGGCCATACCTCAATCAGGGTCAAAAACAGACAAAATAATACTGATGAGGTCTATAATTTTGGCATGTTCAACTTTAACACGCCTAACTTTGAATACAAATACCTTAAAGGCAAATTAGAGTATTATCTGGCCATCCAAAAAACGGAAAGTTTTATTGAAAACTATACTTCCAAAAAACGACTCGTTTCAGAACAGGTTTTAGACCTCAGCAATGACCAAAAAAGTAAATTGTTAAAACGATTACAGTTTTTATATCAGCCTGAAAACAGGTTTTACCTCTATTCCTTTCTGGATAAAAATTGTTCTACTGCAGCACGTGATTTATTGGTCCATATAGGGGTTGATTTTCAAAATAAAGAACTGGGATACTCTAACCGGGATTTGATTAATTCATATTTGACTAAAATGCCTTGGCTAAGGTTGGGTATTAATATGGTATTAGGCAAATCATTGGATAAAAATTCTACCCGGCAACAAAGTGTTTTTTTACCGGATTACCTCCGAAAAGAAGTGGATAATGCAATGTTGAACGGCCATCAACTGGTTAAGTTTGAGCGAAACTTAAATACAATTGTAATTAAAGATGAACCTGTTAACTCTCGTTGGTTTTTATCACCATTAATGATTTTCTCAGTCCTGGCACTACTTTCTGTTTTTTGGGCGCCAAAACCTTTACAGGTAGTCATTTGTTTAGCTATTGGACTGATCGGTTCTCTTTTGTTAGCCTTATGGTTATTTTCAGATCATGAGGAAGTCAAATTCAATCTGAACATCATATGGTGCAATCCATTATATCTTGTTTATGTCTGGTCCATAATCAGAAATAAAGGCAGTAAAATAATCAGTAAGATTTTGCTGGGGACAATTTTACTCTCTCTGTTAATCTGGATTTTTAAAATACAAATTTTCGATATTGGCACACTTCCTATTTTAGCCATTTTAAGCATTTTTCAAATCAAAACACTTAAGAAACAAAAAGAATATCCACTCTCCCCAAAGTAACGCCTATGTACCAATGAACCATGAACAATTAACTGAAAAACGATCACCTGATACCTGACACCTAACACCTAACACCTGACACCTAACACCTAACACCTAACACCTAAAAAAATAAAACACCTGTCGCATTTTTACAATTTCTTTCCCCGTTCAAACTTTACTTTTGTCCCAACAAAAAAAATAATAATTATGAAGAGGACAATACTTAATCTTTCCGCAATAGCATTGGTTTTCAGCTTTACTATGTGCACTAATGAACCGGAAGAGCAAACTGTTGACTCAACACCTAATCAAAACACAAAAATTATGAATAGTTATATTTCAATCTTTGAAATTCCTGCAACTGACATTTCCCGTGCGGTTAATTTTTATCAAAACATCCTGAATATTAAAATTGAAACCATGGAATTTCCTGGAATGGAAATGGGTTTACTGCCCTATGAAAATCAAACAGTTACCGGAGTGATTGCTAAAGGGGAAGGATATGAACCATCTGCAACTGGAATTACAATTTATTTAAATGGTGGTGATAATTTGCAAACCATATTGGATAAAGTACCTGAAAATGGGGGGGAAATTATTGTTCCTAAAACACCGCATGCAGACGAAAGCGGTTACTTTGCTTTATTCCTTGATTCGGAAGGCAATAAAATGGGATTACATTCCCCTAACTAAAAAATTATAGCAAGTAGTAAAAGTAATACGCTAAGCGTAGTTTCAAACTGCGCTTTCGTATTCTATTCATCAATGTTTACGTAGTTAAACAGAAGGTCGTAGATTGAATCTACGACCTTCTGTTTTTTATGCTAAAATAAAATACCAAAAGCATCTAAATTTTGAAACTATACTATTATTTCGATCTCGTAATCAAGTACTTTTTTATAATTAGAATTAAAAAAACTGAGACAAAAAATACTCCTAAAAGAAAATTGTACCAACCTTTCTCCTGCTCAGGCACACAATACTCTGCATTAATTTCATTAACTAAATTTTCCTCCGGACTAAAACTAATATTGGCACATTTCCCCAGCTTTTTGATGATTTTGTGCTCTAAATCCGCTGCCGGCATTCGGGGACTGTAATTAGCATCAAGAAAGGAAGTCGAATTACTCACAGTATAGTTGTCCTCTATTTCGATATAATACTCCCCACAAGCACCTATTTCAGGTGGTCCGAATAGCCCCCAATAATTGTACTGAATAAAATAATATCTTCCAGGTTTTAAATTTGAGACGTAATCACTTCCCCAATCACCAATACCTTTTAACTTTATTTCTCCCGAAGTAATTTTGCCTTTATACAATTCAATGACCCTTGCTACCAAAAATTGAGGTATACTGTCTGAACTGAATTCATTATAAAAATAATCTTCATATCTCTCTATTCGTACTTTAGCCACAACATCAGACTCTGTACAAATTTCCAGAAACTTTCCTTTCCAATGACATGAGAAACCAAAGGAAACCTTAGCCATGCAAAATAAACAGACTAAAACTAAAATTATCTTCTTCAATTTCATTCCACTATCATTATACATCACTGACTTTCCTACGAAGAGCTTCTTAGATTTTACTTCTTTCTTATACTAAACTCTTCCTATACACCAGATTTACCATTTTAGAATCAAAAAACTGCGTATCTACCAATTTAAAAGTTGTTTCTTTGGGTTGATCAGGAAATAACCGAACACCATCCCCAAGAATAACAGATATCACAGTCAACGTCATTTCATCTATAGCATTTAGATTTAGAAAACGGGTGATAACTTCTCCTCCACCTACTACCCAAATGTTTTTCTCGCTAATGGCTTTAATCTCGTTAATGGTTTTTTCATCAATATTATTAATTACATAAGTATTATCGGTTTTGGTTTCATAACCTTCTTTTGAGGTGACAATATAGGATTTGCATTGAGGATAAGGCCAATCGACCCCAAAACCCAATACCTCCTCATAGGTTTTTCTGCCCATAACAACAACATCAATCCCTGCAATAAACTTCCCATATCCACCGTCATGTCCATTAAAATCTTCTGATTCGGAACTGGTTTCTGTTCCACTGTCAACTTCGGAGCCTGGCAACCAATCCAGCCCACCGTCTTTCCTTGCTATGAACCCATCAATGGTCGTAGCAATAAATAATCTTACTTCGGTCATAATTTCTTTGCTTTGTTCTTAACCAAATATACAAATCATAAATTCAAATTCTAAATCGCATGCCAGAACTTTGATTGTTGTGGTTTTAGCTATAAATTAACCACCTAATCCTACCCCACTGTTGTACAAATAATTATAATAGCAATAAACCACATGCTTTGTTCCCCCTGCTTACAGTAATGTATTTAGTATATTTACCCTCAAATCAGCTCATTTTTACGATTATGAACAAAATACCTGTATTTATTCTTTTTTTCTGGTCACTTACAGGACTAAGTCAAACACAATTACCAACTGAAAAAGGTATTGTTAATATTGAGGTGATCAACTCAAATATTTTATATGTTGGGATTAACAATAAGGTCAGAATTAATATCGAAGGGTACAATAACGAAAAATTGAGTATAACCGCTCCAGGTTGTACAGTCAAACATTTTACAAAAGATGTTTATGATATTGGAATACCCAAATCAGTGCCTAAAGTAATGGTTCATATTTCAACCAAACAAGAGGATGGCACTTCGATAGTATTGGCTAAAAAGGAATTTCCGGTTATGCGATTGTCCAACCCTATTCCCGTTATACTGCAACATAATGAAAATACTATTTCAAGAAACAAATTAAAAGAAGCTAAGAAAATTGATCTGAAACACCATAATCCCTTATTTCACGTTGATTTTAAAATTGCTGCTTTTACCTGTACTGTAATTGACAAGAATAATCAATACAAAGTGATAGACACTACTAATGATGCCTACTTTACTGAAAAAATATTGGAAGCAATTGCCAATCCCGACTATACCAAGATTATTTTTGAACAGATTACTGCTTATGGTCCTGGAAACCGTATTCGGCATATGTCTCCTCTGATATTTGATATCAGGGATTAATGGACTTCTAAACATAACGCTCAGTCTTCGGGTCCCTCTCGGCTCAGCCGAGATCCTAGACGTCCCTGGTTTTTCTTTACTTTTTGAACAAAAAAAAGGGAGGCAAAACCTCCCTTTAATATAATTAAATCTGTAAAGCTTAATCTATTAATTCAACGCTTCGGTTAATGAATTTCGATAAATCTTCACCTCTAAGCATGCCCTGAGATAACATAGCTAAATCAGATAATTGTTTAGCTACTTTGGCTTTGTTATCACCTTTTTTACGCAATAATGCACCTACAACCGGGTGATTGACATTCACCACAAAGTTGAACATTTCAGGGAAAGCACCTCCAAACATGTTTCCACCTCCCATTCTCTGCTGTTCCTGCATTCTTCTCATAAATTCAGGTTGCGTAATAATAACCGGTGCTTCAGTTTCGCTCATGCTTTCAAACTGAATAGTAAATTTTTCTTTATTTACCACTCCTTCGAAAATTGGCTTTAATTTTTCCTTTTCTTCATCTGATAACTTAGATGGCAATTCCACATCTTTCTTGATCAGGTTATCTAAAGTATCAGAATCAACTCTGGCAAAAGTTACTTTCTCTAATTTGCTTTCTAACTTAGCAATAAAGTGTGGCGTTAACGGGCTATCCATTACTAAAACATCATAACCTCTTTCTTTGGCATTGCTGATAAACTGGTGGTGAGCATCCTGACTATTAGCGTATAAAATCACCAATTTATCCTCTTTATCAGTTTGAGTTGCTTTGATCTTTTCTTTGTATTCTTCGATAGTGAAAAATTCACCTTCAGTATTTTTTAACAGTGTAAATTTTTCAGCTTTATCAGCAAATTTATCATCCGTTAAAGTACCATACTCAACAAAAACCTTTAAATCATCCCATTTTTCCTCAAAACCTTTTCTGTCCTCATTAAACATTGATTTTAATTTATCGGCCACTTTTTTAGTGATGTGTGAAGCTATTTTCTTCACATTACCATCACTTTGTAAGTAAGATCTTGATACATTTAAAGGAATATCAGGAGAGTCAATTACACCATGTAACAAAGTCAGGAATTCCGGAACGATTTGCTCAACAGAATCCGTAATAAAGACCTGGTTAGAGTATAACTGAATTTTGTTTTTTTGAATTTCAACATTTTCCTTAATTTTTGGAAAATAAAGTACACCTGTCAGATTAAAAGGATAATCAACATTTAAATGAATATGAAATAAAGGCTCCTCGAAAGACATTGGATATAACTCACGGTAGAATGATTTATAATCTTCGGCCTCTAATTCTGATGGTGATTTAACCCAAAGTGGTTTTGTATTGTTAATAATTTTAGGTGATTTTACTTCTACCTTTTTAACATTGCCTTCTTCATCTTTTTCACCACTGGCATCTTCAACCATTTCGGTTTTTTCACCAAAAATGATTTCAACCGGTAAAAATTTACAGTATTTGTTTAACAATTCTGAAATTCTTGATTCTTCTAAAAACTCAAGGGAATCTTCAGCAATATGAAGCACAATCTCTGCCCCTCTGTCCGTCTTATCAATTTCAGTTATTGAATATTCAGGTGTTCCATCACTTTCCCATTGAACCGCTTGTGCACCCTCGGCATGAGATAATGTTCTGATTTGAACCTTATCTGCAACCATAAAAGCAGAATAAAAACCTAAACCAAAGTGACCGATAATCTGTTCTGCACCTTCTTTTCCTTCATACTTTTTTACAAACTCTTCAGCTCCTGAAAAAGCAATTTGGTTAATGTATTTTTCGATCTCATCTTCTGTTAATCCAATCCCTCTGTCTTTTACAGTTAAAGTTTTAGCTTCTTTATCAATGCTAATTTCGATTTGAGTATTCCCAATATCACCTTTAACTTCTCCGGCAGAACTCAATACTTTTAATTTGCTTGTTGAGTCTACTGCATTTGATACCAACTCACGTAAAAAGATTTCGTGATCGCTATATAAAAAACGTTTGATTAATGGAAAAATATTTTCCGTTTGTACATTTATTGTCCCTTTTGTTGCCATTTATTTAAATTTTTAACTGCGAAAAAAGATTTCAAAGTTTATACCAATGGCAAGAATGCTGACAAATTGTCGTTGAAATTGAAAAGACGGCAAATCAACTCATTCCGGTAATGTATTTCTGTCAGATTTAAAAAGTGAACCTTGGATTAACAATTGTATTATAAATTGAACCAAAGGAATAGTTTATTCCGGTATTAAACCAGTAATTATATCCCGATTTTAACTGTTGTTGTTGTAATAAAACATCTTCAATACTCACCCCGGTTTTTGCCAGATTAATCTGATTATGCTGGATACTGTAACTGCCATTAATCCGCCACGAAAAACCTTTAAACAATCGTACATCAAAATTAAGGTAAAACTCAATACTGTTCAATGAAAAATCATGCAGGTAATTTTTATAAGAAACATTTCCGGACAAATTACCCCATTTTTGATTAAATGAAGTGCCCACTAAAAGGTTATGTTCACCAAGTAGTTCTCTATCCTTATTAAAAACAGTAGTATCAATATAAACATTATACCTTGGACCAATAGTATAATAAATGATAAACTGCTTATTCGCTGATTCAGAATAAGGAAAAACATCATACTCTATTCCCGCTCTGGCTCCTGCCGACAATTTGTAGTTTGAAAAAATAGAATTTCTGGCATCTGAAAAAACACCAGTTGACCAATGATCGGTGAGACTGACAACATCACTGATATAAATATTCATGGATTGTTGCCTTGTTCTGGTGGTATCATCTTCATATTTATATACCGATCGCGACTGATTCATATTCCCCCATAAATTGAATTTATTGTTTTCCGTAATTCTCCTGGCACTGAGATTACCATTAATATTAGCGCTGGAATAAGATTCCTGGCCGTTAAACCACCCTCCACTATACAAACTGAACACCCAATAATCCCATGGATCTTCTTCCGTTTCAACTGTAATGGCTTCAATAGCTAAATCAATATTATCGCCCTGACCGCGTAATAACCAATATCGCAATAAACCAAACTGCAGGTATTTCAGTTGCATCCTTCTCATTTCATCATTTGTCATAGTAGGATCAGTTGAATACTTTACAGTATCATCAATTCCCATAAACTGATTTTGACCAATAAAGTTAATTTCAAAATGACGTCCCCCGCTCCCATTTCTTTGATCTGTAATTAAAACGTGGATATCCGCAAACTGGCGGTCTCGGACAAATTCAACCATGGTCAGGTTTTGCTTAATAAAACTGACATCACAGAAATTACAATCATAATAAACCTTTATCCAGTCTTTATCCGAAACATCAGACTGGCCATTGGCAATGATAGTACAATATATAAAACTGAAACCGATCAAAAATTTTATCATAATTTATTGGGTTTATTCTAAACCTTGAGGGGAAAAGGTTTTAATAGTATTTATTTAACCCAAAGGTATGATTTGTTTAATGACGTTGGTGTTAATAATATTTAAATAAAGTGTAAAAATCGGTTTTTTGAATTCAGCAATAAAATTGGTAACTTGCATACTACCAATGTAACTGTAAACTACAGTTTTCGTAGGTTAATATACTGTTTAACTTCTTTTTAAGGTGTTAAGACTAAAACATATTGTCGTTATCCCCCTGCTTTTCTTATGCAGTTTTTCGGGTTTTACCCAAAAGAAAAGTTTGTTTGCCGTTGGACTAATTCCAAGTGCGGGATCACAAATTTTAACCTTTGCTATTGTTACAAAAATTGGAGACCGCTATGTGGGCACACAAATTATAGGGGAACAATATTTTATGTATTATGCATTGGGATATTGGCCTTGTAAAGCTAATGCTAACAGAGAAAATCTTTTTAAAAAGAATAATGTTCCAAACTGTCATTTATTGTATAGCTCTTCTGGTAAGGTTAATGGATATCACCGAGGGCCTTTTGATGAATTATGGAAAATAAAATACAAGCTTCACCCTCAAAATCGAAATTCGCCGGAAGGTTGGAGTAATGAATATTATAAACCCTCACCGGGCCAGGCCAAATACCTTTACGAAAACTATGGTGTTTTAAATATTAATACCCATTATTTTGTGGGTGAATCACTCTTTCAACTCTTACGGGATGTACAGGATCCGGAATGGATAAAAATGTATCAGAGTTTAACCGAATAAATAAGGTTCATTTGGACAAATGATAAGAAAATGGCTGGTCAGTTCGGGTAGGTTTCCATAAGGAAACCGTAACGAGAACTGGTCATTTTTTTATTCATTATTCACCTTAAATTAGTAAACTTGTATTTATATAAATCAATACAGTGAGCCAGAGTACCAATCCCGATCAATCAAAAATTAAACAACTGATTGCGAAGAAGAAAAAACATCAGTTATCGCAATCAGCTGAGGCGTTGGCAAATAAAATACTGGAAGGAGATAGTCATGCCTTAAGTGAAACCATCACTTTGCTTGAAAGCACCAAACCAGATGATCAATCTAAAGCACAGGAAATCATTAATAAATGCATCCCCTATTCAGGCCATTCCTTCAGAATTGGAATAACTGGTGTTCCTGGTGTTGGTAAAAGTACTTTTATTGAGAGCTTTGGTAATCATATTATCAATCTGAAAAAAAAAGTAGCTGTTTTGGCTATTGATCCAAGTAGTGAAAAAACAGGTGGCAGCATTATGGGAGATAAAACCAGAATGCAAAAATTATCTAACCACCCTAATGCATATATCCGACCAAGTGCCACTGCAGGATCATTAGGTGGAGTAGCCAGAAAAACCAGGGAAAGTATTATTTTATGTGAGGCCTGTGGTTTCGATTATATTTTAATAGAAACAGTTGGTGTCGGTCAGTCTGAGATTGCTGTACACTCCATGACAGATTTTTTTCTATTACTGATGTTAGCGGGAGCAGGGGATGAATTACAAGGCATTAAAAGGGGAATTATGGAAATGGCTGATACCATTTTAATCACTAAAGCAGATGGTGAAAATGTAAAAACAGCCAATTTGGCGAGGCTGGATTACAAAAACGCCCTTCATTTATTTCCTAAAAATGATAATGACTGGATACCAAAAGTTGAAACAGTTAGCTCACTTGAAAATCATGGTATAGAAAAAGTAATGACCATATTAACTGATTTTAAGGAGACAACTGAGCAAAATGGGCACTTTAATAAAAAAAGAAACGAGCAACAAAAATATTGGATGCATGAATCCCTAAAGGAAATGGTACTTAAACATACTTATTCCAATCCGGCGTTTACTGATTTGGCTAAACAACTGGAAACGGAAATACTTGAAGGAAAAATCAGCTCCTTTAACGCTGCTGAAAAATTATATCAACTACTTTACAATAATGAGTAAACTGGAATTTAAACTTAAACCGGAACAAGACTACATTGAATTAAACAAGGTACTTCAAATCATGCAAATTGCTCAAACCGGAGGGCATGCTAAAATACTCATCCAAAACGAATCCGTTTTAGTTAACGATACCGTTGAAACAAGAGTGAGAAAAAAACTGGTTAAAGGAGATTGTATTGAAGTTGACCAGTATAGTATTGCTATTTGCTAGAAACAATTAACTGAAAAGACTTTAAAACTAAGGTCTTTTTTTTATTTTTACACGTAAACCAAATCACAGTTAACCCGAATGGATTTTAACGAAGAAAAATTTCAGGAACACCTTAAAGAAATAGTAGCTGCCGGTCAGGTAGATGGTGACAGACCGCTCACCTTATCAGAACTTAGAGAATTGGCTAATAGCATGGGACTTTCAGATGAAGAATGGGAAAAGCTATTAGAGTCTGCCAATCAAAATTTAATCCTGGCCCAAAATCATATTGATGCCAGAAATTATGTAGATGCGGTTGCAGCCGCCGATAAAGCTACTGCCATTAATCCATATATAAAAAACGGGAATTCCATTTTAGCTAAAGCCTATTTAATGCAGTGGCTTGATGACAAAGACCCTGTTAAAGCTGAAAAAGCTGAGTTTTATGCCAGAAAGGAACTGATTGTTGATCCGGAAGATAAATTTGCTTTGGATGTTTTGAGTACCGTTCAAAATAAAAAACGCATCTCAGCAAATGACAATAAAGTCAGAAAATATGTATTTATAGGCATAGGTGCTGTCGCTCTGATTATTTTAATCTTTATGTTTTCTGGCCCTTCGGGGAGTGATCAGATAAAAGATCAACTGATTGAGCTGGAAGAAGAAGTCAATGCCAAACTTGAATTGGTCAATACTGCTAACGACCGGCGGAACAACTTAATACCTCAATTACTGGGGTCGATTTCATCAAATTCAAGTATTAATAGTGAAATAAAAGATTTACAAAACGAAATTAATGCAGCTGATGATGATGAAAAAATTGAACTTGAACTGGCTCTTGAAAAGAAAATAAGTGAAGTGAAAAACCTGATGGGAGAAGGTCAGGCAAAAACCAGTCTGATTATTGAGATAGAAGGTGCTGAAAATCGCATCAGTTTTGCCAGAAATGCTTATAATGAAGCAGTAAAGCACTACAATATTTTAGTGAAGAAAAATCAGGATGAATTTCCTGAATTTGAGCTCAAACCTTACTATAAATAAAAGAAAATGAAAACCCGGCTAACCCTCATAATTACTTTACTACTTTCATTCCCCTTATTTGCCGGGGCTTATTCCCATTCTGATTTTGTTGAACCCGAATACACTCAACAAAGCTTTTTACTCAACCCTGATGGACTAGTTTCTGACGAAAATACAATAAGAATAGCGTCTATACGGAAAATTTACTTTTATAAAAGACTAATTGAACCGGTAGTCATTTCCATAGAAAGTACCGAGGAAGATCCTTCCGACTTATTAAAACAGCTTGCTGAAGACTGGGATATTGAAGATGAGACGAATGGCAGGTTTTTAATACAATTATACGTTAAAAAAGAACTGAAATTTTACTATTTGGTTGGGAGTCAGTTGAAAGATATTTACACATATGACTATTTTGAATCTGTTAACGAAACCTATAAAGCACAACTAAAGGGTAATATTAATGGTATTTACGATTATATTGTTTTCCAAAATATTGCAGGTAACCTGACCGACAAAGTTTCCTTTTTCTACGATCTGGAAGAAAATGAAACCAATAAAATTCCCTTTTATCCCACCTCAATTAATCTTGCCAGTAAAAACCTTGAAACAATATCATTGGCTGATGTAAGTGATATAAAAAATTCTGTAGAAACGGATAGCAGGAAATATGAAACTGATAGTGAAGACTCCGGCAATATAATATCTGCTGCAAATACTCCAATCAATTACGAAACTATTCAATACGAAACCCAGTCCGGATCATCAATAGAATCCATCAATGATGTTCCTAATCAAAGAGCAATTAATGACATTTGGGTCTCTAATCCACATCAGGTTGTTTCCAGGAGTCAGGCTAATCAGATTGACCAAAAGTTGAAAGAAATTAATGCCGAAACCAATTATGAGGTAGCAGTAGTATTGCTTAATTCTATCAACGGACAAAATGAATATGATTTTGGACTTTCCTTGTTTAATGATTGGGGAATAGGTGATGAAATCAGGAATGACGGTTTGCTGATTATGCTGGTTATGGACACCAGAAACTTAACTTTTGTAACCGGAAAAGGTACCGAACTTGTGCTTTCAGATGCTGCCACCTATACAATTGGTGAAGACAATATGAAGCCGCATTTCAGAGATGGTAATTTTGCCAAAGGTATACTATCAGGTCTTGACAGGATTCAATCCGTTTTTAACGGATCAGGGGCACCTGAATCAAGTGGTTATGTTCCATACCAGAGCATTGACGATCGTTCTTTTTTTGAACGCTACCCCATCTTTTTCTGGTATGTTAAAATAACTCTTGTATTTTTCGGCATCTACCTGATTTTCCTTCTCATTTCTCTTTTTATCCGAAATTTATTTAAGCGATACAACATTTTAAAATTCTTTAACCTCTTAATTTTTCCTATTCTGTTTCCAGTTCCTTTTGTTCTGCTTTATTTTTTTAATAAAATGCTAATGTCTAGGTGGAGAAATACCAACCGCTTCAGTGCCAAAACCGGCCAAATTATGCATAAGTTGAGCGAAGAAGAAGAAGATGAATACCTTTCGAAAGGACAAATTTCGGAAGAACGCGTAAAATCAATCGACTATGACGTTTGGGTAACGGCAGATCATGATGATATTTTAGTTCTGGGCTATAAAGACTGGTTTAATAAATTTAAAAAATGTCCTCAATGTAGCAGTGTGACCTACTTCAAAGAGTATGACCGGACTAAAATTGCCGCAACTTATAGTAGTTCAGGTGTTGGAGAAAAGAAGTTTTGTTGTGACAATTGTGGTCATATTAAAAAAACAACCTATGTTATTCCGCGATTAAGAAGATCGAGCAGTTCCAGTAGTGGTGGAGGCTGGAGTGGCGGCGGTGGTGGAGGCTTCTCAGGTGGTGGTAGCTCATGGGGAGGTGGATCATCAAGTGGCGGCGGGTCTTCCAGCAGTTGGTAAATTCGATATTAGTCAAATACTTAGTATTAAGCTTTGGTTAAATCATCACTTTTCTTCGGTTCAACCTGCTTTGTGGGTTAAAATCTTGTTATTTTTGTTCTACTTTAATAAACTGATCAGATGGAAAACAGACCACTAATTTTAATTACTAACGACGACGGCATTACAGCTAAGGGTATTAAACATCTTGTTGAAGCAATGAAACCACTGGGTGACCTGTTGGTAGTTGCTCCTGATAAGCCGCAAAGCGGAATGGGACATGCCATTACCATTAACAGTCCGTTAAGACTTAAACCATCAAATCAATTTAAAGAAGTACAGGCTTATACTTGTTCAGGAACACCTGTTGATTGTGTTAAACTGGCCATTTATGAAGTATTAAAAGCCAGACCAACCTTACTGGTATCCGGTATTAATCACGGTGCTAATGCCGCTACCAATATATTATACTCAGGCACCATGTCAGCAGCTGTTGAGGGTGCAATTGAAAATATTCCATCTATAGGATTTTCTTTACTGGACTTTAATGCCAATGCCGATTTTGATGCAGCACAACATTATGCCACAGAAATTGCAGCTCAGGTATTAAAACATGGTATTCCTCCCGGAACCTGTTTGAATGTAAACATCCCGAAAGGTAAATTAAAGACATTAAACGGAACCAAAATTTGCAGACAAGGCAGAGCATTCTGGGAAGATCATTTTGACAAACGGAATGATCCCCATGGTGTACCATATTATTGGTTAACCGGTGACTTTACCATTACGGATAAAGGTGAAGATACGGACATGTGGGCCCTTGACAATAATTATGTTTCAATTGTGCCAACTCAGTTTGATATGACCGCTCACCATCTGATTGGAACTCTAAACGAATGGGACATTTAAATCCACAAAAAGGATTTAGTTTTTTATCGAATTGTATCTTTGTACTATGAGCATTGCCAATAAATTAAAATCGTACGATAAAGTGACCTATGGTGTAACCGTTTCAGTTCTGTTATTAATCCTCGGGTTCTTTTTATCATACCTTATTATATATGCCGGAGCACCAACTGATTTCTCTGTGTTTTTACAGTATTTTAAGGTGTCAGGTAATAGAATGGATATCCTGATATTGTGTATGATACCAAATATGGTACTGTTTTACCTCACCAATTTTCAATGGAAGATGTACAATTTTATTAAAGGTTTGGTAACGGTTTGTGTCCTGTTTTGCCTTGTGATTGTATTTTTGAGTCTTTAAGCTGTTTCTTCTTTATTGGGTACTCTGAATAAAAAGAAAACCCCTAAAACAAAAAAGGCAATCAATGCCAATACTGATGTTTTAATATCCCCTGAAGTATTTTCAGCCAGGCCAAAAATGACCATTCCTATCACAATACCAATTTTTTCTGTAATATCATAAAAACTAAAAAAGGAAGCTGTATCATCTGTTTCAGGTAAAAACTTTGAATAAGTAGATCGGCTTAGAGATTGGGTTCCACCCATTACAAAACCTACCACACTGGCCAGAATATAAAAGGATAAATGGCTTTCCACTATTGAGTACGCGGCAATACATACCAATACCCAAACGAATAAGGCAATAATCAACGTTTTAATATTTCCTATTTTCTTAGAAAGGTAACTGAAAAGATATGCCCCAGGGATGGCAATAAACTGAATCAATAAAACTGCCACGATTAACCCACCATCATCTTTTCCTTCAGGATCTGTAAATACCACTTTTTTAGCAAATAGCACCGCCATTAACATGATGGTTTGTACTCCCATACTGAAAACAAAAAAGGAATACAGATATCTTTTGAGTTGAACGGTATTTTTAATATAATCCCAAACCTTTTTTAATTCCCGAAAACCATTACCTAAAATCTCTTTCGTGACTTTATGTGAGCTTCTTGGTGGTGGTAAGTGTCTGTACGTAATTTGGCTGAATCCAATCCACCATAAACCGACTAATACAAAAGCGCCTTCAGCACTTATGAATTTAGTCCCGAATAGTTCAAGGGAGTCCATTAAAAGCAAACAAAGTATCAGCAGCAAGGAAGCTCCAAAATAGCCCATAGAAAAACCTTTAGCACTGATCCTGTCATGATCTTTTGGCTCCGCAATTTCAGGTAAATAAGCATTATAGAATACCAAACTGTTCCAAAACCCGATACTGGCAAAAAAAATGGACAATAAACTCCATTCTAAATTGTGTTCATCAAAAAAGTATAATGTTGCTGTGGAAATGGCTCCCAAATAACAGAAAAACTTTAAAAAGCCCCGTTTACTTCCAGAGTAATCAGCTACCCCAGATAAAATAGGAGAAGCAAAGGAAACCACTAAAAAAGAGGCGGCCACTACAAAGGAGTATAAAGCTGAATTTTTAACATCCATTCCCCAAAATTGAACCATATCAAAATTTTCTCCCGTTCCTATACCATCCGGTGGTGCTCCAGTTTTAGTCTCATAAAAAATTGGAAATATTGCTGTGGAAATCACCAATGGATACACTGAATTCGCCCAGTCGTAGAAGGCCCAGGCTCTGATTACTTTCTTATTTCCTTTTTCCATAGTTGAATTTTACAAAATCAAATATGCATAAAAAAAGGGAGAACCTAACGTTCTCCCTTAGTAAATATTATTGTTTATCGTACTCTTATCTATCTTAAAGTAAAAGTGACTCTTCTGTTTTTAGCTTTTGCTATTTCAGTTCCATTTTTATCGGCTGGACTAGTACTTCCATTTGTTTCAATAACAACTCTTGTAGGCGCAATTCCCTTACTGGCCATATACTTTTTGATCGCCTCTCCTCTTTTTGCTTCAATTTCTTTTGCGTCAGCATCAGAAGCTTCATCTTCATCAGTATGAATGTTCAATACAATTTTATTGTTTGGCTTAGCCTTTAAAACAGTAATTACGTTATTTAAATGCTCTTCACCATTAACTGAAATTGCGCTCTTATTATAACCAAAGTAAACCACTGAATACTTGATTACCTGTTCCGCCGGAGATCCGTCAGCATTAACAGGACTCACCTCATATACAAATGAAGGTTGCTCCTCTACATCTGTCTGACATTCACATTCACTTTCATCATCAATTAAAACCACAGATAAGTTATCAACGTAGTAATAAGCTCTGATTCCCTGTTGACCTCTGAAAGAAGTTGGCTTTTTAATTCTGGTACTTTCAGTTGAACCGTTAGTAGAAAAATTACCAATAGTTACAAACTTTTCACCACCAGTTGAGATATAAGTTCCACAAACTTCAGTCCATCCAAACAGGGCTTCAAAAACAGGGTTATTGATATGTGTAACATGAGACTCTCCAATAATGTTCTTGTCAGCTTCAATATTATACTGCTTTTTTGAGAAATTGGCTGCAATGTTATTACAAGCATACTTTGAACTCTCTGCTAAAGAAACATAAAACTTAACACAGTATTTTTGTCCTTTACGCATTGGCAATTTCAACTTTGAGGAAACATATGTTCTTGGTTCTTTATTTCCATAACTGAATGCTGAAAACCCAGCATAGTAAGATCCATCATAAGCATCTTCCCGCCCATTGAAATTCTCTGGAATTCCAAATTTGGCTGTAATCTTATCAGAATATAAGTCCGCTCCCGTTTTTGTAGGTGAAACCCATCCGGTAGCAATGTATAATGATCCTGCTTTTTTTATTCTTCCCTCGGTATCTTCAAAGCTACCATTCACAACCAGGTCATCTTCCTCTTGTGCAATTCCGGCATTAAATACTAATCCAACTGCCAGACATGCTAAAAATATTTCTTTCATTTTCATAAAAACTGATTTAAGCCAATTTGCACCAAAAGTACAATAAGTAGTGAAAATTCAAAAGAAATTATCTTGTTTTTTCTTTTTCAAATTCACTCGTTTCAACTTATCCCCAAATTCGATTGCAAATTTTGATTTGTAATTTTTTTCTATACAGTATTACACATATCGTTCCAAAATTGTTTCACCTAAGCATCAATATTTTATAACATATTGATTATCAACGGCTAAATTGCAGAAACAAAAAAAGGTCTTCCCGTAAAGGAAAACCTCATTTCAATTATTTGATAGGCATTTTATTTAAGTCCGTTAACCTGTTTAGTTAACTTCGACTTTAAATTATTAGCCTTCTTTTTATGAATGATATTTCTTTTAGCTAATTTATCTAACATTGAAGATACTTTAGGTAAAAGTTCAGTGGCTTCTTTTTTATCAGTAGTTGCTCTTAAAATACGAACAGCATTTCTTGTTGACTTGTGTACGTACTTATTTCTTAATCGCTTTGCGTTATTAGATCTGATTCTTTTAAGTGCCGACTTATGATTTGCCATAATTCTTTAGTTTTCTTTTATAATTTAAATTAGAAAAATTTTGTAGCCCATAGGAGAATCGAACTCCTGTTTCCAGGATGAAAACCTGGCGTCCTAACCACTAGACGAATGGGCCCAAAAAACTTTTCAAACTCGTAGCCCATAGGAGAATCGAACTCCTGTTTCCAGGATGAAAACCTGGCGTCCTAACCACTAGACGAATGGGCCAAAATGTCAATTCCTTTTGTAAAAGGAGTGCAAATATAATTCTATTTTTTATTCTGGCAAATTTATTTTTAAAATTTAACCGATAATTTTATTATCACTCTTAAATTTAAATCCAAGACGCTTACCTGTCTTTAATTTTGAGTTGCTGCTAAGCGTTTGCATTTCTTTTACAGATACTATACTCACTGCCTGATAAGGAGGTGTTAATAAATCAAATTCAAGAGCATAAGCAGCCACTTTTAAAATCACATCCAAAATGACTTCTTTATTGATAACCTGATTTAAAAAATCCCTGTAAAGGAATTCAAGCTGGCCTTTGCCTTCAATCACAAAATGGTTCTCTTTATTGATGAAAATTCTGGAAATTAAATACCCGGCATCATTAAACCGGTTCAGCTCGTAAGAATCGGCCAAAAAGTTATAAATATTAATGACTCCGGTATAAGCATTTGAAGGATCACTTTTAATGTATGAACTTTGGTTGACATAATTTGATTTACTAAACCTGAACACATTAGTGTGCATGTAAAAAATCAAAACATCTGACCCAATAAAAAGTTGCGCTTCGGAAGGACCGGCATCAACATATTTCAATCTGATTTTATTATTATCTCCTACCTCATCCGCAATTATCTCTATACACGATTTCAGTTCTTCCTTTAATATTTTAAACCAATGTTGGGTATTCTGAAACACCTCCTGCTTCATCACCGACTTTGATTTAAGTAAATTGACAATATGTTGTTTACTTGTTTCCATTCCTTTTTACATTTTTAATAAGCTTTAGCAAAAACGACTCTCTTTTTAGACGGTTTACCAGTCACCATACATTTTCCATCCTCCTCTGGCTGATCTAATGGAATGCAACGAATGGTTGCTTTTGTTTCTGCTTTGATTTTTTCTTCTGTCTCTATTGTACCGTCCCAATGTGCCAGGAAAAAACCACCTTCTGACTCAATTTTGTCTTTGAATTCCTCATAGCTGTCAATTGGTCGGATATTATTTTCCCTGTATGTTAATGCTCTTTTGTATAAATTATCCTGAATTTCATTCAGTAGGTTTTCTATATAATCAGCAATACCATCCATTGATACACTTTCCTTTTCCTGCGTATCTCTTCGGGCCACTTCAGCCTGATTATTTTCTAAATCTCTAGGACCTATTGCCAAACGTACCGGCACTCCTTTTGCTTCATATTCTGCAAATTTCCATCCTGGTCTTTTTTGGTCATCATCATCAAACTTTAATGTAATATCTTTTAAAGCCAATTCTTTTTTGATGCCTTCTACTTTGGTACGAATCTCCTCAAGTTGTTCTTCATTCTTATAAATTGGAACCACAGCAACGTGAATCGGTGCCAGTTTTGGAGGTAATACCAATCCCTGATCATCAGAATGCGTCATAATTAAAGCACCCATCAATCGGGTGGATACTCCCCATGAAGTTGCCCATACAAAATCCTCCTTACCTTCTTTATTTGCAAATTTCACATCAAAGGCTTTAGCAAAGTTTTGTCCTAAAAAATGTGATGTTCCAGCCTGAAGTGCTTTTCCATCCTGCATCATAGCCTCAATACAATATGTATCTTCAGCTCCGGCAAATCGTTCACTTTCCGATTTACGACCTTCAATAACCGGCATAGCCATAAAATCTCTGGCAAAGCTGGCATATACTTTATTCATTTGTTCAGCTTCTGCCACAGCTTCATCTCTCGTTGAATGCGCCGTATGTCCTTCCTGCCATAAAAATTCAGCAGTTCTTAAAAATAAACGTGTTCTCATCTCCCACCGTACAACATTAGCCCATTGATTAATCAATAAAGGTAAATCTCTGTACGATTGAATCCACTTTTTATAAGTACTCCATATAATCGCTTCACTGGTCGGTCTGACAATTAATTCCTCAGTCAGTTTCGCTTCAGGGTCCACAATCAGTTTTCCCTTATTTTCTTCATCTGTTTTTAATCTGTAATGGGTTACAACAGCACATTCTTTTGCAAAACCTTCTGCATTTTTCTCTTCAGCTTCAAATAAACTTTTTGGAATAAATAATGGAAAATAGGCGTTAGAATGACCTGTCTCCTTAAACTTTTTATCCAAAATCTCCTTCATTTTCTCCCAAATGGCAAACCCATAGGGTTTGATAACCATGCAACCACGAACTTCTGAATGCTCAGCTAAATCAGCTATTTTAATAATATCAGTGTACCATTGTGAATAATCCTTTTCTCTTGTTGCTATCTTACTTGCCATTTTGGTATAATTTTTGTATATTTTCGAGATAAGTGAACAAAGTTAAAAATAAGTTTTTCCATTCCAAAACTAACATTATGAAA
The DNA here is from genome assembly GCA_965230195.1 of Putridiphycobacter sp. GTDB lineage: Bacteria > Bacteroidota > Bacteroidia > Flavobacteriales_D > Crocinitomicaceae > Putridiphycobacter. The sequence goes on from OZ245997.1 coordinate 4,248,092, forward strand.
AAGATATTTTATTTCCTTATAGCCACCCTGGGCCTGATTACAGTTTCGTGTAATACTTCAAAAACAATATATGATGATGTATATGATAGCGCTGAATATTCAAGAACTCAAACGAGTACCGAAAGCGGATATGAAAAATACATCCAAAATTCTGACAATTCAGATTATGAAGTCATAGTTGAAGAAAAAACGGCTGACGCTAATGAAACCTATGTTAATGGTAAAAGAGTAATTGTAAATAATTATTATAATACCGGTAGTTATGGGAATGCCAATAATGCTATTGTTACTTATACTAATCCGGGTATCACGTATGTGACTTACAATGACCCTTTCTTTAACGACCCCTTTTACTATAATGACCCTTTTGCCTCACGGATATTTTGGCGCAGAAACTACAGATGGGGATGGCGAAATAACTATTGGTATAACTACAACCCTTACTGGGGAGGAGGATGGAATGTTAATGTAAGCTGGGGTTGGAACAACGGCTGGGGAAATCCTTACTGGAATAATGGTTGGGGTAACCCTTACTGGAACAACGGTTGGGGACCAGGATGGAACAATGGATGGAATAATGTTTGCTGGAACAATGGCTGGGGTAACCCTTACTGGAATAACGGTTGGGGACCAGGATGGAACAACGGTTGGAACAGCCCTTACTGGGCCGGAAACTATTGGAATGGCTATAATAACGGATACTGGAACGGCTATAACAATGGTTACTGGAATGGTGTTGGATATAACAACTGGAATACAAATAATGATATTGCATACAACTCAAACCATACTTACGGACACAGAGGTGGTATGAGTGCCGGATCAAGATCAGACAATAATACCGCTTATCCGGGAACGGTGGAAAGTGCACCGTTTAACAGTTCTAATAAATCGAAAGACAATGCCAACGGTGCAAGTCATGTTAATAACAAAAGACCACTTTCAGGTTCAGGATCTAAGGATAATACTAAACGTCCGAATTTTAAACCAATTTCGGGACAGGATAAATTAATTGCATCTACTGCGTCAAGAAATCAATTGAATAAGCAAGGTTTAAACCAAACTGAAGGAACCAAGCCTAACCACAATTTTTCTACCAATAAAGCCAGAAACCAATGGCAACCTGTTTCTACTAAACCTGCTGTAGAAAGACCTGGGAATGTATCAAATAGTGCGAGACAACCTGCTAAAGGTATCCAGGGCGCTAATGATAACAGTGCAAGACCAGGAACAGGAAACACAAATGCAAGAGGAACTACAGGAGAAAGACCTGCCAGCACAATTAATGGTGTAAAGCCTGGTAATTCGTCTGCAAGAGGAACAACTGGCAATAAACCGGCTAACTCTATTAATGGTGTAAGACCCGGAGAATCAAATTCAGGACGAACAGGAAATCAACCTTCTACAGGTAAGAGACCTTCTGAGGCCAATTCCGGCAGAACAAATACTAACAGACCTGCTACTGGTGTTAACGGGAACCGACAACCAAATTCAAGCGGGACAAATGGAAGACAACCGTCTACAGGTACGAACCCTTCAACAAGGGAACCTAACAGAGTAGCACCATCTTCAAACCGTCAACCTACAAATGCACGGACCACACCAAACAGACCTGTGCCAACAAGGACTCAACCTACAAGAACAAGGACTCAACCTACACGGTCAACACCAACAAGAACGCAACCTACGAGAACACAGCCGAACCGGTCGACACCTACAAGAACACAACCAACACGTACTCGTACTCAACCAACAAGAACGACACCAACGAGAACACAGCCTACAAGGTCAACGCCTACGCGAACAAGAACACAACCTACTAGGTCAACACCAACAAGAACGCAGCCTACCAGAACCCGGACTCAACCCAGCAGACCGGCACCAACCAGAACGCGAACACAACCAACAAGATCTGCTCCAACACGGTCTGCACCTTCAAGATCAACCCCATCAAGAAGCGCACCTTCCAGACCTTCTCCAAGCAGATCAACCGGAAGCCGGAGTGGAAGACGTTAATAGTATTGGAACTGCTTTATTACAATTAATATAACAAACTACATAAATGAAAAACCTTTACCTCATTTTTGCCTTGCTATCAATTACTGCAAATGCTCAAAACGAAGAGGATGTTCTGCGATATTCTTCTGAATCGTTAGGTGGAACAGCCAGAAATATGGGTATGGCCGGAGCCATGAGTGCATTAGGGGGAGATTTTTCGGTAGTGACTCAAAACCCCGCCGCATTAGGACGGTTTAATAAAAATAACTTTTCCTTTACCTCATTTATTGAGCGTAATGGTACTACAACCAATTACCAGGGTAACACCAATAAAACAGGAATTACAAATCTTAGACTTGGCAATATATCCCTTCTAAAATCCTATCAACTGGCGCCAAAACAAAGTAAGGATTGGGTAAGTGTACAGATGGGAGCAGGCTTTAATCGAACACAGTCTTTTAACCAATCTTTTTCCTATTCAGGAGATAGTGAAACCTCAATTATCGATTATTTTATATCGGAAGCGGATGGTGTTAGTGAAAACAATTTAACCTCAGTTTACGGCTATAGTTCAGGGCTGGCTTATCTGACTTATGCTATTGACCCCACAATCAATGACGACAATACAACCTCTTACACGTCTGGTAAAAGCGGGGAATCCACTCAAAGCAGATCAGTTTCTATGGAAGGTGGCATGGGTGAATTCAATTTTGCTATGAGTGGGAATTTCAGAAATAAATTATTAATAGGGGGTAGTTTTAATGTAGCCACCTTACAATATTATACCCGATTCGACCATAAGGAAGTCTTTAATGATGAAACCAGTCTTATTCATCAAATTGATTATAACGGTTATATTGATACAAGAGGAACAGGTATAAATTTAAGAGTAGGTGCCATTTTTATGCCGTCGGATTTTTTTAGAATAGGTGCTGCCATAGAAACACCTACCCGATACTCAATGCGGGAAAGTTATGGTAATGACATGATTACACATGACTATTTGGGTACAAACACTTTAACCAACGATCCTGCAGCGCCAACAGGCTCTTTCGACTATATTATCCGATCACCGTTAAAAACTAATTTTTCCGCAGGTTTTGTATTTAAAAAACTCGCCAGTATTTCAGTAGAGTTAGAAATGGTAGACTATGGATCATCACAAATTAAATCCACACGCCGAAATCAAAATCTATATTCTTTTAAAACCGAGAACGATCAAATTAAAAACCTGTACACCACCAGTTATAATTTAAAATTTGGAGGTGAAGTAAGAGTAACACCAAATGTTTACTTACGAGGAGGCTATGCTCAGTTCCAGTCGGCTTATAAACCGGAAAAACAGATTTTCGACCCTTCAGTAGAGTTTTATACTGGTGGAATAGGTTATAATTTTGGAAGTGTTTACCTTGATTTTGCGACCGTATTCAGAAAAAGCTATAGTAATTATCATGCCTATCATCCGGATATGGAAGGCAGTACAGCCAGAGTCGAGCAGCTTAAATCACAATATGTGCTTACTTTTGGCTATCGATTTTAATAGATGATTACATTTGTGCTTAAAATGGCACAATCATGTTTGTAAGCTCAAATAAAATTGAAGCACTTCTCCCCTATTACAGGAATAAACTCAAGGATCTTTATCCTCAAAACGAGATTGACAGTTTATTTTATTTCATGTGCTATTTTATGTTTAATCTTGAACGACATGAAGTCAAATATGCCGACCATAGGTTGTCTGAATCTGAGCTGCTGATCCAACGAGATATTGTTAAACGTTTATTGCAATCAGAACCTATACAGCATATTATTGGATATACTGAATTTTACGGTTTAAAACTTAAAATCAACCACAACACCTTAGTACCCCGACCAGAAACTGAAGAACTGGTAGATTTAATTATAAAAGAAAATACGGACAAGAATCTGACTTTTATTGATATTGGCACAGGGTCAGGGTGTATCCCAATTGCATTACTCAAAAACAAACCAGATTGGCAAGGCTTTGGAATAGATTTTTCAGCTGAAGCTCTAAAAATAGCTAACTGGAATGCAGTGCTAAACGAATTAAAACCAACAAGTATTGAATGGAGGGAACACGATATCCTTAAGCAGGACTTTTCCTCATTTCCTCTGTTTGATCTCATCATTTCAAATCCACCTTACGTCCTTGAATCTGATAAAAAGGAAATGGATGACAATGTGCTAAAGTATGACCCTCATACTGCTTTATTTGTCCCGGACGAAGATCCATTACTCTTCTACAGACGAATTCTAGCTTTATCTGAAGCTCAATTAAAGGAAAACGGAAAGGTTTATTTTGAAATTCACGAAAAATACGGACAGGCTGTTTGTGACCTTATTGCAGACTTTGGGCTTAAAAATATTGCAGTTTATCAAGACCTTCAGGGAAAAGATAGAATTGTAACCGCTTCGAAATAAAATACCAACCATATTTATTTATATTTGCTGAAAGCAATCGGCAATATGGAATTTTTACCTGAAAAAATCAGTCAATACATAGAATCCCACAGTGAGGCAGAAAGTGACTTACTGTCGGCATTGAACAGGGAAACCCATTTAAAAGTGCTGACTCCCAGAATGCTATCCGGTCACCTTCAGGGACGTGTACTCAGCATGTTATCAAAAATGATAAAACCTGAGCGTATTCTTGAAATTGGCACCTATACCGGCTACTCTGCTTTATGCCTGGCTGAAGGATTGCAATCAAATGGTGTATTAGAATCGATTGACAGAAATGAGGAATTAAAACCCATTATTGATAAATACTGGAATCAATCAGATTATAAAGATCAATTGGTACATATAACAGGTAATGCTTTAGAGATTATTCCTACACTTGATAACATGTACGATATCGTATTTATTGATGCCGATAAAGAAAACTATTCTAATTATTTTGATTTAGTGATCGACAAAACCAAAACAGGAGGATATATCATTGCCGATAATGTGTTGTGGAGCGGTAATGTTGTACAGGAAGAAAGCGAAATGATCAACAGTACTAAAGCAATTGTTGAGTTTAATAAAAAAGTACATGAGGACTCAAGAGTGGAGAATGTTCTATTCCCGGTGCGTGATGGATTAATGGTTCTGAGAAAAAAATAACATTGATTTTAATAAAAAAATATGAGAGTTGATTTAAGAAGTGACACAGTCACCAGGCCTTCGGACGCCATGATGAAATATATTGGTACGGTGGAATTGGGAGATGATGTATTTGGAGAAGATCCCACTGTAAATCAATTAGAAGAATATGCTGCTGAAATGTTTGGCTTTGAGGCGGCTTTATTTTGTACCTCAGGCACACAATCTAACCAAATTGCCATAAAAGTTCATACTAACCCTGGTGAGGAAGTCATTTGTCATGAGGATTCACATGTTTACAGATATGAAGGCGGTGGAATGATGATCAATTCAGGCGTTTCAGTCCGGTTGATGAAAGGTGATCGTGGCAGAATTAATCCGGATGATCTGGAAGATGAAATTAATCCGGATGACATCCACTACCCTATTACCAAACTGGTTAGCATTGAAGATACTTCAAACCGTGGTGGTGGTGCCGTCTATAATTTTGAAAACATCAAAAAAATAAGAGCTTTTTGTGATGATAAAGGCTTAAAACTACATTTAGATGGTGCCCGCGTATTTAATGCCCTAATTGTCAACGGTATCGATCCTAAAACCTATGGTGAACAATTTGACAGTATTTCCATCTGTCTATCGAAAGGTTTAGGTGCCCCGGTGGGTTCCGTTTTATTAGGTAATAGTGGTTTTATTGCCCACGCCAGAAGAGTCAGAAAGTATATGGGTGGCGGTATGCGGCAAGCAGGTATTATTGCTGGTGGTGGACTATTTGCTTTACAGTACAATCTCAATTTATTGAAAGAAGACCACAGGAGAGCTAAGGATCTTGGTATTATTCTAATCCAACAAAACTGGGTTAAAGAAATTCTGCCGGTTGAAACCAATATTGTGGTTGCTGTACTGACAGATGATTCTTTCCAGAACGTAGTCATCACAACATTAAAGGGTCTGGGTATTTTATGTGTGCCTTTTGGTAAAGGCAGAATCCGTATGGTAACCCACCTCGATTTTACGGATGATGACCTGGAGTATATCCGGGAGAATATTTAGTTAGTTCTGACGGTGCATTGTTAAGGGTTAATGGTTGTTTCAATTTGACTTAGTTAACAGCACATTCCACCTATGTCCTATTTTACTTTACCTTGGGTCGTACATGCCACATGGCCATAAACTGACCGGTTGCCATCCTTCTGCTACCTTCTTTAGCTCTCATGGCTCTTGGACATCTGGGATCAAAATAAGTATCAATGGTTGAGAACCACAAGTGTAACCATCTGCCAAAGTGTTCCTGAGTAATTGAATAATCCATTTCAACATCTACTTTCTGATGTGCCTGTATCGGATTGCCCTTATATCTGCGTATGCCAAACAGATTGGTTTCCCAAAAATCTGCCAGTTTAGATAAATGATGAGACCACCTTTTTTCTTCAATAATTGAGTTAAATACCGGTCCTAATAAATCATCTTTCCTCACTCGCAAATAAAATTGGTTTACCAGTTTTTCAACATCATTTCTGTTCTCAATAAATTTTTTCATACCGCTACTTTATAAATGCTATTATTTGTAATGATGATATTGGTGATCAATAAAAAAACCTTTATAAGTTCAGTGACAATGAACGTGAAATGACCTTTAGATTTCATTTCATTGTCATTCCTCCCTTCAATGACCTCATTCGCTTTTTTATAGAGTGATGGTCGCAATACTACAGTCTGAACCAATAGTATTAACAATAAAGCAAAAGTTAACAATGAGTTTATATTCAAACCTGTTCCAAACTGGCATAACAGAAAAACGACAATAAAAGCCACCTCAAACCACTGTAGAATTCGGAACATCTTTTTGCCCAAAGCTATTGCTGCAACTTTGGACATCTCTTTAATCCTGAATTTAACAGGTGCTTCAATAAATGAAACTGTAATCAGAAAAGCCAACCAAAATGCTGAAATATTAACTATAATCAGAAAACACCATAATTTCATCTTCTTTACTTTGTAATTTATGCCAAAATTACGGTGTGTTTATTCACTCACTTCATGACCTCAATCATAAGCAGCATTGCATTGAGTTTAGCAGTTGATTGTTTAGGGTTAATGGTTATTCGCCATAATTGACCAAGCGTAGTTTATAACTACGACCTGATACTACATTTATAAAAGCCAGAATCTCTCCTTTAAGTCTTAATGACTTTTTGAACAGTCGTTACACCATCAGAGGTTAACCTTAGAAAGTAAACACCTGGTTCCTCTTTTAGTTCAATATGATATAGTTCCTGACTACCGGAATATTGAGCACTGGAGACAACACTGCCTTGTACATTCAATATTTCTATCAGTACGTCCTCCTGATTATTTTCTAATCTTACCTGTAAAAAATCATCTTCTAATGGATTAGGATAAACGGTTGCCGTTAACCCTTCTACTTCTTCAATGCTACTGGTCCCGGTCATAACTGACTCACCAAAAGTGCCGTCTCCCCAATGTAACTGACCAAATTGTACACAAATAAATACAATATACTGGTAGTCGTTAATGCCTGTTCCAGCTGGTAAACTAAAGGTCATTGGCCCTGAAGAATAATTAAGACCACTGATGGTACCAATGTTTTCAACCAACAACATTCCGGTAGTATCAATAGGCATAGTATAATCATTATCATTACTCAGAAATACATGAACATCAAAAACGTTCGATTGAGTCATATAATCACCATCAAACCTTAAATTAAGTGTATTGTCATCATATAACTCCAGGTAAACTGTTCCATTAAGCGTATAGTCCCCATCCATCAAATTAGCTGTTCTTGTTTCCACCACATTCTGGGAAAATACTGTGGTTGCTATAAAAGTTACAAAAAGAGTAGAAAGGTATTTCATCATTTTCAAAATATTAAAGTTGTTATAGCTATTCGGTCGTAGACAATTTTTAAGCCTTACAGCATTATGAAGTCTAACTCTAATAAGTTTTGGAGATTCAGATTATAAATCAGGTTAAATATTTATTACCAACTCTGCATTATAATAATTTGGAAGCAGTGGTTAAGGGTTGATAATTGATAGTTGAATATAATTACAATGAATACTCACCTCCAAAAAAAGACCAATATTTGAATTGGATATCCTTATTGTTATTCATAATTTAGAGTTCTCAAAAATAAGTTTATCGGATGCGGCACATTATTCTTACTCTTTGTTTACTTACAGGTTCTGTTTTACTGGCCCAGAATATTAAAATGTACGAATTTGCCGACGGATCAAAAATTACCATTGAAAAATTTGATGCCGCTATGGAGAAAGCGGGATTAGCAGACAGTGTTTATATTGTATTTAAAGATTCTATTACCATTGCAGATACACTTTTTTATCAGGTTGAAGCCAGGAAAGGTATTAAACCTAAGCCCAAACCAAAGTTTAAAATAATTGATATGTCTTATGAGCCTAAATTTCTCTGGGACTATGTTGCAGCCTTTGGGTTAAATGATACCATAAAACTGGATTCTGTAAATAATTATTATTTAAATCGTAAAAACATTGCATTCGAATTTGGTCAGTATAGTTATGAAATATTCGATAGTGATTCTAAAAGCTATTTCTTTAATCTGAATGAGGCTTATACTGTTTATGAAAATGGGGAAATTATTATCATGTACAATTCCATGTTCCAAACCCATATTTTAGTTAAAACCATTAGCGATAGTTTACTGAATGTAATCAAAACTTCACCGGCAATAAATGCTGAACCTGAGGAATATATCTATCCATTAAATGGTGACTATGATTATTGTTATAAAAACGGCAAAAACTACATTCTCCAAAAATGTGAACCCGGGTCAGAAAACAGAGCTGTGATTAAGGCGGTCAGCAATACAAGATGGGGTAAAAGTTTTTCTTTTATCACTTCAATTGAACGCACGGCGCGATTTCATCTTTTAAAGCGAGACATTATCACCACTCATCATCAATTTAAAATGCCAACCAATATAACAGATGATGATATTGACATATCTGTACCTGTGATTGAAAAGTAGGTTTTATACAATCTTTAAAGGTTATGGATTCTAAATTTTAAAAATACCTTCCAAATATTAAAAGTACAAGCGGGCTTATACTGAACTATACTATAGAACACTATCTTTATTCGAAGAATAACTAAATTCAGCAAGTGACAACTCAACTTATTGATATTATATTTGTTTATGAAACTGAATAGAGTAACCTGTTTAAGAACATTAGGATTAAGTTCCAAAGCCTCAAAATCCGATATCAAAAAAGCCTACCGTAAACTGGCCTTTAAATATCACCCGGACCATAATCAATCGGAAGAAGCTGCCGATAAATTTATAGAAATTGATACGGCCTACGACTTTCTGATGAATCCCTATACTTATCAGATTAAACAGGATAATTCAAGTTCAGTACTCGACAAATCTGAAAGAATGAGGAGGGCGAGAGAGAATTTTCAGAAAAGAAAAGAAAGAGAGCGTGTTGAAAATATAAAGTATTTTGATGGTTTGTTTAGCGGTTTTAAAGGAAAACTACTCTTTGTTGTGGCTATTTTATGCGTTGTTTTTAGCTTCTTATTGATTGTTGACTCCATCATACCAACTAAGGATAGTGTTGAAAAAGTTAACTCCATATACTCCCGAAACTATACATGGGTATTTATTATCACAGATGATTATGAATATACATTTCCAGCCAGAGATTATGTAAAATTGGCAGAGGCCACTGAGGTAATCACTACAAAATCAACTTTATTTAATGAAGTGACTGCTTTAACCATTAAAGGTGAAAATAAGCAACATACCTATCGCTTTATGGCCTATCAGTATTATTATATTCCGATAGCCATCTTCTTATTATTTCCTGTTTTTACATTTTACAGAAGGAAAATGAAATTTTGGTACACCATAATGTATATCATCTCCTATTATCTGATCCCGTTAATGCTATTTATTTTCCTTATTTTTAACTACCGGATTTTGAGCTTGTTTCGACTGTATTGATTGTTGGTTGGGTGATTGTAGGAGCCTGGATAAATACTTGTTGTTTGAGTATGATATGGGACAGATGTCCATTGTTGATGGGTAATAGGTAATAGGTAATAGGTAAATGTAATTTTTCAACTATTATTATAATTGATAATTCCTCTAAAAAACTGAAAGCCGCCAAATACAATTGCCCCCCAAAAGATATAACCGAAATCTGCAACTGTAGCAACTATTCCACCGATACACCACATTGCTCCCCAAAAAACATCACTACCTGCTTCTTTATTACTGTCAGAGCCATATTTGTTATTTAATCTGTTCGCGGCTTTTACTTCTCTTTTACTATTTTCAATGGCTTCTTTCGCAACCTTTCCTTTTTCGGTCAGTTTACCATTTTTTTCAAGTAATCCTCTTTCAACAGCAACATCTCCCATCAGATTTGCCAATTCAGTTAATTCTTCGAGTTTTTTCTTATTTTCTCTTTTATAATTTATAGAAAGAAGAGTTAATTCGGCACCTTTGATTTCGCCTAATTTCAATAGTTCAATATCATTCAACTCTTCCAATTCAGTTCTTGTCATGCTTCTCTATTTATTAATATTTTCGTTATTGAAATTTTTCAAGAGATATTCACCAGGTAATTTCAAGTCCAAAAGGTAATCATTATTCTTTTTGAAGAATATCAGAATTAAAATTTGTACCTGTTTATCTAATATTTGGTGCTAATTCTTTGAATTATTTCTGGTTCATTGACCTGCTTTTTCTCTTTTATCAATGTTTTCTTAATATTAAACTTAAAAGAGCTTATAACTTAAACTAAATTGAATTGATCCGGTTTGAACACGATCAGTATTCAGTATGATTGGATAAGCATTGATTGTAAATGTATTTTTATTCCAATTGCTTAAGGACAAGCCATAGGAAAGCCCCAGTTTCAGATTGTCATTCATATGATAATTGAAACCTGCTGACACTCCAAATAAAGCCTGATTAACGTTCTCCTTTCCGACTCCACCACCTACAATATTTTCACCATTAGAATTAATGTATTTGATATTGTTAAACAATAAAAATTGTCCAAAACCACCTGTTTCAAAACTGACTTTTTTCAGGAATCGAAAATCGACCAAAACCGGAATCATCAGGTAATTTGTTGAAATTCTAATGGCAGGATTCGAATTACCCAAAGGAATTGGCCCTGGCAGAAATTTGTTTTCTTCTCCCTTACCTGTCGTTCTTTGGTTAAAAATCAACATTTTTAAATTGAGATCAAACCTTGGTGATAATGTTATGCTATGACCTATACCAATATGAAAGCCCAGTCCTTCGGTATAAACACCAGCTGTAGTATTATTTAAATCAAAATAAAGCTGAGAGTATTGCCCGGCTATTTCAATACTTGTTTTCCTTTCAATACTATCTGTAACAATTGGTTCGATTAATAATGAATCAGTTTCTTCCTGAGAAAAACCTGTACTGAAAAGGTTTAACGAAAAAATTGTAGCTAAGGTAATTGGGAGTAGTAATTTCATATCATATTAAACTACCATTTCCCAGAATAAGTTGCATGGTTTTAACCTCTTTTGGTAAATTTTGACCTCGCTATTGAAGCTTGACTGGTTTATACTTTATTAAATATTATTTATTACCTCATTTAATCGCTGGGTTAAGGTATCAAAATCAGTAAAACCACTTGAAATTAAGGTCTGTTTTCCTTTTGACTCTAATACCAATGCCGGAAAACCACCCAAACCGCTATTTCGAAACGCTTCAAACTCTTTCTTAGCAAATACTTCATATTTTGGATCAGCCATTTTAGCAAGGAATGTTTCCTTATCAATTCCTAATTCCGAGACATATTGCACATAATTGTTAACATCAATTGGACTAATCCCATCTCTATAGACTGAACTTAGCAGAGTATGCGTAAATTCAAAGGCATTATTGGGAGATAGTTCCTTTACAATACATAGTATTTTTGCCAACGGTAATGAATCCAATACAATGCGATCCTCTTCATTAATATCCTTTAAAAAGGCTGCTCCAAACTTTACACCTGTTAATGCCTCAACCAGTTTATAAGCCCCTTGTTTAATATAGGGAGCAACTGTATTAACCGTACCAACGCGGTGGCCCAAAAAGAGACCACCGCTGATGACTTCAAAACTAAAATATTGCTCAAAATCCTTCCTGACTTGTTGAATCACCGGACTGAAACCATAGCACCAACCACACAGACCGTCAAAATAATACGTCAGTAAAGGTTTGTTTTCATGTATTTTATCCATCATTCATTCAATTTAAAGCTCCCATTTTACTGATGCTGCCCATTCATTTAAAGGTTGAGGCTTTATACCTAAAACAGCATTGGTTTGTTCAAAATCTTTCGACACCAATTGTTCCTGATGCTGCTCAACATAGCGATAAAGGTTTGAAATTTCCCTGGCTGGTACTTCTCCAAATGCAGGTTTTAACTGTTCTTCAAAGTCACCTGGTTTTACCCCCACAAAACTAATCGATTTTCCTATTTGGTTCGAAATAGCCTCAGCCAGCTCTTCACCTGTTACGATATTTCCTCCAATTGGTAAGGTCTTACCTGCTAAGTCCGGCTTTTCAATTGCAGCTGCAACATATTGCCCCAAATCAAAATGACTGATCCATGGCGTTTTAACTCCCGAAGTCACAGGATAAGGTAAAATCCCCTGATTCAAAATAACAGGAATTGACCATGGCGCTGCCAGATTATCCAAATAAATATCTGGCATTAACGTGATGACTTTCAATCCTGACTCATCAAACATTTTCTTTAGCTCTAATTTTAAATCAAGTGTTGAAAAGCCATTTTTTTCTTGTGGTAAATCAAAATTGGTATTGTAAATCACAAGGGAAATACCTTGGTTTTTAGCTGAAGTTATAAAGTTTGCGACATACTTTTTAGCCTGATCAGTATCAAATACCAAGGGTAAAGTAAATACTGCTCTACCAGCTCCATGCATTGCTTTTTCAATAGTTGATTGGTCTTCTAAATCCCCCGGTACTAAATCAACACCTTCTGTTACTTTATTTTCTGATCGTGAAAGACTTGTGACTTCATACCCTTTATTTACGAGGGCTTTTGCGATATGGCTGCCCTGAGCACCTGTTGCCCCGGAAACAAATATTTTCATGTTATTATTTTTTAAATTCAGATACAAAATTATTAGTTTTACATTCTAAAAGTCAAGTACCTACTAAATAGTAAGGCACTTACCAAAAAGTTAGTTTTATTGTTTATCAGTATTTTATGATTAAAGAAAAATCAGAAAAAAATAGTCCTTGTCCGGTAAGCACTGCAATGGCACTTATAGGAGGAAAGTGGAGTATGCAAATTATCTTTCAAATTGGTACAGAAAGAAAAAGATTTGGAGAACTTAAACGCCAGATACCAACAATCAGTGAAAAAATGCTGATTCAGGAATTAAAAAAACTAACCGAAGCCACTATTTTACACCGAAAAGCCTATCCTGAAATTCCACCAAGAGTAGAATACTACCTCACAGACCGCGGCAAAAAAGTATTACCGATTATTGATGAAATTGTCAAATTTGGCAATGAGTTGATTTGATTGTTTTTGATTAATTGAGTAGATTCCCAACTAAATCAGGTTTAACCTCTTCGATTCTTATTCTAAAAATATCATTCATATCAAAAGTTTTCCATTTTGATAAACCCATATTAATGCTCTCTTTTCCTCTTTTAACCTATATCATCAATAATATTATTACTTCTCTCCTTTCTTTTACTCTTAAAGCCCGAATACCATAAGCTACAAGCCAGGACAAAAGTAATAACAGTAGCTACAACCATAGAAGTTAATAATGGTCCTCTTTTCTCCCCTAAAACCAACTTTGAGAACTCAGACTGATACAAAGAATAAGCTCTGTAGCCCAAATATATGCTGGTTATTGTTAACAAAACTGCAATCGTTAATTTCACTTTAGTTGACATAGAGTCAAATATAGGAAATCATTGGAATATTAACATTTTACACTGTTAAAGATAATGTTAAAACCACTATTATGGTAATCAGTAAGTTAATTCAAAATTAATAATCTATAACCGCCAACTAATAATCAGAAATTCTGTTTAAAATAGTCAATACTGAGTTCAATATTATCCAGGTTGATTTCGATAATGGTATCGATTTTCAGATTTTTAAATTCAATGATTGCACAGTGATTAACAAGGTTTAATTGCGAAAACTGGTTATCGTAATCAAAAACAACATTACTTTTATTGGCATCTAAAAAAGCTGAAATATCTATATGACTTCCCGAACTTGAAACCAGAAATAAAATTTGATCCTTTTCAATGTAATCTGACATCACGTTGGTAAATGCAAAATTACAATTAATGCAGGTTCCGGTTTCGTTTAATACCACCAATGCTTTATAATTACTTAACCGAATTTTAGCTTCTGTTTTTTCTTTTAAAAAGTTTTCTATCCTTTCAAAATCATTTGGTGACTTGCAAGCGAATGTGATAAGTAACAATACTATAAATGACAATATTTTATTCATACCTAAACACAGCGTAATTATTTTTTTGACGATAATTTGTATCTGCCTCATGAGATGGGTTTGAGTCAATATAAAGCCCCTGTAATGAAGGATTGCATAAAAAATGGTATTTGTCTTCATCCATTTTTATTTCCTCTTCCTTTTGAAATTCTTCATCTAAAACAATTAATGACCAGGCCAATTTTGCTTCAGCCTCTCCTCTCTTTTTATGAACAATAGTTACAAAGTAATTTTTACTTAACTGATCAAAAACAATATTTAGTATTTTACCATTAGAATCTACATTATTCATAAAACGTTCATTATCCTGATCTGCTTCTGCCCGGCTCATATGATTTACAATTAATCCGGTATAATCCGATTGTATTCCAAAGGCATTTTTGACATTTAAAGTATTCGGATCAATACAATAAATAGAATCAGTGTACATACTGGTAAACAATATTTGATTGTTTACATACCTGTAATTAAAGCGGTCTAAAGCCAAAATATCTTCAGCTACAAAACGTCTGTATAAATTTTCAGCACCAAAATGAACCTTAAAAGTATCCTTATAAAAATTATCCACTTTAAACAATCTTGGTGATAAATACCTCATACTATCATAGGCTTCTATATTATCCTGTAAATACTCAGGTAAATTTTCGGGTCTAAACTCAAGTGCAAACAACATAGAAGTATCGTTCATTATAAACTCCCTTGTCAAACAAACCAACTCATAATGTCCGCTCAATTTTAAATACGGATCCAGGTCTATTCTCCTTTTTACTTCTCCTCCTTCATTGATTAAAGATAGTTTGGTCGAATACTTTTCTACCAGGTAAATATTATCCCAGTCCACAATTTCAAAAGCCACTATTCCATAAAGCGATTTTTTCAGTGCATTCTCAATTGATATTGTATGTAATTCATCATCCGATAAGCTTTCGGCAATAATTTTTTTATGTGTCACAAAATCATAATGACATATGAATTCCTTATCCTTGACTTTGATAATTTTACACCTACCCCAAAAACCGGTAAAGTATTCCTTTTCAAAAACCTGTTTTAAATGTTTGTGGTCTTTAAAGTCCTTGTTTTGACAACCAATGGTAAGTACTACAATACAACTAATCAATATATTAAGTGTCTTCATTTTGGTTTTAACATGGCCCTGATAACCAGATTACCAGGGCCATTAAATTAATTATTCTAAAATAATGGGAGTAGTCCCAATGATGTTATCATCAAGATCATAAAACTGAATAAAAGTTTCATTACCTTCCTCATGAGCATAGGTTCCCAAATTTCGAACTTTGTATACCCCTGCTACAACATTCGTAACATTGTCTGACCCGAAAATATCAATTAATTCGGATTCATTTTCCTCAAAAGATTCACGAATGAGCTCATCATTTTCTGTATCAATTATTGTTACCACTCCAGCAGGAGTTACTCCGTTTACCACTACCGTTAAAGCGCAAGTTCCACCCCAATTGTAGCAATGTACATCAACCACTTTTCCAGTGACCATATCCGTTACTTTAGTGATATGTCTGAGCTTAAGTTTTCCTCCCTTAGTTGACATTTCTTGCTTTTCCGGAGTGTTTTCTTCTTGCTTTTCGATCACTTCTTTTTTGCAAGAAGTCATTAAAAGTGCTAATACTCCGACATAAATTCCTAATTTTTTCATATTTTAAATTTTAATGGGTTGTGACATTACAATCTCATCTACATCATTCTTAAAAAGAAGGTGATAAACAGAAGGATCCTGAGCATCATTCCCTCTATCAAGTGTTAGTGTTTCGTTAATTACCCCGGCAATTAAATGCTCCTCGAAAACACCTTCAATTTCCGCCTGATAGGTTACAAACAATGTTTTTACCAGTTCATCATTTTGATCATTAACGGCATCATTAATTTTACCCAGAATATTTTGATTGGTTATTCCTGTAACCACAACCGTATTAGCACAGGTGCCACCTTGTGCAGCACAAATATAACCCGGACCATATTTGCTATCCTCTACCTTATACAATTTGCGAAGCAGTTTTGACGAGACCTTCAAATTCATTTCAGGCTCATTTGATGTAGGAGTTTCAACAACTTCAATTTTCCTTTCTTTTTGACAAGCCATTCCGATTAACCCCAGAACTAACAGGCTCATAATTATTTTTTTCATACTTTAATTTATTAAGTTCTCATTATCAAACATTTGATTCATCTACTAATTAAAATTAACCGGTTAACATATTTTGATGTCAAATTTAGTCAAAAAACTTTCATTTGCAAGTTTTTTGAGATTTTTTTAATTTGAAAATCAATGGATTATTACATTTTTTAACTTAGGTAATAACAGTAAATAGTACTTATTGACAACTATAGATCCGAACTCACAAATCCTGTTGACAAAAGGATGCATTTCAATTTTTGATAGTCGATTATATACTATTCCAGGTTATTATACGTTCACGATTCTATTAAATGAGAGAAAATTCTGATTTAACGGATAGTTTTTTAATTTTGCACCTTAAAAGAGAAACCCATGAGTGAAACTCAAAAATTCAATTCAAATGAACTCATTGCCCTACTTTGGAAGAAAAGGAAAATTTTAATTATTGTAACTGCAATTGCTTTTGTAGCTTCAATTGGAGTCTCCCTGTTACTTCCAAATTATTATATGGCACGTTCGATTGTATTCCCCACCCGATCGAATTCGGTGGAATTCAACGCCAACTCCAGGAACAGTGTGGTGGAATTTGGAGATGAAGCTGATGCAGAAAGATTATTACAGATTTTAATTTCACCTGAAATCAGGGATAGTCTGACAAAAAAGTACGATCTCTATGCTCATTATGACATTGATTCTTCACAATCAAATCCCAAATTTGAATTTCAAAAAATCTACGAGAACAACGTTATATTCAGCAGAACACGATACAACTCAATAAATATTGATGTATATGATAAAGAGCCTATTGTTGCAATGGATATGGCTAATGATATTGTAAGATTAGTTGATACGGTAATGAACCGTATGATTAAACAAAGAGCCATTAGTCCAATGCATGCTGTAGCACATGAAGTAGCATTGATTAAACAGGAAATGAGCGATTACAGTGACCGGTTAAAAGCCTTGAGCGACTCTGGGGTAGTGAATAAACTTGAAAGAGGTGATTTGTACGCAAACTACCTTACGGCTAAAAAGAGTAAGGATCAATCCACAGCAGAAGAAATTAAACAAAAAATTGATGCCTCTCAAAAATATGGTGCCGATTATGATGTTTATTCTAATCTCTCGGAATTCTTCAGCTTAAGATATTCTAATATTCTGGATGTAAATGATCAGGCGATTCAATATGCCAATACCAATATTCAACAAACAATTCGACACAGTAGCGCAGAATTACCTGATAAAAAAGCAAAGCCTAAGCGATCTATCATAGTATTAATGATTACATTTTCTACTTTCGTCCTCACTATTTTTATTCTCCTGATCAGAGAACGAATCAGAGAACTAAGGCAACAGGAAAACACTTAAAATCTTGAAAGCAATACTGGAAAACCGTTGGGTCTATGTATTCGCAATATTATTTGTGATTATTAATGGGTATTTTACCTATAAAGGTAATCTCATATTTAATGTTATTCCTTTTGCACTTGTCATTTTTTATGTTGCTTTTTATCATCTTGATAAGTTATTCTTATTTCTGATCTTTTTTACGCCACTTTCTGTCAATATTGAAGAATTTGTCAGTGCGAATGTAGGACTGTTTTTGCCCACAGAACCTTTGTTATTCGGAATGTTGGTATTAATTATGCTCAATCAACTTAAGCATAATCAATTTAGTATTAATATTCTCCGCCACCCTATTAGCATCCTGATTATCCTTCAGTTAGTATGGATTTTTATCACATCAATCAGTAGTGAACTTCCACTGGTCTCCTTTAAATTTTTCCTGACCAAATTGTGGTTTTTTATACCGATTTATTTCTACGGCATATTGTTTTTTAAACAAAACGAAAAACATATTTTTTACTTTGTATGGCTGTTTACCGGTGCCATGGCCATTGTAGCCCTGTATACCTTATTTAACCATGCCCTCAATGGTTTTGATGAACCTTCAGGACATTGGGTCATGTTTCCATTTTTTAAGGATCATACTTCATATGGTGCAATATTAGCGCTGGTATACCCTCTTCTTTTTGGACTTTATTACATTCACAGAAAGAATATATATACCAGATCACTTCTGCTATTCCTCATTCCCCTTTTTACCTTTGCTATTATCATGTCCTATACCAGGGCAGCCTGGGTAACCATTTTTGGTGCCTTTGCTGTGTTTCTTCTCATCCGTTTTAAGGTTAAATTTAAATACCTGGCGTTATTGGGATTTGCAGGACTATTATACATCAGCTTTAACTTTGTTGAAATCCAACATTCATTGGAAAGAAATGATGCTGAACATGCAACGGAGGAACTGGATGAGAGAATTGAATCTATTGCCAATATAACATCAGATGCCTCCAATCTTGAAAGAATTAACAGGTGGACATCAGCGGTTTTATTATGGCAGGAGCGTCCGGTGTTTGGCTGGGGACCAGGGACATATGCAATGGTATATGCGCCTTTTCAATTGTCCAAAAACCTGACAATCATCTCCACAAGTTCCGGAAACCGGGGTAATGCTCACTCTGAATATCTTGGTCCTTTAGCGGAGCAGGGACTACCGGGCATGATCCTGATTTTGCTACTTTTTGGATATACCCTGTTTACAGGAATCACATTGTACAATAAAATGCCGCCATCCGATCTGCGTGTTATTCTTTTAGTTAGTATCCTGGGGTTGATTACTTATTTTGCTCATGGTTTTTTAAACAACTATTTAGATACCGATAAAGCCACAGTTCCGGTCTGGGGATTGACAGCATTTATAGTAATGATGGATTTAAATTTCAAAAAAAAAGAAATTTGATTAAACCTTTAATTGAAAAAAAGGTCTTTATCTTTGTACAAAATTAAAGTTTAATGAAAAATATCGCCCTGGCATTACTGTGCCTTGTCTCTTTTATATCATATGGTCAGCCAAATCACAAAGGCAAAGGACATAATGCGATTAAAGGTGAAATTTTCGGTAATATTATTGATTCGACCACAAATCAATCAATGGGTTATGTTACCATTTTAGCTAAAAAACAACCCGAAAACGAAATGACCGGAGGAACTGTTTCATTGGCTAATGGAAATTTTTCAATTGAAAATCTACCCGCTGGCAATTACAATCTTGAAGTATCTTTTGTTGGATACAAAACCAGAGTAATCAAAAATATTAAAGTTAATCAAGAGCAAATTACCCATAGTTTTAAGAACTTAACACTTAGTCCTAAAGTTTTAGATGCTGTTGAAGTGGTTGGTGAAAAGCCTTTTGTGACTTATGAAATAGACAAAAAAATCATTAATGTAGAAGACCAAATTACTAATACCAGTCAAACCGCTTTAGAAGTCCTGGAAAATGCGCCCTCAGTAACGGTTGATGCTGACGGAAATGTCAGCTTACGAGGTAGTAGCAGCTTCACTTTATTGATTGATGGCGTACCCACCTCCATGGATGCCAATGATGCGCTTGCAATCATTCCTGCCAGTACTATTAAAGATATTGAAATTATTACTAATCCATCTGCCCGATTTGATGCTGAAGGAACAAGTGGAGTGGTTAATATCATTACTAAAAAGAGTAAGCTGGAAGGGGTGAGTCTTTTGTCAAATCTAAGTGTTGGTACATTTGATAATTATAGTGGAGATGTTGCTGTAAACATTAAAAAGAATCATTTTACCTTTAACATTGCAGGTAACCTTAACCAAAGAAGCAGGCCAAGAGATGTGTTTACAGAGAGAACAACCACCTACGACTCTGTAACCAATACATTGATCAATGATGGTGAATCAAACTGGAAAATGAGATCTCAGGGATTCTCCGGTGAAGTACAATGGGCTCCCAATAACAGTCATGTACTTGTTGCTAAATCCAGAACTAATTTCAGGCTAATGCTACCCTATTCTGATTATGATTTCCGGAATTTTGATGATGAAACGCTTATCTCTGAATTCTCTACCGACCAACATAATAATATCGACTTGTTTAACAATACTTCCAGCCTGTATTACAAATACAATATTAAAAGAAATAAAGATCATAGTATTACTGCTAAGGCTATCAGACATGTTAGTGATGTAACGCAAAACGACACCACAGCTACCTATGATGAATCAGGGATGTTACAAAGTGGTAATATCTACACTGAAACAGGACCTTCTGATTTTTACAGATTTAACCTGGATTATAAATTGCCTTTTAAAAAGAAGAAAAAACTGGAAACCGGTTTACAGTCACAATTTGGTAAAAGTGGTGATGTTGGTAAAAACTATGTTTATAATCCCTCAACTGATGAATATGACTTAAATGAATTATTCAGTTCTACGGTAGATTATACCAGAAATGTACATGCCGCTTATGCCATGTTTAGTGGTGTTTTTAAATCATTGGGATATCAAATCGGATTAAGGGCAGAATATACAGACCGGTCAATCAGTTCAACCAGTGCTGTGGAATTTACTGATATTAACCGTTTGGATTGGTTCCCATCAGCTCATTTTTCATATAATTTAAAAAATAAAGATCAGATTTTATTAAGCTACTCCAGAAGAATTCAACGTCCGAGAAGTTATTATTTTGAACCATTTATTACATGGGAAAGTCCATTTAATGTTAGAACGGGTAACCCAAATCTTACCCCTGAATACATCAACGTTTATGAATTGAGTTATATCAAACCAATCCGTAAAAAAGGATTTTTAAGTCTTGAAACTTATTACCGAAACGTTACTGGTATTATCAGAAGAATTTCTACAGTTTATGAACCAAGTATTTTAATCAGCAAACCCTATAATATTGGAAGCTCTAACTCAGTAGGTGTTGAACCATCAATTAACTATAACCTGAAAAAATGGTGGAAATTGAATGCAGGCGCTAATATATATATGTTCATGCTTGAAGGTATTATTGAAGGTGTGGATTATGCCACTGAATCTTTTAACTGGGACGGTAGAGTGACCAATACGTTTACATTAAAAGGATGGACTTTTCAATTGAATTCCCGTTTTAACAGTGCTACTGTAACAGCCCAGGGAACAAGCAATGGTTATTTTACTCAGGATGCCTCCTTAAAAAAGGGGTTTTCAAATAATAAATATGCTTTTACATTGCAGGGACGTAATATCCTGAATACCCAAAAAAGAATTACCACTTCTGAAACTCAAAACGTTACCATTTACTCAGAGAGAATGCCTTTATTTCCAATGGTATCGCTTACATTTTCGTTAAAGCTTAATAACTATCAAAAAGTGTTTGAACGAAATGAGCAACTGGATGATTTTTGATCTTTATAGTTGATTGTATTTCTGATGATTGTTGATAGTTCTCAGTTATTAATTTCTAATTTTTGATTTCTGACTCCTTTGGTCAATAGTTAAGAGCTAACAGCTAATGACTAACGACCATTAGCTACCAACTAATAAACAACAACCATTTTTTTGATTCAATCTGCATTAATTGTTATATTGTAAATCTAAATTTAAAACCATGATGAGTACAACAGTTAAATCAGATATTGAGATTGCACAGGCAGCAGAAATCAAGCATATCAAAACCATTGCGGACAAATTAAATGTAGCAGAGGATGATATGGAAATGTATGGCAAATACAAGGCTAAATTACCATTAGGGTTAATAGATGCTGACAAGATTTCAGAAAACCATTTGATACTTGTTACAGCCATGACTCCAACACCTGCAGGAGAAGGAAAAACAACCACTTCAATTGGGTTAACCGAAGGATTAAACAAAATCGGTAAACAAACAACTGTTGTATTAAGAGAGCCCTCTTTAGGACCTGTTTTTGGTATAAAAGGAGGTGCTGCCGGAGGTGGATATTCGCAGGTTATCCCTATGGAGGACATTAACCTTCATTTTACAGGAGATTTTTCAGCAGTTGAAAAGGCCAATAATTTATTATCAGCATTAATTGATAATAATTTGCAAAGTAAAACAAGAGGTCTGGGAATTGACCCCAGAACCATTGCCTGGAAACGTGTAATGGATATGAATGACCGGGCACTAAGAGATATCACAATTGGTTTGGGAGGTACTGCAAACGGTATTCCACGTCAGGATGGTTTTAATATTACACCTGCCTCAGAAATTATGGCCATATTATGTATGGCTGAAGATTTTGAAGATTTAAAAACCAGAATTGGTAATATATACGTTGGACAAACTTTTGACAAAAAAGCCATTTACGCCCGTGATTTAAATGCTGAAAATGCAATGGCAATTTTATTAAAAGATGCTGTTAAACCAAACCTGGTACAAACTATGGAAGGCAATCCAGCCATTATTCATGGTGGACCATTTGCTAATATTGCTCAGGGAACTAACACTATTCTGGCGACTAAAATGGGACTTTCTCTTTCAGATTATGTAGTAACAGAAGCTGGTTTTGGTGCTGATCTTGGCGCTGAAAAATTCCTGGATATTAAATGTGTTTCCGGAGGATTAAAACCTGAAGCAGTTGTGTTAGTTGCAACAATCCGGGCACTGAGACATCATGGTGGTTCTCCAAAAGAAGAATACAATACACCAAGCCTTGATCGGGTAAAAGCTGGTATTCAAAACCTGGACAAGCATATTGAAAACATTAAAAAGTTTGGTTTAAACCCTGTTGTAGCTATTAATGCTTTTCCAACAGATACAGAAGAAGAAACCAGTTTTATCCAGTCCTATTGCGCTGATTTAGGCGTTAAAGCCATTGTAGCTAATGGATGGGCTGATGGAGGAAACGGAATGACTGACCTGGCGAATGCTGTGGTAAGTGAGGTTGAATCGGGTCAAAATAAGTTTACACCTCTTTATGACTGGAACTTATCAATTCAGGATAAAATTGAAACAATTGCCAAAGAAATATATGGAGCAGATGGTGTTGACTTCTCAAAAAAAGCTTTGAAAGACCTCAAAAGACTGAATGATTTGGGACTTGACAAGCTTCCGATATGTATGGCTAAAACACAAAAATCTTTCTCTGATAATGATGCATTACTTGGAAAACCAACCGGTTTTAAAGTAACTGTTCGTGAATTTGAGTTTGCAGCTGGTGCTGGCTTTGTCATCCCTATTTTAGGCAACATGATGAGAATGCCAGGTTTACCTGCAACACCTGCCTCAGAAGGAATGTTTATTGATAATAATGGAAAAATTTCAGGTCTGTCGTAATGGCATCTATACTGAAATATGACGGTATTAAATTTGAAAAAGGGTCGGTTAAAAAAATAACCGACCCTATTACTGTTGAAAAAGCACTACAAATTTCCATTAATCAGCAACCTTTTACTGTCGTGATGCAAACACCGGGAGATGAGGTTGAATTAGCCATTGGTTTGCTCTATTCGGAAGATATCATAAAATCAACCACATCATATGAAATTGAACTGAAGTATGATGACGATAACATAATAGAGGATGTGAATTTTACCATTGCGGAAAGTGATTTGGGTAAGGGCTATTTATCCAGCAGAAGCCTGTTATCAGTCTCTTCATGTGGCATTTGTGGCAAACAAAGCATTAATG
This sequence comes from Putridiphycobacter sp., assembly GCA_965230195.1. GTDB lineage: Bacteria > Bacteroidota > Bacteroidia > Flavobacteriales_D > Crocinitomicaceae > Putridiphycobacter. The sequence continues at coordinate 4,272,406 of OZ245997.1, forward strand.
ATATTCAAACCTCGGGAAAAGCACTAGAGAATACTAAAAACAAAATTGACACCAACTTTATTTTTAAACTCCAAAAAATAATGACTGACAGTCAAACTATTTTTCCACATACAGGATCAACTCATGGCATAGCGCTTTTTGATAAGCAAGGTAACCTGCTAACCTGTAAAGAAGACATAGGACGACATAATGCATTAGATAAATCTATTGGTGAGTTAATTCAAAAGAAAAAACTACAGGAAGCTGAATTCTTGTTTTTTAGCGGCCGGATTTCATATGAAATAGTCATTAAATCATTTCGTGCAAAAATCAAGCTAATAATTGCCATTTCAGCGCCCTCAAGCCTTGCGATAGATTACGCCAAAGAATTTGGCATTAATTTAATTGGCTACTGCCGAAATGCAAAGTTTACCTGTTATACTGATCCTGATTTTTTAGATCTGTCTAATTGACCCCCACTCTATTCCTTCACTATCACTCTGCCATCTATTTTTAATAAATTTATAAGAAAGTTGAATCGCACCAAAACAAAAAATAATTGAAGCATGGCAAAATATTTAATGATGAAAAATATACAGAAACTATCTTTTATAATTCTATTAGTTCTGGTTTCATGTAAACCCCAACCAACAAAGGAAGAAGCAATGAACCATTTTTTTCATATCATGGATGAATTTAGGCCTATAACTGAGGACATAAAATCTTGCAATGCAAAACTACTATCAGTAACACTAAACACTTTCGAAAACGAATCTGGTATTGCTAACGCTACTGACATTAAAAATATGAATCAAGAACTTGAAGCAATTCTATATAAAATAAATCGTGCAAAAAGAAATATTGAAAACATTGAAAAATTCAAAAGTAAAACACGCCTGAAGCAGAAAACTGTCATATATCTTATAGAAGTATATGAGTTGTATGACAAGCCCATCAGATTAACAATTGAAATGATGAAAAATGGAGTTAATAACTACAGTCAGAATCAAATAGATGAAAATTTTGCTAAGCTGGAAAAAATCCAAAAAAAGGGGCTAATTCACGTCGAAAATCAAAAACAATTTTTTGAGGAATTTAAGTTTAACGAAAGTGATTTCAAACTAATAGAAAAAAGATACTTGCAATAGCTAGAGCAAACAAGCACAAATTACTGGCACACAAAAACTTACCTTTATCAATAAGACATCAGCTAATAGTTTCGATATTATAGTTGTAGTTATTAATTTGGGAGTATCTCATAACAAAAATAGGAAATTTCCCCTATAAAAAAACAGGGTTTTTCCTGTATTGTTTTTCTTTCATATTCAACACATTATACTAATTTTACTTTATAAAGCAAAACTGCTTTAACAACCTGATTTAACCCTAAATCTCAAACTATATGCTTGATTCTATATCGAAACTATTAGGAACATTGATTTTTATAGCCGTTATTGTTTTGGCTTGTAATGATAAAGATATTGTTCAGGTAGATAGAATTGAGCCTATAGTTGCTGATAAGGCAAATCAGGATACAATCTCTGATATTACAGAACAAGGGGAAAACAGAAGTTTACAAAGTAGTTTTTAATTAAGCCGTACTTATTGATTTCGCTCACATCAATTCTATTCGATTATTACTCTTGTAGTAAACAGTCGGTTTAAGTTTTCTTCAAAAACATGAACAAAGTACATTCCGGGATTCCATCTGCTAACATCTATCTCATCAGTAGTACCGGAAAAAATCAACCTTCCCTGTAAATCGTATACCTCTGTTCTTTTTAACTTACCTGTAGTTTGGATATAGACTGTATGTTTTGCAGGATTAGGATAAACCATTGTAGTAGCAGAAGAATTCTCATCTGTCATATCCAAACTTAAAATATCAGTCAGCCGATATAAACTCTGTTGACCTGAAATATGATCTTCTGCCGTTATGTAATAAACTCCACTTCCAACTTCGGTAATTCCTTCAATTTGAAAAGAATACTGTACACTCAGGTCGGTTCTTATTGGATTTGCGCCGGAAAAATCAGGTATTGAAAGTCCACTCAGTTTTACTGCAAAGGCTGAGAAAGTGTAACCTGTCAAAACAACTGTTGCATCAATCGCATTATAACTGGCTCCGGTAATCAGTCCCTGAACATTCAGACTATCAATTTTTACAGCCGAATGATTACCTGGTCCATTTGACAAACGGTATACATTAGTATGATAGTCTCCCCAATTCTTAGTAAAAATGTAAATACTATCTCCAGCTACAAAACAAGCCTCAGCATCAAAATTGGTTGAAAATTGCGTTGTTGAAAAATCTGTCTGATCAGCATAGTTGAATAAAATGCTGTCTGCCTGTACTGAATCGGTTGTAGTGGTCAGATAATCATTAATCGAAATCCTGTAGAATTTCAAATCTGTTCGGTTTCCGAAATTGTTTCCAAAATCGCCTATGTAAATATAATTATCGTCAATCGTAATTGATTCCCAATCGGTATTGGAAACATTTGATATTGTGGTTTGACGCAGTACATGACCTGAAACTGTGTCTATCTCGTATAACGCCGCTTCTGATTCCGAATCATTATGTGTGATTAATCTGCCATTTAAATTAATTAAACCTGAGGTTTCTTTTAAAGTGTCGGATAAAAAACAAAGGTGCGTTACATTTTGTGAGAACATCATCTCACACAGTGCCATAGAAATTATGAGCAACAACAACCTTATCATTTACCCCTGTTTTTGTCCTAAAAGTGCATATACCATTGGTATTTTATTACCCAAATCTTTTATTCTGAATTGCCGCTCCCCTATTTTTTCAGTACCGTTAAAACAGTTGTATGGTGAATAATCAAACTCCTGGAATTCCTTTATCTGAACGCCATTCGAAATCAATGCGGTAAACACCTCAGCTAAACCGTGATTCCAAGTGATAAAATCTTCTGTTTCGGAAGAATCAGACTCAGTATATGAAGTTTCATTGGTTTGAATTGGTCCCGCATTACTGTAATTATACTGAATTTTACTAAAGTCATCATCAAACATCCATACCACCGGATGAAACTCCACAAATACAAATTGTCCTTCAGGCTTCAAAAAACGGGAAACAATACCTGCCCACCGATCAATATCCGGTAGCCAACCAATTGTACCATAACTGGTAAATACAATATCAAATTGCTCATCCAGATGTTCTGGTAAACTATATATATCAGAACAGATAAATGTAGCATCAGCAGTTGTTTTTTCTGCCAACTCCTGTGCCACCTTAACAGCTTCATCAGATAAATCAACCCCTGTCACGCTTGCTCCCATCCTACTTAAAGAAATGGTATCCTGTCCAAAATGACATTGTAAATGTAAAATGCTTTTTCCTTTTATATCGCCTAAAAGGTTAAGTTCAATACTATTTAATGAACTCTGACCTTTTATAAAGTTGTCGTTATCATAAAAATCGGAATCCACATGAATTGTAGTCCTTTTATTCCAGGAAGCCTTATTGACCTCCAAATAATCATTATTAGTTTTCATCTTACTCTTTTAATAAAATCGTCAGGTAAAATGGAAAGAACAACCATGATACCTGACAGATTACGGCGGTTCAAGTTAAGCATTTAATTATGAAGAAAGGTCAGTTAATACTGACTTTATTCTGATTTTTAAAGACTATTTAGCAAGACGAATTTTAACTGCTTTATTTTTTATTCTTGCAGATTGGCAAGCCTTCAACATTTTTTTACTTTTTTGGCTCTTCACTGCTATGTATGCTGTAAAATCCTTTACTTCAATCAGGCCAAGGTCATCTTTAGTCATAAAATCAAACTGTAAAAAGTACCCTACTAAATCTACTTTATTGATTTTATCCTTTTTACCCTTCCCCACATAAAACGTTACCCAATCGGGGCCAGATATTGGATTGCCGTCTGCCAATGGAATGCTATCAGGCAATACATCAATATAATCCGGTAAATCTTCTCCTATAGTTTGTAATATTATACTTTCTCCGGATGCTTTCATCCTTGCAGTCCGGCCATTTCTATGAATAAAAACAGTTTCGGTTAATGGCAGCTGATAATGAATCACTGTATTTAGTTCAGGAATATCTATTCCTCTTGATGCAATATCTGTAGCAATCAAAAAAGAAGTACTCCCATTCCTGAATTTAGTCAGTTCCAATTCCCTTTTTTCCTGTTTTAGCCCACCATGAAACAATGAGAACTGTATCCCCAAACGATTAAAAAAAACAGAAATTCTGTCACAAGCTTCTCTGTGATTAACAAATACTATGGCGTTCTCATTTTGCTTAAGAGCGCCTAATAACTGTAATAAACCTTCTAATTTTTCATCTGCCGGAACGACTAACCGACTAAGCTTAATATTTGGTTGAGCTTCAGAAGCTGATTCAATAAGATGAAGGTCAGACAGGTTTAAATATGCCGGTACCTTAACAGATTTTGTGGCAGATACCAGTATTTTTCTCTTGACACCTATGAGATAATTCGTAATATTTTCCATCTGAGTTGAAAAACCGAACTCTAAAGATTTATCAAATTCATCAAACACAACGGCATGAATTTTTACAGGATCAAATGTTCCTTTATTGAGGTGATCCTGTACTCTACCCGGGGTTCCAATAAGCACTTCAGGAGGATGAATAAAATTATTTCGCTCTACACTGAATTGATGGCCACCATAACTGACATTAACTTTAATTCCCAGTTTCATTTGTCGGAATACGGTTTCTGTTTGAAGAACAAGTTCTCTGGTAGGTGCCAAAATCAAAACCTGTACCCCTCCTCCTATCTTAATGTCAGGCAAAATGCAACGAATAAATGCCAGTGTTTTACCACTTCCTGTTGGTGCAATCAGCATTATATCAGGAAACTTCTGTGAGGCCTTAAACATCTGCCTCTGTAAGGGATTAAACTGTTTAAAGCCTAAATTATCTAATACTTTCTCGTCATTTATTCTTAAAAATGCCATATTGCAAATGTAATTGAACTATATTTATCGACTGTGATAATTTGAATTAAGATTAATGGAAAGTCAACCCAACAATCCACTTCATGGTAAAAAACTGGAACAAATTCTCAACGAATTAGTTGAGAATTATGGCTGGGAACATATGGGTTTTAAAGTTAATATTCGTTGCTTCAATAACGATCCTTCAATAAAATCGAGTCTGAAGTTTTTAAGGAAAACGCCCTGGGCCAGAAATAAAGTTGAGGCCTTGTATCTTGAAATGCTTCGAAAGAAAGGTAAAATTACCTGACATATATCCTCACTCTGTGCTGTTGGTTTTTCTTATCATAAATCATGAGGTAATAACCACCATTCGTTAACTCTCCTAAATCCAGCTGATACTTCTTTTTTGAATCAATTTTCTTATTGATCAGGAATTTACCACTACCACTCATTACCTCGATTTTTGTCATTGGGAATGGAGACTCAATAAAAATAAACTCATCTGCATAAGGATAAGGATAACACTTAACTGCTTTAGCGGTTTCAACTTCAAAATCAATAAAGTCCGCGACTTCAAACTCAATATCGTTCGAAACGGAATCGTTTGAATAACAATTTTCATCATTGTCGGAAGCCTTCGCTTTAAAATAAACAATCAAGTTACCTTTTTGTCTGATTCCTAAATTAACGGTATCGGTATAGTGCGTTGTATCGGTTGTATTATCATAAACGTAACAACTTTCAATGGTTGCTTTATTGTGTTCATCAGTTACCATATAACTATGACTAACCCCTTTTAATGGTGTCATTACATCCAAAATGATATAAACGCTATCATTTATCGTTGGAAACGGTGGATAAACGTGCATTGAATTAATTACAAGCGTTTTTTGAGCACTTATTTTACCACTGATACTGACTAAAAGCAGCACAATAAAAATCGATCTTAACATAGGGAATGAAATTATTTATTCTTTTAGTCAAGATACAAAAAAAAGCTTGTAAAGAAAAATATCTTCTCAGTACTTACTTATATGTTTTCCAGGTGCATATATTTCTGAACCCAGTATATGAATTTGCACCATTATAATCCTGCTTTTCCTTTTTAAGTATTTTTGTTTTAGAATCCTTCCATGATCCTCCGATAACATATTTTCCATCAGCGGTTATCTCAGCAATATTGCCATATAAGTGATAGAATACATCTTTTTTACAACGCCAGCAAAAGGGATCCACCAAAGGTAATGACAAGGAATCCTGCTCATCACTGGAATTAATGACTAGCCCATTTTCATTGAGTAAACCTGTACAATATGGTTCCCCCATTCCCAATTTATTCCAAAACGTCTCGGGCTTACAGTGTTTTAATTTTGAATCATTATACGCTTCAGCTTTATTGTACAGTTTTTCCCAATCGGTTGATGAAGGTAATTGATAACAAGGGTATTTAATATTGTGATATGCTTTATATTTTTCATCACTAAAAAAACCATCTATCGTAAAATAATTTGTTGAGTTTTGATCAGTGTTTTGTTCAATAATTTCCCAAATAATCAATTTATATTCAAAAACACGATCAGATCGCCACCTGGTAAAATCAACTGCCTGTTCGTATGTAATACCAACTACCGGTAAATTATAGTAAGCAGGATGTCTCAAATAATCAAGTCCGTAAACATTAAAAACTTCTCCCTGCTTTTGCCAAACAGTAGAGTCAGGTAATGCTGATTTGTATTCTTCGCTATTCTCCCCGAAAATTCTTTTATTCCAGTATAAGTACTCGAGCCAGGAAAAATTAGTCATCTCCATTTTATCAAAATATAAATTGTCACCCAGTTTAATAACTCCTGGCAGACGATCATATTCTTTTTGTGGGATTTGATCTGTTGATGGATACTTAAAGCTGAAAAACAGCATTAATAAGGCGGAAAATGTAAAAATTTTAGTCATAAGGTTAATAAATTGATGTTAAATTCTCTCTCCTCATTCATTTTTGGCTGCTCCGCTCTACTAACGTCATCTTGTAAAATGGTTACAATATATTTAAATAATTACATTTTTAACCCTTCCTACTTCACCACTGTCCAACATTACCTTAATGCCATGAGGGTGTTGAGGTGATTTGGTCAATAGACGTTTGACAATTCCCCAGGTTAACTCTCCTGTTCGCTGATGGTGTTTTTGTACTATTTCAACTTCATATCCGACCTTAACATTTTTTCTGAATCGGCCGTCTGCTTGAGTATCTGACATATTTAAATAAAAAAAGCGTATTCAAAAATACGCTTTTCTCTGCAGTCATCAATTTAATAATTCCAAAATATCTTCCATGAGATTTTCGGCCTTATTCTTATTGTACCATATTTGAAGGTCTTTCTTAAATTCTGCTGTAACCTTACCATGCTCAGCCTTATATTCCTTAACCATTTGTGTTGCAACTGAAGGACGTGGTCCCCATGTTGCGGTTACCTCATCATTTTCAACCTGAATGAGTTTAGGAATCGATCGGCTACCGTTTGTTAAAAACTCATCCATCAGGTCAGGATTTTCATCCCTTAATACTATTTTCAAATCAATATTCTCATTGAGTTCTGAAATGGCATTAATCACTGGTAAGTTTTGTGCCGCATCTCCACACCAACCTTCCGACAAAACTAACCATTCCACCTTTCTGTCAATGGCTTTTATTTTTTCTACAATTTCTTCCGGTAGAACTGTGGTTTTATCAAGTCGTTTCATTCTGCTAATATTCAGTTTGGTAAAATCCACCAGTTCTTTCGAATCATCCTTTGAAGTCGATTTCCCCTCGGCATATAGTGTATTCACTAATTCCCGGTATTCCTTGTATGTTTTACTTTTTTGTTGGCTTTGTTCTAATAATTGCTTCATTTTTGTGTGCATTTTTTATCTTTCTAATGGTATGTTTTCGCAAATCTAGTCATTAGAACGAATCAGAATTATGATCCTTTCAGGAATTGAAATGATACTTATCAATAAATCATATGACCGCTGGCAGAAAAACAATTTTTCTTACATTTAAAGTAAAATAAAAAACTGATCGTCTACTTGTAATATGGATGCTTCGGTTTCAACAAAAATGTCAAACAGACCAGAAAATACGGTTAACAATGCCATTGCCCGGTATGGTAAACAGATTTTTGGTTTTATCAGGGGCAAAGTAAGCAGCAATGAAGATGCAAAAGACATTCTTCAGGATGTATGGTATCAGCTTAGTCGGATAACCAACCTGGATGAAATAGAAAGCATCAGCGGATGGCTCTATCGCGTTGCCAGGAACAGGGTAATAGATTCCTATCGGAAAAAGAAACCGGACCGTATTGAAGACTTCAATCCCGGTGAGGACGACTATTTTTCATTTAAGGAAATATTACTGATGGACCATTCCGAAAATCCGGAATTAGGTTTATTTAAAGAAATGTTTTGGAACGAACTACTGGAAGCTCTTGATGAATTGCCTGAAAAACAAAGGGAAGTTTTTGTATTAAACGAAATCGAAGATATGACCCTTCAGGAAATTGCTGATAAATTTGACACAAATATAAAGACAATCATCAGCAGAAAAGGATATGCTGTTAAGCACCTTAGAACAAGATTAAATCATTTATACCAGGAACTTAATAACTAATTTAAAAATGGAACAATCACACTATAAACACTGGAAAAGAAAAAAGCCATTTATCTTTCTTTTTATTATTGCGGGCATTTTTGCACTAAGTGCTGTCGTTATGTTTTTATGGAATGCCATATTACCTGATGTTATTGATGTAAACCCTTTAAATTATTGGCAGGCATTAGGCATACTGGTATTAAGTAAAATACTGTTCGGCGGTTCTAAATTTGGTCCCGGACGAAAACACTATAAAAATAAACACCTTCACTTTAAGGAAAAGTTTATGAACATGACAGATGAACAAAAAGAATCGTTCCGTGAAGAGTGGCGTTACAGATGCGGTAAAAAGAAAACTGACTAAATTTTCATTAAGAAAGAAAAATTAAAGGTTAAGCGTGAGCACTCATCAATTAACTACCTTTAATAACCTGCTCTCATATTTATCATAGTGGTTTCTTATCCACTCTGCATTATTGTATACCCAACTATAATCAGCAGGAAAGAAGAGATCCTTTTTAAAGATTTTGTTTTCAAATTCTCGAATTTCAACTTTTGATATTTCAAAAAATTGGTCTAAAAATTCAGGGGAAGAAACCAGTTTTAAGCTTTCCAAATAAGCGTTTGAGAATGCCCTGTCTGTAAACAATTTTTCATGTGCTACCGCCAGTAAAGCACTATCGTCATATGCAAAAACTGACAATTCTCCCCAACTGGATCCGTCAAACCCGATTGGTTCCAATTTGCTGGTCTCTGTATTATAGTAAAAACGATTATTATGCCACCTTAAAGCATGATGTGTATTAGTCAGATCCGAAATAGCATAATACATCCCCAACAAATCAACATCAAAGGCCTGATCGACAGGAATTGCCCCATCCCTGTAACCATTTAAAAGGGCTTCTGCACCGGTAATAATATTTGAATCCAGATCGGCATAGTACTTAAACACTTTAACAGGTGATTTTAAATAAATTTCTTCTTCTGTTTGATATCTTATTGAATCATTCACCTTACCATTTTTCCAAAAATATTCTTCCGAAATACAAATAATGGGCCCGCGTGGCCGCTCAAAACGATCAGTTAAATGGTGTGTAAAATGCTCCTCAAAAGTATAAATTGACTGGCGACCATTAATCACCAGCTCTACAATGTCCATTTTTAGTGCTAAAATATTTTCATGCGTAAGCATTTTAAGGTAAATCCATTCAGATACACAATTTCGCATTGCAAAAGATTGGATGGAAAATTTATTGGTTCCTAAAACCGTTTTATTTCCTTTCACTTTTATACGATATGATGGCGGATCAGACTGGTAATGATCCATCATATCTCCTTTTAGTCTCATTTTTACCTTAAACGTTTCACCCTGATAAGACAATTCAGCTTTGACATATTTTTTATGCTGTTTTGCTATTTTTTCATTTTTCAATACATCTGATCGCAATGAGTCAAGCATCCTTTCTCCTTTTTCCGGAATAGTTAATTCAATCCGGTCAATTTTGGCTGATAGTGACCTGTAATAATGGTATGGTTTATAAATTAAATCGTTTCTGAAAACGATTAATATTGTGACAATAATCAGGAATACTACCAGTATTTTTGTACGTTTCGATACTTTCTTCATTCAGGAGTGCATTGCTTCTCTTCACTTTAAAACTATTAATTAAGCGAAGAATCAGCTAAAATAAGAAAGAACTTGAAATCAAAGGGAGAAATTATTTGGAAAGGATGTAGTTTACTCCCACTCCTAATCCATAATTAAAGTACCTTGTTGTTCCAAAAGTATTGGCCATATTAACCTCTGCATTAACAAAAATACGCTCAGTTAAACTCTGCTCCATCCCTAACATTAACTGGCTCCCGAACATGGTATTGAAAGGACTTTGCATTTTCTGTGAGATTAACTTCATGCTCCCTAATTTAGAAGTTTGGTATACACCATAATTAAAACTTGGACCTACTCCTGCATAAAATTTTCTAAAATGAAAAATAATATTCAATGGAACAGTAATAAAATATGAATGCATTCTATAGCGTTGCTCATTAATAGGATTTCCTGCTACATCAGTAAATGGAATCTTTCCTCCGGACCCCTTATCTGAAAACAAAACTCCTGTTTCCAAATATATCTTTTTTGCTGTTATTCTTTGTTTGACTGTTAATCCTCCGCTCAATGCCAATCTATTATTCGTATAAAACCCTATAAATGGATTAAACATTGTTGCCAGACCAGGGTTTAGTTGAGCACTAACTGATGTTTTATAGTCCTGGGCATTTCCAGATAGGGTAAGTAAACAAAGACAGAATAATAGATAAGACTTTAGCATTTTCATAACGAGATTAATTTTAAACAAATCAACGCATTATTTACCAGAATTATTATATCTCTTTTTTTCAGATTGAAAGAATTATATACAGATTTAAAGTAAAATCGTATTTAGATCGACTTCACTATTAGAAAGCAAAAATTAAACATACATACAATATGAAAACGTCAATATTCAGATCAATTTTAATAGGTGTACTTTTAGGATTATTAGTATTTATCACTCCCAGACTCATTATAGCATTATTAATCATTGGTGCCATATTTAAACTGTCAGGTAAAGGCAGGTGGCGAAGAGCTAAATTCAGAGAACATAAAATGGCCTTTGCTGATAAGGTAAGGAATATGAGTGAGGAAGAATACAGCACTTTTAAGTCCAATACTAAAACTCAACATTACTGTTAATCATTTAAACCAATTCAAACCATTATGAAAAAGCCAAATATTGCAATTATTATGGTATCAGCCTTACTTACCGTTGGCGGGTTGGTAGCATTTGCAAGCCACAAACATTCATATTACAAGAATGGAGGACATTACTACCACTGTGGAAATCACCATTCAGATCATCATATGAACACCAAACAATCAGATTTTACACCAAACCATAAACTGCAAAACGATAGCAAAAAACCAGAATGATTCACTCAAAAACGCAGTTTATAAAGCACAGCCTGGCTGTGCTTTTTTGTTTAAAATTTAAATCATAAAACAGGATAGCCAGTGAAGCCTGAGGTTCAGGCACAGCCTGGATGACCCGAAAGCTGAATGACCAATTCACAAAAATTCCAAAAGGTTTATTGTAATTTGTATTTTAAACCAACCCCGGCACCACAATTAAAAAACGGGTTCACTGATCCAATACTGAGGTTGGCTTCAAAGTCTATCAATAGCTTTTTAAACAGGTTAAATTCAATTCCTGCCAGCATTTGCCCCTCAATCAAAAATTTTCTGTCACCGGTAAACTGCTCATAATCGATTGATTCATCATAAGTATCAAATCTTTTGTTAAGACTATAGTTGAGACTTGCACCATAACCAAAATAGAGATATTTCCGTTTGTATACAAGGTTTAATGGTACACCAATATAGTATTGGTAGTAATAACTATTATAAGAGAAAATAAAATCACCATATAAATTGTAAAAGTCAGTGGCGGTTTTAAAGCCTTTATCATAGACAAAGACACCTGTATTTAAATAAACATGATCTTTTATAATTCTATGATTGATTTCAATGCCTCCGCTAAATGTATTTCTTGGTTCCTTTATTTCCGGTTCTGATATTAGGATACCATAGCCCGGATTGAACTTTATCCCAATACTGGTTTTATAATCCTGACCATAAAGCCCATTTAACACCCAAGTGAATGCCAATATCAACATGAACCCTTTTCCGTGTAACTGAATCATATATTTTGGAAATACACCACTACTCCATCAAAAATAAGACCAGATTTATTCTTCTTCCGGTACAGTTTTTGTAACTGTTACACCAAAAAAGTCATGAACAAAATGACCTATTCAGTGGTGGTAATTACTCTCATTTTGAGTATGGTGTCTTGTACAAAAAAAAGTAGTACCCGTTGTTTTTTAACTGAATCGCTATATCAGGACACTATTTCTTTTTATACCAAATCAGGGGCTTTTCACAAACAAAGGGCAAAAAAGACCTGTAAAGAGGAAAGGGAACATCTGGACACGACAAGTACTGTATTCGGAGCCGTTTATGATTGTGGATGTGTGGAATTGACGCAATAAAACTTTACCTGTTTCATGCTATCACACACTAATTTTTGACCACTTTCACTATTGATTTTTGATCATTAGGGGCAAAAATTTCAAGCATATAAACACCAGCCGCTTGTTTTATTTCAAAATTAATCAATTTAGTGTCTGCAAATGTTCCGGACTCAACAACCCTTCCAGACAAATCAGTCAGTCGAATTGTTACCTCATCTTGTATATCAAAGAATTCAAGCGTTACCTGACCATTGGTTGGATTAGGATAAACCTCAAAACGATAATTTAAACCGTGGTCACTTAGTCCCAGAGAAGTTGTTGTACATAAAGACGTATCACTGCATCCGTTCAAACTAACAATAACAGCATAATTACCATTGACTGTGGGTGAAAAACTTTGCCCGGTTTCATTTGGAATAATTTGCCCGGTAGTACAATTCATCCATTGATAATCATACCCTGAAGAATCAGCTGTAATGGTCACGCCATTTGACGAAATGGTGGTAAAAGGTGAGCTAATTTCCACAACCTGATTTTGCATTGCTGTATTTCCCGAGATATCTGTATAAGACCAAACAACATTTGTTGAAGTTGTAATTGGAAACTGTGTACCGGTAATGCCCGTTATTGTACCATCACAATTATCATTTGAAGTTGGTGTTGCAATATAATTTACAGCATTGCATGAAAAAATGGTATCCAATATTGGTTCGTTTGGAACAGGAGACACAAGATCAATTCCCTGAACGGATATAATCACAGTATCAGATGTTGTGCAATTAGAAATGGTGTCGAAAGCTGTCGCTACAAAAATCTCATCACCCCCCTGGCAAAAATTCATTGTGTCTAAACAGAAGTTCTGGGTGATACTATATGGATCACTGAAAAGATGATCCGGTTCCCAATAAACCATTGAAGCATTCGTAGTAGCTGTCAAGGTAATACAATCGGTAGATGTTGGTGTTAAATTAGAGGCACTTGCAACAACATCTATGATTGGCTTTACAGACACATTATCAATACACAACCCTAATGTACTGAAACCTTGTATTAAATTTGGATAATCAGCAATTGGATGAATAATTAACTTCCTGATTGAGGTATCGGAAGGTGCTACAAAAGTCATTGATGCATGATGCCAATACTGATTTGGAAGGATTGCGTTTGATACCCATGTTGACCAATCAGGATAGGTAAAATCAACTGTAGGGTTTTCTACATAACCCAGAAGATAATTAGGGTCAACAATATAGCCTACCCATGGAATAGTATCTTCCCAGTCGTTATGTACTAATTTTACCAAAATGGAATCGAAATGGTCAACGTTAGCCTGGGTAGATTGCGTATTTTTAAGCACAGAGTAATCAAATTGAATTTGATAGGTTTGCCCCGGAACGATATCCAATGGGTAGGTGGTAACAATACTTTCATAATGATTGGTCCCTTGATTATTATGACATTGAATATGTGCGTAGTTATTAGTACCGTTTACCTGTAAGGGAAAACAATCCGCCGAGCTGGTATAATCATCCCAACCACATACCTGATTAAAAGTAAAAGCCCCGGCTGAGTTATAAAACATAGTATTGTTATTCCTTGGCATTTCAAAGTCTCCATTTCTTATCAGTTCACAACTTGAAGTTTCACAAACATTCATAACCGGAATAGCACATTGTAAAGTATTGTCAGCATTGATTCTCGCCATACTTAATCCTATAGCAATATTACTGTTAAAATAATCCGCTGAATTTCTTAAACATTCTCTGATTTGGAAAGGTTTAAACAAGGGGTCGTTACATAACATTAGCGCCACCAAACCGGAAACAATTGGTGTTGACATAGAGGTTCCACTCCTATAACCATATGAATTATTTCCTGTAGCCAAACAACTCCAAATGTTTTCACCCGGTGCAAAAACATCAGTCAATTCATTATGATTTGAAAAAGTTGTAAGTTCATCATTTGAATCAGTCGCTCCAACTGATATTACGGTCGGATAATTAGCCGGGAATGCAGAAAATGGAATGGCATCATTACCTACACCTGCCACACACACTATTCCCAATGAATCAGCATACTCAAAAAGCATTCTGTCTACCTGAGAATAAACATAGGTACCCCATGACATATTGATAACATCAGCACCTGCTGCAATAGCATATTCAACACCTTGAATGGGATTATTCAAAGCCCCTACGTTTAAATTATTATTGCTCTTGGTTTTTACCGGAATAATGACTGAATTAAAACCAATTGAAGAAGTACCTGTATTATTATCACTTACTGCGGCCGCTAAGCCGGCAACATGCGTTCCATGCGTAAATAAAGTGTTTGATACTGTATTAGGTGGGTTTACATTATTATCACTATCCGCAACATCATATCCGTTTACATCATCAATATAACCGTTCTGGTCGTCATCAATTCCGTTATTAGGAATTTCTAAAGTATTGGTATAAATATTTGCTGACAGATCATTGTGAGTCGTTAAAACGGCATCATCAACTACGGCTATTTTCACTGATGTACAACCTAGTGTTATATTCCAGGCATTAGAGGCTGAAATCTGGTCCAAATGCCACCGTTTTTGACTATCAGAATAATCAGGATCATTTGGGGTATAAAAGTGTTTGTAAACCGGAACTTTTTCAGCTAAAATGATATGTTCACTCTTTTCCAGCTGTAACAGGATTTGCTCAATAACAGCTCCATTTTGCAAATGTAGCTTGTACACTCTCGAAAACAAATCACTTTTCCCGGCTAAAATCTGAAATTCCTGATGAATTGAATGAATCTCACCTGATTCCATGAGTTTTTTCAGTTCTGGAAAAGCTGCTAGTCTTGAATCAGAATAAGACTTTATTTCCTGTTTACCAAAATGATAACCTGATTCAATTACTATATAGAGTTCATTAGTTTTAAATTCCTGAAGTTCTTCCGGAATTAGGGTGAGCTTTTCAGAAAAGGCACAGAAAGGCATGAAAAGCATGAGGATAAGAAGTTTTTTCATAGTTTTTTGCGATACACTAAAGCAACGTTAAAAATAAGGTTAAGGTTGCTTAACCGTCAGATCAATCCTATGCAGAAAAATGAGCCACTAATTCCCGCTTTGAATTTGGTGAAACCAATGCTGAACTACCATCACTCATAATCACTTGTCCCATTTTACCTTTTTTGTATTTTACCACATGTGATAAATTAATGAGGTGAGATTTATGGCTTCTTAAAAAACCAAATTCTGATAAGAGTTCCTCGTAATACTTTAAAGTTTTTGATATGGTGTATTTTTTACCTGAGTCCAGATAGAATACTGTATAGTTGTCAGCTGCCTCAGCCCTTACAATCCGGGCCAGTTTTACCACTTCGAAACCATCCATTTGAGGTAGAACAATTTTTTGTTCCCTGTTATTAATCGATTTTATATTTTCAGCTAAAATTTGAGTACTTGAAAAATCAGAATTAGCCTGATACTTTTTTATAATTTTATCAACTGCAAAAATTAGTTCATCAATATCAATTGGTTTTAAAATATAGTATGCTGCACTCAGGTTTAAGGCTTTTATGGCATAATCACTATAGGCTGTGATAAATACCACCTCAAAATCAATTTTATCAATTCTGTCCAGCAAATCAAACCCATTTCCAAATGGCATTTCAATATCTAAAAACACTAATTGTGGTTGTTTAGATTTAATCAGAGCTTCTCCTTCATCAATATTAGGCGCTTCCCCCACAATTTCAACACCAGGGCAATAAGTCGTTAAATAATTCCTCAGTATATCTCTGCTCACCTCTTCGTCCTCAACAATAATTGCACTTAATTTATCCTCCATATTCCTATACAAATAATTCTACCTTAACTTCTGTTCCCTCTTTGGTTTCCGGGTTAAGGTCATTAATGGTGATATTTAACTCCTTTTGAAAAACACTTTTTATAATTTCAAGTCTGTTTTTTACATTTTTAATCCCGGTCGATTTCATTTTTTTCTGATTAGCCGTTTTAGCCAATTTCGATTTAGCCCTGCCTATCCCATTATCTGTAATTTTAATCTCAACCACATTGTCTTTTTCAGTAATAATCACATCTAATTGTCCTTTTTCCGATTTATATCTAAGCCCGTGCCATATGGCATTTTCAATAAAAGGCTGAAGCAACATGGGTGGAATCTGATATTTTTCAAGGTCAGTATTTTTTGGATAGTCGATCCGATAATCGAAATGTGATTTAAATCTGAAATGCTCCAGATTCAGGTATAATTTGAGTACCTCTATCTCCTTAGCCAGGGAAATAAAATCATTTTGCGAATACTCTAATACCTCACGCATCAATTTTGAAAATTCTGACAGATATTTGTTAGCTGATCGCTCATCCTTTTTAGCAATAAAACCGTTTACCGAATTCAATGAATTGAAAATAAAATGAGGATTCATCTGATTTCTTAAAGACTTTAAGGTTAGTAATTGATTACTGATTTGTTTTTGTTTGTTATTTCGGTAAATGAAAAAGGCCATAATCGCAATTACTAACAATCCAAATATTAAAATATAGGTGATTGTTTTTTGCCGTTTAATGGCCTCATTTTTAATGACCTGTTCCTGTTGTAAAAGTTTTATGGTTTTTTCATTGATCTCACGGTCTTTTTCCAGCAATAAAATCTTATTCTCAGTAAAATTGATCATACTGTTTTTTGCAGCTATCAATTCCTTTTTCTGGTTTTCCAATAACCGAAACGAATCAATTAAGGCATGGTAGGTATTTCTGAATTCAGCTGCTTTTTCCGGATCACCCGTTTTTTCATAAACATCTGAAATTGTTTTATAGTAATTCCGCTTGACAAAAGAATTATCCTCCTCCTCTAATAATTTTGAGGTTTCATTCAAAATTTCAATTGCTTCATCCTTTTCACCCAGTTCCACTAAGGTATTTGCCATATTGGTGGAATTCCATATTGCCGATTTTGTATTTCCACGTTCTGCATTATAGTCATAAGCCTGTTGCTGTACTTCATAACTTTGCGACAAGTTTTGTTGGTTTTCATATAAATCGGATAATGAATTAAGCGAATTATTGGTTAACTCATCAGAGTCAATGCGCTTGGCCTGGCTATGTGCAGAATAATAATAAGCTTCAGCTTTTTTATCCTGCCCTTTCAGTTCTTCTATTTTTCCCAGTCCGATTTTTGCTTCAACAATAAGCGGTTCATCATTCAACTCTTCAGCCAGCTTCAAGGCATTATCAAAAAATGGTTTTGCTTTCTTGTAGTTTTTACTTTCAATATAGGCCATTCCTATTTTCAATTTAAAACCAATTAAGGGTTTTGTCAACCCTTCTGATTTTGCCTGCTGCTCACTTTTTTTCCAGTAAGTAATGGCCTGTTCATTTTGCTTTAGTAGTTTATAACAATCCCCAATACGATCATTCATCTCAATTAAGGTACCCACCTTTTTTAAGTCAGAATAAATCTTAATTGATTTATTATAATTAGAAATGGCCAGTTTATAATTTTCTAATTCCTGATTAAAAGTTCCTAAAATAGAATATGCCTGTGCTTCTTCGGAACGGTATCCTAGATCTACAGCTATAAAAAGATTCTTTTCTACAATGTTTAATGCTGATGAAATACTATCCCGAAAAATGCTTTGTGCGTATTTTAACTCCTGCCCTATTTTTTTTCTGTCCGTCGGCTGATCTCTAACATTCATAGTTTCGCCTTTCACCGGGCTAAACTTTTTAGATTGTCCACTAACGGTAATCACACAACCGGCAAAAAAAACTAATAATATGTACTTTATCAATTGCATTATCTGAATACGATCTTCTCTCTGTTTAGTAACGTTTAAAATGTTTACGGTATAAAATTAAAGCTTTTTTATTTATCAAATTAACTGCAAAGCTTTAATATAAACATCAAATATTACCTTTCCTCATTAAAAACCGATCTATCCTAACTCTTATTGTGACTTCCCTCATTCTGGGTTTTTTCTTCATTTCATATTCAGTTACTTAGCACTAAGGAATCTCAAAAAACACAGAATTATGAAAAATATAAGACAGTTTAAACAAATGATCAGTTTTGTCATGCTAGCCTGCTTTATGACTTCTTGCTTTAACGCAGCTTATTCATTACCGCCAGAAGACGAACCCGTTTTAGGAAAAAATAAGATTAAAATTGCTTTACTACTGGATACCAGTAGCAGCATGAGTGGCCTCATAGAACAGGCTAAATCACAATTATGGAAAATTGTGAATCAGTTAGCAATGGCTAAAAAGGGAACAGAAAATGCTGACCTTGAAATCGCGCTTTACCAATATGGTAATGACGGATTAAATACCCGAAATGGTTATATTGAAAATGTGCTTCCCCTGACTTCAGATTTAGATGAAGTATCAGAAAAACTATTTGCTTTACATACCAACGGTGGCGAAGAGTACTGTGGCCATGTGATTCAGACTGCCTCAACAGGATTAAATTGGTCAGATGGAAATGAGGCCTTAAATCTGATATTTATTGCTGGTAACGAATCATTTAAACAAGGTGGCGTTTCCTATAAGGAGTCTTGTAACAATGCTTTGAACAAAGGAATTATTGTCAACACTATATTTTGTGGAGATTATGATAATGGCATAAGAGGAGCGTGGAAAGATGGTGCAATATTAACAGGTGGAAACTACTCTAATATTGATATGAACCAAAAAACCGTTTATGTCTCCACACCATACGATTCTCAAATTGAAGCTTTGAATAAAGCATTAAATAAAACCTATTTAGCATACGGTTCAAATGGTAAAACCAAACAAATGAATCAGATCAATCAGGATTTTAATTCATCAAAGTACGGTTCTGCTAATGCTACGACCAGAACAATTTCAAAAAGTTCTCACTTATATAAAAATGAAAAGTGGGATTTAGTAGATGCTAATAATGGTACAGCTTTTGACATTAATAAAGTTAAAACAAACGAATTGCCCGAAGAAATGCAAACTATGAACGAACAGGAAAAAATAGATTATATTGAAGCTAAAGCAACTGAAAGAAAACGAATCCAGAAGCAAATCAGAGATTTAGCTGTATTGCGACAAGAATACATTGATCAGCAAAACAATGGTCAGAGTGAAAATTCATTAGATCGCTCCATGATTAATGCTATTAAATCTCAGGCCTTGTCAAAAGGCTTTGAATTTGCAGATAACCAACCTTCCGATTTAACCCAAACAGGAGTAGAAATACCATATAAACGAGCTTATGTTGATTTTGATTTTTTTGAAACAGTGACTGCACAAGCCAAGGCTGTCCGAAAAGACCGGTTGATCAATTTTGCTGAATTCATTAAAGCTTCAAAAGAGCCGGGGACAATTATTTTGGACACACGTTCAAAAGCCATGTATGACCGTATGCATATTAAAGGTGCAATTCACCTGAATTTCTCTGATTTCAACCAACAATCTCTGGCGAAAATCATACCTTCATCTGACACTAAAATTTTGATTTATTGCAATAACAACTTTGAACAGGAACCAATTTTCAGAGAAGTGTTTATTACCAAAGCGGCACCAATCAAACCAATTGACAACATTCAGGGGCTTACACTAACAGGACCACCTAAAACATTGGCATTAAACATTCCTACTTTTATTAATTTGTACGGTTATGGTTACCATAATGTTTATGAACTATCAGAGCTTGTATCTACTAAACATCCCTTACTGGAACTTGAAGGTACTGACTTAGAAAAATCAGACAGTTTTAAGCAATGGTAAAAGAAAATTATAAGTAATACTCAGGCAGAAAAATGACTGTCAGTTTAAATGTTTTAACTGCTATTGGTATCTGCTTTTGCTGGTAGAAATGAAACATATAAAAAATCAGTCATTTTCTGTTCTTATTTAAAAAACAGAACACGAACCACCCAAAATTCAATGATAAAATCGATTCTTTAAATTCATAAATAAAAAGGAAATACAATGAACAGAAAAGATTTTTTACTTAACAGTGCCATGGTTGCATTTTCAATATCTGCCTTTGGAAATGTTGTTAAAACAGATGAACATGGCTTTAAGGGAGATTGCAGTACCACAAATGATATATTAGGTCCCTTCTACCGTCCTGATGCGCCAACCCGATCAGATTTAACCTTTGAGGGTTTAAAGGGGAACAGAATAATGGTAAAAGGAAAGGTATTTGGTTCTGATTGTGTCACGCCATTGGAAAATGCATTGGTAGAAATATGGCACTGCAATACAGCTGGACAATATGATAATGAAACGAAAGCCTTTAAGCACCGTGCCAAATGGTCAACGAATAAGATGGGAGAATACAGTTTTAAAACCATCTTACCCGGGAAATACCTGAATGGCAAATTATACCGTCCATCACATATTCACTTTCGAATCAGTCATCCTAAGAGTAAAGCGTTAATCTCTCAAATTTATTTTAAAGGTGACCCTCATATTACCGAAGACCCCTGGGCATCTGCAAAAAAAGCGGAACACAGAGTATTACCAATTATTGCAGAAGGCGTTCATGGAGACTTAGCAGTAAATTTTAATATTTACCTACAAGACAAAGCGTGAGGCATTTCAGTACTTTTCTTTCTATCACAATAGCATTGTGGATCGGTTACCCTGTATTTGCTCAAATTGATACTATGGGACCATTAGATACCACAATCATAAAAATTGAGCGGATTGTTCAACAGGTTGATACAGATACCAATCTGACCAGAATTGAATTAGATACTAATCAAATCAAAGAACTTAAGTACTATCCTCACACATTTTATCAGAATGCTCATCAAAATCCTATGTTCTTTCACAATGTAAATATGATTTCACTTGAGCCTTCTTTTGATCCCTATATTCCAACAGCCCTGTTTAAGGATACAATAATCATGAGGTTGGATTACCAGGGTGTGACCTGTCACTTTTACAATGAAAATCTGATTCGTCAGGCCTCCTCCTGCTCAATGCCTGCGGGTTGGGCCTACTGTAATGGATGGTCACATTCTGAATTCTACGATTATTTTTGGTATGCCGAGCATCTGGTATTCAACAAGGCCTATGCACTCAACAATGGTATGCTCTATTATGAATGTGGTTGCTATCGCAAAACCAATTTACCGGATGACTTAATAGAAAATATAATTACTCAATTTAAGTTAACCTTAAAAGATAGTTCTCCGGAATCTAAGTAACTTTATTAATCAAACTACAACAACATGAAAATCAAACTACTTCTGATATTATTTAATCTCTTACCACTACTCAGCTTTTCATGTACCACATTTGTACTAAAAGATTCTTCTCAACTGGTATTCGGACGGAATTTAGACTGGGTATCGGATGATGGGTTGGTTGTGGTTAATAAAAGAAATATCAAAAAGACCGCATTGGTATTTCCACCAGACCAACCTGTGAGCTGGACTTCAAAATATGGTAGTATAACATTTAACCAATTTGGTAAAGAATTCCCCTTTGGTGGTATCAACGAAAAAGGATTAGTTGTTGAAATTATGCTGGTTGAAGGAGACTATCCAAGACCGGACCATAGAAAAGTCGTTAACGAATTACAGTGGATTCAATACCAATTGGATAATGCCGCAACTGTGGATGAGGTGATTCAGTCTGACAAGAACATCAGAATTAGTAAAGTAGATCAAAATCTGCATTTTTTGATTTGTGATAAATCCGGAAAAACTGCCGTTATTGAATTCTCAAAAAGTGGTATGACAGCTTATACAGGAAAAGACCTTCCGGTACCTGTGCTGGAAAATGATACTTATGCACAATCCTTGAAAAAAAGAAGACTATCGACTCGTTTTTGGACTGCTTCAGATTTGATTAATGCTTATCAGACGTCAAGCGAACCGGTTATCGACTATGCATTTGATATTCTTGATAAAGTCAAACTGGAAGGTTCATGGTCCATTGTATATGATATTAAAAACATGCGAATTCATTTTAAAACGGCCAGTCATAAACAAAACAGAATTATAAATATTAACTCCTTTAATTTTAACTGTAATCAACCCAGTTTGATCTATAATTTAAAATCCAAACAGACGGGAGAGGTCAACTCATTTTTTGTTCCATTTTCAAAACAACTCAATCAAAGCAAATTTGACAGTGCAGTAAAATCCAATAATATTAGGCTCCCTGGTGCCATTCTTAATCGTTTTCGCAATTACAATTCACTTTGCACTTGTACAAAACATCCCTAAAATATGAAACTGCTCCTGATCATATTGGTAATCCTTTTTTCTTACTCAAATATCATTTCTCAAAACCTTCCGGAGCCAACACCATATCCTCTGATCAGTGATTCTCTGCTAACCACAATCGAATTTGATAATTATTTGGATATCATTTTAAACAATCCGAAGGATTCAATGACGATACCTGATAAATTATCAGATTATAAATATCGGTATTTTACCTCTTGCCCTTACGATTTTTGGATAGACTCCGGTCATTATGCTGACACTTTGCAATTTATATGCACTAATAATATTTATAAGGCTGAACATCCAAAAGAAATAACCCCAACTCAACTTATTGCTGACAGATCAGAAAAAACAGAGGATCTATGCTACCCTTCTGCCTTCTTACCCGGCAATCAATATTTTTATGGTTATCATAGGGTTAACGTTATTAGTTTTAATCAGAGAAGATATCTCATTATCAACGTTAATCTAGAAAATATGGCAATTGCCAGAGGTAGTATGTCACCCGGTATTGATTTCTCATACTTTTTTGAGCGATAGACTTAAATTATCGACTTCTGTTTTTCACTTAAATTCCAACTGTTACTAACTCCATTAATACTCAGTTTGTACTATATACGTTAGAAATATAGTTGAATTCACCGAAACTACTTTTTACATTGTTAGCAATTAGCTTTGCTCATTTAAAATGTATCTTCATTCCCTCGTGAGTAGATTTAAATCCTAAATCTTCATAGAATTTAATTGCTTTAAGTCGTTTCTTGTCAGTAGTCAGTTGCAATAAATGAGCATTCCGTTTTTTGGCCCTGTTAATCGCCCATTCAAACATTGTTTTTCCAATTCCAAGTCCTCTTTGGTCTTTTCTAATTCTAACGGCCTCTATTTGTGCTCTAATTCCCCCACGATAAGTCATATATTGAATAAATGATAGTTGGAAAGTTCCAATTATTTCAGAGCCTTCATTTTCTACAACGATTAGTTCCTGATTTTTGTCAGCAACTATATTTTCATACGCCACAATATATTCATTTGGTAATGGTATTTGATAATTCTCCCTTGTTTTTCCGAGCGCATCATCTGCAATCATTTCAATAATTTTATCAATGTCATTTCTGGTCGCTTTTCTAATTTTCATTTTTTAATATTCAGCTTGTAGTTAAACCAAATATAAGAAACCTCTCTCTCTTAACCACCATAACAGAGAGGTTAGCAGAATGGTTTTTAGCTTTTTTGTTGATGAGGCATATAAAGTCATTCAAATTTGTTTTTTGACTATTTCAATCAACAGGATTTCTACAAAAAAAATGCTTTGAACTTACCTTTGCATAGTAAGAATTAAAAAAACCGGAGCGTTCAAGATTTTTGAATTTCGAATTCTAAAAGGAAAACATAACTCATTAAAATTTTGCCGGAATTATTGTAACTTAGTATGACCTTAAACAATACATTATCATGGAAGAAAAAAGACATTATGCTATTGCAGATCAATACCAAAGGAAACTGATTATAAAATATAAAGGCGAAGAAATTGCCAATACCACACAAGCCATTATCCTTAAAGAGGTGGGAAAAAGTGTTTACGATCCCGTTTTCTACATTCCTAAAGAAGATATCAGTATTCAACTTGAACCTGAACCTGAGCGCCAAAGCAATTGCCCCATTAAAGGAGATGCCTCCTATTGGAATGTGAGTGGAGACTTTACCGAAAACTATTTTGCCTGGAGTTATGAGGATCCCTTACCACGATCAAAAAAAATACAAGGACATATTGCTTTTAACATGGAATATATTACTTTAATTTCTGAACCACTTTAATTTTATTGTTTACCATACATGTTTAAACTGATACGAACAAATTCAAAAAACAAAGATTTTATTGAATTAGTACGGCAACTTGATGCCTATCTGACCATAACAGATGGAGATGAACACGATTTCTATCATCAATTTAATGGTATTGACCACCTTAATTATTGCGTGCTGGCCTATAATGGTGAAACGGCTATAGGATGTGGTGCCATTAAACTATACCAACCAGAGGTTATGGAAATTAAACGAATGTATACTTCTCCTGATCACCGAAACCATAAAATTGCTTCCAGATTATTGAAGGAATTGGAAAAATGGGCAGGTGAATTAGGTGCTAATAAGTGTATACTTGAAACTGGCCTGCGTCAGGTTGAGGCTGTTCAGTTTTATAGAAAAAATGATTATAAGGAAATTCCTAACTACGGACAATATGCAGGAATTGAGAATAGTTTATGCTTTGAAAAAAAATTACAAAAAAATCCCGTTAACCTAAAAAGTTAACGGGATTCAGTTTTTTTATTCCAGCACCTGATTAATGTTGGTGTCCACCTTCTCCATGAACATGCTTATGCTCAATTTCTTCAGGAGTAGCTTCTCTTACACTTAAAATAGATCCTACAAAATGTAAATCCTGATCAGCCAAAGGATGATTCATATCTAAATTAACCGTTGTTTCGTTTACTGCCAATACTTTTCCCGGACGTACCTGACCATTTTGATCCTGCATTGGTAAAATATTCCCCACAGCAACTGCTTCCATCAATTTTCCTTCCTGTTTAAACATATCAATTGGTAATTCAATTAATGCCTCTTCTACTCTTTTACCATATGCGTTTTCAGATTTGATACCAAACGAAAATGTATCGCCTTCCTTTAAATCAACAACATTAGCCTCAAATTCAGGAATCATTTGTCCCATTCCTGACAAAAATACCAATGGTTGTTGCCCCTCTGTCGACTCCACCAATTCTCCATCAGCTGTATCTTTATGTAAATTGTAATTTAATGAAATTACATTATGCTTTACTGCACTCATAGTTTTATTTTTTTGCAAAGGTAGGGCTAATTAATGCAAAACTTGTCAAAAACCATCAAAATAAGTGTTTCTACTGATGTTCCTCCACCAAAAAATATTCAATGAGTGAATTCTTTCGAATAATTGTTTTATTGAAAATATTTTTAATACTGAAAATCAAATACTTAAATAAGAAACACTAATATTACATAAGATTCTTAGGTAAATATTTTATATACATAAGAAAATTATGTATATTTGTCCTATGTATTCATCTGAACTAATAAAAGGAACTTTAAAAACCATTATTTTAAACTTGTTAAAAGACAATTCTAAAATGTATGGTTATGAAATCACTCAGAAAGTTAAAACCTTAACTTCTGACAAAATTCAAATTACCGAAGGGGCATTGTATCCCACACTCCATGCACTCGAGAAGCAGGGAGATGTAATTACCGAGAAAATTTACATTGGGAAACGCGTTCGCAAATACTATATTCTCACTGATCAGGGTAAAAATACGGTGTCTGAAAGGGTAAACGAATTGGCTGATTTTATGCAAACCATGCGTTTTTTACTGGACCTCGATTCAAAAACACAAAATGTATAGAATCAAGGATCAGGAAATTGATTTCATTGTTAATGATATAACGAAACAAGGTATTTTAACTGAAGACGTCAGGGATAATATTTTGGATCACGTCTGTTGTATTATTGAAAGTGAAATGAAAGAAGAGGAGAACTTTTATGAGTTCTACAGGAATACTATTGCCCGGTTCTATAATACTGAACTGAGTGAAATAGAAGATGAAACACAAATTTTACTAACATTTAAAAACTTTCGCGCTATGAAACGCACACTAAAGATATCAGGTATTATTTCAACACTTCTCATTGTGCTTGGAATTTTCTTTAAAACACAACATATAATGGGAGCAGGAATCATACTTTTTTCAGGTTTGATTCTATTTAGTCTTGTCTTTGTCCCTTTAAATATTTTTTTAAAATTTAAAGATGACAAAAAGGGCAGTAATCGTACTATTATGACCATTGGTTTAATCACCGTTTCTATTACTACTATCAGTGTTCTGTTTAAATTGATGCACTGGCCTTATGGTGGTATTTTAATGCAATCCAGTCTGGCTGTTTTTGTATTAATTTTTGTTCCTCTTTACTTTTTTACAAGGTTTAAAGATCCGGACACAAAGTTTAATGCCATTATTCACAGTACATTTATGATTGCAGGAGCAGGTATGTTGTATGCCTTAATGTATGCAGGGAACTCTTACAAATACATTCCTCCAGCTGAAGAAACCGATTCTACAGCAGTGGAGATTTCTTATACGGAAACCGCTCAATCAAATTTAGCAGTGATCTACTACTCTAAGCCGTGATAATAAATATTTAGATGAATCAACCGGGACTTTTTGTTCCGGTTTTTTTAGTTCTAGATTTAGATTTTTATTTAAGTCTTGATGTTCATTTTGTCTTGATACTCCGACTCCGCTCAGCACTAGCCAAAACGAACCAATCGTAACAGATATACGAGTAATACAGTTTTTAGTAGTTTGGAACGTATTTGATAATTTCCAGTAATTCAATATCAAATACTAAAGCGGAATTAGGTTCAATTTGTCCAAAACCTTCTTTACCATAGGCCAGTTCAGAGGGAACAAAAAACCTGTATTTAGCCCCTTTACTCATTAACTCCAGTCCTTCGGTCCAGCCTTTAATCACATCTAATAATGTAATTCGGATAGGTTTTCCTGAGGGAATACTACTTTCAAATTCTTGTCCGTTGATATATCTTCCTGTATAATGAACCACTACAGAATCAGCAGGGTTTGGTGAAGAGCCTGAACCTGATTCAAAAACCTGGTACTGCAGGCCTGAAGCTGTTGTCACTACCCCTTGTTTTTTACTATTATTTTGAAGAAAAGCCTCCCCGTTTTTCAAGTTAACCTCAGCATAATAGGTGGCAATGTCAGATTGGGCTTCCTCAAGACTATAATTATTTGATTTAACGGCATGCAAACCGTCTTCAATACCTTTTACCAAAAGAACAGGATCAATTTCCTGATCAATTCCTCTGGCTACAAATGTACTGATTAAGACAATTGCTTCATTTACACCAATGGCATAACTCCCTATTTCCATTGAAACGGCAGTAGTGTCTACACTACCATCTTCATTTAAATACAATGCTAAAAGGGAATCAGTACTGTTAGGTAATATCTTTAACGGATTAGTGGATAAATAATCCACCAATCCGTTTTGAATTTCTTCAATATTAAATTTTCCTTGCAATCTCTCATCCGAATATATGGCTTTACCGGCAGTACCATGGTCTAAACCAATGGCATAACTGATTTTCTGATAATAATTCTCAAATGAAATATCCTGATGTGCTGTTTTTTCTTTTACATCAACCTGTACTTCATCATTTGAACTATCACATGACCAAAATACTGACGTAATCACAAGTAAACTTAATATTCGTCTCATTGCTCTTATTTATTGAATAGATATTAATTCAACATCAAAGATTAATGCCATATAAGGTTTAATCGGTCCTTGTGGATGTGGATTAGCACCATAAGCTAAGTTCTCAGGAATATATAATTTCCACTTAGAACCTGCAGGCATTAATTGTAAAGCCTCTGTCCAACCTTTAATCACCTGGTTAACACCAAATGTAGCCGGTTGACCTCTGCTTACCGAACTGTCAAATACTGTTCCGTCAATCAAAGTTCCATGGTAGTGTACCGTAACTTGTGAAGTAGCTTCCGGTTTTTCACCTGATCCTTCTGTGATGATTTCATATTGTAAACCTGAAGGTAAAGTTACTACATTGTCTTTCTTTCCGTTTTCAGCTAAAAAGGCTTCTCCTTCAGCTTTATTTCCAGCAAATTTCGACTCGTTAACTTCATTCAAATAGGCCTGAATGGTACCATTTGCCTCCTCAGGTGTTAACTTTAAAGTACTTCCTGAAAATACATCCTTTATCCCTTCAATAAAACTGTCCAGGTTAATCTCGTCTAAGTTTTGTCCCTGTAAACTTTGTCCGATACTCATACCAACTCCATAGCTGGCTTTATTTTTAATTTCGCTCATTTATTATTCATTTATTAATTCAAAATTGCCGCAATTCCAGGCAATACTTTTCCTTCTAAATATTCCAACATAGCTCCACCTCCAGTCGACACATGAGAAACCTGTTTTCCAAGATTAAACAAATTTACCGCTGCAACGCTATCTCCACCTCCTACTAAACTAAAAGCTCCTTTTTGAGTAGCTTCAGCAACCGCAAGGGCAATGGCTTTAGTTCCGTTCTTAAAATTCTCCATTTCAAAAACACCCATTGGTCCGTTCCATAAAATCAACTTTGAATCTAAAATGGTCTTCTTAAATTCATCAATTGCATTGTCAGCAACATCTAATCCCATCCATCCGTCAGGTATAGCATTTGTTGGGCATTTTTGAGTTTTTGCTTCATTAGAAAACTCATCAGCTGCAACAGTGTCCAATGGTAATAATATTTTTACATTCTTTGCTTTTGCTTTTTCAAAGATTTCAGTAGCAACAGTTAAATAATCTTCCTCTATCAAAGATTTTCCAACATTACCTCCCTGTGCTTTAGCAAAAGTGTAAGCCATACCACCTCCAATAATTAAATTGTCGACTTTATCCAGCAACTGATTAATAATAGTTATTTTAGAGGATACCTTTGCCCCTCCTACAATAGCGGTTAACGGCTTTTGATCGGAGTTTAAAACTGCATTTACACTTTCAATCTCCTTTTCGATCAAATAACCGAACATTTTATTTTCAGGAAAATACTTAGCCACAACGGTAGTTGAAGCATGTGCACGGTGTGCTGTACCGAAAGCATCATTGATATAAACATCTCCATGCCTGGCCAATTCTTTAGCAAAGTCATCCTCACCTTTTTTCTCAGCACTGTGAAACCTTAAATTTTCCAGTAATAAAACTTCTCCCGGTTTCAGATTTGCTGATTTTTCAAAAGCACGATCACTTATACAGTCAGAAGCAAATTGAACGGAGCGACCTAAATTTTCTTCAACTTTAGAAATGATATTTTTCAATGAAAATCGTGGTTCAGGTACATTTTTTGGACGTCCTAAATGAGACATCAGCACCACTGCACCACCATCTGCCAATACTTTTTGTATTGTTGGAAGTGCTGCCCTGATTCTGGTATCATCAGTTACTTCTAATGTCTCCTTATTAAGAGGTACATTGAAGTCAACTCGGATTAAAGCTTTTTTCCCGTTAAAATTATACTCGCTTATACTGGCCATACTAACTATTACTTTACATTAAGGCTGCAAAGATAATTATTAAGGCACTTGATGAGTCTTATAACTGTCTTTTTTTTGTTAGCGGTTAATTCAGCATTAATTTTTTATTAAATACTGCATTATTAACAAAAACCGAAACAATATAAACACCAGGCACAAACGATTCTACTGCCAGTTTTTGATGATATTGTCCGGGGCTTTGAACACCCAGATCTGTAGATTGAATCTTTTGTCCGTTTATTGTTTGAACCGTAACATAAATTCTACTTCCGGCTTCAATATTATAATCTAAGTGAATTTGCTGAGCAGCTGAATTCCAGATGGTATTGATTTGAAAAGGATTTTCATCAATAGCTGATACACTTGCAATAGAGGCTTCAGAGTAAATCACATCAGAACCAACATATATAACATCTCCTCCGGTAGTACCACCATTATTACTCTTGTTAACAGCATAATAGGCTCTTAAATCGCCAGCATCTGTAGTAGGGGCTGTCCACTGAAATTGCCAGTTCGTAATTCCGGATGAAGCAGAATGTCGGATATACTCACGGCCTACCGCCAATGTAGAACTGGTATTAGTGCCGTTAACAAAATCACCTGCTTTTTGATTGCTGGCATCTAAAATTGTCAGCTCAAATCCATTTTTTGGACCGCTTGTAACATCAATTTCAAGATTATAGGTTTGTCCGGGCACATAAGTCGAATCTGCGCCATCAAAAATAAAATCAACTACACCTTCAGCTGATTGTACCGAGCCCTGATGACAGTCAGTACAGGTAGATTCGGTTGGTGCACCTGTTTTTCCCGTTGGTGGATTAGAACTAAAATCAGGAGCCGATGAATAGGCTGACTGAT
Organism: Putridiphycobacter sp.; assembly: GCA_965230195.1. Taxonomy (GTDB): domain Bacteria; phylum Bacteroidota; class Bacteroidia; order Flavobacteriales_D; family Crocinitomicaceae; genus Putridiphycobacter. Next base: position 4,303,268 of record OZ245997.1, read on the forward strand.
GACTTAAGTTTTGATTAAAGTTAAAAGATAAAAATGCAAATGTTGCGATTGAGACTATTGTAAAAAAAGGTATTGATTTTTTCATATTTTAAATTTTTAAGTTAGTAATTATTATCTGTTTAGTTATTTAGTTTTCCCTGATCAATCCAACATCTAAATTGCTCAATTAAGCTGTCACTTAGCTGCGGACTGCCAAATGGCATTGCTGCAAAACCACTTTCGTGCTTAATAGCATTAAGTACCTGATCAGCAGCAGCCGCTACTTCGGCATGAGTAGACAGACTAATTGAAGCAGAAGCTGTTGCAGCATCATGACAACCCGAAATATTACAGGACATATTAATGATATTTGGTTGAATTACGGTTGAAAATTTTACAGTATCTCCACATGGAAAATCAACCTGGTCAACAGGTTTAGCAGCCTTTTCTTTTAGGCAACTGAATAAAATCAGGGCTGGTATGATAAATATATATGCTCTCTTCATCTGTTAAATCTTAAATTTTCTTGTAATTGAAAAACCTAGTCTGAATTCCCCGTCTAACCATGATGAGGTTGTTGCAGGAATGAACAGGTTCTCATTAATTCCTCTTCCATTTGAGAATATAAAAGTAAAGGCGTGACCTCCTGTTAACAGTTCAAGTCCCACCGACAATGGTTGCTCAAATTCATACCCTTCATTTCGATTCCAAATATGGTTGTATTCTACCAAAACTCCCAGAATTGAAGTAAACCGATATCTGCCACTTATTCCCGTAAATAACAATGTATTCACATCATTATGGGCCACCAGATTTCGGTGATTTATACCAACATTAAGCTGAAGCGATAATTTATCGCTAAATTTTCTGCTGGCTAGAATCTGATTGGTAAAAATAAATCTTTCAACAAAATCGGAATAAGAGTTTTCGGCTGTAGAATCAGTGGAAGGTTCACCGTATGGCAAACCCATACTGGTTACAAAAGTCAATCCAAGAGGTGTTTTATCATCTTGTTGCAGAATTCTGTACTTAAAGTACCCATCCACGACCTGACGTAGTGAACCAATTCCCTTACTTCTTCCCAACCCTACATTGATATCATTTGTAACGCCATATTCCAATGCCAGACGGACATCAGCAAGGTTATCTAAACCAAACCAATTGGCTACAGGATCAGGACCGGCCAAATCACCAAATTTATGCGCCACAATAAATTCCATTTGGCGTTTGTAGAGCATTTCAACAGAATGGTTATTTAATACTCTTGTACCTTCAAAAGTATCCCAGACTTTGTTTTGCCCAAAACCGAAATTTATATGAGACAGCATTAATAATACGACTACCTTTTTCATTATTTATTCTCCAGTTTTTGGTATTTAATACCTGATTTATTTTCTTTTACTTGTTATATATGCCATTAAGTCAAGCAATTGCTTTTCGCTCATTTTTTCAAGTGTATATTGCGGCATATATTGTCTACGACCATTCATGGCATAAGTTCCTTTTCTAACGATATAAGGCACCGAAAAATGACTGCTTTTTTCAAACTTAGACTCAAAAAAAGACAGTGTTAAATCAGTGGCATTGAATTCAAAATTGGTAATTCCCCTACCATAATCATGGCAATGCATACATCCGTTTTTAAAGATATACTCTCCGTTTTTAACATTTCCTTTATAGTCCACAATATGCGGTTTTGTTAATTTTCCAAATGTTGCTGGGTTGATACTATTATACTTTTTCTTTAACAGTTTTATCCCGGCTTTATCTTTCCCCATCACATACTTGGTTAAATCATCCAACTCATCATGACTTAACTTTAAATCTGAAATTTGAATTGAAATGGATTTATAATAATGTAATATTGATCTGATTTCCCAATTTTCCAGAGGCCTTCCCTGAGAACATTGTACTGCACATAATTGTATAGCATTAACCAGGGTATCTCTGGTTGGTTTTACCAAATCACCATATTTCAAATCATAATCACCGTTATACCAATTTGTTTTATTATACATACCGTAAAATGTAGAGGCAGGTAAATAAGATAGTCCTTTCTCCATTCCGTAAGCTATTCTGGCCTCAGGACTCTCATCTGCCAGGTCAGATACTTCTGACTCCAGGTTATGGCAGTCAGTACAAACAAAGAACTTTGACAACCTTTTATGCTTGCGATCAGACAGCTGCCCTTTTGTGATAATTTCATACCCTATTTTGGCTGAATCTTTATCAACCGTTTCGATATAATGCAATGGTTTTGAGTCTCCCATTTTGAGTAATGCATCTTCAAGACTCAGATCCGTTACCAGTCTTGTTTCAGACTGTAAGTCCTGATTTACAGAATAATTAGACAGAAAAACAAACCCTGCTAAAATGATAAAAAGAAATGAAACTTTAAATCTGCGTTCAATCATAATAATGATTTTCTATTTTTGTAATTACAATATAAACAAAATTATCAAACTTCAATATTTAGTCGTAAAATGCAGCACTCCTTACTCGATACACCTATAGAATATCTGAAAGGTGTTGGCCCTCAAAAGGGGGAAGTGCTTCGAAAGGAATTGCATATTTTCACGTTTAGAGATTTGTTGCATTATTTTCCCTTTCGCTATATTGACCGTTCTACCTATCAGACTGTTGGTAATATTCCTAATGAACAGGGCTATGTTCAACTAAAGGGGAAGATATCTCAAATATCCGAAGTTGGTAAAGGTCGTGGTAAGCGACTGGTAGCTAAATTTTCCGATTCAAGCGGATCGGTTGAATTAACCTGGTTTAAAGGTGCCAGCTGGATTAAAAGTAATTTAAAACCCAATACGATTTATCGTTTATATGGAAAGCCAAAACGTTATGGTTTAAAATTTTCTATTGCTCATCCCGAACTTGAGGAAATTGAACAGATTAAAGGCGGTGAGCTTGGTTTACAGCCTGTTTACCATAGTGGAGAAAAACTGGCTAACCGACACCTTAACAGTAAAGGTATTGAAACTCTGATTAAAAACCTTTTACCCCAAATTAAAGGAAAAATAAATGACCCCATCCCGGATTGGATTGTCAAAGACTTAAATCTGATTTCAAGAGAAGATGCTTTACTTCAGATTCATTCTCCCGGTAATGGTAAAACTGCAAAACAGGCACAGCTCAGGGTAAAATTTGACGAATTATTTTTCCTCCAACTGGAATTACTAACCCGAAAAAAAATCAGTCAACGGAAAATAAAAGGCTATGCATTTGACCATATAGGTGATGTTTTTAATGCATTTTACAGTGATCACCTCCCCTTTACTCTGACTAATGCTCAAAAAAGAGTGGTTAAGGAAATCCGAAAAGATATGTCAGGTGGAGGTCATATGAACCGACTTTTACAAGGAGATGTTGGAAGTGGTAAAACTCTGGTTGCTGTTTTATCGGCTCTTATTGCTATTGGAAATAACTTCCAGGCCTGTATCATGGCACCTACCGAAATTCTGGCTAACCAGCATTATGAAACTGTTTCAGAACTGTTGAACGGTCTTGGTGTCAAAATAGCCCTACTTACCGGATCAACCAAAGCTTCGGAAAGAAAACCACTACATGAAGCATTGGAAAATGGTGAAATTGATGTTTTAATTGGTACTCATGCCCTATTGGAAAAGAAAGTAAAGTATAAAAACCTGGGATTGGCTATTATTGATGAACAACACAGGTTTGGAGTTGCTCAACGTTCTAAATTATGGGCTAAAAATGAATTACCTCCTCATATTTTAGTGATGACAGCCACTCCTATTCCACGGACTTTGGCTTTAACATTCTATGGAGATCTTGATGTATCGGTTATTGATGAATTGCCACCTGGACGTAAAAAAATTGAGACCCGACATTATTTTGAAAGCTCAAGACTAAAAGTATTTAAGTTTATTGAAAGTCAGGTTGCACTTGGAAGACAGGTTTATATTGTATACCCATTAATTGAAGAGTCAGAAACCATGGATTATGCCAATTTAATGGAAGGTTATGAATCCATTTCCAGACGGTTTCCAAGACCAAATTATAATGTCAGTATTGTCCATGGCCGCATGAAAGCAGAGGACAAGGACTATGAAATGAAGCTGTTTGCTGATGGCCTCACTCATATTATGGTTGCCACAACAGTAATTGAAGTGGGTGTGAATGTGCCTAATGCCAGTATTATGGTGATTGAAAGTGCTGAAAAATTTGGACTTTCACAACTCCATCAGCTCAGAGGAAGAGTTGGTAGGGGTGCTGAACAATCCTATTGTATTTTAATGACCGGTTATAAGTTAGGTGAAAATGCAAAAACCAGAATGGAAACCATGGTTCAAACCAATGATGGTTTTGAAATATCGGAAGTTGATTTAAAACTAAGAGGACCCGGTGATATTATGGGGACCAAGCAAAGTGGTGTTTTGGACCTTAAATTAGCTGATCTGGCCAAAGATGGTCAAATTGTTAGTCTTGCCAGAGAAAAAGCAAGGGAATTATTTGAAAAAGATCCTCAATTAGCTGCAAAAGAACATCAGGATATTGCCCTTATTTTAAGACAGATTATTAAATCGAAACCGAATTGGAGTCGGATCAGTTGATTATTTGTTTCTCAGTTGATGATTACTGGTTAATTGTTCTTAAGTTTCTAGTTATTAGTTGGTTGTTTTCTATTTTTGAATTCATTACCCGTTGATGGTTGATAGTTGCTGGTTAATTGTTGTTGAATTTATAATTTGTGATTTCTGATTTTTGATTTTGTTATTAGTTAATGGTTATAAACATTTATATTCTCAAACAACCAGAAACGATAAACCAGGAACCAGTTTAACTTTTTTTATTGTTCCAATCCCAGTTTAAATCTCTCAATTTGTCTTCTGTGTCGTAAAACATGAACGATAGCATGCTCGTATAATTGTTCCACATCATATTGTTGACCCCAGGAGACATTTATTTTCTTAGCATTATCATACTCTTCCAATTTTATGGAGGGGTAATCCTCAAATAATGCGACATTATAGTCAAACATTTTATTCAATTCTATCAGATATGCTTCAGTTGAATTTTGATCATCCGATTGTCTATAACCAAGTGATTCTCCTTTCCATTTTCTGATGGCTATTACATAATTATATCCTGCTCTTACCACATGGCTAAGGATAGATTGGATCGAAACACAATCTTTATCTGTTGCCTTGGGATCAACGATTTGCCTTAACTCCAAGTCAGAAAGAGATTTGATGACTTCTTTTAACTCAAAAATGGCTTTTTCATATTCATCCAATAATGCACCAATAGCACCATTATTTCTGTATTTTCCCCCTGCTTTCATTTACTTTATTGTCAGTTGATTGTTAATAGTTGATAATTAGTGTTCATCTTTAATTAACCGGCTCATAGGTATAATGATACTCAATCCCGTTAATTTTGTCTAATTCTTTTACAAAAAGCATTGATTCCTCACCAGAATATCTATCAAATTGGTGAACTTCAAATTTTACCCTTCTATTTAAATCGTTGACTAAATATTTTCCATCAATAATATATTGCTCAGAACCAAATTCCAGTTCACGTGGTACATGATCAAGAAAACCATCTTGGATTACCCAATTATCTGAATACCCATCTCCAATATCAGTCAATACCCACCTTCCTGAAATACATTTCTCATTGAATCCTTTACTTTTTAACTCTAACAGAGTTTTATTATCAAAGGACTTTCGTACATAATAATGGGATTCATCATAATCATTGGTACCAAATATGGCAAGTGTATCATTCTTAAGCTGAATTTGCTTTTTCTCTATGTATACCCGATTTGAAGTACTAAAAAAAATTGAATCATTTCTAAAGTGTACAGTTTCGGCATAGTCCTGCATATCCCAACTACAAGGATAATCAAGCAACCATGCCTTTCCTTCAGCAAATAACAAATCTACGTACTCAGGTTGAATTGCCTTATTATCTCTATTTCTTACTTCTAAAACACAAGTCCAAAGTCCCTCATAGGTACTAAACTCCCTTTTTTGATAAGCTTTGTTCTGAAAATTGAATCATCCAGAAATTTATTCCTTTCCAACCAAAGAGAGTCTTCTTTCGAATAAACGATTACATCACCTTTAACATTTGATTTACATGCAATAAAACACAGTATAAAGATTAGATTTAGACATATGATTAATTTCATTATATAAAAAAGTTTTACCGTTATCAGTTAATAGCTAAAGATACTCATAGATTTTCTCAGAACCATTGACGAGAAACTATTAACCACTTAAGTACTTAAATATTTGTTTACCTCACTAATGATTTTACTAATATCGTGATCATAAAATCCGGTATCGTTAAAGCAATTACATTCTACAATTTTAAACAATCCATTATGCAGTGCGGTATCCATAACGAAAACATCATTGGGAACGTATTCGGCACAGCGGTCAAGGACAAATTCCAAAAGTTCGTCCGGAACATCTACAGCAGATTTGCTGACCTGTCCATTCTCTGCATATTTACTACTTGACACAATTTTTTTGTCTACTATAAAATGTCGCCACTCTTTCTCGATCTGCTTTGGTTTTGATATAGCAACTAGTGTATTTTCATCCAGATAAGGATTATTTGATTCAGTTAAAGTACTTTCAAGCTTTGACATTTCATCAAAACTCATTATTGTGCCTGAAAAAGATTTATCATCATAGATTGGTCGTACGAACCACTCCCCCATTTTATAAAGATCTTTTTTAATGATCCCACTAAAAGTTAAAATTTCGCTGTTGTAATTAAGCATATGGTTCCCCCATTTTTCGAAATAATTCTTCATACTGAATATCTCCTTATCATAAAAAATGCCTTCTCTTAATGCTTCACTACTGTAGGCATTCATTATTAATGTGGTTGAGCCATAAAAAACCTTTAGGTCGTCAGAAGCTTCGATTTCAGGAATTTGATCAGAAAATGGGATGATCTTAACTTCTTCAAAACTCACATTATTATTATTCAAAACCATTTTAATTTGATCCAAAACGGATTCTTTGATCAGATTATTTTGTAGTACCCAGCGTATTTTTTTCATTTGGTTTCTTGTCAGTTGTTTTTGTTAATAGTTTTTAATTTCGAATTTCTGATTTTTAATTTTGTTAATCGTTGATAGTTAGAGATATCCATAAAATAATAAATAGGAAACAATTAACTATGAACAGGTTTACTTATTTTTGATTTTATTACATTTGAAATCATGCTGAAATCAATACTGCTTGTCTCTGTTTTAATATTATTTTTCAGTTGTGAAACTCAAACAGAAACCAAGATACAAAAAGTTAACGAAGATAAAATTGAATCCGTTACCATTGATACTTTAAGTGTATTAAACAGATATAATTCTGATGATAATTTATACATAGGCACTGACTTGTACAACAAGATTATTGACTCTAATGTTCTGATAGAATATGACCGGGTTGTCAGAGATGAATTTATACATACTAAGTTTGATTCTGTTTTTTTCAACCTAAAAAACGACACGCTATATCTCCATCATGTATTTTTCGCCCTGGGACGTATGGGGAATGAGGAATTTGCCTATTTAGAACATAAAGGCAAGGTTGCTACATTAAAAACACCTTTTTTGAACAAAGGAAGTATAAGAATTAAAGGTAACGATACGATTGTTAATGGTTCTGTTGGTTGCGACTGTACAGGACAAATCGAACAAATATTTAAGGTTCCAATATCTGAATTAGAAAATATGGAACATCTGCTTTTTAGAAACGAAAAGATAAATTTTAGATGATTTATTTTTTAAACTGTTGATTGTTCTTCAATTGATTGTTTCCTATTTTTGATTTTTGAATTCCTTAATTGTTGGTAGTTGTAGATATTCGTATTTTCAAACAACCATTAACGAGAAACAATTAACCCGCAACTATTTTTTGATTTCTGCTTATCAGTACCTTATCGAATGTAACCGTCATATTTTAAAAAGCTAACGCATTTCAAACAGTCAACGAACAACAAGAAACAATTAACTGATTAACTACTCAATCAATTCCTTCCAATCTGGCCGGCTAAAAGATAAATGACAGCCATTCGGATAGCGACACCATTTTCAACCTGTTGTAAAATAATGGATTGATCAGAATCAGCAACATCACTCGTAATTTCAACCCCTCTGTTGATTGGTCCGGGGTGCATCACTGTGATTTTTTTGTCCAAACTATCCAGTAAAGCCTTATCCAGGCCAAATAACATAGAATATTCACGTAGTGAAGGGAAGTATTTCATTTCCTGGCGTTCCAATTGGATTCTAAGCATGTTGGCGACATCACACCATTCCAATGCTTTTCTAAGGTTATGTTCAACCTTCACTCCCAATTCATGAATATGCTTTGGAATTAAGGTTGTTGGTCCGCAAACCATCACCTCAGCCCCCAATTTCTGCAGGCAGAAAATATTAGACAATGCCACTCTTGAATGCAATATATCACCAACAATAACCACTTTTTTGCCTGTAAAGTCCTCACCATGCTTTTCACGTATGGAATAAGCATCTAATAAGGCCTGCGTAGGATGTTCATGTGTACCATCTCCGGCATTGACTACCCTGGCATCAATTCGTTCAGATAGAAACTTTGCAGCTCCCGGGTTGGGATGTCTCATCACTACCATATCCACTTTCATGGACAAAATATTATTAACGGTATCTACCAGTGTTTCTCCTTTTTTCACTGAAGAACTGGCTGCTGAAAAATTCACAATATCAGCTGACAATCGTTTTTCAGCCAATTCAAAGGACAACCTGGTTCGGGTAGAATTTTCAAAAAACAGGTTCGCAATAGTCACATCACGAAGCGAAGGCACCTTTTTAATCGGGCGATTAATCACCTGTTTAAAATTGTCAGCGGTTTTAAAGATCAGTTCAATGTCTTCTTTGGTTAAATCTTTAATTCCAATAATATGTTTTACACTTAAATTATCCATTGACTTCACTTTGTGTATATAAAACAACTTTATCTTCTCCTTCTACCTCATTCCATTCTACTGAAACTCTTTCATTTACTAATGTGTCCACTACTTTACCGGTATAATCCGGCTGTATCGGCAAATGGCGACGGAACCTTCGATCAATAAAAGCCAGTAATTCCACCCTGTTAGGACGCCCGAATGCTAAAAGTGCATCTAAACCTGAACGAATGGTTCTTCCGGAAAACAATACATCATCCATTAATATCACGTCTTTATTTTCAATAATAAAGTCAATATTGGTTACGCTTGGAATTAATGGTGTTTCCCGTCGTCTGAAATCGTCCCTGTAAAAGGTTATATCGAGCTGGCCGCACTGGAGCTCACGATTTAAATCAGCCTCCAGAATTGATTTTAATCTTGATAAAACATGGATTCCTCTTGGCTGAAGACCAATTAACACAGTATTATCAAAAGATTGATGATTTTCTTTAAGTTGACTTGCAAGCCGTTGAAGGGTAATTTGGAAATGCTTACTGTCTAAAACTGTTCTTTTTTCCATTGTTTAAAGATTAGCCAAAAGTAATAGTTTTGATTCAGAATACCTCTATTGGCTGTCAATAATTTTGTGAAGATTCTTTGTTAGCATCAACATATCACTCCAGGTCACATTTCTATATTAAGAAATGACTTACCACTTAAATCAACAAATGGGGCATTTAAAATAATTAATTCAGTTTTGACACAATAAATGATTAATTTCACGTTATAAATAATGTAAAATATCCCGGCTTCAAGTTTATTTTCTTTTTTTCATAGGGTTAACAAATTGGTATTTATACCAGAGAATTATAAAAGAAGTCGGGATATTATCCTCCAATCTTTTTAACTCTGTACCCATCTTTTTTCAGCAAGTCCATTACTTTATTTAAATGGTTACCCTGAATCATAATTTCACCATCTTTTACAGCCCCGCCAACACCACATTTGGATTTCAGTGTTTTACCCAGTGCTTTTAAATCTTCATCTGATCCAACAAAACCTGTTATTAAAGTTACTTCTTTCCCTTTTCGCTGTTTACGGTCTATTTGCACCCTTAAATCCTGTTGAGCAGGCTCCAGCGTTTCGAGCGCTTCATCTTCTTCGTAATCAAATGAGAAATCAGGGTTAGTGGAATACACCACATTGATTTTTTTATTTTTCTTTTTTGACATTACTCTGTTATTTTTTTTGTGAACGCCGGGTTATCAGTTATAATAAAGTCTGGTTCATGACTAATAGTCGATCTGATTTCATGGTTGGATTTTCCACCAAATAATCCCCAGGTTACATTCTGATCAATGAGTTCATTTAAACTGCTAAAATCAGTAATATTTTGTAAAAGTATATAATTGAAATCATTTTCTTTAAGAATATCAACACCAGCATTAATATTATCAATACTTACAGCCCGATTACCTATATTGAGCCCATTTAAAAATTCCACTGTCCAGCTGCCGGCAATAATATACTCCTTGTCGGATTCAGAGTATTGTTCAAGTAATTTATTCATAGCAACTACTGTTGGCTTAACAACATCATGACCTAAGCAAGGATTCCACAGTTTAAAATCCAGATAAGCATATTTTTTCCTGACTAATAAGTAGTCTAAAGCTGTTTTCAGCTTTACAATTTTATACTTTGAATAATTTAAATTCAGTTCCTTTAAATCGGACCAATTATAATCTCCAATACAACCGCTATAGTTAGCGGAGGTTTGAATGTAAAGGTCATGGTACAGTACCAAAACGGAATCCCGGGTTAATTGAATATCTACCTCTACCCCGTCTACATCTAAAAACTCAATACTATGTTGTATTGATTCGAGACTATTGGGCGGAAAAAAAGTACGTTCCTCATATAAAGAAGTTCCGGCATGAGAAAACACGATCACATCAGGCAGTTTTTGTTTTTTACTGCACCCGGCTATCATTAAAATGATAAACCAAACCAACAGTAATCTCCCCGTTATAGTATGTTTTTTCAAAACTGTCATCTGCATTATTTTGTTTTGACCATGTTGGAATAATTCCCACTCCAACCCCTTGTGTAATTGCCAGTTTTTTGGTCAGAAAAAAACCAATATTGTGCTTTAAACTAACTTCCGACAGTAAAAATGTGGCGTTGGTTTTCTTTTCTCTAAAAATACTGAAATTAACTGAAGGATAAAAAAACAGTTTTCCTGATTTTGAGTCAATCCTGTACCTGTATGCCATATTTAAACCAACCGGGACGGTTTCAAAAAACAAGTTATAAGCGTATGTCCTTGCACCAACACTGATTCCATGATTTCCTAATCCCAACTCATAGTATGGGTTAAAGAAAAGTCCTACCCTGTTATACCCTGATTCGAAACCAAAATGATGTGACCTGGCATGACAAAAAGTATGCGAAAATATCAGACACCCTATCAGAAAAACGACTCTCATCAGAAAGTATAAACCGGTATGCTATCCTGTTTAGTGTAATCCCGCTGCTTGAGCTTAAGTTTTAATTTGTCGGCTAACCTTTCTTTGATTAAATTCTGGTTCTGAACGGATACATCAGGACCAAAACGTACTGAAACGGTGTAGTTGGTATCAGGAACTCCCAGGTTATTTGTTGTATAAGCCTGGTTAATACTGATATTTACACATTGCGGATAATCAATTTTGAAATCCTGGATCAGTTCCTGCATATTAATTATTGACTTAGTCTGATTCCCTGTTCTTATTTTTTCTAATTTATCCATCAGCTCCGTAATCTTAAAGTCTCTTTCCTTTATCATATTGAGCAAATCCTTACTCCCCACATTATTAGCCAATACATCTTTGAGTTTTTGATCAAAAAATGTTTTATAATCACCATCCTGATAAATATTAATGCCAACATTCTCTTTCAGGTCATAATCAGGTTTTTGCTTCAACCATAGCGCTTTAGTTTGTTCGCTCACAATTGCCCCCTGAATTACTACATCTATATAGGCCGAATCGGAATTAATAACAATTGTGCTGGACACTTTCCCAACAGTATTAGGTCTGATCACCTTAGCAATAAAATCATTGGCATTATTTTCAAAAATAGTTTTTTGGGCCATTTTATAAAATAAATAACCTGATGGCCCAATGACCACAACCACCATAAATGCTATAATGTAGGTTTTAACCTTTCTTTCTATTTTAGGGTCAACATACTCCCGTTTTGGAAAATTAAAATATCGGACTACAATTAGTGTGGACAACGAGATTAAAACCGAATTAATAACAAAAAGATACAGTGCACCCAGAAAGAAATTCAGGTTTCCTACCGCCAATCCATATCCTGCTGTACATAATGGCGGCATTAGCGCTGTAGCAATAGCTACTCCGGGAATTACGGTATCATTTTTTCCATTAACCACAGCCATTACACCGGCCAGTCCTCCAAAAAATGCAATAACCACATCTAAAAATGTGGGCTCTGTTCTAATGAATAATTGCTCTGTAATGGTATCGATTGGAGAAATTAAAAAATACAGGAACGACACCCCCAAACTTACGCCTACTGTAATACCCAAATTTTTTAAGGAGCGCATGATCATTGTAAAATCATTGATTCCAACTCCAAAGCCTATTCCTCTAATCGGTCCCATTAAAGGTGAGATTAACATGGCTCCAACAATCACTGCGGTTGAATTTACATTTAACCCAACTGAGGCAATGGCAATTGAACACATTAAAATCCATACGTTGTAGCCCTGTACCGCAATACCATCCTTCACCTCCTTGACCACATGAGAATAGGAAATTAGCTCTTCCCGAATTGAAAAAATTGTTTTGACAAAGTCAATAAGGTTTGACAAAAACGCAACTGGTTTTTTTTCAATTTTAAATTTGGTGGGGTCTGTATTAATAGCATCCTGATATCCGTTGGATGCTTTTTCCTCATCCTGAGGTAAATCCTGGCTTTCTGACATATTCAATCTCTAACGTAACAAATGTATTAATTTAACTAATTCGTTTTGATTACATTCATTTTCAAAAGCATTTAACACCTTTTGTTTTTCCAATTCGGTTAAATGCCAGCTTAAAGATATTTTTTCTTCAGGATTTTTACGCAATAAAAAGGCAATTTTATCAATTTTCAGGTCTGTAAGCCCTAATAATTCTATCATTTCACTTGCATTGTATTCCTGTGAATGCAGGTAATTGTCATAAAAATTGCCTATTGGTCTCACCAGACGGTCTTTAATTGAAAGATTATCATGATTAGTCAAATCATAATCTTTACTGATATCTCTTATTTCCACCAAAATAATGCCGCTTGTGTTTTCAGAAAACCACTGTTTAAAGGCTTCGATATAACGGATAGAGGTTTTAATACCGTAATTGTCTCTGATGCCTGCATCCATCACTGCTGTTTCAGGAGCAGTAGGTAAATTCACCATGGGTAAAACATAAGGGAATGTGGCGTTCATTCTTAAAGCTGTTAGAAACTTTAATTCCATAGCATTGTTATTGCTAAACAATTTGGTTAATTCTACATTTTCAGGTCCGATATCTTTATTTTCAAAATTCAATCCGTTCAGAAAAGAATATGGTTGTGCACCTATGACCAATCGCCGGCCATCATTAATAATAGTAGGTGTTAAAACCACCAAAGGCATTTCAACTTCAGCTTCCAGTTTTTCATAATAATGTAATGGTTTATTCAACAGGGCCTGAGTACTTTCATTCAAATCTCTTTCAAATGAGTACCCGCGATCGGCGGTATACATTCTGCCACTGTATTTTGTTTTAGTATTCCTTAAAAAAAGATCGTTTGTAATTAGAGAAAATGACATACTGTTGAGCAGATCATTCCCCATATTTTTAAAGTAAACCGAATCCCGAACATCTATGTCATATAATGCGGAGTGATAAAATAATTCTCTAAAATAACAAGCTCCCAGCATACCTCCTGAAGCACCGGTCATTAAATGTGTACTATTCATGAATTTTCCTTCAAATGCAGTATTTAACTGCTGAAATACATTGAAGGACCACAAAGCTGATCGAATCCCACCCCCTGATATATTAACAATAATAAGTTTTGGCTTTTTCACTCCCTGAGCCTCGCAGGCCTTTTTCTTCCATTTTTCCAGAATTTCCAAGTGATGTGTAATATCCTCCTGTAAAATGGAATCATTAAACTGAATCGACTTTAAATGCTCAAGCTTATAATCTACCTTGGTATCATAATTGAGTCCAAAAGCATAACTTTTTACTGAAAATGCTGATGTGGTATAGGATAAATAATTAAAAGAAATAACCAGAATAACGATCACCATAGTTGTCCAGGCCTTTAACCAGGAGTATATGATACTTATGATCATTATTAATAGGGTGAAGAGGAGTATAATGCTGGCTGCGGCAGGAATCAGCAATGCATCAACGCCGTGAAAGATTCCTAAAACCAAAAATGAAATGACAACAAACAATTCAAATAATGTTGCATTAAAATAGTTCTGCTTTAATACTTTTTCAAACAATTCCCGTTCATAATGTTCAACCGGTCTGGTTGGCTTAACAGAGAAGAGTCCCTTCATATAGAAATTAGGCTTGTACTTTTTGGCCACTCCTATTTTGATAAAATTGAAAGGACGGATAAAAAAGGACTTGGCAAGGTTATCACTTTGAACATTAAATTTTTTTGTATTCTTATTAGTCAACCAGAAATAGGCCATTGAGATTAATAAAAAAGCCACAACACCAAAAAGTAATGCAATAATGTAATACACCACCTCTTCAACCGATTTAAGGTCTTCATAAAGTTCAACTTCGCAAATATTCATGATCATTACCACTAAAAAAATGGTTGGAATCAATGAATTATTAATACAAAATTTGTAGAACGGACGTGCAAGGGTTGCAATAAAAGGAAAAGATGGTCCTAAAATCAAGTAGCTGTATAAATGAAAAGCCATAAAGAACCCGCCAACAGCAAAGCCCAAAATAAAGTATGATAGCATTCCAACCTCATTCAGGTATTCAGGAGAAAGGAAAAGATAAGGTACCCCAAAACCTGAGGCCACGGTTTGCGACACAAAGCCAAACAATAATCCCCAAACCAATAGTAAAACATGGTTTTTCTTAAAATGTAAAAAAAACAATTGCAGGGGAAAAAATTTAAGATACTTTTTAAGTTGTTTCATCATGTTAGCTTAGAAAATATACAAAAAAGCATCTGGATTTCCAAGAATACGGCCTCTTTTATTTTAAAGTGTGGCAATCACTTATTCCCATGTTAGTTTTTGCTTATCACTGATTTTAAATTGATATTTCGGCTTATCACTGAACAGTTTACCGGCAACTTTAATCAATGCGCTGTTTAATTCAAATTGTTGATCTCCGAACCGGACTAAAATCAATTTATCCTGGTAAATATTACACCACATAGGGACTTCACCTTTTACAGCTATATTCTCTCCGGGTGTAATTTCATAACATCCTTTTCCAAAACAATCCATCCAGTTATAAATGGCATTGTTCAAAGCATTAGTATCTTTAAACGAGTAGTAAAATAAATCAACCTGTCCTGATAAAGAATCCTTTGATAAAAAGCTCACTTTTTCTCTTGCAATTACAGAAAACCTATCAAACAAAGTAGTCATTTTATTGGTACTGGTATCATAAGTATCAGCTAATTCTAAAACCAGTGGTCCTAAGGTGGTAGAATCAGTAACTATAACCACAGTATCGGTCACTTCATGATCAGTCAAAGTATCCTCGTTTTTACCTCCAATCAGATCTTCAATACTGATCACCTCCTCTGTTGCTTCTTTATTGTTACAAGCTAACAGGATTAACCCTAAACTAATGTATATGAAATTTTTTATCATATCAGACTACTCGCAATCTTTCGACAATTCAACTTTAGTTTCGAATGAGAGCTTTTCAGCCTCTTCCGCTACCGGTGTATGTGCCATTGTTTTTTCCAAATAGCATTTACAGTATGCCTTGCTTCCTCCTTCTTCCCGACATCCTTCTAAAAATTCATTTTTCTCGGATGCAGACCATGAGTCGGAATTGCATCCGGTCAATCCCAGAATCAGTAGAAATGCTATAGGGAATTTCAGGATCATCAATCTTTCATTATTTTTTTCAGCTTTTCAATCGTAAAGTCTACCTCTTCTTTAGTTGTAAAACGGCTAAAAGAAAACCGAACATTACTACGGGTAGTATCCGCTTTTATTCCTCTTAACACATGAGACCCTTTATTTGCTCCTGATGTACAGGCACTTCCTCCTGAACAGGCAATTCCTTCCAAATCAAGCATAAACAAAAGCATTTCCTCCTTTTTAAAGTTTGGAAACAATACATTTAGTACTGTGTAAAGACTGGTATCAGGATTAACATCACCGTTAAAGTCAACGCCTTCAATATTGGCTTTTAACTGCTCAATCATGTACGATTTAATCCCCTGAACATGGTCAATATGTTCCTGAATGGAATCGTTTGCTAAATCGAGTGCTTTGGTCAAACCAACAATACCGGAAATATTTTCAGTTCCTCCTCTTAATCCTCTTTCCTGAGAACCGCCTTCAATAAACGGTTTTATTTGAAGGTCCTTATTAACATATAAAAAACCAATTCCTTTTGGTCCATGGAATTTATGCGCTGAACATGTAATAAAATCTATATCTAATTGTTCTAAATCTACCGGATAATGTCCCATAGTCTGAACAGTATCTGAATGAAAATAAGCGTCAAAAGTTCTGCAAAGTCTGCTCACCTCCTGAATCGGCAGTAAATTTCCTACTTCATTATTGGCATGCATCAGACTGACTAAGGCTTTCCCTTCTATGTTTCTAAGCAAATCTTCCAAATGGGCCAGGTCAACATGACCATTTTCAGTAAACTGAACATAAGAAACTGTTACATTGTGCTTTTCAACAGCTGCTTCAACTGCATGTCCTACTGCATGATGCTCAATCTCGGATGTAATAATATGTTTTACATTCAAATCCTTTACAGCACAAAGAATTGCCATATTATCAGCTTCAGTACCACCTGAAGTAAAAACAATTTCTTTTGGCTGGCAATTAACCATTTTTGAAATGCTTCTTCTGGCATTTTCAATGATTGCCTTCGCGTTCCTGCCAAATGAATGTGTGGATGACGGGTTCCCAAAATCATTTTTCAATACATCATACATCATATCTACAACTTCAGGAGCCATAGGGGTTGTTGCTGCATTATCCAAATAAATAGCCATAGTAGTTAGTGTTTAAATTTTAAAATAGTTTAGGTCACGGAACAACTTATCAAATACAAAATATTGTACCAAAACAAAGTCTCCCGAATTAGTTACTGCAAACAGGTTGTTTTGATCTGTGGTAATCAAATTACCGTCATAATCGTAACTTGTAAATTCAGGATACTTAATATAAGTAGTCACTTTATTTTCAATTCCTGCTTTATCGGTTACTGTAATAATATAATATGGGGTATTGTTTAAAGTAGAATCTTTTAATTTTTTTGGCATTATTGGTTCTTTTACATCATAGTGGATTTTTCTAAATCCTACAAGATAGGACCGTACTTTTGCGGTATCAAATTGCTCAATTTTAGTTTCGTTATGGTATAATTCGAAAAGGTTAGAATCTAAACTGACAATTTTGTAGTTTAAACTTAAGCTATCCGGGATTTCCACTTCAACCGACTGGATATCTAAAGGGTCGTACAGGAACATTCCTGAGCATTGATAATCTTTTAAACGCAAAGAAAACTGGTCAGAAAGATTACCGTAAACACTTGGCATGTACATGATAAATGGTTCAGGGGATTTTCCAACTCCTTCCTTTTTTAACAACATATAAGTACCGTAATGATCAGGAGTCGTTCCTCCTATAAACCACGTTTTACTCAATTTTCCGTTTTGGTAAATTTCAACTTTCTTATGTTGTCCCAAAATTCTTTTATTAACATGATCAATGGCTCCCCGTGGCATAGGTGCTTTAACAGCTATGTATTTTATTGTTTCCAAAAAACCATCAATCATATGTTGCTGAATACAACCGCCATCTATTGCTTCCCATTTACCCCCATTTCTAACAAAATCAACTTCTCCTCCCACATTACTCGAAATTTTGATTCGTGTAATGCTGGCTGTATCTTTTACAGCAAAATCGGAAAGGGCTTCTGCAGATAGTGAAGACTTTTCTTTATCGAATAACATCCAGGTCACCACAGCAAGTCCTGCTAAAACAATTATTAATAATACCGATTTAATCCTGCTCATAAGTCAATTTATTTGGCGTATCTTCTTTTTCTGAATATTAACAATACAACAGCTAACAAAAGTACGAAAATCAAAGGGAAAAGTATATTTAGCGCCTTCCAAAAACCTTTCTCAGCATTAACCTTTTCCTCGTTTAGCATTCGTAGATTAACCGTTTTTGATCGAATACTGATCAATGAATTGTCTCCCATTAAATAGTCAATGGCGTTCAGGAAAAATTCCCTGTTTCCATAGTAAAATTTGGGAGACCCGTTTTTGGTCATTACGTTAAAACGATCAATATTTAATAACTTAGGTGACATTTTCTTTTTCCCGTTTTGATAATAGACAAATGAACCGTTAATGATATCACCATCAGACAGTATAATCATTTTATTATCGACAGATTTAAATTTTGTTTCATAATCAGGACTTTCTAAAAATGCGGCACTGATCCGGTTTTCGAAAGGAGAGGAAAATTTTCCTTCCATTAGCAATGCTATTGGATTATTACCAAATTTAGGATCTGAGAAATCGGGTTTGTATTGTTCGAATGCAAACCCATAGTTAATTCTGACCGGTGCCATCAGACTTTTTGATTTGGCTGAACTGGTGAGTAATACTGTTTTCTGAACATCTTTATCATTCGGATTAACCGCTACAACTGAACTTGTATATTCAGTTTTTATTGGGTCAAGATTATTAACAATAGGGTGATTACTTGTTTGGATCAACGGGTAAAAAATCCATGGTAACCCGGGAGGTCTGACATGCTTTGGTCGAATCAATTCGTGCGTACAAATATCATCCAGTACTATATCATTATTCAATCTTGCCCCATATTTATACAATAAATCACTTATATTTAAGTCGTTGGTTAACCCCATGGTTTCACCGGTAAATACCAAAGAATCTCTGTCTACTTTAATGGGGTCAATTGACCACAGCACTTTCCCTCCACGCATAATAAACTGGTCAATAATAAATTTGTCTTTTTCTGTAAACCGGGTTTGAGGTTTGGCAATCACCAAAGCATCTATTTCATCTAAAGCACCTACCTTACCTTCAATTTCAATATTCCCTACACGATAGTCCTTTTTAAGTTCTTTACGAACTTCTCTTGTTTGGTTTTCATTCAATTCCCCATGCCCCTGTAAAAACCCAATTGATTTTCTATTTTGGTTAGTAACCCTTCTAATGGAACTGATAAACTTGTATTCCAGATCGTTAATTGTTTTATCAACCAAATTTTGAACATTTTCGCCTAATACAATCCTTTCACGATCAAAAAACTGGACTATGTCAACAGTTTCTCCCCCAAATTCCACTATTGCGCCAGGCCAAACGATAAGTTGTTCTTTACTGTTAGCATCAATAGAATTAATGTATGTTGGTAAAATACCTTCGCCCTTATTAAAAATTTTTTCCTGAACTGCTTCATTAAACTTTTTGTCATCCGATCCAACAGGATCAATAAACTCGTACTGAACTTTATCTCCGGAATAAGCGATAAACTCATCAAGAATATATTGTACATTATTCCTGATATGCTTCATATCTGCCGGCAGATCCCCTTCAAGATATATTTTAAAGAATATTCTCTCATTGAGTTGCTCATTATTTTCTAACAAGTCAATTGTGTTTTCTGATAAAGAAAATCGTTTATCTTCAGTTAAATCAGCTCTCCAATTAAAAAAGGAAACAATAACATTCAGAAGTATTATAGCAGCAACTGTCCCAAAAAACTGAAACAATACCGACCGTCTTGAATTTGATTTTTTCTGATTCATAATTACCACTTTCTGGATTGTAAAACCACTTTTGTGGCCAGTATAAAAATAATGATACAGCTAAAAAAATAGATGATATCAGTAAGCACTAAAACACCTTTCTGAATCGAAGTAAAATGCTCCAGAATGCCCATATTTCTGATCACGAAATCAAACCCGCCAAACTGACTATAGCTGGCCAAAAGATCAAATCCCAAATAGAAAAACCAGGTTAAAAAAACAGCAATTAACAACGCTACAATCTGGTTTTCAGTAATACTGGACACAAAAATTCCCACTGCCACAAATATGCTCCCCACTAACATTAATCCTATAAAGGAAGAGATGGTCACACCATCATCTATATTACCAACCGGTTCACCAAGAAAATGAACAGATATATAGTAAATAACTGTTGGTAAAATGGCTATCAGTACCAGGGTTAATCCTGCAAAGTACTTTGCCAGGACAATTTGTAAATCTGAAAGTGGCCTGGTTAAAAGCAATTCAATTGTTCCGGTTCTTTTTTCCTCAGAAAAGGACCTCATTGTGATGGCAGGAATAAGTATCATGAAGATAACCGGTGCAATGGTAAAATACGAAATCAAATCGGCAGTACCTCCTTCAATAATATTGGTACCAAAAGAAAATACCCACAGAAAAAGACTATTTAAAATCAAAAATACACCAATTACAGCATACCCAATTAATGACCCTAAAAAACCTCTAACCTCCTTTAAGTATAGTGATTTCATATTGTTTTTTTAAGCTTTCAAAGTTAAAAGAATAAGTGCTAAATTCAAATTAAAAAAACTTAAATTTAGCCTTAGATATACAAGCCTAAGAAAACCAGAATATAATTTTATTGAACTATCACAAAATCAACACGTCTGTTGGTTTGACGACCTGAAGGATTATCTTTTCCGTTAGATAATCTGTTCTCTGCTTTTGGTTTAGATTCACCATTGGCAACAACTTTCACAATCTGATCATCACCAACACCATTTCTTTTTAAATAATCATATACCATATTTGCCCGTTTTCTTGACAACCAGATGTTATAGTTAGAGGCACCAAATGAATCTGTATTACCTTCTATTTTGAATTTCAAACTTTTATCTGCTTTTAAAACGGTAATATTATTATCGATTATTGACTTAGCAGATTGGGTTAATGAATACTTATCAAACTCAAAGTATACCGGATTTAATTTGCCATCTCCTTTAGCAATTGCTTTATCAGGTACTGTGAATGAAGACTCCAGCGTATACTCTCCACCATTTTCATCAACAACAACTCCAACCACTTTAACAACATCCAATGGCTCAAAATTATACTCTAATAAAGCTGCTGTTTTCCCATCCACTAATCTTCCGTTTACATACCATTGATAACTGATTTTTGCGCCCTTTGGTGCATTGTACAGGTTAGCGTGCAGAATAGTAACATCACCAGTTGATGGATCAACATCATTCGTCAGGGCAATATTCGGATTATCCATTGCCGTTACGTTATTATTGTCATTATTGATACCTGTATTGGTATTGTCATTATTATTTGACGTGTTATTATTATCGTTATTTGATGAATTAGTGTTGTTATTGTCAGATGTATTATTTGTATTTGAGTTATCAGCTAAATTATTATTTGTATTATCAGCCAAAACCGGATCATATTCAGGAATAGTTTTCGTAGCCTCAAGTGAGAACTCCAATTCATCCTTTTCATTCATTACATTCCCTACCACCTTAACAACATCTAACGGCTGGAAATCGTGTGCTAAAAGACTTGAATTTTTACCCTTTAGATAATTGTTGTTGATATACCAGTTGTAGAAAACAATTTTATCATTTGGTACATTAAACACTTCTGCGTGCAATGCGTTTATTTTACCAGAATTAGGATCTTTATTTTCGTTCAGAACAATTCCCGGCAGGTAATCGTCCTCAACTGCTTGCTTATTACTGATATCATAAACATAAATCTCTTTAAATCCTTCAATCTCATCAGTCAACTGACCATTTTCATCTATAATTTCAGACTTAACTGTTACAAGATGGACTCCTGTATCTTTAAAAGCGTAATTGAGTAATGAATCATTTTCCAATACCAAAACACTATCAACATACCAATCATATGATACGCTGTCAAGTTTTGACATATTCATTACATCAGCCTCTAATTCCATATCAGTATTTTCCAATACTACCCTGTTAGAAATAACCTGCAGAAATAACTGATCGTGTTTAACAATATCAACGTTAACAGTAGCACATTGCATAATATACTCCTGATTACTGCTGTTATAAGCATAAATTTGTGCTGTTACCTCATGCTCACCCAATGTAGGAAAGGCATATTTTAATTCTGAAAGATCAACTTTTAATACTTCTCCGTCCACACGCCAAAACACGTTTTTAATCTCAGCATCTTTAAATTGGGACTGGCTGGCATCAAAACTCATTAATTCGTTAACATAAGGATCACTTAAAATTTCAATCATAGGAATATTATCCTCTGACTCAAACTCTTCGGCAAACTTATCACAATCGAATGACGGATAAGGGGTATTGGTAAACATATAAATGTCCATTGATCCTTTACCACCACCTCTGTTTGATGAGATAAAACCTGTTTCCTCGTTATTATTATAAGTAAAGAATATGTCTTCCCCACTCGAATTGATGGGCATTCCCATATTGATTGGCTCTCCCCATTCCCCATCTCTTAAATAAGATTTATAAACATCATATTT
This sequence comes from Putridiphycobacter sp., assembly GCA_965230195.1. Lineage (GTDB taxonomy): Bacteria > Bacteroidota > Bacteroidia > Flavobacteriales_D > Crocinitomicaceae > Putridiphycobacter. The sequence goes on from OZ245997.1 coordinate 4,325,972, forward strand.
ACCAAATCCACCTGGTTTATTTGACGAAAAATATAATGTGTTCCCATCTTCTGAAAAGAAAGGGCTATCCTCATTATAAGGAGTATTAATTTTATCACTGAATAAAACCGCTTCCGACCAGGTTCCATCTTCCTGCAATTCGGTTATATATAAATCCAATTGAAAATCCTTTTTCTCGGAAGAGCTAAAGATGAAGTGTTTATGGTCTTTTGAAAACACACCATGAGGTTGGTAATAAGACCTGTTAATTTGCTCTGGCATTACCTGAGGTTCAGATAATTCTCCATCAATTTTTAAGGAAAGCCAAAGTTTATTGTCTTTATAAAATATTACAGTATCTCCTGAAAAGGTTTTTCCAACCACTGAAAAATGGACTCTGTCTAATTTATCCGGATTAATTTCGATTAATTTAGGTACCTGCCCCTTCTCCTGGCTATTAATGGAGTATCCACTTTCGTAATACTGCATATCCAAAAACTTTCGTTCCCTTTTATTATCCTGGTATCGTGCTGTGTACATTAATTGATTAGTTTCAGGAAAATAAACTGAACAATACTCTCTAAGATCTGAATTAACATCACTTCCGAGGTTAATGACTTTAACTATATTAAAAGAGTTGCCGTTAAAAACTGAATCCGCCAGCTGACATTCATTAATTTTACTGGTTACTTCAGCTCTGATGATATCACTTTTCTGAGAAGATTCAATTCCATTTTTCCTAAAATATTCAAAGCTTTTAACTGCTTCATTATAATTTCCCATTAATTTTTGAGCTTCTCCCAAATAGTAATAAGCCATATATATGGAATCTTTTTTACGGCTGAAATTATCAATGGCTTTTGTAAGATGATTAATTGAATTCGGATAATCTTCTTTACTTAAAAGATAGATCTTCCCCAATTCGTAATTGGCAGGGATATTAGTCGAATCCTCTTCCAATATCGATTTATATCTAAAAATTGAACTGTTAACTTTACCGTATGAATAAAGTCTGTCAGCTTTTCGCAGTTTTACCCATTGGCCCTGGGCAACACTATTACCGGGCAAAACAAGACTCGCAAAACCCAATAAAAGTATATAAATAACAATTTTCATCCAATTTTGTTTATAGTACTAAAACTCTGCAAACTTAAAATTTCAGATCAAAAGTAACTAAAAATACTTAATAATTGGGGATAATGCATTTATGTACGGCAATTCTCACAAAAAAGTTGCGCAATTTCCTTATAATCTAACGATCGGATCCCCATCTGTTTCCAAATGAACAGGTTGCATAATTCCTGAGGAGCGACTTCGTTTAAGTTTTTTATCACCCCCATCACCTTCTTGTATTTTGACTTATCACTGAAATGATCCAAATAATATGCAATCTTAATATATTGTTTATACAATTTTGGGAAATGACCTTTCTGCCGCGCAAACTTTGACAGAAGAACCATAGATTCAACATAATACCCCCATTGTATCAAATATTGACATACAAAATAGGTTTTATGGACTCCAAATTTATTCTGTAAGACATTATCAACAATTACAGGTGCTTTTGTATCAATTGAATATCTAAAATTTTGAATCCCAGAGATTAATTCTAATGTTTCCAGCCATCCCTTTTCGCGAGCCGACTTGATATTATTTATTTTTCGTGCAAAATCATTAATCTTAATCGCTTCATTATCATTAAATAAATTAAACAACAACCGATATTCCAAAAAGGTATTTGAAGAAGGAATTGCTCCTATTTCAAACAAATCATTTAATATTTCAAAATTGGTAATCTGATTACTGCTGTGGAGTGTAAATACAAAATAGTCCCAGCATAGGTCTTTACATTCTTCTTTAAGTGGAATATCTAACTCAAACAATGAATCTGCTAATATTTCATTTCCATCTATTGCATTGTTAGCTAACAACTGGAATAATAACCTCGACTCCTCATACCGTTCAGTTTCTATCAGGTTTTCAAGATTATGAACGGAAAGCACAAGCGCCTCATCAGCTATTTGCAAAGTACTTTTAAATCTTATTTTAACCGTTGATTGTCGAGTAGTATTTAACAACTCCTTTATATCTGATTCGTCTCTGTTTTGGTTAGCATAGCTTCGAAGTTCTTTACGACTTGACTCCTGATATTCTTTGATACCATAAAGCACCAGCCCTTCCCTGAAATCAATAAAATTTTCGAAAAAATGCTTTTTCATTTTTTCTTCGGGATAATAGTCTTGAATCACCTCCCCGATTATTGCACCTCTTTTTTCAATCAACCGTCTGTTAATCTCTTCACTTCCTTCAATGGAAGCCACTCCTGTATAACTTATATCAAGAATGGCTGTTCCTTTGCTTTTTAACTGGGCCAGGGTTTGTATTAGTTCATTGAATATTGCAGAATCCTCACTTGTTTCGTTCCTTTCAAAAGGAATTTTAATCTCTATGGAGTCAACCAACTCAATACTATTATTAGTCGATACTTTAGGTTTAGGTATCTTAAAGTACTCCTTAGGTGTAAAAAAATCGGGACGTAAAAAAATGATACTGTTATTGACACAGGGCTTATGTCGCTTATTATAATTGTAATCTACCTGAAAATACTCATCATTAAATTCGGGTATCTGCCCAATATATACCTGCACCAAGTCAGGGGACGAATGTATATTTTCAGATTTGACTTTTTTTTTATCCAGGAACCCCAGGTAATAGCCATCATTGTACAGGGCATTATGAAAGGCACCGTTACCTTCACAATCAAATTGTTCATGATGAATAATATCAACCGCTATTTGGCCGTTAGCGCTAAAAATCAGATTAATATTATTTTTTTGATGTGAGAGGTTAATTTTTTTCCTACCTAACGACCAAATCACTGATTTTGTATAATGTTTTATATTCCAGTAATACAACGAATCATTTGAAATAGTATACCAACCAATATGCCCTTGATTGTTGGATAGTTTTGTTCTTGTCTGAGTGCAATCTTTACAAGGTTTCGCTTCCTTTATATTCATAACACTACCCTTTTTATAAGGATATTCTTCCTTAAAGTGTTTTGCGCTAAAAACCTGACAAACGTATAAATCTCCTCCTTTTATAGCAAACTGATGAGAAACACCTGTATAGTTTTTATCAACCATATTAAGGTAGTGCCCTTTGGATTTTCTCCAGTTATCACCAAGCATTTTGGCCAGTTGATTATAAGTTAACCTGTTTTTTGATTTTTGAATCTCATATTTCAATGGAATCATTTGAACATTTTCACCTACAAATTGTGAATTCCCACCGTAATAATTAACCCTTAATTGTACTGTTCGTTTTTGCTTTATTTTTTGAATATGTCCAACATATTTTCGCTCAGCCATGTATTTAACATGATCTTTTGCTGCCAGGTCTAAAACGGGATATAAATCCAAGGCACCTCTTCTCTTTTTTCGGCGCTCACGGTTAGTGTATTCCAGTAATAACTGATTCAGGCGATCATCATTAAAATTATCGGGGTCTACAATTTCAGTTTGTGACAACGCATTGTAGCAAAAACCTGTAAAACATAATATCAATAAACAGGTTAATCTCATTGAACAATTACCAGATTATTATGCCAACTGTCTTTTAATTCCACTTTCCACTTAGACTTCAGTTCTGCTTTGGTTTCAACCAGATTATTGAATACCGTTGTATTTCTTCTGATATTGTCCTGCTGCACTAATTGTTTAAATTCAACTATATTTGCTAATCTTAGTACTCCTTCATCATCAATATAAGCAGTATTTAAACGGTTAAAAAAATCAACCTCAATCGACTCACCAACGGATTTTATCTTCCTTGTCAAAGCATCTTTTGAACATCCACTGGCTTCGCTATAATTTTCATCTACACCAACAACAATAAATAAATCATCAATAATTTCGTATTCCGATTTAAGATTTGTGCCATGCGCTGACCATTCAGGGATAAAAATATCAAGTTGCTGACGTATTGTATTAATTTCCGTATCGTTTAATTTTCTGTCGGACTGAAAAATCCAAACACTGGCATTATCTTCTAATTTTTCCAGCATAATTTTAATTATTTAATCAGTTTATCAAAGTTAACAATTTGTTTAATACCCATGGGTACAATAATTCGTTGTAAAAAAAAACAGGCTTTAATGGAAAGCCTGTTTTTTCTTTATTTTTTATTCTAATTTATAGTGCATTTCCTAATGCATTATCATAAACATCTTTCATCTCACCAACAAATCCGTAATGTTCATCATCAACGCAAATTTTTCCTTTTGTTACGTGTCCCAATAATGTATAAGGTACACCCTGAGACATCATAAACTCAAGAAAATCATTTTCCATATCTTCATTTACTGTCACCACTACTCTGCTCTGTGCTTCCCCAAATAAAAAGGCATCTTCTCTTACTTCAGCATCCGACACAATATCAAATCCTAATTCGTTTGGCATTGCCATCTCTAATAGAGAAATAAATAATCCTCCATCAGCACAGTCATGCGCTGCATTAATTAATTGGTTACCGATTAAGTTTTTTACTGTTTCCTGCAATTCGTATTCTTTTTCAAGATCAAAATGAGGCGCTGGTGAAGCTTCAATACCGTGATAAGAAACCAGGTACTCAGAAGATGCAATGTCATTTACTGATTCACCAACAAGGAAAATCAGGTCACCTTTTGATTTAAAATCCAGACTCATTATTTTTTCCTTATCAGAAATTACACCTATCATACCAATGGTTGGCGTTGGAAATACAGGCTCTTCATTTCCGTCCAGTACAGTTTGGTTATAAAAAGAAACATTACCTCCGGTAACCGGTGTTTCAAATTTTAAGCAAGCCGCACTCATTCCTTTTATGGCACCAACAAATTGCCAGTAGCACTCAGGATTATAAGGATTACCAAAGTTCAAACAGTTAGTTACAGCACTTGGTACACCACCTGAAACCACAATATTTCTGGCAGCTTCAGAAACTGCAATCTGAGTTCCGATTTCCGGATCAGCATTTACGTATCTTGAATTACAATCAACGGTCATTGCCAAGGCTCTTCCTGAATCCTTAATATTTACAATTCCGGCATCAGCAGGACGATTGGTAGTCATAGTTCTTGTCCCTACCATTGAATCGTATTGCTCATATACCCATTTTTTTGAGGCAATATTTGGGTTTTTAATTAAAGAGATTGCCACTTCTTTTAGATCGGCAGGCTCTTCAACATCATCAATATTAAATTTTTTGTATTCCTGATAATAAGCAGGTTCTTTATACTCTCTATGATAAACCGGAGCACCTCCACCAAGCACTAATGACTCAGCCGGTACACTGGCTACCTTTTCTCCATTCATAAAATAATTAATGATGCCTCCTTCAGTCACTACTCCAATTTGAACAGCATGTAAATCCCATTTTTCAAATATATCCTCAACTACTTTCTCTTTTCCTTTTTCAATCACCACTAACATTCTTTCCTGGGATTCTGACAACAGAATTTCCCAATCTTTCATGTTTTCCTGACGGGTTGGTACTTTACTCAAATCGATATCCATCCCTACATTATCTCCTGCCGCACTCATCTCACATGAAGAGCAAGTTATTCCTGCTGCTCCCATATCCTGCATCCCAACTACTGCATCAGTTTTAGCTAATTCCAATGTAGCTTCTAATAATAATTTTTCCTGGAATGGATCTCCCACCTGGACAGAAGGTAAATCGCCAGCAGATTCTTCAGTAATATCTTTAGAAGCAAATGCTGCTCCCGCAATTCCATCCTTTCCTGTTGCCGACCCTACAATATATACTGGGTTACCAGGACCTGCTGATGTTGCAGAAATCATATCTCCTTCTAATATACCTGCTGAAAAAGCATTAACCAATGGGTTAGTATTATAACATTTATCAAACATCACCTCTCCACCAATAATTGGAACACCAAAAGAGTTTCCATAATCTCCAATTCCTTTTACCACACCTTTTACTAACCATTTAGTACGGTCTTTTTCAATTTCTCCAAATCTCAAAGAATTAAGTTGTGCAATCGGACGGGCGCCCATAGTAAAAATATCACGGTTAATTCCTCCAACACCAGTTGCTGCTCCCTGATAAGGTTCTAAAGCAGATGGGTGGTTATGGGATTCAATTTTAAAAACGCATCCTACTCCGTCACCAATATCAACTAATCCGGCATTCTCTTCTCCCGCTTTTACTAACATATGCGGTCCTTCTTTAGGCAATTTCTTTAACCAGGCAATTGAATTTTTATAAGAGCAATGCTCTGACCACATCACAGAATAAACAGATAACTCGGTAAAATTTGGTGTTCGACCCAAAATCTCTTTGATTTTATCAAACTCTCCAGGCAATAAACCTAATTCTACTGCTTGTTCAACCGTTGCTAATTCTTGCGTATTTTGTTCCATTATTTTGAGGTAAAATATTTAGCGACAAAAATAAGTATATTTTAAACGAATCGCACCCTTTTTACTAAAAGTTTTCAACTAAGCAAAATAGGCAATACATGGTTAAGTAATTCCTTTTTTTGGTTCAGAGTAGCTTGTTAATTAATAGTCAAACATTATTGCGATCTTCTTTTACTACCCATCAGTTTGGTAAAACAAAAAAGGAAAAGCTCTTAAAAGACTAAGGACCTAGCTGACTAACATTTAAAAACAATTATCAAATTGCCAATACCTAGTGACTAAGAAAGCTAAAATAATCCATCAATACCTTATGGTTATCAACCTGCGAGGTATCTACTTCAATTAACTTAGGTCGTTGGTCATCTGAAAAGTTATAAAACTGACTAATTTCCTTTGCCAGTGTTTCGATTGAATCAACTTTACTGTAATGAACATCAAAGGCCTTGCAGACAAATTCAGCCTTAGCAGAATGCGGCGCGACAAACACTTTATTTTGAGGTGATTTTCTCGGACCCTCCAAAATATTAAAAATGCCTCCTCCTCCATTGCTGATTAAGATAATTCGTAAATTGGCCGGTAAATAACTATTCCATAACCCGTTTGAATCATAGAAAAACGAAACATCTCCCGTAATCAGAGTCACCAATTGGTCAGGTTTTGCAACTGCCATACCAACTGCTGTACTTGTACTACCATCAATACCACTTACTCCTCTGTTTGAAAAATAACGTACAGTAGGAATAATATTAAACAATTGGCAATACCGGATTACCGAACTGTTTCCCATTTGTAGAATTGACGACTCCGGTAAAGTATCCAGCAAATAATCAAAAACCAATAAATCGGAATAAGAACAAGTATTCAAAAAGGCATTGTGTTTCTCCAAAGCCATAAAATCTTTTGATTTCCATTGACTGCCATAACTTGAATTAGACTCATTATCAATATCAGTAAACAAGCTTAAAACATCAACCGGATTTGATTTTATTGTTTCGGTTTTTGATAAAAAAGTATCCTCATCAATTGTATAATTTCCAATTCTCCAATTGTGTTTTGGCCTATTGGTTCTTAAAAAGTGTTTAATTTTTTTTGATACAATTGCTCCTCCAAAACTGATCAACAAATCAGGCTTAAATGCTTCTATTTCTTCAGGTGAAATCAAAGCTAAGGTACGATCAATAGAGTGACAATATTTATAGTAATTGTGAAGGTTAGAGGTATTTTCAACCAAAATAGCTACACCACTATCGTTTGTTAACAGATCAATGATTGGTTTGACCACCTCAGTATGTAAAAGCTGACCAATAATGATCATTTTTTTGGGACTTTCCCGCCAAATCTGTTGAAGTGTTGCCTTTTTGGTCTCAGGTAAATTATTAGAGTCACTGGTGACTTCAACAGGTTGAGGTATGTAAGAGACCGGCTCTTCTTCCAGGCTATACAAAGGTTCGTGAAGGGGGATATTAATGTGAACAGGTCCTTTAGGACCATTCTTTAAATCAGTCACTGCATGGCTAACAATAGCATTTGATTCTGCTAATTCAGATTCCGTTTTTGGTTTTTCAGGCAAATTGTAAAACGATTTACTATAATTCTGATAAATCAATTTTTGGTTAATACACTGACCATCTCCCTGATCAATCAGATAAGCTGGCCTGTCAGCTGTTAAAACCAGAAGCGGAATTTCTCTGTAGTAAGCCTCAGAAACAGCAGGAGCATAATTTAATGGTGCGCTTCCGGAAGTACAAACAATACCAACAGGTTCATTAATAGCCTCAGCAATACCTAAAGCAAAATAGGCTGCGGATCGCTCATCATGAACAACATAAGTTTTGATATCAGGTTGGTTTTCGAATGCAATAACCAAAGGTGCATTTCTTGACCCTGGCGAAATGACAATAGTCCTGATTTTATTAGCGGCTAAAATTTCAGCCAGATTGGAGATATGTTTAATATTGGTGGTAGGCATGGTATTTCTACGCAGTATTATTCAATTCAAGGACTGTAATTTCAGGCCAGATTCCTATTCTGCCAGGATACCCGATAAAACCAAATCCTCTGTTAATATATAGCTTTTGATTTTTTTCTTCATATAATCCGGCCCATCTGTTATACCTCAATTTAATCGGACTCCATTTAAAACCATGAGTTTCTATTCCCATCTGTGCACCATGTGTATGTCCGCTCAAGGTTAAATCAATATCAGGATAGTCTTTTATTACCTGATCTTCCCAATGGGTAGGATCATGAGATAAAAGGATTTTAAAAGGTGCTTCACAACCTTTATAAGCTTTTGCCATATCACCAAATTGATGGAATCCTCTCCCCCAGTTTTCAATACCAATTACCCCAATTCGATCACCGTTTTTTTCCAAATAAAAATGCTCATCCAACAATAATTTCCATCCCAGCTTACCATGAATTTGTTTTACTCTTTCAAAGTTATCAAGCCGGGCTTCATCTGTTTCCCAATCATAATAATCGCCATAATCATGATTTCCTAAAATGGCATAAACACCCATTGGTGCAGTTATCTTGTCAAAAACATCATAATAATCATCCATTTCTGATGCCAGTTCATTGACAATATCACCGGTAAAAAACACGATATCCGGTTGCTCATCCATAATCATTTGAACCCCTCTCATCACGGCCGCTTTATCATAAAAACTACCGGAATGAATATCAGAAATTTGCACAATTTTTAGTCCGTTAAAGGATTCAGGAAGGTTAGCAAAACTCAATTTTTTTTTATGAATTTTGTATCGATATGCTCCACCAATAACAACCCCTGTAGAAAGAGCTGTTAAAGGTATTCCGGCAGCAATTAAACCGGCCTTTTGTAAAAATTCTGACCGGCTGATGCCATCTTCTTTTTTTTCTTTGGAACGTGTGAAAAAAAGTATTAGTCGTCTAACATCATCAATTAGTACAAAAGGTAAAGCAACCAGTTTTGTGAGCAGATTAATGATAAATATACCAACTACAACACTTGTTAAAATCTTCCCGGCATTCTCTCTGAAAAAGAAAATAGAAATGGTACTGAATAAAGTTAAAATAAGGATTGTAAAATAAATGGATTTGATCACCTTTCTAAAGGTTGAAGTTTTATTTTTCCAGTATGATTTCAAACCGAAATAAACATAAACTTCGATACCAAGAAAAATGAGGATAAAAATGATAAAAGTAAATGAATTCATGAAAATTGAAATGTAAATTTAAGTGATAAGGATGATTTTAAAATATCATGATATAATTATGTAAAAAGACTAAGTCATAGATTATTGTTTGGTCACTAATTCCAAAACTCTTTTGGCCTGATAGATATGACGTTCATTATGATAAACCATAAACAACAGTGCATCTCCAAGATTCAGTTTTACAACGGGCCTGAGCGATAATGGTACCTTGGTCTTTCTTAAATCAACACTCTCAACCTCTTTTAAGAGTACAATAAAATCTTTACAATGTTCAAGGTACTCTTTGATTGTATTCTCAGTTGAAAGCGATTTATTAACCAACGGATTATAATCTTTAGGAGATTTTAGCTTTCGCTTTACGTTTTTCACCTTACCTAATTTAACCGACCGGTACACTGCTCTTCCCAAGGGACTGCTTATAAAATAATCTGAAGGATCGGTAAAACGGGTATTCATCATTTTACCTCTGAAAACGGGAATGTAATATCTAAAATAAGCGTTCAGATGCTCAATACACTGAGCTGCACTCCAGCTCCTCTCATTTAGTTGCGTATTGAGTTCGTCTTCAGAAAAACCGGCGATATTATTCTCCACCTCAGCATAAAAACTTTGAGTTAATGCCGAAAGGCGATTTAGTAAAATATCAACCTGAGTTTTTTTCATAGTTTTCTAACAGCACAAAGTTAAGCTAAATCTGATTACTGAACATGAAATTATTAAGAATTTTAGCTAATACTGGATTATGACAAGATTAATCACTAATTTTCGTATTTTTTCAACAGACTAATACAATTATGGATCAAAAGAAATTCGGTACTTTCGCTGGTGTTTTCACCCCTTCAATCTTAACAATACTAGGGGTAATGATGTACCTGCGATTCGGTCAGGTAGTCGGTAATGCCGGATTATGGGGGTCTATTATAATTATAATCATTGCCCATGTTATATCCATTTCCACAGGTTTAAGTGTTTCTTCTATTGCTACGGATAAAAAAGTAGGTGCAGGTGGCGTTTATTATGTATTATCCCGTAGTTTGGGCTTACCCATTGGAGGATCGTTAGGGACTACTCTTTTTGTCGCCACAGCTTTTAGTATTGCACTTTACATGGTAGGGTTTGCAGAAGTTTTTATTTCTTCAATAAATATAAACATGCTGGAGGTTATTGGTGAAGGTGATGTTAAAACCTATTTTATTGATGATCCCGGCTCTTTTTTCGACGGTTGGTCCTTTATTAATTTTGTACGTTTAATTGCCAGTCTTGGTCTGCTGCTTCTTACAATAATAGCATTGATCAGTACTTCTATTGCTATCAAAACGCAATTCCTTATCCTGGCCCTGATTATCATTTCACTCGTCGCCATTGGAATCGGAGATGTGAGTCTGGTAACTAACGTTACAAAAGATCAGGTCAATCCTGATAATCTACTGGATTACTTTGGCGTTTTTGCCTTATTCTTCCCTGCTGTTACAGGTTTTACAGCAGGCGTGGCCATGTCGGGAGATTTAAAAGACCCTAAAAGATCTATTCCACGCGGTACCATGTGGTCTATTATTGTAGGGTTTATTATTTACATGGCCTTAGCGCTATTTATTCATTTTAACTTTTCGGAACATACATTAATAGAAAACAGGGACATTTTTTATGAAATTACACTGTTTGGCGGAATTTTTGTGATTTTGGGAGCTGCCGGAGCTACTTTATCTTCAGCGCTTGGCGGTATTCTGGGAGGGCCAAGAATCCTTCAGGCCATGTCGATTGATAAAATTACACCTAAACTATTTGCCAAAGGTGTTGGAAAAGATAATGAACCCAGAAATGCCCTGATCCTGACCGTGATTATTGCTGAAGCTGGTATCCTGATCGGGGAACTAAATTTAATTGCAGAGATCGTTTCCATGTTTTATCTGGCGGCTTACGGTTTCATTAACCTGTCATTCTTTTTGGAAAGCTGGGCCAGTGCTGATTTTAACCCCAGCTTTAAAGTCAAAAAATGGATTGGACTTATTGGTTTTATTGCCACTTTCACAATCATGTCCCAACTCAATATGTTAGCCATGGTGGCTGCTTTTGTCATTATTGTTGGAATTTACTTTTACTTAAACAAAAAGCAGGTTTCATTGGGTACCGGTGATATCTGGCAATCAGTTTGGTCAACCATTGTGAAGAAGGGATTGAGAAAGATGGAAGCGTCAAATGACCACAAAAGAAACTGGAAGCCTAATATTTTATTGTTTAGCGGTGGAACGGCTGACCGTGTAAAATTCATTGAATTCAGTAAAGCAGTTTCGGGTCAAACGGGAATCATCACCAATTTTGATCTGATTGAAAACACTGAAGCCAAGGTCCTGTTTCCGAAACATAAACAAACGGTGCAGGATGATGACCTTGAGAAGTATGGTATTTTTGGACGGCGAATAGAAGTTCAAAATGAATTTAAAGGTATAGAAAGTATAGCCAGTACTTTTGGTTTTTCAGGTATTGAACCTAATACTACATTAATTCCCTGGCCAGGTGAAACTAAAGACCCGGTATGGTTTACCGAAATGACGCAAAAGTTAATTGATTTGGATTATAATGTCCTATACCTGGATTATGACAAACGTTGGGGATTCAGAAAAAAAGAACAAATAGACCTGTGGTGGCGTGGTGTGAGTAATCATGCGGAATTGATGCTGAGTCTTGTAAAGTTCATCAGTACTTCTACAGACTGGGTGAAGGCAAGTATCAGAATCCTTTTGGTAAACGACACAAACACTGAGAACCAAATTATTGAAAAACGTATCCAACAGGTTGTTGATCAGTTCAGAATTAAATGTCAAATTAAAATCATTTCCAATTCAATTGATCAGATTCCAATTTATGAATTAATGAAAATTCATTCAGAAGAGGCTGATCTGGTTTTTGTGAGCATTCCTGAAATAACCGATCCGGAAAGCTTTATACAAAAAACAAATGAATTAGTGAATACCATTGGTACCACGTTATTAGTAAAAGCGTCCAGTCATTTTGACGAAACTGATTTAAAGGTTGAAACCATTGAACTTAAACAAGATATTAAGGTGGTTAAACAAACCGAACAGCAACCACTTGCCACCTTCAGGGATTCATCTTTGACTAATACTATACAGGAAATTGATACCGATTGGGATAATATTTTTGTTTCCAAATTACAGAAATCGGTAGAGAACATAGAAAAATACCTTCATAAGCAAATTGCTAAAAATCAGGATCAACTCACTCAGTTTCTTGACCAACTTGTGGAAGAAAGTGAAACAGACATCTGGAAAGATATTGATGAGATATTAAATAAAACCAAACAGATATATATTGATGATATAGAGTTTCAACTTCCTGATATTTACCAGGAATTTAACCAATCTGTTGATGATTATATCTTCCACAAAACCGAATCGATTATTGAGTCTCCTGTAAAAATTAACCTGGAAAACAGGGTGAACAATAAAGGAGAAAATATTTCAAGGTCTACACGCATCAGATTCAGAAAGTACCTTGAAAGACTTTGGGAAACCGGTTTAAGACCTCAACTACACCAACAATTATTAGAATTTGGTTACCAAAATTATATTCTGTTACATCAAAGTAAAAATACACTTCATCATGCCATACGATTGTTTGTTGATCAAATTTCCCAAAAACAAGACTTTAAAACCAGTGTTGAAAAATGTAAGGAGGAGTTAAGCTCAAAGTTTTCTGAAATTGATGAACGCTCATTAAATTTAACCTCAGAATTATATAAAAATCTCAGAAATTCTGATCGTGCCCTACTTGAAAAGTTAGGCGGTACATTGGAAAAATTAGGATATAGGAGAGAAATTCAGGAGAAGTTTACTTACCTGCCATCAGCGGAAGAAAAACATGTTTCTCACGGACTGACCAATTTTTCAGGTTACTGGAACAGAAATTTAGTGTTGTTCACATTACACCTCCAATCTGATATCTACCTGATTCAGTATATGGCTAAAATTGAAAAAATATTGAGCCAGGTAATACAAAATACTGAGCATGATTATATCAATTTAATCCACGAAAACATTGAAATTTGTCATCAGAATATCAACAATATTACAAACCTTATTAATACTGGTAAAACGGATGATATTCACCAATATTCTCCTGACCTGTTAAGGGATATTTATTTTAATCTCGAAGGTTCAATTCAATATGTATTAGAGCAATTGCAGGATGCACTTGATCATATCCCGGAAGAAGTGGAATTGATGAATGCCCATTCTGTAAATAACATTAGAAAAACACAAGGTAAATCAGTCGAAACCATTAAAATTCAACTGGATGACATTACTGATTACCTGACAAAAATCCACTTTTTTAAACCTTTTCAGGATCAGATTACAAATTATATAGTTCAATTAAAAAAGGGAGTGGCATTATTACTGAACAGTACCTATAAGATTCAACTGGAACTGGAGAATTTTGCAAAAACCAATGAAATGTCTCCATTTCAGACAGCTATTGAATCTTCTACCAAAGATCTTGAAGAGAGTAAAGACTATATTGATTCTGTTCATAAAGGTTTTATTATTGAACTCAACCTGATTAAAGCTAATTTGGGAGAAAACCTTGATATTAATAAAATCATTGAACAATACGAAACACTTTACCCCGAGGCCAAGTCAGAATCTAAATCCAAACGTATCAGAGGGCAGATTAAACAGTACAGATCTTCTGTTACGAAAAGAATCAGTTCGGTGGTTTCGAAAGTGGTTCAGCGTAAACAAGATGTGGACGTTCTGGACTACAACGATAAATATAAAGCTGTTCTAAGCCCTATTAATATTTTCCAGAATTTCTTTAATCAGATCCATATTAATGATGAAGTATCTGAAACATTACCTTTTTATTATCATCAATTGTTCACTGGTAAACATTTTTCAGATACCCAATCGGTTAAAAACCGAAAACATGAAATTGAAGAGACTAAGAAAGCAATTTCCAGAATTAAATCCGGTATATCGGGTGGAATTTTGGTTCTTGGAGAATCATTGTCAGGCAAATCCTTTTTAGCCAGTCATATTGCTCACCACCTTTTAAGTGATCGGACTATTTACAGAATTAAGTTACAACGTAACAAAAAGAAAGGCAGCCAGTTTTTAACTAAAGCTTTCCAAAATGCGACCGGTATTCAAAAAGGAATTCCTACCATTATGACTAAAGTGCCGTCGCACAGCATTTTTATTATTGAAGATCTTGAAAAATGGTGGTTAAATGCACAAAACGGTGACCAATTGATTAACGAAATCAGTAGAATATTAAATACCTACGGAAGCTCGCATTATTTTGTGCTTACAGCCAATCTTTATGCCTATCGTCTCATTAAAGACCAGACACATATCGGAGAAAATATTGTCGGATCAATTTTACTGAATCCACTATCAAATATTGAAATTAGAGATGTTATAGAAGGCAGGCATTTACTTGGAGGCATGACCTATGTTTACAGAAATGTACCTGAAAATTTCTTGTCAAAATCAAAACAGGTTACTCTGCTTAACAAGTTTTACACCTTGTCGAAGGGTAATGTTGGACTGGCATTAAGGTTGTGGATCAGTTCAATTGAAAACGTTGATGAAAATAAAATTGAAATTTCACCTGCTTCCCGACTGGAATTTCCTGTTCTTCCTAACGAAATTTGGCAAAGTTTAATTTATCAGTTCCAGGTTCACCAGCAATTGTATAAGCATGAACTATATAAAATTTACGGAGATGGGAACAAGGACTGGATCAACCGTAATTTAACGGAATTGGTCAAATCCGGCTTGTTGAGAAATCCTGAAAAGGATTTTTACGAAATGCCATCAGATGTAAGATATTTTATTGAAAAAGATTTATATGAGTAAGACAGATACAATAGTACATAACGCTACATCCGATTCATCTGTTATTTCCGTTGCAAAAGAGATTAATGATACAGTAGTTTTAAAAGTGATTCAGGAGAGTAATAGCATACCACATATTGAACAGAATGCTGAGTTGTTATCTGGTTGGCTGGTACTTTTTATTGCAGGCCTGGGAATTGCACTATTCTTTTTGACCGTTTTTGTAAAACGTTATATTGCACCGTTTTTTAAAACAAAGTACAAAATTACCAGTATTAACATTTTATGGTATCGTATTAGTGTTATTATATGGGCAATCTATATTTTGTTTGCCTCCTACCTGTTTATTAAATCCAGCCTGGTTTTATCGGTCTCACTTTTAACACTGATTATTTTGGTAGGTCATCAATTCCTTTTTGATTTCTTTATCGGAATTTATTTCAGGTTTGAAAACCAGATCAGAATCAGAGATAATTTTGTTTATGATAATGTATCGGGAGAAATTACTAAGTTCGGTGTAAGGCATCTGAAAATAATAAATACAGAGAATGAGATTGTTCTGATTCCGTACCGTAAATTATTAAATGAAACGATTAAGATTACCAAGCAGGTTGATAACCTGAAACGAAAAACCATTTCAATTGAACTGGATGGTCCGGTTTCGGATAATATCGCCAGACTTGAAAATCAAATGAAGCGTTGTCCCTGGATCTATAATCCAAAAAACTACTCAATTACCTATCATGAAGATCAGGTTTACTATATACACCTGTTAGCTAAAGAGGAGTTTACTTTTAATAAAGTTGAAGCTTACCTGCAGGATAAAAATCCTGCCTGATTAACGCTTCTCTCTCCATGGTGAATAATCGGCTTTGACCTGTTTCGGTTCATTATTCTTTGTCATGTCCTTTAAAACTTCATAGGCATTTCTTGCCAATTGATTGTCTAAGTCAACATTGAGTTTATCGAGTGAATAATGCTCTGCCACGAAGTTAATAGTGAATCGCCCATTCCTGAATTCAGGATGATCCAGTGCAAATTTACAGAATCCTAAAGTGGTTGCAAATCCATTTATTTTATAATCATCAATGGCTTGTATTGTTTTTTCAATGGCTTCGTCTCTGTCTTTTCCATGCACAATTAACTTTGCAATCATTGAGTCATATTCAAGTGCAATTGGCATTCCCTGCTCATAACCGTCATCAACTCTTACACCCAAACCTTCAGGTTTTTTATAGTATTCGATTACGCCCAAATCCGGTAGAAAATCATTTTCAGGGTCCTCAGCATATACACGAACTTCAATAGCATGACCATTAATCTCAAGATCCGATTGCCGGATACTTAACGCTTCTCCTCTGGCCACTTTTATCTGCTCTTCAACCAGGTCAAGTCCTGTAATCATTTCCGTTACCGGGTGTTCAACCTGTAACCGTGTATTCATTTCAAGGAAATAGAAATCCTTATTTCTGTCCAGTAAAAACTCTACAGTACCTACTCCTTCATAATTGCATGATTTAGCCACATTGATTGCTGCCTCTCCCATTTTTTGTCTTAAAGCATCATCTAATACTGCAGACGGCGCCTCTTCAACTACTTTCTGGTGCCTTCTTTGAATTGAGCATTCCCGTTCAAATAAGTGAATAACATTACCATGCTGATCAGCTAACACCTGTATTTCGATATGTTTAGGGTCCTGAACAAATTTTTCGATAAAAACAGCACCATTTCCAAATGACGAAACAGCTTCAGATACGGCTCTGTCGTATTGCTCTTCAAACTCATTACTGCTTTCCACTACACGCATTCCTTTTCCACCACCACCAGCTGAAGCTTTAATCAATATCGGATATCCAATACCCTCAGCAATTGTTTTGGCTTCACTAATATCAGTAATGGCTTCATCTGTTCCAGGAACCATTGGTACATTAAATTTTTTAACGGCCTGCTTGGCATCAATTTTATCCCCCATTACATCAATCGCCTCTATTCCGGGACCAATAAACTTAATCCCTGCCTGCGTTACCTTAGCAGCAAATTCAGAATTCTCGGACAAAAAGCCATAGGCAGGGTGAATACCATCAACTCCTGTTTGTAATGCCACTTCAATAATTTTCTCCTGATTCAAATAACTTTTCGCAGGCTCCGATTCACCAATATAATATGCTTCGTCTGCGAACTTAGCAAACGGGGCACCTTTATCAGCATCTGAATAAACCGCTACAGATGCAATGTTTAAACGTTTTAGCGTTCTCATTATTCTTAACGCAATCTCTCCTCTGTTTGCTACCAGTACTTTTTTCATCTATTACTTTATTTTATAACAAGGTGATTAAACTCACTCCTGATCTTCTGTTTTATAGGCAGTTGGTTTGAAATCGGTTTCCACCGGTACTTTCCTACCACCAGTATTATTTTTATTCTTTTCTTGTTTCTCCCGTTTACGGAATATATCTAAAAACCCTTGCCAGAGTTTAAAATCTTTTCGTGAGTTAAAGGCTTCCTGATAACTTAATCCAAACCCCTGGGTAAATGCTCCCTGATCCTGATTTGCTGCATCTTTATTTGAAGCATTAAAAACGTTTACTGTAAATGTACCGTCTTCATTTAACTCATATTCAATATTTACATCTCCCACAAGGTTACTTCCTTTACT
Organism: Putridiphycobacter sp.; assembly: GCA_965230195.1. GTDB lineage: Bacteria > Bacteroidota > Bacteroidia > Flavobacteriales_D > Crocinitomicaceae > Putridiphycobacter. Next base: position 4,344,090 of record OZ245997.1, read on the forward strand.
TTCCTCATCACCGGAAGAGATATACCCTACCGAAGAAGTTATTTTCAATTTATCATCCAGAAATGAGGTTGAAAACCCTAGTTCCGCATGATCCGTACCAATATCAGAGTTTAAATTATAATTCTCTCCAATCTGATCCAGCATTGAATTGATCTGCTGATTCACCAGGTCTTCGGTCAGGTTTTTTGTACCACCTCCCGAAGCTTTAGATCCTTCAACAGGAATAAATTTTTTCAGCAATAATAATGAAAAAAACTGTTTATTCAGATCATCTTCAATTGCTCTGATATGATTTAATGCATTTTTTTTGTCATCCCTGGCATTTGGTGCCTGAATATCAAATGTTAGTGCCGGACTTAATAATGTATTTGACAGGTTTAAATAACCATACACCAGGTCTTTGCTTTTTGAGGTGCTGATTTCACTACTCATGATATCACTCATATCCACATTCCTTTGGAATCTCGTTTGAATATCAATATTAGCATCATATGGCGATTGGGTCCAAACTAATGAACTTCCTTCAATAATCTCGAATTTCTCAGTGACCACATTTTTCATGTTAAAGTCATAATATCCCTCATTAATGGTGTATTTACCGTACATTTCCATATCCCCGTAATCATCCATACTCATTTCAATATTTCCTGAGCCGTTTGCTACTATCTGATCATTTAAAATCGGGTCAAAAACAATATTCACCTGGGCTTCATCTGTGACTTCAAAGTTGAGATCTAATGTCATACCCAACCGTTCAATTTTCACTACCTCATTCTCTGTATCTGAAGTATCAGGATTATAAAACTTCACAAAACTATTCTCCTCAGTTTCACTGGTCCCGTATAGTGGTAAAGTAAGGTTGGTTCCTTTTTCAGTAGTCACATCTACATTAATTTCCGTCAGGCCGCCATATCCAAAAATATTAACAGCTCCGGTAACAAATGCTTTTCCATAGTACACATCCCCTTCCTTATAATTAGTATTCATGGCTAAAAATGTTTGAGTAATATTCGGATCTGCCAAATCAAGGGTAACATCATAGTTCCAGTTGGTATAGTTATCATGGTATATCTGCATCATTGCCACTCCTAAGTTCCCCAGTTCATCTCTTAACTCCAGATAATCAGCCAGTATCTCTCCTTTTTCGAAGTTGAGTAAACCGTTGATTTCATAGTCGACATTAAACATAGGCACACTGAGCCTTGTTTTTTCAACATCAAGATGACCAATAATTACAGGGTTATCGAGTTCACCCATAATAGCCAGTTCTCCATCAATATTTCCTTTAATATTTGTGTATAATTCCGGATCTGAAAAAGCATTCAAAAAAGCAATATTGGTATGGTCAAACTTTAACTTCATGTCAATATTATCTCTGGATCTCCCCATATAATAAAACCCGCCAAAGTCAAACGTTTTAATCTTATCTCTAATCAAATCTCCATCAAGTTCAACTGCATTTTTAACTTTATCCCACTTTCCGTTAAGTTTTAAGTCCCCAACTATTTCATTATTGATTTTTAAATTTTCAATATCAGAATCTGAAGAGAATTTTAAATCATTATATAAATCTGATATCCTACCATCCAGATTCAGGTTTCCGTTTAGTGTTAATTGTCCTCCCAAAAATCCATTTAGTTCTGAAAGGTCAAAATCTTTAATGATGATATTTAACCAATCATCCGGATTGGTAGACACCTTTCCATTCATGGCTATTAAATGATTCTTATTCCTGATATTCAAATTCGTAATATCGATATGTTCAGGATTCCATAAAACCTCAGAATTGGGTTCGATATCCCATTTTGAGTCCTGCAGGTGGAAAAAGGATGGTGAAAATTGAGTTATAATATCGTTATTTTTCTCAATATTGGTTTTAAAGACAAATAATGCAGGATTAAGTTTTTCATTGGCCTCCCAGGCTAAATCGGTAAAGAGTTCATTGTTTTCAGCAGTTGTATTCAGTGTGAAATGATCAACCTTAATACTGTCGTTTAGATCAATCGTTTTAATACTGTAGGAAAGTTCACCTTTGGTACTGTCCAATTGGTGTTTTAAATTGATTCCCATTAAAGCCCTGTTCTCGTACCCTATTTTTTGAGATATCAAATGTGCTTCAGCGTATTTTTTTTCTGAATTAAATGAGAATTCAACCTGTGTATTAGGTTCTACATAAGCTTTTTCATCAAAGAAATTCAGAATGGGATTAATATCCTTCAGTTTTAACCTGGCCACATAATTCTCTTCTATTTCATTTGGTATCTCCTGAAACTCTATCACATTTGGCACAAGATAAGCCACCTGGTTTGACAAGGAGGCGTAGAGGTAAGCAAAATTAAACTGACCGATCAACTCTCCCTCAAGATAATCCGAATCAATTGAAACCACATCAATGGAATCCCCTCTCTTAACTTTTAGCTTTACTTCTGATAAATCAATATGTTTCGTCCCATCAAAATATGATAATTTGGATATTGTGACATCTCCTTTAATATTGTCTAAAGAATTTCCGGAAATATTGACATCAATTTTCGTTTTTAAAAGTGTGGATAAATCCCCTTCTATTAAATTCATTTTAGCCAGGTAAGAACTGTCTATTTTCAGGTCAAAATCAAAGAGTAATTCATCTTTAAAATCCACATATCCCACATAGTTTAAAGCCAGATTATCATCTTCAACATCTATTATACCATCAAACCGATCATTACTATATTTACCGTCCTTAATAAGAATATGATTATAAGTGTACTGGTTCAATTCTATATTTTCAAAATTACCTTCAAACAACAGGTTGATGTCTTTCGAAGAAAAACCACCTGATCCTGGTAGTACCCTGACATAACCATTAACTAGTCCCAGATTAGAATTGTTGGCCAACAAACCTAAATCCAGATTATCCAGAATCACATCTTTTATAATTGCGTCCGGCTCCCCTTCTACTCCCTGGTAATAATAAATGCCATTTTCTTTTTCAAATTTCAACCCATTTTCAGAAGATAAATTCCCAACACCAGTCGTAATATCACCATCAACTACAAAACTGTTAATTCCTCCATAAAAATGTCCGTTTTCCAATTTAACAGTATTCAGTGCCTGCAAATTATCCGGTAAACTTAAATGTTTCTCTCCTTCAAGGAAAGGTGATAAATTGAGTCGTTCAACATCTGCTATGCTTGTTCTAAATAAAGTAATCTTTTGTTCAATAATACTGGACTCGATCTCATCTAAATCAGGAATTTGAAAGTCTCCTTTTAAAACGGTATTTTTAAGCAACCTGATATCAGTATCTGTCAGTTTCATACCGTTTACAGGTCCGTTTAATTCCAGATTTTTAATATTCACCTCATCCGTCATTCCTTTTAACCGTGGGACAAACAGAGCCAGATCAGCTAATGCGATTTGAGTACCCGATAAATTAGCATCAAAACGGACTTTATTCAAAAAATCCTGAAAATCAGTTGAACCATTCTCCGTTTTAAGATTAAGATGCGTGGCTTTGATAACAGAGTTTTTAAGGGCCAGATTCAGGTTATCCAAACCGATTAAAACCGGTGAGTACTTTACCTGAACTGATAAATCCTTTAATTCCAGTCCTGATTGTTCAACAAATGAAAGGTGGTTTACATTTGCATAGATACTATCTCCGGCAAAATTAAATGCACTGATTTCACCTTTTAGATTTTTAAGGTCAATATGCCCGTAATCTAATCCGTAATCTAATGAATCTCTATTCTGATCCTCAAAGGTAAAATCAACATCTGACAACAGCACTTTTCTCACATCCATTCTGAAATTGGTGCCTGAAGTATCCTTCTTTTCCGGAGCAAAATAGTCGATCAGGTGCTGAAAATTAAATGTGGAATCACCTTCGGCTTTAAGTAATCTTACATCCGAATTGGTCAATGTCACACTTTCTACATCAAAGTAAGTTTCTTTCAGATTCCAATCCTGGATTCTGACATCAATATCACTCGCAAAAAGCAAAGTATCTCCGAACTTATCCTCTACAAAAATTCCTTCCAGATCAACCCGGTCAAAAAATATGATTTCAATTTTTTCAACGTGCAACTTTCTGTCTAGTCCTTCCGAAAGAAAAGCAGTCACTTCCTGCCCTAAATAAGTTTGAAATTTACTGGTTCGGATGGCAAAAGCAGTGAATATCAAAAACAGTAATACTATTTCTAATAAGAACAGTAAAAATTTTGGTATACCTTTCCCTATTTTGACTAATTTTGTAATGCTAATTTTTCTGCTAAATTAATTAAATTGAACAATAATAACACCATAATTTTAGGAATTGAATCTTCATGTGATGACACCTCTGCATCAGTACTAATAAACGGTCAGATTAAGTCGAATATTGTTGCCGGACAGAAAGTACATGAAAGTTATGGCGGTGTTGTACCGGAATTAGCTTCAAGAGCTCACCAACAGAATATTATCCCTGTTGTTCACGAAGCTTTAAAAGCTGCTAATGTTTCAAAAAATGACTTATCGGCAATTGCTTTTACAAGAGGTCCCGGATTATTAGGATCACTTATTGTAGGCACCTGTTTTTCGAAGAGTTTAGCATTGTCATTAGATATCCCTTTGGTGGAGGTTAATCATATGCAGGGACATGTTTTAGCACACTTCATAAAAAATGGTGATAAACCTCAACCTGATTTCCCATTTATTTGCCTGACCGTTTCGGGAGGACATACTCAAATTGTTTTGGTCAAAGATTACTTTGATATGGAAATTTTGGGCGAGACTATTGATGATGCTGCCGGGGAAGCTTTTGATAAAGCCGCTAAAATTATGGGTTTACCCTATCCTGGAGGCCCTCTTATTGACAAATATGCTCAAAAGGGAGATCCTTTAAGGTTTGAATTTCCGGTAGCTAATCTAAAGGGTTATAATTTTAGCTTTAGCGGATTAAAAACCAGCATTCTTTACTTTTTAAGAAAGGAAGTAGAAAAAAATGAAAACTTTGTTGCTGAGAATATGAATGACATTTGCGCTTCATACCAGCATACCATTATAAAGTCATTATTCAAAAAGCTTTTGAAAGCAACCAGAGATTATGGTATTAAGGATGTTGCGATTGCAGGAGGTGTTTCCGCTAACTCAAAACTAAGGTCGGAACTGGACAGGGTTGGACAAAAAGAAAAATGGCGAACCTTTATACCCGATTTTGAATACTGTACCGATAATGCCGGAATGATTGCCATTGCAGGATACTATAAATACCTGAACGGTGAATTTGTTGGTCAGGATATTACACCAGATGCCAGACTTAAGATTAGTTAACCTGTTGATCGTTTTTCAGTTTATTGTTAATGGTTTTCTAACTTTTAGTCTTTGGTTGGTTAGTTTATCGTCGACTGCCCATAGTTTTTTTTAGACCATAGATTGTTAGAAAATAGATTATAGATTTTGAGGGTGCTTGCAATACCAAATCATTAACAAGTAACCGATAATCAGGAATCAAAAATTAGAAATTGTGTATTGATTAATTGATAATTCTAAGCTCAGCCCGTCTGTTTAGTGCATGTTCTTTGTCGGCACAGTCCACACCATCTGCACAATCGTTAACAAGCTTACCTTCTCCATAGGCATTAATGATTACCCGGTGCGATTCCACTCCTTTTTTGACCATATAATTTTTAATCCACTGTGCTCTTCTTTCAGAAAGGATTAGATTATACTTATCGGATGCCCTGGAATCAGCATATGCATTAATTTCCAAACGACTGTCCTTACTGATTTCAAGCATAATTAACATTTTTTCCAGTCGGAGTATATCACTTGTATTAGGATTTGTTTTATTTGAACCGAAATAAACAGATTCAATGTCAGAGGACACATCTAATGCTGCATTTCCAAAAATCTCCTCTTCTACTTTTGTGTTCATTTGTTCTTTAATTTCGATTGGTATATCAACCTTGTAACCTAATGGCTTATATACGAAATAAGACTTTTCACTACTCTGTAATTTGGCCAGGCTCTTTCCATTTTCATCTTTTACGAATAATGAAAATTTATCGATATCAAATGTTTCTTCCACCCCTTCCAGCTTAAATAGTATTGTGGTTAAACCAGGTAATCTTTCAAAAATAAAGTTTCCGCTTTCATCCATATAAGCCTCCCCGGCTTTATTACCATTTCCATCATAGGCTACAACCTTAATTCCTGTTGGAAACTGACCATCCTTATCATCATAATCGTAATCTCCTGCAATGGTGTAAATCAAATCAAAATTATTGTCTTCCAATAGTTCATTCTTCAAATTCAAGTCATTTTGATTAGTTTCCAATTTAGAGAAAGTAAATCTTCCATTATCAGTTAATTTCGCATTGCTCAGCACCACACCATCCGTATTTTTTAATTCCAGCGACATCAGGTCCTTCAGTAATGAATCCGGCAAATTCAGTACATCAAACGAATAGGTTTCCTCTTCCTTCAATTCTGTAAAAGAAAACTCTCCTTTTTCTGAAGTTTTCTCGGTAGTTAGCAATTCGTTACTGGAGTTATATATGTTTACTTCCAATCCTCCCGCATAAGTAGTATCTTTGTCATTATACTTTACCTGCCCATAAATACTACTGAAGAAATCAAAATCGCCTTCATCCATTCCCTCTTTCGCTTCAAGTCCCGGCAAGGATAATAATTTCAACATTTTATACCTGAACTCTCCATTTTCATTCATTTTAATCTCTTCAGTCGGACTACCATCATCATTGTCTACCAATAGCGACATGGAATTTAAATCCAAAAACTTAGGCGCATCTTCAATTTTGAAAACATAATCAGCCATTCCGGCTTGTTTGTCATAGATAAAGTTTCCTTTTTCATCCGCTTCTATCTGGTCTACCAATTCTCCTTTATCGTTATAAACACCTACTTTGAGGCCATCCGGGAAATACCCTTCTTTTCCGTTAACGTTAAAGTTACCTGTAATCTGGCCGATATCAAATACAAATTCATCTTCATGTAAAAAGCCTTTTTCCTTGATATTGGTTAAATCAAGTACTTTTAATTTTCGGTATAAATAGTATCCACTTCCATCAGCCTTTAACTCTTCAACAATTCTATCATCTTTGTTAAAAACGAGTAAAGTCAAATCTTTATTCGCTGACTCCAGATTGATAATAAAGTTTTCATCAGCAGGTAAATCATCAAACTCAAAAAAACCATCCTTGTCTGATTTCACTGAATAAGCAACCTCACCATTTTCGTTAATCAGATTAACTATCATCTCACCGGTTTCCTTAAATTGGTTTTCATCATATTTAAACCGGCCGGATATTTTTCCTTTACCTGTTTTTTCTGATACCTGCATCAAGTTTAACTGGTCAATTTCACTGACGTCCAATAATTCATAAATGAAATCACCATACTGATCAGCAATTAACCGTTCGCTTGGCTTACCTTCGGCATCATAAACCTGAAGGTTCATCTCATCCTTTGAATTAGCCATAACCGAATAATCTTCATCTCCTTCGAGATTAAAAAATTGAAATTCGCCATTTTCATTGACACCGGTTTCAGATACAATTTCTTTCTTCTCATTCAATAAGTAAACACTTAACGGACGATTGATTTTTTCTTCTAATTTTTGGTACTCAAACTTTCCAACAAAGTTGTTCTGAAAAACCATTTCCTTTTTAATCTCCAGTGTAAATACATCATCTGATCCGTTTCTGTTAGAACTTAAGAATCCCATTTTTTCCTCATTAAACAAGAATAAACCAAAATCATCTCCTTCAGAGTTAACAAATTCCATATTTGTCACTTCAGAATTAGCTTCTACTTTAAAGTACATGTCTAATCCTCCCTTTCCTAATTCACGATCGGAAGCAAAAAACAAAGTTTTATCATTTGAGTAATACGGATATAATTCATTTGCACTGGTATTCACACTTGTCATATTAGTTGGTGCTGACCATATCCCTTTCCTGATTTGAGAATAATAAATATCCTTTCCACCTTTTCCACCTTTTAGATCAGAGGAAAAATACAATGTATTTGTTTTAGAATCAAAACTTGGATGTCCGTAAGAAAATAAAGGATTATTAAATGGCAATAATTGTGGAGATTTACTCCATTTTCCATTGTACCTGATCAGCATAAAAATTTGTGGCCTGTGCTTTTTTAAATTATGCACTGTGTTAACCGGTACCTGGGTATAAAACATTGTATCTCCCGTAACTGAAAACGATAAAGGGCCGGTATGTGTAAACTGATTATGTATTGGAGCAAATGAGGTAACGTTTGAAAATGTTAATTCATAGATGTCATCCATATTTTCGACATCTGCCTGAAAAACATTAATCCGTACATTCTTTTTCCAGTTGTTCTCTCCAAAATTATTTTGATCGTACTCACGGGATGAGGCAAAATAAATTTTCCCCTCTAACATTACTGCAGAAAAATCCATGGCATCTGAATTAATGCCTTCGGAGTCCATGACATTACCGGAATAATTGGCCACAATTTTACCTGACCCTTGTCCAAACACCAGGGACAAGCAACACATCATGCAATATGTTATAATGATTCTTTTCATCACAGGTATCTTGGGGATACTAGTTTTTTACTCATATTATTTAACAGAAAGTCAAAACCAATAAACAGCTCATGCGACCCTCTGTTATAATCCACTAATTTATTGATTGAATAGTCGTAGGCATACCCCACTCTAAAATAATCTGTTATATTCCACTCACTTAAAAAGTTAACACTACTGGTATTTCTTAATGAAGCTCCCACCCAAAACTTTTCTAAAAACATAAAATTCATAGCCACATCAATGTTAGGCATTGCTCCCTGAGTTAACTTAACCATTACTGTTGGTTTAAACTTGGTTTTTCTGCCAATATCAAATACATAACCTGAATGCAAATACATGTGCTGGCTAAGCACCAAATCACTGGCAGAAGGGTAGCTGATAAACTTCATTTTTTCATTCGTCAAATGAGTAATCGATAGCCCAACAAAAAAACGACTGGAATAATAATAAGTCCCGAAATCAAAATTAGGGATCAATACACTTTCCTTCCCTCCTACGTTGAACACATCATTTTCTTCTTTAAAAGTTAAAAGGTCTTTATTGAAAATAGCATGGTAAACTCCTCCCCGGAGTGCAAAACTAAGTTTAGATCGTTTAAATGAAATATGATAAGCCAGTGAGGCTCCCACAGCATTATTTCTAAACGGGCCAATCGACTCGCTGGAAAAATTCAGTCCATAAGCTAATGAAGATTTATTAAGTGGTGAATGTAATGAAAAAGACTCCACTGTTGGTGCATCCTTAATTCCAACCCATTGACTACGGTGCATCAAAACACCACTAAATGAGCTTCTTGAACCGGCATAAGCAGGATTAATTACATATTGATTATAGGCATATTGACTGTAAATAGCATCTTGTTGTGCCATACTGTCAATACCAACCAATAAAAATAATATTACAATTAACTTTTTCATTTTACTTAACTACCTGAACCCATCCGTCATTTAATCGTTTGCCTTCCCACTCTAACAGGAAATAATAGGTTCCGTGTACTACCGGTTGTCCGGTACTTTGGTTTATACCATCCCAAACATTATCTACATTGTCATAATTATTGATCTGAGCCACCAAATCACCCCATCTGTTATAAATGTAAACTACATTATTCTCAAAACCTTCTATTCCCTCAATGATCCAATTCTCATTAACACCATCACCATTTGGTGAAAATGCAGTATAAATTGTTTCTTTACAGTTACCCTGCTCTTCAATAAATACTTTTACCGAATCAGTAATAAAACACCCATTATGTCCGGTTATACCTACCAGATATTGTGTTTCCACTAAAGGGCTAACCATTGGGTTAGGCTGATCCTGACCGATAACAATTCCCGACCAGGCATAAGTTTTACCTCCTGAAGCATTTAATTCCACCTCATATCCTTTACATACTGAAACATCTTCTCCAGCAGTCAGGCTATCTGTACTGTGTACATAAACTGTAACTGTATCAAATTCAGAAGCACAATTGTTTAATGGTTCAACCATTTGAATGTAATAGACTGCACTATCTGTAATATTATCTACTGAGATTGTGAATTCAACTCCGGTAAATATTGGTGTGGTCAAATCATTATGTTCGTACCACACACCGGCTTCTCCGGATCCTACAAAAAGTTCACCATCATCATCATAATCGCAAAATTGAAATTTAGTACCTAACACATTAGGCTTTGCCGGTTGAGCATGAATAACCAACTCTATACTATCAACCGGTGAGCTACACTCATTAATTGTAGTTTGCGTGAAAATATAATATTGCCCAGGTCCCTGATCAGGAGTATATGATGTCACATTTTCAACTAACAAGTTATTCAGGTCAGGATGTCCCTGATACCAGGATGTAGTAACATTTGTTTCAGTTGTCATTACATTAAATGCTTCATCCTCACAGTACACTGAATCTATGGTTGATATTACTGCAACATCCGGAATTGCATACATATAAAGTGTTATTGAATCCATTGCTGAACGGCAACCATTCAGGTCATCATAATCAAAATAGAAGACGGTATCACCCAAAGCAATTTGATTTAAAACCTGGTATGTAAAGCCGGTTCCTACCTGGTTAGACTGATCAGAATACCAATAACCCGATCCCTGTGTAATATTTGAAGCCTCAAGCAATTCATAGGTCAGATCACCTTCACAATAAGTGGTATCGATACTCGACAGGTCTGGCACTACAGGGTTATCAAAAACCTGAACAGCAATACTTCCTGTATCTGAATGGCAATTATTACCATCAACATGGTAAAATCTGATATCGTCGGTTACGCCCGGCGTAAAAACCGTTTCAGGAATTTTAAGTGTATCGTTTACACCCAGACCGGTAGTATTTGAATTCAGGTACCAGTGTGATTCAATATCAGAAAACAAGGTATCAAGATCATCTTCAGGACAGAAAGTCAGCAAAGTATTGTTGATCGTCAACTGAGGTGTATTTGGTTTAGGATGAAACGTAACCTGACTGGTATCAAACAACGATTTACATCCCTCAGCACTAACCTCTCTGGCATAGTAGGTGATAATTGAATCTCCCAAAGTATAATTATAAGCCGGTGTAAATGCTGTTGCCGTATTACTTATCATTAATGTATCATTCACATACCAATCTACTATAACACTTGTAGTGGTAGTTAAATCGATAATAATATCATCCTCACAATACGCAACATCTCCGTTTATAATTTCAGGTTTAACAGGTACATTATATAAATGTACTAAAACACTATCAGTATCGGATGAACAGGTTTTGGTTACAGAATACATTGAATCTCTTCTGAAATAAACTGTAGTGTCCTGACCTGCAGGTAAAATTGTCAGCAGATAGTTGAAATTTGTCACAGATGATCCCCCAGGAGTCAAATCCCAAATGGTTTGGTAAAAATCACTCTTTAAAGTATCAATTGTATTTCGGCAAAAATAGGCCGTATCGTTACTCAAAGTTGGACTGATGATGGTTGGAACAGGAGGCTTCAGATAACCAGTTAATAAAGTACTATCTAATAATGACAGACAACCTTCCGCACTTTCGGCCTGAGCATAATACTTCACAATACCATTTTGGAAAACAGTCGGGAAATTGGTACCTGTACCATCAATACTATTCAGGTCTGCCTCATACCAGTTAACCGGATCAATATTTGTCAGGTCAACTCTTGCTTCAGCTTCACAATACTCAATATCTCCGTTTTGAATTGACGGTTGCGCCGGTACGTCATATAAATGTACTAATACACTATCCGTATCGGACGAACAGGTCTTACTAACAGAGTAAACTGAATCCCTTCTGAAGTATACAGTGGTATCCTGACCAACTGGTATGTTTGTTAACAGGTAATTGAAATTGATTACTGATGATCCTCCTGATGTCAAATCCCAAATGGTTTGGTAAAAATCACTCTTTAAAGTATCAATTGTATTTCGGCAAAAGTAAGCAGTATCATTACTCAATACAGGACTAATAATTGTTGGAATCGGTGGTTTCAAATAACCTATCAGCTCAGTACTGTCTAGTAGCGACAAACAACCTTCCACACTTTCGGCCTGGGCATAATACTTTATAGTACCATTTTGAAAGACAGTAGGGAAATTAGTTCCTGTACCGTCTACACTACTCAAGTCAGTTTCATACCAATTTACAGCATCAGTATTGGCTAGATCAACTCTTGTTTCAGCTTCACAATACTCTACACCACCATTTTGAATAGACGGTTGTGCCGGCACATCATACAAATGTACTAATATGCTATCGGTATCAGATGAGCAGGTTTTAGTTAATGAGTATACAGAATCCCTTCTGAAATATACTGTAGTATCCTGATCAACAGGTAAATTTGTCAACAGGTAATTGAAGTCTACCACAGATGATCCTCCGGAAGTCAAGTCCCAAATAGTCTGATAAAAATCACTCTTTAAAGTGTCAATGGTATTACGACAAAAATAAGCCGTATCATTACTCAGAACCGGACTAATGATTACGGGAACAGGTGGTTTTAAATAACCGGTAAGTTCAGTACTATCAAGTAATGACAAACATCCTTCTGCACTTTCCGCCTGAGCGTAGTATTTAAACACCCCATTCTGAAAAGTTGTCGGGAAATTAGTTCCTGTACCATCCACACTACTCAAGTCAGTTTCGTACCAGTTTACCGGATCGGTATTGGTTAAGTCAACCGGAATTTCTCCTTCACAATATTCAACATCTCCGTTTTGAATAGATGGTTGTGCAGGTATACTGTATAAATGGATCATGATACTGTCCGTATCAGATGAACAGGTTTTAGTAATGGAATAAATGGAATCTCTTCGATAATAAACAGTTGTATCTGGTCCTACAGGAAGATTGGTTAGCAAGTAATTATAATCTGTTACTGATGATCCTCCCGGTGTAAAATCCCATATAGTTTGATAAAAATCACTTTTTATTGTATCAATAACATTTCGACAAAAGTAAGCCGTGTCATTAACGATATCAGTTAAAGGATCGATAATTAAAGGAACAGGAGGTTTTAAATAACCAGTTAATTCTACACTATCTAATAACGATAAACAACCTTCTACACTTTCAGCCTGAGCATAATATTTGAATATACCATCCTGGAAAACTGTTGGAAAATTAGTCCCTGTTCCATCTACACTACTCAAATCAGTTTCATACCAATTTACAGGATCAGTATTGATTAAATCCAGGCGGGTTTCTCCTTCACAATACTCTATATCTCCATTCTGAATAGCCGGTTGGGCAGGAATATTGTATAAGTGTACTAATACACTATCTGTATCTGAAGCACAGGTTTTAGTAATGGAATAAATTGAATCTCTTCGGTAATAAACGGTTGTATCCTGATTAATTGGCAGATTGGTCAGTAAATAATTGAAATCGGTGACAGATGATCCGCCAGCGGTCAGATCCCACACCGTTTGGTAAAAATCACTCTTTAAAGTATCAATGGTATTTCGGCAAAAATAAGCTGTATCATTACTCAATACCGGCTCTATAATATTAGGAACAGGTGGCTTTAAATAGCCGGTTAACTCTACACTATCTAATAACGATAAACAACCTTCAGCACTTTCAGCCTGGGCATAATATTTGAATATACCATTCTGGAAAACTGTTGGGAAATTAGTCCCTGTGCCATCTACACTACTCAAATCAGTTTCGTACCAATTTACAGGATCAGTATTAGTTAAATCAAGTCTGACTTCTCCCTCACAGTATTCAACATCTCCATTTTGAATTGAAGGTTGTGCAGGAATATCGTGTAAATGAATGATTAATTGACTGGTATCTGAAACGCAAACATCTCCACTGATATAGACTGAATCCCTATAATAAAACAAAGATGTATCCTGACTTACAGGCAAATCTGTTAAAAGATAATCCACGCTGTTACTAACTATTCCCGAAGCACCTAAAAACCAATTGGTCTGTGCATAAGAACTTGTAATCAGGCTAATTTCATTACGGCAAAAATAAACAGAATCATTACTGGGAACCGGGTTGATAATTGTTGGTGAAGGCGCCTTCGTCAACACTTCTACAAATACAGTATCTCTTCTCGGACAATTAACATCATTAGTATTATACATTACCTCATACACTCCAGCTGTCAGATCTTGTGCTACGGCAACACTAAATAATCCTCCTGTTGTAGAATTAATATTACCGTTTCCTACCGGTTGACTTAGTAAAGAAAATATCCCACCACTTGAATCGGGAACAGGTACAAGTCCTGTAACATTTTGACAAAAATCAGGATAAACAAAATTATCTGAAGGCACAAAATAAGCCAATACATTATTGACCGTTGAAGGACATGAACCATATTGATAAACGATCTTATAAGTACTATCAGGTTCTGCACCTGTTAATTCTCCTGTTGAGGTATTAAACGTATAACCGGTTGCTGCAGTACTAATGGCATAATCACCTAATGGGAATATTGGTTGACTGGTGACAAAACCAACGGTATCATGACAAAAATCGCTATAACCAAAATTAAGTTGTGCGGTTGGCACACTATAACTGCCAATGGTATTAGAAATGGTATCGGAATAACAAGTCACACTATTCACCACTGAAGTTGCAACTGAATTGGTATTATCTCCGGCACTTAAACCTGAAAATACATTATCATTCAAAGCACCAAACGTGGTCCCGTTATCAATACTGTAAGAAAAACCTGCTGTAAAATAAGCCACCTGATCAGGAGTGGCAGTTAACACTATCTCTCCATTTCCTAAACCACAGGTATCTTCACTTAATACAGCACTTAATGTAAATGTCGGACCTACATTTAATACCTGATTATAATTTTCTGTACAACCGTTATCATAATCAAGCTGTACATTATAGGTACCAGGTGTTAATCCGGTTACTTCCAATGAATCTATTCCTGTTGGCGGATGAGGTGTACCATCAACTGAAAAATCAAAATCATAAGCTGCATTTGCACTATTATCTGCTAAAAACTGACCATTACCTGCAAATTTACAGGTTTCGTCAGTAACAGTAAAGGTTGGTGCCTGAGGTTGCTCCAATAACTCAATGTTCGCCGCATATTCCGAACTACTGCCATTATCAGCCGAAGTTATCATAGCCGTGAACATGGTATCTACAGTATTATTTAAGCCATATGGTAATAAATCCACAATAATTGTATCTTGTGTAGTTGCTGCCGTGATCGTATCATAATGAATTGACAGTGGTCCGGATTCTCCAAAACCTGACCCATCCTGATATGTTGCATCAGTAATATTATATATATCAAGATAATATTCCTGTCCAATTGTTAAATCTCTCAGGATAACACTTAATTGAATATCGGAAGTTCCGGTACATGGAAAACCTGATTGTATAATCGGAATTTGAATATTATCCTGAATTCCAGAGGCATTGTTTACCGTGGCACCATCATCACCAATATCAATTCCAAGCCCTCCATTATCAAAAATACTGTTTCTTAACAAGCTATTACCCGCTGAGCCGGTTCCACTGATTGTAATTCCGTTTCCACCGTTATTAGTAATAGTATTACGCTCAGATAAATTAGCGCCCCCTAACCTGTTATTTTCAGAATTATTAATCCTTAACCCTACTCCGGAATTAGCAAATGATGGCGTTCCGATATTGTTATTGATTAAAGTATTATTATTGGCTGAAAGTCTCAATACCACACCATCTACTCCGTTTACCATTGTGTTAGAACTATCAGCGGTTTCTCCCCCAATTCGGTTATATTCACTTCCAGAAATGATAATTGCTGTGTCATTACTTAACGCCACAGTTAATGCTGTATCAATACCAATTAAATTTCCATAAATAGTATTCGTATCAGCCGGTCCTGCCAGGTAGATTCCTACTTCATTACCCCCAATTACATTATCAGGTCCGATAATATTATAATTGGAATTACTTCTTGTGCCAATTGCTACCCGTTGGTTATTAGCAGCAAGAACACTATTACCCTCAGGATTATTTCCTAAATAATTATGTTGAACCCTGTTAGAGTCAGCATTCGAAAATAATATTCCTACCCGTTTATTAGCAATAACATTTTGTTCATTAGCACCTAAACCTCCAATCGTATTCTGAGTACTTTGGTTTAAACGAATTCCAACTCCATTTTGAGCAGTTCCAAGGTAGGCTGTACTGTCACCATTCATTCCCAGAATATTTCCCTGTACCTCCTGATTAGATGACTCATTTATCAAAATATCAATTGAATCGCATTCGAAAAAATTAGCGTAAGTAAGGTTTAAACCAATAAAGTTTGTACTATCTGTATTATTAACATATACCCCTACTTTACTATTTGCTACTATACTTGTCCCATCAGCACTTAAACCAATGTGATTATCAACCACTCCGTTGGATTTTGCATTCTTAGTCAGGAAAACTCCTAAATCGTTTCCGGAAATAACATTACCACTATTAGTTGTTCCAATTTTATTTGATTCTCCATTTCTGACTGCTACTCCAATACGGTTACCCATACTTGTAATTCCATCTTTATCTACTCCAATATAGTTTCCTATTACTGCATTATTATCTGTACTGTCAATAAAAACACCTGCACTGTCATTTGCTGAAATAATGTTCATTTGGGCTGCAGAACCTCCAATTTCATTGCTTTCACTCTCAGGAGAAAGATAGACACCAACCTCATTAGGAAGACTTACCCCATTAGTATCCAGACCAATAAATGAATTATGTACATGCTGATTATCTGAGGAATCAATTCTTACCCCAATATTGTGATCATGGATTAGCAGATGTAGCAAAGTATCATTCGCATTACCAATATGGTTACTACCATTTGTTACATTTTTTACCCTTACTCCAATACCATTACCTAAGGCATTTGGTGTTCCTGATGGATTTGTGGAACCAATCACATTTGATTTAACAATATTATCTTTAGTATCAGCATCATGAATATAAATTCCTTCATTAACATTTCCTGCAATAATGTTGATCTGATCTACAAACAAAGTGGTGTCTTCATAACCTATAATGTTACCAGTTGTATTTTCACTAAGTTCAATACCAATATAATTAGGCATAGCCGTTGTGGCATCTTCCGTAGGCACACCTATCAAATTACCTCTGATAAGCGCTACTCCTATTTGCGGACCATGAATATGGATACCAATATCATTACCAACAATAATATTTCGTTGCGCATCATCTGTATAATCATTCCCTCCAACAATGTTTTTATTTCCCGTACCGGTCATTTCAACCCCAATTTGATTTGGAATGGTATCAGATAAATCAGCATTTCCTCCAATAATATTACCATAAGTCAAAATATTAAACGAAGAATCGATTAATACCCCTGTCTCACGGTTTCCGGAAATAACATTTCGGCCATATTTTCCTATATGATATTCACTTGAAGAATTATTCACTTCTACACCTATGGTATTCGGTCTGGCCTCATCTCCCAAAAAGTTGAGCCCAATATGATTAAAATTTATCGTATTATTTAACCCTCCATTGGTATGACAAATTCCTTTCCCGGGGTTTCCGGAAATGATATTCTTTCCAAAAATATAATCGTATCCAATGGTTGCTCCGGTTGGATTATCAAAGAGAATCCCATCCGGCGAATTGGTATATGTGACATTGAGGGAATCCTTACCATTAGGGTGTAATCCAATCACATTTCCAAAAACATCAATAACATCAGCATTGGTTGCTTTGAGGTTGGCTCCTGTAACAGATGAAAATCCGTTTCCAGACAATGTATTTCTTTCATGGTGAAAAAAACCACCAAACGTAGACGAATCAGATAATATATTAACTCCTCCCAACTGATTACCTATTGAAACATCCGTTACAAATCCTGAAACAGTTTGTTCCAAACCTATATGTGAACCTTGTAATTTAAATGTTTTTGCCCCTATATCAAGGTGAACCCCATAACCATTAAAACCTGAAATGCCTAAACCTGCAATAGTGACATTTGGTGCAATAATATTAAATCCGTTAATGGCTGAAGTTGGTACCAGAGGATTGAAAGTAACCAGGTTTGTTGCAGGATAATATTCATCAGTAACCAAACCTACATTATTTGGCCCAGGTATTTCTGTTCCTTCCTGACTAAAACCATCAATATAAACGGGAAAATTAATTATCGGAACATTCGTATTAACTAAAATCCTGTCAGTGTTTGGTGCATAAGATGGAAGGTCAAACT
Source organism: Putridiphycobacter sp. (assembly GCA_965230195.1). Taxonomy (GTDB): domain Bacteria; phylum Bacteroidota; class Bacteroidia; order Flavobacteriales_D; family Crocinitomicaceae; genus Putridiphycobacter. Next base: position 4,362,360 of record OZ245997.1, read on the forward strand.
CTATATAGTTATCTTGTTGGGCAGCACTATTCAAACTGGTGATTGTTGCTTCCCAATCAAGGTTATTGGTGGAAGTTACCCTGTATGGAGTAAACTCACTGGCTCCAATATCAACCGTGTCCAGTAATACTCTTGGCGCTCGTCGGCAATCCTTGTCCAGGTCACCCGGTGTATACCTTGGTGTTACTCCTGTAAGTCTGGGGCTGCTGTTTACCAGTTCACTGGCAGCGTCTGTAATTGTAAAATACTTTAAACCATACCCATCAGTAACAAAATTAGACCTGAGATGTAGGTTAGAAGCATTAAAACCTTCAAAATCATATAATGGATTATTTTTAAAATTAGTACCAATAGAATCATTTCCGGTAGAAAACTTCAGGATATAATTATTCTCTGCAAACGTCATTAATAATGGAAAATCAGCGTATGTGGGGTAATAAATCTGGAAATTACCCGGTGCTGTTGATCCTCCGTTTTCATAAAATAGATTATGAAAGAAATAGATGTAAGTATTTGTCAGTGAAAAGGGCCCTCTTCTGTAATCGACAGCATGTCCAACAAACATGGCAGTAGTATCAGCCAGGTTTTCGTAAAACGTATTGTTTTGGAAAGTGAAGGCATCAGGTGTAGTAATAGAATCAATATAAACGGCACCTCCTGCAGTTTCAGCTTCGTTTTGGTAGAAAGTACAGTTTTCAATACGTCCGGTATTGTCAGAATTATCAAAATAAATAGCACCTCCTGCACCACCACTACCTCCTGCTGTGGAATTGTCAAAAAAGGAACAATTATAAATATTCACTCTGGAATCATTGTGAAGGAACATTGCACCGCCCTCTCCTTCAAACCTGTTACCTTCAAAAGTACAATCGTAAAAATTCACACTGGAGTTTTCAATGATAAAACTCCTCATGTTTAACACCTGAAATGGGTAAATAGCATGCTTGAAGCCCATTCCTATAAATGTCACATTTTCACAATTCTTTAATTCAAAAAGATTATCAAATGCCTCTGCAAAAAAGCTGTTATGGATTGGACCTGGTCCAATAATGGTAACATTAGTATCATTCTCCAGCAAAATTGTTGCATTTAAGGTAATCCCTCCCTTATAGTTAATAACTATAGTATCATTCTTCTGCAAATTATTGGCTGCTTCAGTCAATGATGTTACAGGACCTGTGTCATCATTATCTGTTACATAGATAATGCCTGAATAGCTCAAAAACGAACTAAGGGAAAGCAATAATGTAAGTAGAATTCTCTTAAATAGCATTAAAAAACAATGTTACCAGACTCAATTTACGAAAAAAAGAATATTTAGTTACGCATACCACAATAAACAATTTACACAAAATGTTTAAATACTAAGAATTTAATATTCAGAACAAATCGTTTTAGCTTCTGATAAATACGAACTCACTTTCGGAACTATCATTAGCACTGTATTCATACCCTTCTGTGTCAAAAGCTTTAATACTTTCCACATCAGAAATCCCATTCTGAATGATGTATCGGGCCATTAAGCCTCTCGCTTTTTTAGCAAAAGTCATAATCACCTTATATTCTCCTGACTTGGTTTTATCTTTAAAAACAGGCGTAATAACAGGATATTCAATTTTATTCAATTTTGCAGCTTTAAAATATTCACTTGAGGCCAAATTAACAATCACCTGACACTCATCATCTTTTAGCTCTTCATTCAAACGGTTTAAAATTTCGTCTCCCCAAAATAAATACAGGTTTTTAAGCTTAGGGGTAACGGCAAACCTGGTTCCCATTTCCAACCGGTAAGGTTGAATTAAATCTAACGGTTTAAGCAAACCATATAAACCAGATAATATTCTAACATATGACTGGGCGCGTTCACGCTCTTCCTTTGATAAATCTGAAAAATCCAGTCCCTGGTAAACTGTTCCCGCAAAAATATCAGCTGCCGGTTTACTATTACCATCTGTAAATGGCACGTGCCACTCCTGAAAACGATTATAATTCAAATCAGCTATTTCAGCACTCACACTCATCAGTTTACTGATTTTTTTTGCACTTAACTTTCGTAATTTATTGATCAGGTATTCGCTTTTATCCAGGAAAACAGGTTGTGTAAAATTGTGCTGAGTAACGGTTTTGTCAAAATTAATTGATTTTGCCGGTGAAAGTAATATTTTCATAAAATACAGTTAGGTTTATACAAAACTAACATTTTTGATTTTAGTTTCGATTAATAGAACAGGCTTTGTTAAAAAAGTATTTGCCTTTCCTTCAAAGATTTTAAATGCAGTATCAATATTAAATATCAATCACTTTTTTACACCCTTAGAATGTTCGGATTTAAAGATTTAGAACCAGCCAAATGACAACAGTTAACAATCCTTATTACTATCAACAAAATTTCATATATTTGTTTTAGATGAGATTAATCCCTTCATTAATATTGACCCTCGCGTTTTTATGTTTAAAGCCAACTTATTTCTTTGGCCAGGAATTTAAGTACCGTGGATTTAGTTATTATACTGAATATGATGATTCTTTTACCTCTCCGGAATCACGCCATAAGAAAGGGGTATCTTTAGGTTTTAAAAGCGGAGTATTCACCAACAGAACTACCACATACGATTATACCGAAACACTTAGCAGCGTTATTAACAGCGGGCAGGATAGTATTGTTAACAGAACAACCAAATATGTACCCTGGCACGGTGGCATATCAATCGGTTTTCATTATATGTTTTTAAAACGAAGAAAGCTGACCCTGTACAAAAAAGATAAATACAAACGAACCGAGTTTAATGCTTTTAATATTGTATTTACTCCTTTTTTTGCGTTCGCCGATACAAGTGATTTTTTTTCATTTAACCCTGAGAATACCACTATAAATAACAGGCGGTTAATCAACAGTCATAATGTTTTAAAAATTACTTATACAACTCCTTTTTTGTCCTATAGAGGAAAACTCTTTAATTTTTATTTTCTAAACGAATTTGGTTTCAATTTCAGTCATAGAAATAAAGTACTTTACCCTACTGAATTTGATAAAAGACTTAAAACGTTCTTCACTATAGACCCCTTAAAAATTAAGCTGGGAAAAGGAAAAATATTTTTTTCATCAACTGTAAACATTGCATTTGATAATGCACCGTTGCAACCTAATAAAATAGAGGCTAATTTTAACGCAGGACTACTCTTTTACATGTTCAAGAATAAATGATGACATTACGAAACATATTGCTCTTTTTTTGCATTTTGCCCGTAGCGGAAGGATTGTCGCAGGAAGTTAAACTGGGTATAAACTTCAGTACAAACCTTATTCAACGACACACTCTTGAAGCAGAATCATTTACCCCGAACAATAGCTTTTACACTTATCTTCCAAAGGAACTGAATTCCAACTTTGTAATTGAACAAACAAAAGCATTTAACAGCGTTTCCTTTGGACTTAACGCAAGGGTTTCAAGAAAAAAGATCGGATTGGTTTTTGAACCTCAATTCACAATGGAAATGAGTATCTTCAGATTCACATCACCCTACGAATCAAACCGGATTTTAAACCGAAGAGCTGTCAGACTGCCTTTAAACCTTACTTACCATATTATTAAAAATGTCAATAGCCCTTACCTGATAGGTGGCGTTATGCTTGTTCTTGAAAACAATTTTGATTTCCAGCAGTTAAGCAGAAATTATTATTTTGGATCAGAAGATCCCTACGAAACCAATCCTGATTTTGGTGCTGATCACTTTGACGGTGTGTTTTATGATGGTAGAGCACGATACAACTATGTTATTGGTATTGGAAAAAAAAGAGGAAATTTAGATTTGAGTGCCCGATATGTCAGTACGCTCACACCTAACAAGTACCTTGGAAAAAAATGGCAGGTGGAACTCAATATTGCCTACTATTTCCTGTCGAACAAAGATTTGACCAGAAAAAACTATTTGTATGAAGAGTAGTTATTTTATAATCATATCATTGCTCGTAGTTACAATAAGTTCATGTAAAAAGTTTGACTATTCCACACATGACAACAAAGGAAAAACACTATTAACCTACGGCGCCTTCTTTGACACATTAAGTATGACCGACTCAACACTTGAGTTCTCGGTAAACTTTATTGACATTAATGACTTGAATCCCATAGAAAAATTTGTACCTGCCCAAATTAAAGTTGTTCCGCGGGAAAATGAACACTTATTTTCTATAAAATTTATTGACAGTGATTTCATTACCATAAATGAAAACCTCCCTTATTTCAATGTATTTCATTTCCATAATTACGACAATACTGCATTGTATGATGAAAAAATTGGCTTTTTTCTGGAGCAATACCTGGCCAATGATGGTGTAAAAAACAATCTTAATTCAACAAGGTTTGCCTTTTTTGACCTTGATAAAAAGGCAACGGAAATTACACCTGTTAATATGCAAAAGTTTTATGAGTTTAACTTTAGTGATGGTAATGCATCTATTAATAATGTACATGTAAACGAATACCTGAAAGGATTAAATAAAACAATCGATTACATTATTAATGAAGCACCTGCTAACGCATCAAAAAACATCACTCTATTCAATTATAGCTTAATGATAGATGATCTTCCCGATACCATGATAATAAATATGGTCAGGAATAAAATAGCAGACCACAATATCAGATTAAACTTTGTAGGCAATAAACCGGATTATCGAATTAACCACCTTATTCAGAAATCAGGCGGGTTTGAATCGATAGCAAAACGATTTAAGGAAAAAGATGAAGACGGAACACCTACCGGTGAACTTGTTTATGGCAATGACCTCTCCCTTAAATCCTCGCAGGTTACCTTGCAAAACCTGCATCAAATTTTAACCGGAAATGTATCCTACCACCGCTTAAATTTTAAAATAACAATTACAGACCCTTATCTGACCTTCCCTTTAGATCTTAATCAATTTAAAGGTGCTACTCTGGATTATAACGGGCACGATTTTAAAATACACAAACCAAAATAATGTATCGACTAATCACAATATTGCTATTAATTTTAAGTTTTTCTTCGCTGAGTCAGAGAGAAGAACTGGTTGTTCACCGAACACATTCCAGCGATATTGAACTTTTAGAGTTCTCACGGTCGGGTAAGTTCTTAGCTTCTCTTGGTAAAAACTCTGAAATCATTATTTGGCACGCTAAATTGAATCGGTTACTGACCACTTTCTATATTGATGACATTGAAATCATTCAGAACATGTCATTTTCAGAAGATGAGAAGACACTTTATGTTAAAACCAAGAGAACTGTATTTAGCTACGATATAGCAAAATCCAAACTCAAAGATATTGGCCACATTCCATTAAGGACCAACAGAGACAAAACCTATTATAAAGACAAGAATAAAAATATTGACCTTAAAATAAAAAGGGGAATCATTGTCAAAAGATTCTCTAACAAAAGACTCTCTCTTTCGCGATTTTCCGCCAATTCAATTGAATCTAAATTCACTTCTTTTGACGTGAGCCCTGACCAAAAATATATTGTTGCAGGAGGAGAAGATGGATCAGTATATGTATTTAATTACATTACAGGAGTTGTACCTATAAAAGTACTATCCGGACATAACTCCGCAGTTAATGATGTCAGATTTACCGAAGATGGAAAGTTTTTTGCCAGTGCCGGAAAGGATCGTAGTATCATCATTTGGAATTTGAATGAGGATTTTGAGATTGAAAACAGAATTTCATCATCAATTTATCGAAAAAACACTGTTATTCACAGCCCGAATGGTAATCAGATTTTTGTGGGAGATGAATTGGGTTATGTTTACGAAATTGATATGAGCAGGGAATTTCCAAAAATCAATGTTGCTAAACCGTCAAAACATTCCATCAATAAGATTATTTGCTCAGAAACCACTCATAATTATTTTCTGGCCACTTCCAATAATGAAGTACTCAAGAAAATTTCCCCCCTTTCTCCTGAAACCATTCAACGATTCAGATTTAAACAATACCCTGTAAAAAACACAAAAAGTCTTCTGTTTCAAAGTCTAAACGTTTATCAACCTCCTTTTAGCGAAGTAGAACTAATTGGTTTTTCTCCTGATCATAAAAATATCATTTACTCTGGTAGTTCAGACAATCCTAATATCTCGGTTTATGATCTGATTGACCACAAACAGACTAAACTCTATAAATTTGAAAATTGGGATAACTTTAATCAGGTATCGTTTATAGATGACTCCACAATAATTGGAAATGTTAAGAACAAAAAAGTTCTCTATTTCTGGCAAAAACAGGGAGACCAATACTTTTATAAAACTGACACTCTACCCTTTGACATTATTGAATTTGTAAAGATTGACAATAATAATATCTGGCTTAATTCCACCCTTTACGGTCAATTCAGATACAACCTCTCGTCACGGATATTTAAAAATGAAATGTCAAATAACTATAAAAAAGTATTTAGGCACAAGGACTATATGGTGATGATTGACTTTTCAAATGCTATCATTTTTTACAATCTCAAAACCAGAAAAAAATATTTTACATTCAGAGGGCACTCTGACATGGTTACCGACATCTCTTTCCATCCCGAAAACAGCACATTTGTGACCAGTAGCTATGATGGCACTGTCAAGGTTTGGGATTTTGAAAAAAAATCTCTGATTACAACCATTATTCCATTTAAAAACAGAGACTTTATATTTATTACGAAAGAGAATTATTACCTGATTAGTAAGGGGGCTATTAATGAGTTTGGGTTTAAGTACAAAGATCAATATTTCTATCCGGATTTGTTTGACATAAAATACAACCGACCAGATATTGTGTTAAAAACAATAGGTGTGACTAACAAAGATATGATTAGTGCTTTTTACAAGGTCTACCTTAAACGGTTAAAAAAACTAAATTATACCGAAGATCAGCTTGAGCAGGGAAGTGAACGACATGTTCCTGAAGTTGAAATCAGTAACCTCTTGAACCTCCCTTCTAAAACTGAAAATACCCACCTCGATATTGAACTATATGCTCATGATTCAAAATATAAGTTAGAAAAAATCAATATATGGGTAAATGGGGTAGCCATTTATGGTGTTAAAGGCTACGATATATCATCAGAACAAACCAAAGAATTCAGGAAAAAATTTACTATTCCATTAGCGAATGGTAAAAACAAAATTGAATTCGGTGTATTTAATATAAAAGGTGCTGCCAGCTATAAAAAAACGTTTAAAATCCTTAATACCGGTGAAGTTTACGAACCTAATCTTTATTTGGTGTCAATCGGCGTCAGTAAGTTTAAAGATGCAGGCTTTAACCTTAATTATGCTGCAAAAGATGCAAAGGATATAGTGAATACATTTAAAGGCAGTAAATCTTTTAATCAGATTTTTGTCCAACAATACACTGACGAAGAGGTAACTATTGAAAATATCCAGAAAGCGAAAAAATTTCTTCAACGTGCTTCAATTAATGATATGGTTATTGTTTTTGTAGCCGGCCATGGTGTCCTTGATGAAAACTTCGATTATTTCTATGCCTCTCACAGTATGGACTTTCAAAACCCTAAATTAAAGGGAATTCCTTACGAAATGATAGAAGGACTTGTTGACAATCTTAAAGCATTAAAAAAATTGCTTTTTATTGATACCTGTCATAGTGGTGAACTCGAAAAAGACGAAGTTGAAAGAACAGTTGGGTTAAAGGATAAAGAGCGTGCAAAAGATATTATTTTTCGTAGTGGTGCCGGGGTTGATGTCAAGGCAAAAGACGGAAGTGGTTTGGGACTGCAAAATACTAACGAACTCCTGAAAAGTAAATTCAATGATATGAGAAAAGGAACAGGTGCTACCATTATTTCTTCATCAGGCGGTACAGAATACGCCATTGAAGGTGAAGAATGGAAAAATGGTTTGTTTACTTATTGCCTGATCAAAGGATTAAAAGAAAAAGAAGCAGACTTTAACAGGGATAAAAAAATTAACATTATTGAATTACAACAATATATTCAGGAGCAGGTTCAAACAATCTCAAAAGGAGCGCAAACGCCAACCTCAAGAATTGCAAATACTCAACTCGACTATCGAATCTGGTAAACATTTAATTCATTTATTATTAACAACTTATTAATCTAAATAATATTTTCAACCCAGTTAATATTCAAGGTTAACACTCTGTTTTATTTGGTTTTAGTGCTCTAACAACAGGAATCAAATATTTTTTAGAAAAAAGTGTTTAATTTTAATCAGAAATAGCTCGTATTTCTCCTTTTTTAGTCTATTTTTGACTTTAATTTTTTTGTTTTAATTTTGTAAAAACTTAGAAACTGTACATGAAGCATATAGTGGCATTATTCTTATTGTTCTCAACTTATGGTGCTCTAGCTTCAGACTTAACAATTGGTCCTTCCATTACATCTCCCGTTTCCGGATGTAATTTAACAAGCTCGGAAACTGTAAAAATCACCATTATAAATGCTGATATAGTAGCCTATTCAGGGACTTTTGACGTCAGTTACACTATTGGAGCAACCACTGTTACCGAAAGCATTACAGTACCATTACTACCTACCAGTACCACATATATCTATGAATTCTCAACGGATGCTGATTTGAGTGCCTGTGGCGTTTATGATATACAATTTGTGGTTTCAGATGCAGGTGATACCAACCCTAACAATGATACTTTAAATGTACAGGTGACTAATGACTGTACAGCAGATCCCGGTACATTCTCGGGCCCGGGCAGTGTTTGTGTTCTTGGTAATTCAGGTACAATCGATCTGATTGGAAATAATGGCGTAATTAATGACTGGGAAATCAGTACAGATGGCGGTAACTCCTGGAATTCTTTATCCAATACCACAAGCAGTCAGTCGTATCTTGATTTGACCATGAATACTGACTACAGAGTGATATATAGTACACTTTACAATTATTGTCCGGACGACACAATATACTATAGTATTACGGTAGATCAGGCCAGTATTGGTGGAACGGTCACCAGTGACTCAATACATTGTGATACTATTTTCCCAACGGTTCTTTACCTTAACGGTTATTCTGGACAGGTATTAAACTGGCAGGTTTCATTAAACGGAGGTGCAACTTATTCCGACTGGGTAAATCCTTATGATACACTTCTGTATACCGAACTATCTCAAAATTTTCAGTTTTTTGCTATAGTTGAAAATGGTTCCTGCCCTCAGGATTCCTCTAATGTTGTCAACATCTCTTACATACCAGGATCATCAGCCGGAGATATCCTTGGACCGGATACTTTATGCACAGGTGAAACATCAGCCCAATATGAACTCTCAGGAGACAATGGCAATATACTCAGCTGGTCAACCAGTATTGATAATGGCACAAATTGGACTAACCTTCCCGGCCCCTCTTCTCCAATGGAAATTAATAATATTACACAAAATACACTCTTTCAGGTTATTGTTCAGGAGGGAGCCTGTCCAATGGATACAACCTTTTTTTCAGTTGATGTAATACCCAATTCTGACGCAGGAAATGTGATAGGAGAAATGGATTTTTGTGATACCATTAATATGGGAACAATATCCACCAGTGGTTTTAATGGTGATATACTGGGCTGGATTTCAACTACCGACGGAGGTGATAATTTCACTAACATTCCAGTAATAAATGATAGTATTACTTATAATAATCTCAATACATCAACCTCTTACGCTGTTATTACACAATACCTGAACTGTCCGGCAGATACTTCAGGTTTAATTGATATTAATGTATTTGACAACTCCAATGCAGGAACAATTACAGCGATAGATTCTGCTTGTCCTACATCAGACATTATCTGGTTAGTTGCTCAAAACTATACAGGAGATATTCTGGATTGGGAATTTTCAATTGATGATGGACAGTTGTGGCAATCAGGGTTTAATACGTCTGACAGCTTTGCTCAGATCGGACTCAATCAATCTGTTCTCTATCGGATCATAGTTCAGGAAGGAACTTGCGATCCTGACACTGCTTACCATTCTATCGATATCTTGCCATCTCAGTCAACCGTTCAGCAAACGGATACACTTTATTTTGGTGAATCAATCCAGTTAACTGCACTTGATGGGGTGTCTTACCTATGGCATCCTGATGAATATATCTCTGATATCACTATTCAAAACCCGGTCTTCTCTCCTGTTTCTGACCTTACCTACTCTGTTGAAATTACAAATGAATATGGTTGTTCCGACACCTCTTTCTACCATATTATAGTGGTAGATAATCCTTTTGGAGTCACTCCGTCTAATCTTGTCACGCCAAATGGTGATGGCAAAAATGAAAACTGGATTATTGAAAACATAGAATTATACACCTCAAATTCAGTAGTGGTATTTGATGCCTACGGGCAAATTATTCATAAAAGCTCACCATACCTAAACGATTGGAATTTAAACACTAGTAATGTTCCGGATGGTACTTATTACTACGTAATCGAACTTAATTCTTCGATTCCCGTAATTAAAGGAACATTTACAGTCATGGATTCTAAATGAAATTGAGCATCAGACATATCACTGTTATTCTTGTTTTTTTAACAGGGTTCTCCGGTTATTCCCAACAGGAAATACTGTATCAACACAATTATATTAATCCATTCATATATAATCCGGGTTATGCCGGTTTATCAGGGTTAACGGATATTATGTTAATCAGAAACCAAAAATGGTCAGATTTTGACGGCGGGCTCACTGCCAACCTATTATCAATAAGTACTCCACTCAGGAAAGGTAATTCTTCATTAGGTTTTAAACTCAACAATGAGAGTATTGGTATTACCAGCAAAATCAAAGCTCATCTGGCCTATGCCTATCAAATTAACCTTACTGATGAAATGATTCTACAACCGGGCGTTTCAATTGGTGTTGTTGATCAAAGAATAGATTTGAATTCTGTTGTTGTTTCCGAAAGTGATCCAATCTTTTCTAATGGGTACGGGAATAAAAAGTCTGCATTTGATGCCAGCTTTGGTCTTTTTTATGGATTCAGACAATTTTACCTGGGAGTATCCGTACCGCAACTTTTAGGAAATAAACTTAATTTTTCGGAAACCGACCTTGTAACTTACCAGCTCGAAAGACAATATATTTTTAATACGGGTTATAAATTTAATATTAACGATAAATTGCGAATTCAACCCGATATATTAGCAATCCACTCACCCGGATTACCCTTCCACTACTCCACTTCCGTTATTGCTGAAATGTCGAAAATAGGATGGGTTGGTGTAACATATAAAAGTGATTATGCTGTTGGTACTAATATCGGTTTTAATTTCATTAAAAATCTTAAAGTAGGATTGGCATATGATCTGAAATTAAATGAAATTGCATCTTTATCAAATAGCAATAACTTTGAAATTGCACTCATGTACTCAATACCTACAAAGCAAAACGTACCAAAAACCAATGCAGGTATTGACAGTGTAAAAATTGAACAGATTACAAAAGCACATGAAGTTAAGGACTCGATTTTAAACTCTACCATTGACAGTTTATCAACTGAAATTGAGATAAAAGAAATGGAAAACAAAGTTTTAGCGGACGAAAACATTATACTAAAAGAGAATCCTGAGGTAATTTATATTGAAAAAGATTCCTCAGATGTTGTTGAATCTAAAGACAGATTTATAGAAACGCCTGATGAAATAGTGATTAATGATACGCCTGATACAAGTCAGCAAACTGAACCTGTAATTGAAAACCACATTAAAATTGAGCAGGAAAAAACCTCAAAGGAATTTCCTGTCACCAGCATTCAAACACAAAGTATAAAAGTCAAGGACGATTTCTTTGTTGAACTCTTAAATAACGAAGTTTCACCAAATGGATATTATGTTGTTTCAGGGTCTTATTCTACAAAAGAAAAAGCTGAGGAAATTTCGAACTCAGCAAAAAAGAAATTTCCTGAAACAAGAATTATAGTTAATCAGCGAAATGATGCTTATTATATTGTATTGTATTACTCACCTGATATCGGTGGTGTAATTGAAGCTTTAATGCTCTCGCACAGTATTGGACATAAGGATTTTTCGAAAGCCTGGGCATTGAATTACTTCAAAAAAAATTAAACGGTAAACCAAAGCAATAAAACTTTCGTCTACTGATTAGAATATTTAAAATGAGAAAATTAATTCTACTATCAATTGTATTCATTAGCTGTACGGTATACTGTCAAACTGATTCTGAATGGGTTTTATTTAACTCGGTTTCAGGGGTAGAGTTCTATAAAAAAGAAACTGCCTGTACACCTGAAAATATACCAAATCAAAAGGGTATTCTAATAAAAATTATTAACACCAATCAGTCGGAAGTAGAGGTTTCGTGGGAATTGAATGTATGGTATGATGGTGTTCAGCATAAAGCCGATATTAAAGATGGTGAAAATGAGTATAAAATTTCATTAAGAGCAGGTGCTTCAACTCAAGGCTCGTGCGATATTCCAAATGGTGCGCTCTATATATTCAAAGAATTTACTACATTTAAAGGTGGTGCGGTAATGACCAAATTTGAATTTGATAATTTAAAGCTATTAAAAGACTAAATGATGACTACCGTCTTTTCCATAATAAGGAATTTAGTAATTTGTTCCTTTTTGTTGTTTGTGAGCCATACGGCAATTTCACAATCAATAAGCGTCAGCGCATCAAATCTCTTTTTACCATGCGGAGGTGGATCCATTCAATTGGATGCAGTTGGTACAACATCATCAACAATATTTGGAGATGATTTTAACGCTGGTGTACTAACCTCCGGTTGGACAACTGGACCTGCAGCGCAATTTAACAATCCGTGTGGTGCTGCTCTTGACGGGTCAACTTACTTATGGATGGGACCTGGTACATCTGCTCCAAGAGAGCTGGTGACTTCTAATCTGGATGTTTCATGTGGTGGAACAATTTGCTTTGATTTTAAATTCATGTGTGAATACTGTGGGGATTCTGCACCATGTGAGGGAGCAGACTTTTACAATGAAGGTGTCAGTCTTCAATATTCAACAAATGGCGGTACGGTTTGGACTGATATAGCATACTTTGCTCCAAATGGTAATTTATTAACCAACTATCCCGGTGCCGGTGCTTCCAGTCCGGTGGCTTTTGGGGCAACTAACTTTACCACATGGGATAATTATTGCTTTGCAATACCGGCGGGAGCCTTTACTGCAACAACACAATTCCGGTTATTCCAGTGGGGATCGTCCGGAAGTAACTATGACCACTGGGGAATAGACAATTTTATTATTACAACTATACCTTGTTCCCCTTTTTATTATGATTGGGAACATTTACCAGGTTTCCCTGATGCTGCAAGTATCACCGCTAATGTAACAACGACAACTACTTTTATAGCCCACTATACTGATGGTACTATCACTTATACAGACTCTGTTACAGTTGATGTTGACAATCTCGAAATAGACGTAGTGACCATAACTCCGGAAACATGCTATGGGGTGAATGACGCTAGCATTTCAACCACTATGGTCAATGGAGTTGCACCATTTACTTACAACTTGTCCGGTCCGGTCACCTCCAGTAATTCAACAGGAACCTTTAATAATCTTCAGGCAGGCTTATATGTCCTGCAAATTAGTGATAATTCCGGCTGTAATACTTCCTACAACTTTACCATGCCTTCAGGGCCTTCATGTTGTGTGGTTACTGCAACCGGTGTTAATCCAACGTGTAATGGATTTACAGACGGAAGCATACAATCTATTCCTTCAGGCGGAATTCCTGCCTATACTTATCAGTGGTATGATATATCAAATGTACCATTAGCAGGTCAGGTCAGCCAAAGTCTTTCCAATGTAGGAGACGGAACATATATCGTTGAAATTACAGATATTTCAGGTTGTGTAAACAGAGATACAGTAACATTAGCTGCCCCTACAGCTTTAGGCGGCAATCTTCAAACTTCTCAAATTAACTGTTATGGATTGTGTGATGCTTCAGTTGAATTTACAGGAGCCACAGGAGGTGTACCTAACTATAGTTACTCACTTAACGGTGGTTCTTATCAGGCTTCCGGACTTTTCAGTAATTTATGTCAGGGAAATTATACCGTTACCTTAAAAGATGGAAATAATTGTACTACTGCGTTAAGTTCAACAGTAACAGAACCAACCGACCTGTTTTTAGTTGATACCTTAATTAACAATGAAATCTGCAACTTTGGTGCTGCAGATGGGGAAATTTACATTGAAGGAATTGGTGGTACACCAGGATACACCTATGACATTGGTGGAACGATTAACAATACAGGAATATATACCGGATTGACCTCTGGTACTTATATGGCTTATGTCACTGACCTGGCTGGTTGTACAGATTCTCTTCAGGTTGTTCTGCCACTATCAGTTGGACCTAACCCTGTCATTGATTATCAACAAGATGTCCTTTGTGCAGGTGGGATTAATGGAGTTGTTGTAATTGTTGTATCAATTTCAACCGGAACCCCTCCATTCCTTTATGACCTTAATAATACAGGTGCCGCACCATCAAACACATTTAACGTAAATGCCGGTAACCATACCGTTGACGTTTATGATGCCAATAACTGTACAGGATCTGTAAGCTTTTCGATCAGTCAACCAACAGTATTATCATACACTACCACTCAAACGGATGCACTTTGTAATACCAGTTGTGACGGAACAATTACGGTAAATGCATCTGGTGCCACACCACCTTACGAGTACAGTTCAGATGGAGGGCTTAGCTTTCAAACATCAAACGTTCTAACTAATCTTTGCCCTGGTAATATCAATGTACTGGTCAGAGATGCTAATGGATGTTTAGCGAACTCTGTAGTAAACATTGGTTCACCTCCGGCACTAAGTTCATCACATTCTTTTGTTGACCCTACCTGTTATAATGGCTGTGACGGTTCAATAACATTTGGTTTAACATCAGGGGGAACTGGTCCTTATACCTATAGTATCGATAATGGACAAACCTATCAAAACAGTCCTTTTTTCATCAACTTATGCGCTGGCATTTATGACCTTATTGCAAGAGATGCAAATGGTTGTGAATTTTTAATGAGTGGTGTTAGTTTAACTAACCCGGCTCAAATTACTTTTAATGACATTAATAATGTCAGCTCAAACTGTGGATTTAATAATGGTTCGTTTGAAGTTCAGGCCCAAAATGGTGTAGGTGCTTATACTTATACTATTGACAACGGGGTCAATACTCAGCCAACAGGAAACTTTACCAACCTCTTTTCAGGGCTTTATACTGTTATTGCAACAGATGCTAATGGATGTCAGGATTCAACAGAAGAAGCAATAAGCGATCTGGAAATTCAAACCGCTCTGGATTCAACACATGATGTGACCTGCTATGGTGGAACTGATGGTGGCGTCTGGGTGAGTATTGTCAACGGTTTACCTCCAATTAATTTTACACTTGACAGTATTTATTTTCAAAATACAGGAGATTTTGACGGGATGATGAACCCAAGTGTGGAATTAGCAGCGGGAACCCACTTTGTTATTATTCATGACAGTGGTAACTGCAGTGATTTTTATGAATTTGTCATTAATCAGCCAGATAGTATAACCTATGTTCTGAATACAACAAATACATCATGTATTGACAGTAATAATGCCACAATTACATTCACCAATGTTTTAGGTGGTGATGGAGGGCCGTACTCTTACAGCATTGATTCCGGTGCGACTTATCAAAACTCTAACCTCTTTACAGGACTCGCGCCGGGAGTATACAATACAATAGCAATGGATGGCAACGGGTGTACATCAGGAATGCAAGTTACAATTGGTACACCTGACTCAATAAATATCAGCCTTAACCCTAACGATTTATTATGTTATGGTGTTAACTCAGGTAGTTTAATTGTTGTTGCACAGGGTGGCTCAGGACCATATTCATATGATATTGGTACGGCTAATAATACCACGGGAATATTTACCATGCTGGCAGCCGGAAACTATAATATTACTGTAACCGATAATAATGGCTGTGTAAAAGATACCATGCAGGTAATTAATCAACCGGACACTATTACAGTTGCCTTGACTGTAGCAGATAATTTATGCTTTGGAGATTGTGGTGGGCAGGTTATTGCTGCTACATTAGGTGGAACACCTCCGTATTTGTATAGTGGGGATAATGGTGTAAGTCAGCAATCATCTGATACCATTACCGATTTGTGCGCCGGAATTCATACTATTCAGGTAGAAGATTTTAACAATTGTACCTATACCGTCAATCAGGTTATTTCCGATCCTGCAGACCTTCAACTGAACCTGGTTGGTGTTAATTCAATTTGCGGCACCAATAATGGTAGTATTACTGCTAATGAGATGGGTGGAACCGGGCCATTTGAATACGCCATCAGTACCGATAATGGCATCACCTTTTCAGCGCCCTCTTCCGTAAACTTATTTAGCAATCTGGCACCTGGCTATTATATTGTAAAAGTAATCGATTTTAATCTTTGCGAAACCGAAGAGTCAATTATACTCACAGGGGATCCTCTACCGACAATAGATTTCATACAAACCACTGATATTTTATGTAATGGTGATACTGATGGTCAGATTATCGTAACCAGTGGATTAGGGGTAGGTGTTCATACCTATAGTATTAATAGTGTTGACTATTTTGCCAACGATACTTTTATGAATCTTGCAGCTGGAAATTATGACGTATATGTACAGGATGGAAACGGATGTATTGTTCAGTCTTCAACTGTGATATCTGAACCACCTGCCTTAGTGAATAATCCTTCAGTAACTAACCTGACCTGTAATGGAAACTTTACCGGTGAAATATCAATTGTACCGGTTGGTGGAAGTCCGAACTATCAATACAGCATTGATAACGGCACTTCCTATCAGTCATTTGGATTGTACTCAAACCTGGCAGCAAATGCCTATACTACAATTGTTGCTGATAATAATGGTTGCACTGACACAGTTATTGTAAATATTACTGAACCTACTCCACTTGATACTAATGTTTCAATAACAAATGTCACTTGTTTTGGAGACTGTGACGGTGCTATTGATCTGGATCCATCAGGAGGTACAGCCCCATTAACTTTCCAATGGACAGGTAATATTGCGGGAGTCAATGATCCTGTTGCTACCAATGTCTGCGCCGGATTATATGATGCCATTATTACTGATGGTAACGGATGTATTCTCAACGTTCAGGGATTACAGGTTAGCGAACCACCTTTACTATCAATAACAAATGTACTTGCAACTGACGACTCATGCTACAATGCCTGCGGGGGAATTATTGAAATCAACTCCCCTACCGCTACGGTATTTGAAATTACCAATAACGGTAACAGTACCACTAACGCTACAGGTATATTCAATGCCTTATGTGAAGGAAATTATGATGTTTTGGTAACTGATGCTGCCGGATGTACTGCAACCTCGAATACTACAATTTCGGGTCCTGACTCATTACAGGGAATGCCTCCTAGTAACTGGACAAATATTTGCTTTGGAACCGATATCAATGTGACTTCAGGCTTTACACAAGGTGGAACCCCTCCTTATAATTTTGACTGGGTGGATAGTGATGGTTTTTTATATCCGGGAGTCAGTACTTTCCCTTACACAGCCAACCAAACCGACACAGTAACATTTACCTATATTATTACTGATGCTAATGGTTGCCAGGCTGGTCCATATTCCTATTATATTACCACTTCCGATCCGCTTACTGTGGATGCAGGACTGAATGATTCTATCTGCGAAGGAGAAACGGTAGAACTCACTGCTGTAGCAAGTGGTGGACAATTAGATGACATAGGCAATGGTCTGGACTATCATTACCTTTGGAATACCGGACCAAATGATACACTTGCCAGTGTTAGTGTAAGCCCTTCTGCTACTACAGACTATATCATCACAGTGACAGATTTCTGTCAGGATGTAGTAACAGATACTGTGAGAGTGGTCATATTTGAAGACCCTACCCCAATAATTGAAGGTGATACCTCTGCATGTGCCCCTTATACCTCTAACCTGGTTAATTTAAATCATATGCCTGGATCAACCTGTGAATGGATTTTTAGCAATGGTGCCACTTCCAATGATTGCTCAGGAGCAAATGTAGTATTTGATATCCCTGGTTGCTATGATGTTACCTTAAATGTCACCAGTGCCGACGGATGTCAGGGATCATCAACAGCTCAAAATGTAGTTTGCATCAACCCGGTTCCGGTAGCACAATTTGAATATGAGCCGATAAAACCTGTAGTCAGTGATGGTCAGATAGAATTTACCAATACCTCTGAAAATGCCAGCCTGTTTTATTGGGATTTCGAGCGATTCGGATTTTCATTTGAAAGAGATCCAGTTTTAGAATTTGACCTTCAGGAAGAAACTATCTTTCAGGTCTGTCTTGATGCTACCTCTGCTTTTGGATGTGAAGACGATACCTGTCAGTTTATCATCATTCAGGATGATTTATTATTCTATGTGCCTAATGCTTTTACTCCGGATGATGGTAGTGTAAACTCGTTGTTTACTCCAATATTTACCTCCGGTTTTGATCCTTATGAGTTCCAGTTGACAATCTACAACAGATGGGGAGAAATTGTATTCTTATCAAACAACCCTGACGTTGGGTGGGATGGTACCTACGGTGGGTATATTGCAGAAGGTGGTGTTTATATCTGGAAAATATCGTTTACCAACCAGTTTGATGGTGAAAACATGATAGAAACCGGACACGTCACACTATTAAGGTAACGGAAAGTAAACGTTTTGGAAAGGGATAACCTTACTGACAACATCAAAGTATACCATAAACAGGCCATGTCGTGTCAAAAGTTACTTAATACAATTCAACATAGGTGCTCTAATTAACACCTTTCAATATAAGTTTAGAGTGTTTACAAGAAAGACAAAAACCGATTAAATCCGTACCACAGACTTAACACCTTCAATTTGCTCAAACTTTGTAATGAGTTTATCCAGGTGTTCAGTATCGTAAACATACAACATGATCTTTCCTTCAAAAATTCCATCATTTGATTCAAAAGAAATGGATTTCATATTGACATTATGTTCCGAAGAAATAATATTGGTAATCCTGTTCACTATTCCCATATCATCAATACCGGTGATCATTATTCCGGTCAGCTGCTCTCTTAATTTCTGACTTTGCCATGTGGCCTTTAAAACCCTGTAGGCATAGTTAGACATTAAAGCAGTTGCATTTGGACAATTAACCCGGTGAATTTTAATGCCGTCAGTTGTAGTAATAAAACCAAATACATCATCTCCCGGAATCGGGCTGCAACATTCGGCCAGTTTATACTCAACATTTTTAAAATCCTCCCCTATCACAATTGTGTCATTCTTACTGTCAACACAATTAATTATATTTTTAAGTGAGGATGGCTTTAACTTTTTCTTATCAGATTTAGGTAGTACAAAATGTTTATTGACCACCTCAATAGTACGCAATTTGGATAAATCAATTTTCCCTTTTGCAATTTGGTAATACAATTCAGTAGCACTGTGAATTTGATAAAACTTTTCAAGGGTACTCACATTCTCACTGTCAAACTTAATATCAAGTTGTTTAAACTTTCGTTGTAAAGTTTCTCTACCATCTCCTGAAATCCTTTTCTCCTCCTCTTTTAAGGCAGATTTAATCCGTTGTTTTGCCCTGGCCGTAACCACAAATTTTAGCCAGTCTTCTTTAGGCTTTTGTTTTGAAGAAGTAATGATTTCAACCTGGTCACCACTTTTTAACGCATGACTTAAAGGCATTAATTTTCCATTAACTTTAGCGCCAATGCATCTTAAACCAATATCGGTATGAATATCAAATGCAAAATCCAGTGTTGTACCATTTTTAGGTAATACTCTCAGATCTCCTTTAGGTGTAAAGACATAAATTTCTTCATTAAATAAATTGAGCTTAAACTCATCTATAAATTCAATGGCATTGGCATCAGGACTTTCCAGTAAATCTCTTATTTCACCTAACCATTTATCAAAATTAGAACGTCTTGAATTATTTTCTTTATACTTCCAGTGTGCCGCATAACCTTTTTCGGCAATTTCATCCATTCTTACCGATCGGATCTGAACCTCTACCCATTTCCCGGAAGGACTCATCACAGTGGTATGCAATGATTCATACCCATTGGCTTTGGGAATCGAAATCCAATCTCTCAGCCTGTCAGGATTAGGTTGATAAAAGTCAGTAACTATAGAATAAACCCGCCAACACCTCGATTTTTCAAGCTCCAAGGGTGCATCAACAATAATTCTAATCGCAAAAATGTCATAGATTTCATCAAACGTGACATTTTTATTCTTGATCTTCTTAAAAATGGAAGAAATACTTTTATACCTTGCTTTAATTTTAAAATCCAAGCCGGTTTGCGTCAATTCCCTTTTAATGGGATCAATAAATTGACGAATAAAATTGTTTCTGACCTCTTTCGACTTTTCAATTTTTTCCTCAATGGCATGGTATTGTTCAGGATTCTTTACTTTGAAAATCATATCTTCAAATTCATGCTTAATTGCATTGAATCCTAACCGGTGCGCTAAAGGTGCATAAAGGTATTCTGTTTCAGAGCATATTTTCAGTTTTTTATCATGCCGCATTGAGTCCAGTGTTCTCATATTATGCAGTCTGTCGGCAATTTTAATAAAGGCCACCCTTAAGTCATCTGATATTGTCAGAATTAACTTTCTGAAATTTTCTGCCTGCAATGAAACATTATCATCAAATACCTCCGGAATTTTAGTCAGACCATCAATAATTTTTCGAACTTTTAGTCCGAATTTGTCCTCAATATCCTGTAATGTTATATAAGTATCTTCAACGGTATCATGTAGCAGAGCAGCCACAATACTGGTAGTACCCAACCCCATTTCTTCCGTACAAATTCTGGCTACAGCAATAGGGTGATAAATGTATGGTTCCCCTGATTTTCTTCTCACGCCCTTATGGGCTTCCATTGCCATATTAAAGGCTTCCCTGATTATCTTGGTATCTTCTTTAGTAGTCCTGAATTTTTTACTTGCTCTTAACAATCCCTTATAAGCATTTAAAATATCTAAACGCTCTCTTTCTTCATCAATCTCTGTAATTTGGGTCATATTTTTTTGTCACCGTATTAATCTAAATCAAAATTAGTGGATAATTTATATCCAGACAAAAAAAGGCGTTTGATTTTTCAAACGCCCCTTTGTGAAAACTTGTAATAGAGCTTATTTGAAAAAGCCGGATAATTTGTTCTTAAATGTATCCATCAGGTCACTGTCACCAAATAAATCCATAATTCCTCCTCCTTCTTTATCACCTCCTTTTGCCATAGCATCAGTTGTTCCTCCCAGAAACTTTGATACTACAACCGATTTAATTGTATCAATCACTGAATCAGATAAACCTAATTTATTTTTCAGGTTAAACGCTAAATCACCTTCCATTTTCTTAGCCATTGTATTGGCGTCATCATTATTTTCATTGGTTGAAAAGAGGTTTTTAACAGTATCAATATTACCTCTTGCGTTTTCTTTATTCACTCTGTACTTAACAGCATCAGCTGCCTGATTGGTCACTTCTTTTTTCTCATTATCCGATAAACCAACTTTTTCTAAAACATCCCCTAAGTCGATATTTTTCATTAAATCTTCTAAACCAAACATTTATTTATTTTTTATGTTAATATTACTGCTGCTTAATTTAGCAATTTTAATGCCAGCATTAAAATTTTAGATGGAATTATTTTGACAATATTTTTTCTACTTTTGTTTGATCCAACACAAACCTCAATCAAATGCTAAATAAATTGCTTTTATTGCTTCTCTTGCTTCAAACGAGCATCACCTATTCTCAAGATAGCTGGGAAGAATTTACCGGAAAAGAAAAAGCCTTTTTTTACCAATTAAGCAGAAAAATTGAAAATACTAATCCTGAGGTTTTTCATCTTTTCGAATTTACTGATTCTATTCCTTATATCAATGATACTTTACCGGATTATCCCTATATCGAAAAACAAATTATAGCTGATTCGTCACGTTTGATTTTACATACGAGCCAGCTCTCAAGAAAAAATACGGGTATACTTTCGGATATTGCTACTCATTATGCTACCTGGGAGCTTAGTTTGCTGCTAAACTTTAAAGACTCTCAAAAACCAAAATACCAGTACCTGAAGCCAAAATTTAAGCAATTCGAAACCTATGTTGCTGAAAAAGCACCGCAGGCGGCCATAAAGCAGTTGAGTAATGGAGAATATGGCATAAACCCTGCCCTTCATTCATATTTTTCTCCCAATTTATCAATCAGTGAGAAAATCGCTGCAGTGAAAAATGCTAAACTGGGGGCTTCTCAAAAATTTGCGATTATCCGGGCCATTCATCATGGGCAGGAAAAATACATCAAAGTTAGAGTAAAGGAAATCATAAAATTGCTTACAGGACAGACCCTGAATTCAGAAAACTTTATGCTTGCTGCCGGAAACGGGAGCAACTGGGAAGAACTGGAAAGTGTTTTAAGAACCAAATACAACCGAACAGTACCTGATCCTAAATCCTTGTTTAAATATGAACTGGATACCGAAACTGACCCTAAGACCAAAAGGGAAAAAATTGTCACAAAAGATGTTCCAGTATTAAAAATGCAAACTCAAAAGGGACTCTCCACAAAATTACATATTGATGTTTGGGCTTACCACCCTAAAAGACAAACCACAATAGTTATTCAAAAAGGGGGAAATTCTTATATCCTTTATGGCAAAAATGAACACCGATATGTTTCGCCTGATTCAACATTTGAAGAAGGAGTTACCTACAGGAACTTGCTATATGAATTAGAACACGTTTTAATCGCTGATTTAAAAGAAAAAATTTATGGTAAAAGAGGTTTTGATTATTTAATAGCACTTTATGAAAAGAAAACAGAAGCCACCAGACTTCAAATAAAAAAGACAGAGATTAAACTGGATGAAATCAGGTATACACCTGCCGGAGCTCCAAAAATGAAAAAGAAGAAGAAAAAATCAAAAAAATCGAGTGGTTATTCATATCAGGACACCAAAGATACACCACAAGGTAAGCTAACTAAAAACGCTAAAAAACGAAATATTGAACAAGCCCGACTTGTTGCCTATAACGGACAACTTGAATCACAATTACTCATGTTAAAACAATTAAAAATTGAGAAAGAACTGGCTTTCGATCTATTGGCACAATACGAAGGACAACTTGATATGATGAAAAAAAATGTGGGTTATAACGTACTGGAATATACCACTGATAAAAAAGGAAATTATTTGTTTAATGATGGTACAACCTTTAATTATAAGACACAAGACTTAACCTTTGCTCCGGATTTTGATTCTCATTATTTTGAAGTCATATTGATTAGTTTTGGAGAACATGTACTCGATAAAAAAAGGGAAGAAGTGTTTGTTCATTTCAATAAGAGTTATAACGACACTAAAGACAAATACACACTTTACAGTGAAAGAAGCACTATCAACAGAACAAAAAAGTACACTATAGCCGATTCAATACAGATCCAGGAGTTTTTTAATGCGCTGACTCAAAAGAAAATGAAGACAATTGTCAGGCTCAATTCCCTGGGGATGGCTTCAGGACAATCACCTTATTACTATAGTGACTCTACTACCACACCTGTTAAAGAAGAAGAGCAACTTAAGAATAAATTAACCTATACCACAATAATACAGGTAAGCAATAATATTGAACTTGATTTCATCAATGCTTCAAACCATATTATTCCTAAAATACCAGATACGGCATACGATAAGTTTAAATCGAAATATCCAGGTTTTTCTATGATTGATTATTATACATACACTCAAAATGAACTTTATTTTAAATCCTGGAAAAATGAAATGACTTCGTTAGCAGAAATTTGGTTAAAGGACAGTCCGGATCAAAACACTGTACTAAAAAAAATAAAAAAGCTCAAACCAGGCAGCCGAAAATTAAAAGGCCAAAAAATTTAAATTTATCAGTTCACTTATTGCTGTAGAATTTAGTAATTTTGTCCGCACATAAATGGAAGACGAAAAAGAAAACATGTCCTTTTTAGGGCACCTCGAAGAATTAAGATGGCGATTAGTTAAAGCAGTGATTGCTGTACTTGTTGTAGGTACGTTGGTCTTTATTTTCAGAGAAACAATTATCAATACCATTTTCCTGCGTTTAAAGGATGCTAACTTTCCTACTTTCAGATTTGCATGCAATACATTTGGTATTTGCTTTGAAGACGTTAAAATTGATTTTCAGAACACTGCCCTGGCCGGTCAATTCGGAACATCTATCAAAATGGGATTTGTTGGTGGTATAATCGGAGCATTTCCATTCGTTTTTTACCAGTTATGGGGATTTGTAAAACCGGGTTTAAAACCTAATGAAATTAAATCTTTCAGAGGGATCACCTGGTTTGTTACGGCACTGTTTTTTGTTGGTATCCTTTTCGGTTATTTTGTTATTGCTCCTTTAACTGTTAATTTCTTAGGTAATTTCGAAATAGCAGGTGGAGTTAAAAACGACCTTATCATCAGTGATTATATTTCAACCATTGTTTCAACCATTATTTTAACGGGTGTTATTTTTCTCTTGCCCGTATTTATACAAATCTTTTCTAAGATTGGAATTATTACTTCGGCATTTTTAAAAAAATACAGAAAACATTCAATTGTTGTGGTATTGATATTAGCCGCAATCATTACTCCTCCTGATATTTTCACACAAATTATTGTCACCATCCCAATCATGATTCTGTATGAATTTGGGATTATTATTGCTAAACGAATCGAGAAAAAAAAGCGGATTGAAGAACTAAAATAAGTAGTATGAAAGTTATTCTATCTACTTGTTTTGTTTTTGCTACTTTATTTGGAATTACACAATCTCAACTCACCGGAGTTGTTGTTGATTCACTGAAAAAAACACCCATTCCTTTTGTCAGATTACAGTTTAAAAGTCACGATTACATTACAATTGGTAACCTGGAAGGTCATTTTTCGATACCCCGTCCTGCAATTTCTGATACACTGGAAATATCTTGTATTGGCTATAAAACAAAACGGGTTCTGATACGTCCCAACCAAAAAGACAGTATAGTGTTAACACTTGCCCCTAATACCACTTTAAGTGAAATAGAGGTATTTGCCAAAAAGAAAAATCCGGCCTTTAGAATTCTAAAGGCTATCAGGGATAATGAAACATTCAATAACCCTGACAAATTAAAAGCCTATGAGTATGAAGTGTACAATACACTGCAATTCAATGTTACTAATATTACGGATAAGTTTAAGGACCGGGCACTAATCAAAAACATGGACTTTATAGTTGATTATATGGACACACTGGATGGGAAAAACTATCTTCCTGCAATGTTAAGTGAGTCGGTCTCTAATTATTATTACCACCGTTTACCTGCACAAGAAAAAGAAATCATAAAAGCATCAAGGGTTACTGGTATTACTACTTTGCAACTGGACAGATACACCGGACAGATACATCAAAACTTTAATGTTTATGACAATTTTATAGATGTTTTTAATACCGATTTCATGTCTCCGCTAGCCGTGGGTGGTCGTGCCTTTTATCATTATAAACTCATTGGCAGAGATACAATTGATAAGGAACCTTGTTATCACCTATCATTTGATCCTAAAAGAAAAGGTGACCCTTTATTTCAGGGAGAATTTTGGGTAACAGACTCTTCTTATGCCATTAAAAGAATGGAGGCTACTATTCCAAAAATGGTTAATATCAATTATGTTTCAGGCTTTGAAATTGAGCAGAACTATGAACAGGTAAACCAACAATCCTGGTTTGTCACTGACGAAAACATTACAGTTCGGTTTAAATTATTTAATGAAACTAAAAAAGCGCTTTTAATGGGCGTTCAGGTTAAAAAGAATACCAGCAGAGACAGTTTTAAAATTAATCAAAGTAAACCAATTGGTTTTTATGTACAGGACATCAGTATTCTGGACTCTGCAAAACACAGAACGGATTCCTATTGGAGTACGATTCGTCACGATTCATTAAATAGTGAAGAATCGGGTATTATTACAATGAATGATAGTTTATCGAAGAATCGCTTATTCAGGTTTTATAAAAAATTCTCTTATTTTGGATATACCGGGTATTGGCAAACCGGACCGGTAGAAACAGGTAACGCCTATTCTTTTTATAATCAAAATGCAATAGAGGGGCACAGAATTATGTTATCTGCCAGAACCTCTAATAAGTTTAGTCGCTGGCATGAAATTTCAGCCTTTGGAATTTATGGTTTTAAAGATAAAAACTATAAATACGGTGCTTCCTACCGTTGGAAATTCAAACATCCAAATCGTGAAATATTGAGATTTGCTTATAAAAAGAGGATCGAACAATTGAGCCTTTCTTCCAGTCTGGGCGATATCGGTAATTCATTTTCAA
Source organism: Putridiphycobacter sp. (assembly GCA_965230195.1). GTDB lineage: Bacteria > Bacteroidota > Bacteroidia > Flavobacteriales_D > Crocinitomicaceae > Putridiphycobacter. The sequence goes on from OZ245997.1 coordinate 4,388,814, forward strand.
CACTATTCTCAGCAGGTATACTCGATAAATTAACATTAATAGATCAATATACTGTTGATTTTGTAAAAGACTGGAGTATTGATATGCGAACATTTAATGCCATTCAATGGAAAAAATACACCGCTCTGGAAGCTTCGGATTACAGAAGAATTGAAAATGGGGATACAGTTAAAATAAAAGACCTGACTTCGTTTCAAATCAGAAATCAAATCATGTACACCAGTGACGAAAAGTTTATTTCCGGTAGCTTTGAGCGTTTATCACTGGGCTCCAAGTTCCCCATCATCAGCTTAACCCATACATTTGGAATTAAAGATTTTCTGGATAGTGAATACAGTTTTCAAAGATTTGATTTCGTATGGGACCACCGTCCAAAAATTGGTGTATTTGGCCGGTTGCACTATACCTTTTATGCCGGAAAAATATTTGGTACTTTGCCCTACCCTTTTCTCTATATTCACCAGGGAAATCAAACATTTTATTTGCAACCCAGTTCACTAAATCTTTTAAACTATTATGAATTTATCAGTGATACATGGATTGGTTTTAACTTTGAACATCAGCTAAAAGGATTTGTTTTAGACAGAATACCATTGGTCAGAAAGCTAAAATGGCGTTTAGTATATACCGGAAAAGCCGTTGTGGGAAGTATTGATCCAAAACACAGTGCCGAAATGATTATTCCGGACTATTCATACAGTTTAAGTTTTACAAAACCTTATATGGAAACTTCAATTGGTATTGAGAATATTGCAAAATTTATAAGAATTGATGCCATTTGGCGTTTATCTTACAATTATCATCCGGATATTACTAAATTTGGAGTTAAGTTTACATTTACGGGAGATTTTTAATTTAATCATGAGGCTAAGAACAGAAAATATAAAGAAAGCATATAAGGGAAGAGAAGTTGTAAAAGGGGTTTCTGTAGAAGTAAATCAGGGAGAAATTGTTGGGCTTTTAGGACCTAACGGTGCAGGAAAAACAACTTCGTTTTATATGATTGTTGGACTGGTTACCCCAAATTTTGGACGGGTTTATTTTAACGATACTGACATTACGACTTTTCCAATGTACAAGCGTGCTCAATTAGGAATAGGTTATTTACCTCAGGAAAATTCTGTTTTCAGAAAAATGTCAATCGAAGACAATATCATGTCTGTACTTGAACTGACGCCACTCAACAAACAAGAACGATCGGCAAAACTTGAGGAATTAATCTCAGAATTCAACCTGAACCATGTGCGCAAAAACCTTGGTCAAAGCCTGTCCGGTGGAGAGCGAAGAAGAACTGAAATTGCAAGAGCATTAGCTACCGATCCGAAATTCATCCTTCTTGATGAACCTTTTGCCGGTGTGGATCCCATAGCTGTTGAGGATATACAAAATATCGTTTCCAAACTTAAAAGAAAAAATATAGGTGTTCTGATTACCGACCATAATGTACAGGAAACTTTAGCGATAACGGATCGTACTTATTTACTCTTTGAGGGTAGCATTTTAAGACAAGGAAGTGCAGAAGAACTCTCCAAAGATGAAATGGTGCGTAAAGTTTATTTAGGGTCTAATTTTGAACTCCGAAAAAGGGCTGTTCAATCTGAAGATTGATCCTTTAAAATAACTAACTTAGTTCTGTACCTCCCTCATAGGGTTAGAAAAATCACATACAGATGAATTACTATAATAAAAATCTCAACTATCTTCTTGATCAAAAAGGATTGAGTATTTCTCAATTTGAATATACTATTCTTATTCCCAAATTAAGAATCAATGAACCTACACCAGATGAACTGATCAGAATCGCTGATTATTTTAATGTGTCAATTGATGATTTAATCAGGAGGCCATTAAAGGAATTTCATCAAATCAGACAAAAAGACATCAAACTATTATTGCTTGATGTGGATGGCACCATGACAGATGGCGGCATGTACTTTACTGAAAACGGAGATCAGATTAAAAAGTACAATACTAAGGATGGGATGGCAATAAAAGGCTTAACAAAAGCAGGATTTCAGGTTGGAATCATCTCACATGGTTATAAAACCAAAGTGGTAAAGGACCGGGCAGATTTATTGGGCATACAACATTTATATGTTGGCAGGGAAAACAAAGTCACGGTTTTAGAAGGATGGTTGAAATCTTTGAGCTTAACTATTGACCAGGTTGCATTTATTGGAGACGACATCAATGATGAAGAAATCATGAAAGCAGTTGGCTTGTCTGCTTGTCCGAATGATGCCATTAAGTCGATCAAATCATGCGCTGATGTAATTCTTGAAAAAAAAGGAGGAGAAGGCTGCGTGAGAGAGTTTATAGATACTTATCTTGGTTAGATTGTTAGATAATAGAGGGTAGAGTATTAAGTAGAAAGTACATTCAACTATCAACAAGGAACCATTAACCATTCAACTAACAAAATGAAAAACACGATTGAAGAGATCAGAGTAGTAAAAACTTTCTATAAATACGGTCGTGATATCTATGGAAACAGAACCCGTGAACCTTATCAAAGAGAAGTTAAAAGAAAGGTACAACTGGTAACAGGCTGGCTTAGGTTTGGACATTATTTTATTGATGGTCTTATTATCGGAGGGATTCTTTTTGGAGTCAACTACTTTATAGCTATCAATCCGGTTGTTGAATATTCCGCTGGATTCGGTGTAAATGATTATTACTATAGTTTTATTCCTTCAATAGACCAAATTATTGTAACAGTAGGCTATTATTTCATTTGTGAGCTCACTCTTCAACGTACAATTGGCAAATATGCCACCAATTCTGTGGTCATAAATGAGTATGCTGAAAAGCCTGATTCGGGATCATTAATCGGTCGGTCTTTTAGCAGATTAGTGCCGTTCGAAGCATTTTCCTGTTTAGGTGATCGTGGCTGGCACGACAAATGGTCGGGCACATATGTTGTTACTGTTAAGGAAAGGAATACCCTCAAAAGGCTTTTAGCAGAACAACGGGGAGAATTTATTAGCGATTCTGACGAAATTTTGGATTAACAGTTATTAGATTCTTAGATTATAGAGTTAAGAGTATTAAGTAGGAAGTAGAAAGTAAGTAACAGTGTTTCGTCTTATTAAGCTGTTTACTAACTATAAAACAAAAAAAGGTGCAAAACTATGCACCTCTAATCAATAAATTCCTGACTAGTCAGAATAAGTTATTTGTAACTGATTTCTTAGCTACTTGAAGTCAAAACACAAGTGGTTGTAATCGGCCCAATGGCAGAATTTCCTTTTTTACACTTGTCTTCTGCATCCTTTTTTACTCCTGTAATTGTAGTTTCTGTTACTACATCATCAGCTCCCAGTGAGCTCTCACTTGTACATTCGCAAACCCAATCTTTTGTGCATGAAGTTGCTAAACCAAAAAGACCAAGGGCTGCAATTAAAATTACTTTCTTCATAATTCCGTTTTATTACTACTGTATAATATAATTCTCTAGATAATTAATGTGAGTTTTAAACATAAAAAAACCATCAATTGCCATTGATGGTTTTTATTTTTAAATATGCTTATTCAGACAACTTGCAAGTTGTCTTTGATTCAGAATCTGATTCATCATTTTCACTACATTTCTTCTCAGCACCTCTTTCTGTAAGAGTCTCATACATATAAGTTGAAATACCATCAGCAATAATAGGGTTATTATAAACTTTAGTACAAATACATGTGTGTTCTTTCTTACAAGATGCTAACGAAAGCATCCCAAGTACAGCTACTACAATAATTCTTTTCATATCGTTTCTTGTTTAATTATCTGCTTTGAGTGCTTAAATATAGTAAAACTTATCGGTAAGTAAAAAATACTTGATGAAACTTGTTTAAAATTCAGCTAAAGTCTTATCGATAATAGCAACACATTCCAGAACCTGTTCTTTTGTCATCACTAAAGGTGGCGCAAACCTGATGATATTGCCATGCGTTGGCTTGGCTAACATACCATTTTCCTTTAGTTTCACACAAATATCCCAGGCTGTTGAGCTTTCTTCAGAATCGTTTATTACAACTGCATTTAATAATCCTTTTCCTCTAACCAGTTTTAGTAAATCATATTTTTCAACCAGTTTTTGTACTGCATCTCTAAATACCACTCCTAATTCCTGTGCTTTTTCAGCCAAACGTTCTTCTTTTACAACTTCTAACGCTGCTATTGCCACCTTTGCAGCAACAGGATTTCCACCAAAAGTAGAACCATGTTGTCCCGGCTTTATGACCATCATAATATTATCATTGGCCAAAACAGCTGAAACCGGGTAAGCACCTCCTGAAAGGGCTTTACCTAAAATCAAAATGTCTGGCTTAACATTCTCATGATCAACTGCTAACAACTCTCCTGTTCTTGCAATACCTGTTTGAACTTCATCAGCAATGAATAAAGTTCCATTAGCTTCACATAAATTTTTAGCCTCTTTTAAATAACCTTCATCTGGTACAAACACACCAGCTTCACCCTGAATAGGCTCCACCATAAAACCAGCAACATTAGGCTCCTGTAAAGCGGTTTTCAATGCTTCAAGATCATTGTATGGTATTTTAATAAACCCTGGTGTATATGGTCCAAAGTTTTTTCTTGCATCCTCATCATTCGAAAATGAAATAATCGTTGTGGTTCGTCCATGAAAATTATTTTCGCAAACAATAATTTTTGCCTCATGCTCAGGAATACCTTTTTTCTCGTATGCCCATTTCCTGCATAATTTAATTGCAGTTTCAACGGCTTCTGCTCCGGTATTCATAGGCAATACCTTATCGAAGTTGAAATAATTGGTAACGAATTTTTCGTACACACCTAGTGCATCATTATAAAAAGCCCTTGAGGTCAAAGTCAATGTTTGAGCCTGTTCTACCATTGCTCCTACTATCTTAGGATGGCAGTGCCCCTGGTTAACAGCTGAATAGGCTGACAAAAAATCATAATACTGATTACCTTCAACATCCCATACATGTACTCCCTCTCCTTTAGATAATACTACCGGTAGCGGGTGATAGTTATGAGCGCCATACTGATCCTCCAGATTCATTAATTCTTCTGAAGACAATTTTTCTTTTGTTTCCATCATTTTGAAAAGTTTTAGATAAATAAAAAAAGTAGACTCGTCGCGGAGAGTACACATCCTTTCCTCATTAATGGAGAGAAATCATCCTTCTACAAAAATATAGGATTATTATTAAATTTCAAACTAAATTGCTGAAATGGCTCTAAATTTCGGAGCTATAATGTGAACATTACATTTAAAACAAAATGCAAAAACTTCAATCTGTCAACTCATAGCATACATAGGAAATATGCTTTAGGCGAAAGCATATTATTTTTATAAAATTTGCTAGTTTTAAATCAAGTAAATTAATAATGGAAAAACTAAAAAGTTACTTTGAGCAAATAGTTGAATTAACTGATAATGACTGGTCGATTTTCAGTTCTTATCTGACTTTTAAGGAGTTTCCCAAAAAACACATTTTTATTAAGCCAGGTGAAACCGAACAACATCTTTCATTTATCGAATCCGGGATGGTTCGTTTTTACATTCCTAAAATTGACAATGATTTGACCTTTAACTTTGCTTTTGATCATGATTTTTTTAGTGCATATGATTCCTTTTTGACTCAGACACCTGCAGGATATCAAATTGAGTCATTATCAGGAATCAAATTGTGGAGATTGTCGTATTCTGACCTTAATACAGTTTATAAGGAAACAGGTATTGGGCAAACCATTGGAAGGATTACTGCTGAACAGCTGTACCTGTCAAAAAAAAGAAGGGAATTATCATTATTAAATCAAAGCCCTGAAGCGCGCTATTTAGATTTGTTCAAAAATCAACCCAGATTGATAAAAGAAATTCCGCTGAAATATATTGCATCATATATTGGAATTACCCCACAAGCTTTAAGTCGCATACGAAAGCGAATTTCTTAACCCAGATTCATTGTGAGGGCTAAATACCTGATTTAACTTTGCAAAAAAAATATATGAAACCACTAATTGTTTTAATCAGCGTATTCCTTATTTCCTTAATTATAATCAAGTTAACATCCGGTGCATTCAATTACAAACTATCCGGTAAAATAGCTATGTCAGCTATGCTCATATTCACGGCTATCGGGCATTTTGTATTCATCAAAGGGATGAGTATGATGCTCCCTGAATTTATACCATTCAAACCTCATGTAGTAGTTGCATCAGGTATTTTTGAAATCCTGATCGGCATTGCACTTCTCTTTCCCAAATACGAAGTTACCACCGGCTGGATACTCATTGCTTTTTTCATTTTGATTTTACCTTCAAATATAAAAGCTGCTATTGATCATATTGACCTTCAAAGTGCAACATATAATGGTAATGGATTAGCTTATTTATGGTTCAGAATTCCTTTGCAGGTATTATTTATAGCCTGGGTTTACCTCAGTGCTGTCCGACAATAATAAAATTTATATTCTGCTTTGATAAGTATAGAGGTCATAATACCTGCCTTTTTTCGCTATCAAGCTCTCATGGTTACCCTGTTCCACAATACTGCCCGCTTCTATCACTAAAATCTGATTTGCCTGTTGAATAGTACTTAGTCTGTGTGCAATGACAAAGGTAGTCCTTCCTTCCATCAGCATATTCAAACTTTTTTGAATAAACAGTTCACTTTCTGTATCCAGATTCGAAGTAGCTTCATCTAAAATAATAATTTTAGGATCTGCAAGTAAAGCTCTTGCTATTGAAATTCGCTGTCGTTGTCCCCCGGATAATTTAACTCCCCGTTCACCAATCACAGTATCAAGCCCTTTTTCAAAATTATCAGTGAATTCATTGACATAAGCACCCTCAACAGCAATTCTCAACTGCTCTTCAGTAGCATCTGGACGTGGAAACAAAATATTCTCTCTTATGGTTCCTTCATATAGAAAATCATCCTGAAGAACCACTCCTAATCTGCTCCTGTAACTACTCAAATGAACCGTCGCTAGATCTACCCCATCCATAACCACTTTTCCTTCTGAAGGATTTAAAAAAGTCGCCACTAAACCTGCAATGGTAGATTTTCCTGAGCCGGAAGACCCAACCAATGCTGTAACAGTCCCCGCAGGTGCTTCAAATGAAATATTATGCAGTACCTCCTTGCTTTCTTCGTAACTAAAAGAAACATCTTTAAATTCTATATTACCTTGAATCTGATCCAATCGAACGGTTCGATCCTCAGGATTATCCTCTTCAGGCATATTCATCAATTCCTGTGTACGGTCGAGCCCGGCCATAGCTTCAGTTAACTGACTCCCAATATTACTCATTTGTACAATTGGCGCAACCATGAACCCAAGTAGTAAGGTAAACTCAACGAATTGACCGGATGACATTGTTCCTCCCATCATAAAATAGCCTCCAAACCCCATAATTCCAACAGAAGCTAAACCTATTAAAAAAGTAGAGGAACTGGTTATTAAAGCTGTAGCTGTCAGACTTTTTTTGACATTAAGAAACAATCTTTCCACATCCTTTTCAAATACCCTGTTTTCTTGTTCTTCGGCATTAAATCCCTTGATAACACGAATACCATTTAAAGTTTCTGTTAATCTACCGGTTACTTCCGCATTAATTTTACCTCTGTTCTTAAAAATAGGTCGGATATATCCAAATGCTTTTAACATGACAATGGCAAAAATAATTACCGGAACCAAGACAAATAATGTCATCATGGCACTCGATTTAATTAAAAGAATTAAAGATAGAATTGCCGTTAAGGTTCCACCAATCAATTGTACAAAGCCGGTTCCCACTAAATTTCGCACACCTTCCACATCTGTCATCACCCTCGAAACCAAACCTCCGGATTTATTATTATCGAAGAAATTAATTGGTAATTTGAGGAGTTTTTTCTGCACTTTTGCCCTTAAAAGAGATATTAAATGTTGGGCCTCAACACTCAATAAACGGGTCAATAAAAAAGAGACTACCGCTTGTATCAGCAGCGCACCGGATACAACTCCGAGTAGAACATATAAAGCTGGCATATCTGAAGTCGGTACGATATCATCCAGCAACTGTCGGGTTGATAATGGCAATACCAAACCAGCTAAACTCCTGATGATAATTAAGATCAAACCGATAAATAAAATATTTTTTCTGGGCCAGATAAATTCCTTAAATGCCCATTTAAATGATACTTTTTCTTTACTCATACCGCTACTCTGTCTAATACCGCGCCAAATTATTTTCTATGACAATACGGCAGTTTTAACAAAAAAAGCACCCGTTGTGGCGGGTGCTTTTCAAATCGTTTTTAAATATGCTTAATTCAACAAACTTCCGAATACTTTTTTTAGCAAATCGGTTACCTGAGCAACAGGATCTTTTCTGATTTTTTTCTCTTCCTGTTTTACCAAAAAGAACAATCCATCAATACCTTTATTGGTTACATAAGTATCCAGATCAGCATTAATTTCCGGTTTCCCTGTAAACTTGGCAAAAGTATTATACTTTGATGCCACCGGGTTCCAGTATTTTGTTAGTTCAACAGTTTCGATTGCATTGTGCACAACCGGCTTAAAAGCAGACACTAATTGGCTGGTAGTTTTTTCCTTTAAGTACATTGTTGCAGCACTATCTGACCCATTTAATATGGCAAAACCATCTCCTATTGACATGTTTTTGATTGCATCCACAAAAATTGGCGCTGCCTTTTTACTGGCTTCCTCAGCTGCTCTGTTTAAGGTCAATTCAATTTTATTCACCTGATTATCCAATCCCAGTTCCAATGCCTTTTCTTTTATCTTAATAGCATCTTCAGGGAAAGGTAACTTTATAAAGTCATTCTTAAAAAAACCATCTGTTGCTGATGCCAGATTTGCCCCATTTTGAATACCTATTGATAATGCCTCCTTCAACCCGGCAATTACCTCATCATTTGTTAATTTTGGAACCGCAGGTTCTGTAGTGGTTCCTGTACTTACAACCTCACTCGCTATACTCTCCAACAGGTCACATTGCGTAAACAAAACCAGTGATGATAAGCCCAGTATAATTGGAAACTTTTTAATTTTCATATCCTTAATTTTAGTCAAACTTAGTAATTTTGTTAAAACCATACAAATTGAATACCAAAAAGGATTATGCAAGCAAAAATTATTACAATTGGAGATGAAATTCTTGTCGGACAAACTGTTGACACCAACTCTGCTTTTATCGCTAAAGAACTCAATACCATTGGCATTAAAGTTAGTGAAATCGTCAGTATTACAGATACTTCCGATCACATAACAAAAGCGTTAGATAATTCTATTAACAACAATAAATTTGTAATTTTAACTGGTGGGCTTGGGCCAACAAATGATGACATTACCAAGAAAACATTATCCGATTATTTTAATGATAAGCTGATTGAATACCCAGAAGTTTTGGCTAAGGTTAAAGGTTTATTTGAGCGTTTTAATAAACCTTTTTTAGAGGTTAACAGAGACCAGGCCATGTTACCGGAAAAGGCCAGAATTATTGAAAATGATCATGGTACCGCAAGTGGAATGTGGTTTAAAAAAGGCGAAACCGATATTTTATCATTACCTGGCGTACCGTATGAAATGAAGGGGTTATTTAATAAGTTTGTTGACTTAATTAAGACTGAATATAATGTTGGTAATTTCTACCATCAAACACTAATGGTAGCAGGAATTGGAGAAACCTACTTTGCTCAAAAAATTAAACAATGGGAAGACCAAAGCAGGAATGAAGGTATTACAGTTTCTTATCTACCTTCGGTAGGTGCATTAAAATTACGTTTAACCGGAACGTTGGAGCAAAAGGATTTTATTGACAGACAAATAGCTGAAATCAGGGATGCATATCCTAAATATGTGGTTGGAGGAGAAACGGATACGTTGGAACGAAAAATAGGCGAATTGCTCAACCGAAAACAACTATCAGTTGGTACAGTTGAAAGCTGTACAGGAGGAGGAATCGCTAATAGAATTACTGCTGTACCGGGTGCTTCAGCTTATTTTCAAGGCTCAATTATTTCCTATTCTAATGATATTAAAGTCAATACTGTTGGTGTTTCGGAAGATACTCTTAAACTACATGGTGCTGTCTCGGAAGAAGTTGTAATTGAAATGGCAAACCATGGAAAAGAAAAACTTGGTGTAGACTATTGTATTAGTGTTTCGGGAATAGCAGGACCTGATGGAGGAACTAATGAAAAACCAGTTGGATTGGTCTGGATTGCGATAGCTACACCTGAAACCACATATTCAAAAGCCTTTAATTTTGGACATAACAGAAGTCGTAATATTGAATCTGCCATTAATGCCTCTTTAAACTTTCTGAGAGTCACTTTGATTTCGGAATGATTTATGGAAATTGGAAACCTTAGTCATCCAATTAAAAAATACTTATGCTAAAATATTGTTTGCCTTTCATTTTTATTTTCATTTTATCATTTGTTAATGGTCAAACCATAACGGTGTACGGAACTGTAAAAAATTCCGAAGGAGAACAATTAGCGCAATCTAAAATTATTTATGGTGAGGCAAAAGATGCTTTTACCATTACAAATCAAGATGGTAAATATTCGTTTAGAGCTGATGTAGACAAACTCAAATCCATAAAATATACAGACGTAAGACATGAAAGCAAAACCATTAGTGTTAATGCTAAACTGATCCGAAAGGTTAAAGATGGTAAACTGGAATTGAATGTTGTACTGAACGACAACGTCTTAAAAGAAGTAGTTATTCAGTCTAAAAAACCTGATACATTATTTGGTACCCAACTTTATAGTGTAGCAGATTTTGAAATTGACAAAAATGACAGGATTATTCTGCTCACCTACCCTAAATCACTAAAAAAAGGATCAGCCATAAAATTATTAGATGAAAACCGGAAGGTTGTGGACACCTACATTATCAATGAAAGAGCAATTGAAATCAAAACTGACTATAGAAAAAATGTTCATCTGATTACTAAAAACAATGTATACTATGTTCATATTGATGACGAGAAGATATTTCTGTTGAAAGAAGACAGATATCACTATTTCAAGTTTGTAGCTCCTATTTTGGACACACTTGGGGATAATATATACTATTCTAATTTTTCGGAGGTTTACCCCGCCTTTAATTACTTCCAGTTCAATCAAAAAGATTCAATATATACTAATCTGATAGAAATTATAGATGAACCATTAATGGAACAATACAGGGCGGAATTTAAATTTTCGGATGTAAGAACAAAACTCTGGGCCCATAATAAACAGCTTCAAACAGGAATTGATAAGGAGGTATGGGTAGGTGCTTCAGTTTTTTCAAATTCAATTTATTACGAACCGCTATATGCGCCTCTGTTTGTGAATAAAGATTCTATTTTGGTCTTTGACCATTATAAAAATAAACTGTTCACCTATACAAATAGTCTGCTGGAAGTGGATAGCGTTAAAATAAATTACCACCAGAAAGCCCGCGCTTCGGGTTGGCAACAACCTTTACTGCAAGACAAACAAAAGGGTAATGTTTATGCTATGTATTTAAAAAATGGTTACACTTACCTGAGTCAAATTAATTTATATACGGGAAAGATCATTTTCTCACGAAGGCTGTACTACCGCTATATCGAAAAAATAAAAATTGCCAACAATAAAATTTACTATATCTACAGACCGTATGAGTCTATTCAAAAGAAATACATATATGTTGAAACCCTTAATGTTTAAGGTTGGACTCAATATAATGAATCAGTGAATGTATAATCTTAATATGGATCTCCTGTACTCTGTCAGCCCAATCGCTCATTGGCGTTCTTATTTCGAGATCAACCATATTGGCCAGCTCTCCACCAGACTTACCGGTTAAGCCCACAACAAACATCCCTTTTTCTTTTGCGGCCTGCACAGCATTGATAACGTTTTTCGAATTACCGCTTGTTGAAATAGCCAGTAATACATCTCCTTTACTACCAATACTCTCAACGAATCTGGAAAATATAAATTCATAACCATAATCATTAGAAATACAGGTGATATGAGCCGGATCGGAAATTGCAATAGCCGGAATTGGCCCTCTGTTTTCTCTAAATCTTCCGGTCATTTCTTCAGCAAAATGCATAGCATCACTCATTGAGCCACCATTACCACACGAAATGACTTTACCTCCATTTTTTATAGAATGAATCATTTCATCTCCAGCCATTTTTATTTTCTCAAAATTGTCATTATTTGCTATAAAATCAGACAAAACCTGCTGTGCTTCTAAAAAATGGTTCAGTATTTGCTTAGTATCCATAAAAAATTAAGATTTCGTCAAATATACTAAAATTGGCATGTTCTGTGTAAAGAATTTATGAAACTTATACTATATTTGATACCAAACATGAAAACCAAAAATTAAAAATATGAAAAAGGGATTTTTACTTATTTTGTTGTCTGTACTCACTATTCAATCCTATGCTCAGAACGGTTGCTATTCAGAGTGGAAAGCTGTTTTTGAGAAAAGAGGTGCTTATACAGTGACTGACGACATGTATAGAAATGTCATCATAAGTTTCATTGATGGTGAAGACTCTTACTGTATTTATGGTAAAGCGCGTGTTGAAAACGGGAAGGTAGTTTCAATTTTTGTTCAGTACGAAGATGAAGAGTACGGATTAATGGATCAAAAATTTGCTAATAAAAACAGCAGACCTCCGGGAATTGTTAATGGTATTTCGGATGAAATTATTAATGAGGCCGGAGAGCATTTTTACATCTTGTTTATTGATAAGATTAAACCTAAGAAAAGAGAATACAAGCAGGCAGCCGGACCAGGAGCTGAATTTAACTAATCATTATCCTGGGTAGTTTCTTTAGCTACCATTGACTCTTTTGGTAAATAGATTGTAAAAGTTGTTCCTTTTCCTACTTCACTTTCAACCTCTATACGTCCTTCAAAACTGTTGATCATTCGTTTCATCAGATATAATCCAAGTCCTGTACCCTTGGCATTACTTTTATTTTTTATTCTGGTAAAAGGTTGAAATAACTTATGGCCACTTTTTTCAAGGTCAATACCAATGCCATTGTCACTATATACGAACTTATACTCCAATTCATCTTTATAGAAGCTAATTTGAGCGGCAGGAAAATTCTCGTTATACTTAATGGTATTTGTAAAAAAGTTAAGGAATATACTCTCTAATACCTTAGCGTTTATATTTATGGACTCAATTTCATTGTGAATAATATCAACCTTAATTTCGTCTTTAAGATCATTCAATTCCAAAATTTTAAATACCTCTTCCTCCAGATTCATTTCAACAAACTCATCACTGGTTATTGAACTTTCAAGACTTCCCAAAGTAAGGAAACTTTGAACGGTATCCATCCCATTTGTGGTAATGGCCATCAACCGCTTAATGACCTCATCTAACTTTTCATGATTTTTTTTAAGATTGTACTTCTTAGCCAATAAGGCCATGGAATTAGCATTACTTAAAACAGTTTTTAAATCGTGACTCACATGGTAATTAAACGCATCAAGGGACTCATTAATAAAAACCAACTCTTCATTTTTTTGCCTTAGTTTTTTGTTAAGTAAAACCTGTTCCAGTTTAAGAGAATTAATCCTTTTTGCCAAAGCAATTGAAAACATAATCACTTCCAGCATAATCCCCCCATACATGCAGTTTCTCAAATAAAGATTGTACTCTATAAAACCATTTACAGTCAACAAGTAGATAAAACTGGCAATCATCATACTCGTCCAACCGATTGAGTACAAAACTGTATTCATCTTTAGCTTAAACCAACAATAATAACCAGATAAAAGGCAAGTAAAGACAAAAATTATAACCGTGAATTGAAAGAGATTTGCAAGATATGGCAGAGGTACAAACAAATTCATCAAACTCACCAATGATAAAACAAGGATTTCAATTTGAATTAATCTATAGGCCAGTAAAAAATTTGATTTCAGGTCCAGGTAATTCATACTGAATAAGCCAATAAATATAAACCCCGGAGAGAGCCACACCATGGCATAGTAATGAGAAAAATACAAACCGAATATTTTTTCAACAATAGGGTAATTATTAAACAATGTAGTACTTAGGGTTATAAACAGTATATAAAGAGAATAGTATGCATATATCTTATCCCTGGTATAAATAAAATTGAAAACATTATACAGGAACATCAAAATCATTGCTCCGATAAAGAAAACCGAATAAAACTCTTTTTTCATTCTGTATTCCGATAAAGCAGAAAAAGATCCCAATTGTACCGGTACTTCCATCATGGCTCCGGAATACACTTTAAATAAAATGACATATTCTGCCGTATCATTAGGTTCAATTACAGGAAACCAGAATGTTTTTGCATTATAAGGGCGTGTTTCATAAGGCAAATACGCCCCCGAAAGATATTCATCCAAAATCTTACCCTCCGTATCTAATTTATATAAATGAAGACTGTCAAGATTACTGTTATTTACATTAACCCAAAGATCAACATTAAGCTGTGATTGGGCAGAAAAAGCAAACCAATATGATGATCTGGATGTCGGTCTGGCAAATACTGCTCCTTCCCACTGACTAAACTGATCGTTCTTTAACATATCCCATACCTCACCAACATTGTAGGTCCTTTCTTCATCCTCTAAAAAAAGAATGTGATCCTTATTAGTGGTTCTTAATTTTTCTGATACGATAACCGGACTTTGATCAGATGCAGAGACTGCTCCACCAAACCCACTAAAAAGTAAAAGAAAACTGATAAGATAATGTATATTCATTCTACTATTCCGAACTTAAATTTTTAGGGAGTGAAATGACAAATATGACTCCTTTCTTACCCGTTTCAACCTCTATTTTTCCATTATAACTACTGATTAGTCGCTTTAGAGAATAATAACCCGGTATTCCAAATTTATCATCTTTCTCCTCATCAGGCTTCAAATCAAATCCCCTGTCATTGTATACCAAATTACAATAGGTTCCTTGTCGATAAAACTCTACTTCAACCCTGGGCTGATCTTTATTATTTTTTATGGAGCTGTTAAATAAATACAGGAAAATGTGCTCCATTACTTTCTTATTAATCTTTACATTTCTAATGGTATTCTTAACAATGTCTACATCTATTTTCGACAATAATTCGTTCGACTCGAGAATCAATTTAATTTCATCTTCTATACCGTTATGATTTTTCCCGGTTGATGTTACACCGTTATCCGCACTACCCAATAATAAAAAGTTCTCTACCGTCTTCATACCTGTATCCGTCACCTCCAGGAGCCGTCCAATAATCTGATCTAATTTTGCACTGTCACTGACTCTGTTATATTTTTCAGCCATTCTGGCCATTGAATTACTATTGGTCAGCACCGCTTTTAAATCGTGACTCACATTGTAATTAAAAGCATCTAAGGATTCATTGTTAAACTGCAATTCTTCATTTTTGATAATTAAACGTCTGTTCAATCTCTCGTGCTCCAATCTCAGACTATTAATTCTCCTGGCCAATCCAATTGAAAAAATTGCAATCTCGGACATTACACCAAAATACATGATATCTCTGAGAAAAAGAGTATGTGGTAAGATGCCATTAACTACCAGTAAATAAACCATACTACTCAATACCATAACAGACCAGCCTATTGAATATACACCAGCATTTGGTACTTTTTTATACAAGCAATAATAAGCCGTTATCAAGCAGGTCAATACAAAAACTGTAACAGCCAATTCAAACAGATTAACAATTTCAACCAATGAAATGAAGAAATTCGACATTGCAATTAATGAAATGATTACCAATTCCACTGAAATAATCTTGTAAAAAATTTTGAACTTGTTTTTTAAATCGAGGTAATTAATGATGAATAACCCCATGAAAATAAAGCCCAGAGACACCCATGACAAAGCATATTTATGGGCTGGGATTACACCTAAAAAACGCTCTATAACTGGATAATTATTAAAAAAGGTTGTATTAAACATGATACAACCGATATAGGCCAGGTAATACAGATAAATTTTATCTCTTGAAAAAAGAAAAATGAAGACATTATAGATCAGCATCAAAATCAGGGAGCCAATAAAAAAGGCGGATACAAATTCGTTTTTTAGCAAAGTATCCGTCAGGTTTGTATAGGTTCCTAATTCAATAGGTACTTCCATCATCCCTGCAGAAAATGCCTTGATTAAAAAATGATATGTGGTTGTATCTCCTGCATCAATTAAGGGAAACCAAAATGTGGATGTATTTTTTAAACGGGTTTCACGTCCCAGAAAAACACCGGTAAGGTGCTGATTGACTATATTACCATCAGAATCCAGCTTATAAAAATGGAGACTATCAAGATTACTATTATTCAGATTAACCCAAAGCTCCTCATCCTGCAATGATTTAACGGTAAAAACAAACCAGTAGGAATCAGAACTTGCCGGCCTAGCAAATACCTTATGATCACAGGGGTTTAATTCTCCACTATTGAATTTTTCCCACACCTCATCAATCGTAAAACTTTGATCTGCATCTTTTAAAAAGCTGGTATATTCACCAATTATAAGACTATTGGGTTGATCAAAAGCAATCTGATTAGAGGAAAAACCATTGATACGAAACAGAAGAAAAATTAAAATTTGAAATATGATTCCGTATCTGACCATCATACCAAATATATTAATATATATTCAATAATATGTCAAAATTGAATACCTTTTAAACCACAAAACAGATAAATACAGACGTGCTACTAGCTCTCTTCAGGGTAATTATCATCCCAGTTTTTGACATCAGGTTCACCTAGTTTTCCAAGTGATTTAGCCACTACCATTGAAACGGTTGCATCACCAGTAATATTAATAACTGTTCTGCACATATCCAATGGTCTGTCAATTGCAAATATCAATGCTAAACCAGCTTCTGGAATTCCGGCATACCCCAATACTCCCACCAGCATCACCATCCCGGCTCCAGGTACTGCGGCACTTCCTATTGACGCCAAAGTTGCTGTAGCAATTATTCCCAATTGAGTACCCAACGTTAAATCCATACCAAAGGCCTGAGCAATAAAAACAGCTGCTACAGCCTGATACAAGCTGGTTCCATCCATATTGATTGTAGCACCAACAGGAAGTACGAAACTTGCCACTTCTTCTTCAACACCAATATGTTCTGTTACTCTTTCCATTGTAACCGGTAAAGTAGCTGCTGAAGAGCTGGTTGAAAATGCCAGTAACTGGGCCGGAGCAATCCCTGAAATAAAAAATTGCGGCTTCTTTTTGGTATATAGCATCATGATGATTACATAAATAAAAACCATCACTAACAATCCAAGTATAACAGTGAATCCATACCAAACCAAAGCTTTAAATAAATCAGCATTTGGCGATCTGACAACTAAGGTTGCCAATAATGCAAAAACACCATATGGTGCCGCAAGCATTATCAAATCAACCATTTTTAGAATAACGGCATTAAGGCCATTAAAAAAGGACTTTACCCCTTTGGCTTCATCTTCAGGTATCAGGACAAGGCTGATGCCGAATAGTACTGCAAAGAAGATGATTTGCAACATATTCCGGTTACTTGAAGCTGCATCAAATATATTACTTGGCACCAGATCCTCAAGGGCCTGTAAAGGTCCTTCATTTTTTCTTTCATCAGAACTCTTCTTGATACTTTCTGTTTCCTCCGAGTAACTTTCAACCAGTTCATTTCTGGTATTTTCAGTAATGGAATTACCTGGTTTGACAATGTTTACTAATATTAGCCCAACACTTACCGCAATGATGGTTGTGACAATATAAATTCCGATTGTCCTCCCCCCCATTTTCGAAAGTTTTGATATGTCCCGAAGATTAGTAATTCCGGATATCAATGAGGCCAGAATCAAAGGAATAGCAATTAATTTTAATGCATTAATAAATATTTTCCCGAAAGGTTGTACCCAATGGATGATAAATTTTCCAATAACAGTTGTAGTAATTTCTTTTCCTCCATCCATCATTACCAACTCGGCACTTGCCCAATCCGTCATTAAAAACAACACCGGAAATACAACTCCTAACCCCATTCCAATCAGGATTTTCCAATGCAATGCTAATTTTCCTTTTCTTTTTGACATTTTTTTATCGTTGGTGATACGGGGTAATTAACTATTAATGAAATTTATACTCGTTAAATACTGAAAACCTGCTTGGCACCAGCTTTGCCGGCCACGAATTATTTCCTGTATCCGTATCGGCGGTCTCAATATATGGGTCCATTTGAACAGCTGTTACTTCTTTTTCAAAAATAAAAACTTTAGAAACGTTGAAATTATTTTGCTTCCATATCTCAGCCGGTATTCTAATGAGTTTTGTAGAATTATCTTTAAATGTGAACTCAAGGATTATTGGCATCACTAAACCTCCGATATTTTCGAAATCAAGCTGATAAAAATTATAGCCTTTATTTAAAAGTGCTTTATCTTTTTCGCTCAACGATTCATATTTTTGTTGATATTTTTCCTTTTCTCTTTCAGTTAAATCTCCTGGTTTACGATTAGTATATTTGTCATTCAAACTTGGCGTACGCTCATTTTCAGTTTCTTTAATGGCTTCCTTATTTCTGATTGAACTGATATTCTTTGGTTGAGTTTTATATTGCATTTCTCTAAAAATCATCTCCTTATCGGCATTAAGCGTATTTAATGTATACCAGGAAACATTATTCAGGGCAATATCCACATGATCGTTAGTCATAAACCAACCTCTCCAAAACCAATCCAAGTCCACACCACTGGCATCCTCCATTGTTCTGAAAAAATCTGCTGGTGTAGGATGTTTAAACATCCATCTTTGTGCATATACTTTAAAAGCATAGTCAAACAATTCTCTGCCAAGAACTGTTTCTCTCAGAATATTTAAAGCGGTGGCCGGTTTTCCATAGGCATTATTTCCAAATTGAAGTAATGATTCGGAATTGGTCATAATTGGTGCAATATTACTTTTATCGCCTTTCATATAATCAACAATCAAGTGAGCCGGACCTCTTCTTGAAGGATAATCCCTTTGCCATTCCTGTTCTGTAAGGTATTGAAGGAAAGTATTTAACCCTTCATCCATCCAGGTCCACTGACGCTCATCAGAATTCACAATCATTGGAAAATAATTATGTCCTATTTCGTGAATAATCACTGAATGCATACCATATTTGGTTCTCTCACTATAGGTTCCATCAGCATTTGGACGACCACCATTGAAACAGATCATTGGATATTCCATTCCTATACTATTTGCATGTACTGAAATAGCCACCGGATAAGGATAATCAAATGTATGTTTTGAATATGTTTTTAACGTTTGCGCAATGACTCTGGTTGAGTATTTTTCCCAAAGTGGATTACCTTCTTTAGGATAAAACGACATAGCCATTACATCTTTAGTAGACTGTTTAACTGATTGCGCATCCCAGATAAACTTTCTGGAAGAAGCAAAGGCAAAATCCCTTACATTTTTAGCCTGAAATTTCCAGGTTTTAGTTCCTGATGCTTTTTCTTTTTCATTTTCTTCAGCTTCTTCCGGTGTAACAATAAAAACCGGTTCTGATGAATCAGCAGCTTTATCCAATCGCTTTAACTGATCACTTGTTAACACTTTGCTGGCATTTGAAAGTTCTCCTGTTGCTGCAACAATATGATCGGATGGAACAGTAATTTCAACCTCATAATCTCCAAACGGCAGTGTAAACTCTCCATTTCCTAAAAACTGCTTATTCTGCCAACCTTCAACGTCATTGTAGACACACATTCTCGGATAAAACTGTGCAATTGTGTAAAGGTAATTATCTTCATCAGCAAAATGCTCCAAACCTGAACGCCCGCCTATTTCCATTCTGTTATTGATATTATAATGCCATTTCACTTTAAATGAATATCGGCTACCGGGAGCTAAAGGTTTTGCCATATCAATCCTCATCATGGTTTTCACTATTGTATGCGAAAGTTCATTACCGGAGGGATCTGTTACGGCATCAATCTTAAATCCACCATCAAATTCCATACTGTTTAGGTACCTAAACATTCGCCAGGTATTCGAATACGATTCAATTGTTCCTGTGGAAACTAATTTTGTATCGGAATCCTTCGCCCGCATATTCTGATCAAGCTGTACCCACAGGTACTCCAGGTTATCAGGTGAATTATTGAAATAAGTAATGGTTTCTTCACCTGAAATGGTTTGATTATTATCATCAAGTGTAATACTGATATTGTAATCTGCCTGTTGCTGGTAATATTTATGTCCTGGTGCACCGGAAGCGGTACGGTACACATTTGGTGTTGCTAACTCCTCCTTTAATTGCTTGAATTTGTTTACATTTTGAGCGTATCCGGAGATTGTAAATAATACACCTAAAACAATACTAATCTTTTTAGTCATAATTCCTTGTTAATTAAACTTTAGTTCGTCCTCTTCCTTTGCAGGGGTTAAAGTAATGCTTTTTATTGTACTCTTGTACTTATAATGCACTATATTTTGTTGCCCCGAAAATAATTCAAAAAGTACAGAATTCTTAATATAAATATGTGACGGGTTTAAAACCTGTTTAAACGTAAAATAAAAGAATAATTCGTCCCGCACAGTTACTTCTTTTCCCACATACTGAAAATCAGCTTTTTTCGACTCCGACCAAATGGTAAAATGCTGACTGATATATTGTTGTATTTGAATTCCTACAGCTGAGGAATCATTAATATTTTCAAGCTTAACATTAGTCTTAAACATTTGACTTAAAATCTGCTCAAAGTCATGAGCGGTTACTTTTAATGATACTTCAATTTGTTTCTTACTATCATTGTATTCAAGATTAGCAATTGAAATATAAGATTGATGTCCGTAAAGGCCTACAACAGCCAGTAAAAGGCAAAAAGTAATGATCAACTTCATTTTATAAATATTTTATTGGTACAAATGTGACATATTGGAATCTTCTATACCTGACTATTGGCGTTTCTTTGTCATAAGGTATACCTTGTACTACTATTTTTTCGTTTGAAATAATTACCCTGTCGGGGTCTACTAATTTTGATTTTAAATATCGGAACAAGCGTTCCTTACTTACATTTAAATGGCTATAGGCCCAATATTCGTTTGATTTCCTTGAATCAACAATCAGATTCGAAGCACTGGACTCTGTTCTGATCTCAACAAAACCATTGGTTTGAATTTCATAAATCAGGTAATCACAAAACTTTTGGAATACCAGTGACCCGGGATCAACACCAATATAGTAATAGTCGTAATTGACAATGTAGGGTTTTGGCGGCATGGGTTCAATCCCCAAATTGCGTTGGGTTAAAAATACAGGTATAAGTTTAATGTATTCGTATTTGAAATATTCCGGCTGTGTAAAGTTTTGTGTCTCAAACTCCGGTCCCTGAATACAGGTCACTACCCTTACATTAAGGGTTCTGCCCGTTTCCTTATGAAACTTTTTCTTAATAAACTCCTCTATTTTCTGGCCTTTTTCCAAAGCTACCTCATAGGGGTCGTTATATGGTCTTTTCGGATATTTAGAAGCGGAAGATTCAATTATCAACTGAATATTTTTACCGGTTGAGACATAAGAAATCAGTGCATTCCAAAAATGTTTAAACTGTATTGAATTTTGGTTAATATTATCCTTTGGTGTAAAAAACTGGGTTTTAAAAGTCGGCAATAAAGGTGAAACCAGTTCCTCTGATTTTTCAACATAGCGAATATTTGACTCAACCTCTCTGTCAGCCTCATCCCAAACATTAATTTTGTATTTGGTTGCAGCATGGGTACCAATTGTATCAAAATCAAGAACAAACTCTTTTTTGGTAATTCCGGTTGAACTTTTTAAACTTTTAAACAGTTTGGCTTTAAACTTTTTTGCTATTTGTTCAGCCTTCTTTTGTCCGGTTTTTTCAGGCACAAAAATACTTGCGTTTAAACTTAAATGACCATCCCGGAATAGTTTTGATTCTAACATTTTCTGATCAAATGTATCCAGTATAGATTCTATCTGAGGAATTTGATCATGGTTATAGTTCAATACAAACGATTTTTCTACATCCGTATCATCATTGGTTAGTTTTATGATACTTGACTTCAGCTTATCATTATTGAATTTTACCGAGAATACTTTAAATTTAGCAATAGACCAGGATGGAATGCTACTATCAAATATAATTGTGGGATGTACAAAAGTGATGTTTTCCTTAGCATATCCCCGTTCACGTAATTCGTTAATCAGTTTATACTTAAAAAATGAAGACAATCGCTCGAAATTTTCCACCAGAGACCTGTCCCTTATTCTGACCTCAAATCCAATAGTTGAGTAATTATAATAATCGATTTCAAAAGTAAGGTCATTGACAAAATCCTCAATTTTGTTCATGTCAAAATAAGAAGTATCGTAGCTGGTTATTGGGAAAAAATTCAAAGGCGCTAATTGGTATTCAATTAAATTAATTGGTGCTGAGCTCATGATTTTGTTTTCACCTATTACATTACCTACAATTTTAAGGTATAGGCTGTTTTTTTCATATCTGCCGGTTTGTGTTTTGATATGAATTGATTTTGCGAAAAGGCCAATCCTATCCTGAGGATCATATGACACTTTTAAATCAATACTCTTTCTTGGAGGAATAATTGTATCCTGTGAAAGTATGGCTGTACAACCACATGAGGTAGTGATATCTAAAATCCTTATAGTATCACCAAAATATGGGTTTAACAGTTTAAAACTGGTTAAAACCACACCGTTATCCTCAAAAATATCACCTAAATCGTTTGTGGGAGATTCGACTCTGATTTGTGCACTTGAAAAATGCCAGGAGAACAAAAGCAATATGAAAAAAACAATTCTTTTCAAATTTAAATGGAAATAGACTGCATTAGTATTGTACATAAAATTGCACCAAAAGTACCCACAGCATAACCCAGAACTGCTAAAAGTACACCAACAGGTGCAAGAGAAGGACTAAAAGCGCTGGCCACAACTGGTGCAGATGCTGCTCCTCCAACGTTTGCCTGACTTCCAACAGCCACATAAAAAAATGGTGCTTTTATCAATTTGGCTACAATAAAAAGAACTATGGCATGAATCAAAATCCAGATTAGTCCAATTGATATTAAATATTTAAATACGCCCCAATCTCTGATTAATTCAACAATATTCATTTTCATTCCAATTGTTGCAACCAGTATGTATAAAAAGATTGATCCAAATTTCGAAGCCCCAATCCCTTCAAAATTTCTGGCTTTTGTAAACGATAATATCACACCAAAAACTGTTGCCAGTACCACTAACCAAAAGAAGCTACTTCCAAAAGAAGTTAGCAACGCAGCAGTGTTAGGAGAGGTTTCTTTCAAAACATCCAGCCAATCCCCTATCCCTGGAGCAATTACTCCAGACAAAAAGTGTGCTAAGGAAATTACAAAAAATACAATCCCGAACAAAAAAACCAAGGATTGAAAAGTAGCTACTTTAGCTACACTTTTCTGAAAATCTTCCATTTTCGATTTTAGTGATTCAATAGCCGAATCGTCTGCTTTAAAAAAGCGGTTTAATCGCTTATTGTGGCCCGTACCAAATAATAGTACTGACATAAATACATTTGCAACAAAAACATCTACGATTATCATAGCAGAAAACAACTGATCACTTGCACCGTAAATTTCCTTCATTGCCGTTTGGTTAGCACCACCACCAATCCAACTTCCGGCAACTGTAGACAGTCCTCTCCATAATTCTCCATCCAACACTTCCGGAGCTATCAAAGAAACAAGGTAAAGCGCTATAGGTCCACCGATAACAATCCCTATCGTTGCAGTAAAAAACATGATTAAAGCTTTACTACCTAATTTTTTTATTCCCTGAATATCAATACTCAAACATAACAACACTAAACTGGCCGGCAGTAAATATCGGGATGCCACAAAATAAAGGTTTGACAGGTCGGAAGAAATAATATTTAAAGAGTTTAGAATTGCAGGAATAAAGTAGCAGAGCAATAGTGCGGGTACTATATTATAAAATCCTTTAAAACCAGGCATACTTGCAGTTTTAAAGATCAGAGCCAATACCAACAGCAATAATCCAAAAACAATAGTATCCTTTTTAAAAACCGGGGCTGTTTTACTATACTTAAACCCTTTTCTTGAATCAACTTTTTCATCTTTTACTAAAGCGATATTGTGCTCACCCAGTGTTATATTGGAAACCAAAACCAAACCATTACTCAGGCAATTGTAGATGGAGTCATCATATGCAATCTGAAAGTTTCTTTTTTGATCAAAATCCAGTATAAAGTGTTCCACTTCATCTGCAAAATAGACCTTCCCAAACCCATCATAATTAATGTATTTTGCATTTGGAATTTCCTTTGCCTGTTCTGCCGAAATTGGATTGATATCTGCTGCATTGAGCACAAAGGCAGCTAATAAAACAATAGTTGTAAAAATAAATTTCTTCATGTATTTTTTAATAAGGTCCGGCAATAATAGCCAAAATGGCCATACTTACGCTGGTTTCGTTGCTGAATGAAAACATCAGATTATTGATAAAAGTGGAGTCTCCAAAATAGATTTTACCATGTTGGAATGTCAAAACGCAATTGGTACTTGAAATAAAATCTGAACTATAGACTTTATTATCCTTAATATAGTAAACAAGATCACTTGTAAATCTGGAACTTCCCCTGTAAATTTTATTACCATCAATTGTATATACCCGATTAAAAT
This sequence comes from Putridiphycobacter sp., assembly GCA_965230195.1. Classification (GTDB taxonomy): domain Bacteria; phylum Bacteroidota; class Bacteroidia; order Flavobacteriales_D; family Crocinitomicaceae; genus Putridiphycobacter. The sequence continues at coordinate 4,413,532 of OZ245997.1, forward strand.
CCGAGGTCGAATTCCCCACAAAAATTTTATTGTCCTTAATGGTATACAAAATCAGTCTGCTGATGGATTGATCTCCGAGATAAACATGTCCGTTAATAACTGTATAAGCAATCGCATCCCTGGTCTTCTCGTCTTTCTTATAAATATAAGTTTGTGCCGAAAGCATTTGACTTCCAAGAAAAAATACTAATATGGCTACAAAGATCTTCATCAGATTAAAGCAGCTAAAGTATCAAATATTAATCCAAACTAATAATTTTTTATATTTGCTTCTTTAAAAATTTATCAACAATGGAAAAAGTAATTTGTGGAATTCAGCAAATGGGAATAGGTGTTCCGGATGTACAGGAAATATGGAAGTGGTACAGGAAAATGTTCGGAACAGATGTGAGAATATTTGAGGAAGCCGCAGAAGCACCATTGATGACAAGATATACAGGTGATACAGTACATAGCAGAACAGCCACACTAGCCATTTCTATGGAAGGTGGAGGTGGATTTGAAATCTGGCAGTTTACTAGTCGCCCTACTGAAAAGGCCGATTTTGATATTCACCTGGGAGACCTCGGGACTTATTCCTGCAGGATTAAATCTAAAAATGTAGAAGCGTCTTATGCGCATATGAAAGCAAATGGCGCTAACCTTCTTGGCAAAATTGAAACTGCACCTGACGGATCAAAAAACTTTTTTGTTCAGGATCCAAATGGTAATATCTTTAATGTTGTAGAAGGATCCGGCTGGTTAATGGAAACCAAACACCCCTCGCAATGTGGAGGTGTGGCGGGCGCATTAATTGGTGTATCTGATATTGATAATTCTTTAAAATTATACCGTGATATCTTAGAATATGAAACTGTTGTTTATGATGAAACCGGAACATTTGATTGTTTTTCAGGCTTACCTTCCGGGAATCAGCGGTACAGAAGGGTTTTATTAAAACATAAGCAAGAGCGTCAGGGACCATTTTCTGAATTATTTGGTCCTACTCAAATTGAACTTGTGCAGGCACTTGACCGTGAACCTGTAAAAATATTTAAAGACAGATTTTGGGGAGACTGGGGCTTTATCCACCTGTGTTTTGATGTAAGAGGAATGGATGCTATTAAAGAAGAGTGTGAGTCGGCAGGATTTCCGTTTACTGTAGATAGTGGCGACACATTTGACATGGGAGAAGCAGGTGGAAGATTTTCCTATATTGAAGATCCGGACGGGAACTGGATAGAATTTGTTGAAACACACAAGGTGCCATTAATGAAAAAGTTAAACTGGTACTTAGACCTTAAAAAACGTGATGCCAAAAAGAGACTCCCAACTTGGATGATTAAGGCTATGCGGTATGGGAATAGAGTGAAGTAGATCTTTAGATTATAGAATATAGATAATAGATTTAATAGTATTAAGTAATAGGTAGTAAGTAACAAGTAGTCGAATTATGTTTATCGCTCAATTCAACTATTAACTAGATTATAGAACATAGATTTTAGATGATAGATTGAACAGTATTAAAAGTAGGTATTCACCAATAAGTATTGGATAAAACTGATGTACATCACTGATTATAGTTGACTGATTCTAATTACCAATTATTAAAATAACAACTTCAGGAAGTTCAGACAGTAAACTGTGAACGAAACAGAGCTTCGAGCGTAGTCGAGAAGCATTTTAGTATATAATTAATAATAATGTAATAAGTAGTAGGTATTCAGTAATAAGATTGGATAGTAGGAAGTAGCAAGTTATCAGTAGGAAGTATCAGATAAAACTGTTTCACACTGATTCAACAATTCAACGCTAAACCATCAACCGAAAAACCAGTAACTAGCAACCAGCAACTAAAGAACTGATTTACTAATACTCGATTGATAATGCTCCTTTCCACAACAGTTTTTAAACTTCTTACTGCTGTTGCACGGACAAAGTGCATTTCTACTTGTTTTTTGTTTCGATAAACCAACCAGGCTTCTGCCTTTCATGTCATGATCAAAGATTTCTTCCAGTAATTGATATAATTCAGGATGCTTTTTGGACAATAGTTTTGGACGTTCAAAAAAGTATTCACTGGCCACCGCAAAGAATTCAATTTTACTGGTACCACCATAAGGGTTAATATCAGATTTATTTTTTCTGATTTCATTGATTTTCCGATCAATTAAATCCAGCCATGGGATAGAATATTGTTTTTCTAACAGCATTTCCGGTATACCATCAATATCTCCATCCATTTTATCTATCAGATGTACAAATTCGTGAATGGCTGTGTTTTTTTTATCAGTTTCATTCTTGAACCCATGGTGCAAGGCTGGTTTTGACAAAATCATTTTACCTTCCATATAACCTGTCCCCACCATTCCTAAAATGGTTCTGTCTTTACCCTTCACCTCATGATTATCGTTAAAAATATCAGGGTAAAGAAAAACCTCATATAAATTCGAATATCGCCATTGCGGGAAATTAAATACGGGAATAATTGCACTGGAAGCAACTAATAAATTGTCTTCTATCGACACATTACATTCAACACCGGTAATTCTGTGGTTCAATAAAAACTCATGTATTCTGTACTCGAACGTACTTTGATCTTCCTGATTTAAATTAGCATAAAAATTTACCTTTTCCTTTAAAATTACCTTGTAAGATTCAGGAAAAGGTTTCTCAGGTTTAATCCATTTTCCTTTTCTAAACAGAAAATAAAAAAACACCACTACTACTATAATGAAAGCAATAAACCCAATAATCATTCCTGTCATAAGCCCCGAAATTTAATCAATAAATTGGACAAAACGATTTACTTCAACCTCAGCTACTCACCTTTAATAATTGTTTCTGCAACTTGAGTACCACTTTCCGCTGCGCCATGAACAGTAGCCAGATTAAATTCTGACAGCGCTTCACCGGCAAAATATACTTTTTGATTAATTGGTTGACGGATTGCATCCTGTTTCTGAGTAAGATTACTAACAGAATGGCTGTAAGATCCACCAATAAAAGGTTCTTTTGACCAGTTTTGAATCACATGATTCATATAAGTTTTAGTGGCTTTACCACCATATAGCTCATCTAATTCTGTCAATACCTTATTTATAATCTCATCATCAGTTTCAAGGTTTGTGAATTCTGACGAAGGTTTCTTTACAGTAAATAATCCAAGAATATTTTTCGTTGTTTTCTTTTTAAAGGCTGCATTATAGAATATCTTCTCTCCCTCATTCTGAGCAATGCTATCCATAAAAAGAATATCCGGATAAAATTGTTCTGAAAATTCAACGAATACCTTAATGCCATCCGGCATTAACATCCCATTAATCGAGTCAATTCTATCCTGGTCAAATTTCGGGATAAACTCAATAAAATCCTCTTGTAATATTTTAATAGGAACAGTTACAATCACTTTATCTCCGGTATAAATGGTTCCATCCTCAGTTGTAACGTTAACCATTTCTTCAGAATAGTCAACCGACTTCACCACTGCTTTTGTATAAACACTTTCAGAAATATGCGGAATAATATAATCTTCAAAAAAATCGTACCAGGTAGTATTGGCAAATTTATTTTCACCATAAACATTGGTTCCGAAATCAAGTTCAGTCAATTTACCATTCTTTCCTAAATAAATGGTTTCAGGATTATAAGGTATCACATCAATTACTCCCTCCTGATCACCATATTTCAATAACTCAGAAAACAGACTGCTTCCTGCATGAATCCATTCTGCCCCTATATCAATTGGAAAATCAGCAAATGTATTCGTTCTTTTAACCCGTCCTCCTAGAACAGGATTGGCCTCTAATAATTCAAATTCAATTCCAAAATGCTGTAAAGTATAAGCAGCAAACATCCCTGCAGCACCTCCTCCAATAATAATCACTTTGCCAGAAAACTTAACTTCAATTTCTTCCTTTTTACAGGAAGACAAAAGAGACGGACCAAAACTTAGACCTGCACTCAATAGCAGAAACTGACGTAAAAACTCATTTCTTCTCATCTCTCGTTCCATTTATATTAAGTCCCACACTAACAAAAGCCATAGCAATATTCTCATAACTTTGAGCAAACTTCATTCCTCCTGACAATTTGCAATACCACCCAATACCACTTTCATAATCCCGTCCAAATGTGTACCCCATAGTTGGTAAAAAATAATGTCGCTGTTCAAACTCCTTAAAAACCACCTCCCCTTTCAGATTAACCTGAGTCAATAAAATTTCGGATTGCTGAAGGTAATTTATACCAAGCGAATATGTAGAATATTTTCCCTTCTCTACTCTTTTGCTTCTGATACCAAAATCAGTACCCAGCAACGCATTTCTATTATAATTTATCCTTGAAAACCAACCAATCGAAGGATGAACCATCAGAGAATTGATTCTTTGTTTTGAATCATTATTTGTACTCAAATCTTTTACGATAATACTCACTCCAGCAGTCATACCTGGTTGTACTGCAAAATGTCCCAAATAACCAATATTATAGCTAATTCTATGTTGAGAGAAAGCCAAATTGCAAATGAGTAATAAGCCAATAAAAAACACCTTCTTTTGTACCATGCTATTATCCTAACGTACTAACCTAAAATATATTGAACAATTATTTACTAAATCCCAACAACGAAAAGCCTGATTTTTAATTTATCCTTTCCAGGTTATCATCTCCCACATTATGGTATAAAAAACTTGAGAGATGTAAAATTTCATCTCTGGTTGCCCTTTGTCCCAGTTTTGCTATAAGATAGACTGCCAGAATCACTACACCAACCACAGGGAAACAATATACCCACATACTCTCAACACCTAAATTCCATTGCGCCAACCCATACATTCCACCAAATAAACATACCAAACTCAAAAAACTATAAATGAATACGAATAAAACCCATACCTTATATCTGGGTCCAATAACCACACGGATCAAGGTTCCCTCACCCGCTTCATTTTTCTCAAGTGAGGCCCTTAACTCAGGGGACCAATATTGTCTTTCGGCAAGTGGAACGTCCAAATAAAAAACGTCAAGTACCTGCTTGCCCACAATTGTATCATCCCCTTCTAATCCCTTATACAGATTCTTAGCAATATCTTCAGCTTTTAAACCTGAAAGTAATTTAAATCTGGGTCTGATTTCAACAAGATCACCATCCTTTCTGTTAAACGGCATTGAAACTTTGCTTTTTAAGTTGATTCGTTTAAATATATTAAAATTTAGAAGTAATTTCTATTAAATGTTCTATCAAATCCATTTGTAAACGTTAATTTTGCATTCAAATATTTAAATAATGAGTTTCAAACTGGATAGTATTAAGGATGCCATTGAAGATGTTAAAAATGGCAAAATAATTATTGTTGTTGATGACGAAGACAGAGAAAATGAAGGGGACTTTATTGCAGCTGCTGAAATGGTAACCCCCGAAATGATCAACTTCATGGCTACAAACGGGCGTGGATTAATTTGTTCTCCTTTAACTGAAGACCGGTGCGAAGAATTGGAGCTTAATATGATGGTTGAAGACAATACAGTTTTGCACAACACTCAATTTACTGTTTCTGTTGATTTGATCGGACATGGTTGTACAACTGGAATTTCAACTCACGACAGATCAAAAACCATTGAATTCCTGACTAAAGAAGAAACTCAACCTCAAGACCTTGGACGTCCGGGACATATTTTCCCGTTAAGAGCTAAAAAAGGAGGTGTACTCAGACGTGCGGGACATACCGAAGCTGCAATTGACCTGGCCAGGTTAGCCGGTTTAAAGCCTGCAGGTATTTTAGTTGAAATATTGAACGAGGATGGTAGTATGGCCAGATTACCTCAACTTATTGAAGTGGCTAAGAAGTTCGATTTAAAAATTATTTCAATTGCAGATTTAATTGCTTACCGAATGAAGCATGAATCGCTGATTGAACGTACTATTGAAGTTGATTTCCCAACGCTTTGGGGAGATTTTAAACTGGCAGCTTATAAACAAACCACCACTGACGAAGAGCATATTGTACTTTATAAAGGCAATTGGACTGAAGAAGAATCCGTTCTGGTAAGAGTTGAATCCTCAGCTTTTTCTCATAACCTTTTAGATGCTATCAGATCCGATAAACAATCAAATATCAGTGCTGCCCTTCAAATGATTGAAAAGCAAGATAAAGGAGTTGTTTTATTCATGCAACAGGGTGAAAAAGTGGAATCTATTATTGAAACTATTCAGTCCTATAAAAATGAAGCCATTTTAAGAAAAATGGATTCTAAGGATTATGGTATCGGTGCTCAGATTTTACGTGGTTTGGGAATAAAAAATTTAAACCTCATTACCAATAATACAGAGATCAACGAAACTGTAATCAATGCTTATGGCTTGAATATTTCAGGAACTGTTCCTTTTATCAGAAGTAAGGAATATAAAAGAATGAATTGATTCTATTTGACCACAGCCTTTAAAGCCTGTGCAATTTTTTCAGCCTGATTTCTTACAAATTCCTGTGACAATTCTTTTACCACAGGAATTCTGCCAAGACACTTTACCTGCGAATGATGCAGAATAATACTTTCGGTGTCGGGATTCTCTTCTCCAACAAATATAATCCCGGTAACAGGTATATTTTGAGATTTTAACCAGGATAATGACAATAGAGAGTGATTAATACTTCCCAGATAATGTTTCGATACCAGAATCACTTCATCTGCAACCATTTTAAATAAATCTCCAACTGTATCTCCAGTCTCATTTAGTGGTACTAAAATGCCACCAGCCCCTTCAATCACTAAATTATTACTGGTTTCAGGAACTTTAAAATCTGATAATTTAATATCAATGTCATCAATTTTAGCAGCGGCATGCGGTGACATTGGTTCACTGAGCAAATATTGCTCAGGATGAATTTTTGATTGTTGATTACTAATCAAAGTACTGACCGTTGAAGAGTCCAGTTCATCAAGATCTCCGGCCTGCACCAGTTTCCAATAGTCAGCACGTAAAGCTTCGGTAACGATTGCCGATACAATCGTTTTGCCAACTCCCGTATCTATTCCGGTAATACCTATTTTTTTCATAATCTGCACAAAAGTCGTGATTTTAAATAAAAATTCATCACTCTAACCAATCTTATTGAACAGAACTTACGGATAAGTAGGTTACCAATACATTTAAATCAATTTCCAATGATCTCTGGCTTTTATATTGTAAATTTGCTTGATATGAGCAAACTACTGGCATCACTCTTACTTCTCGTTGGATTTCAACTAATGGCTCAAAATTACGTGCCTGATCAATTATTGATTCAGGTCCATCCAGCCTCAGACCATAAAGAAGTTTTAAATACATTTACCAAAACCACTCAGGTGGAAATCCTTGAATTTAAAAGGATTTCAGCTATAATGAATATTTATCAAATCACGTTTTCAGCCGGAAGTAATTTAGATTTATTGATTCGTAAAAGCTATCATGTACCTGAAATTCTCCATATCCAAAAAAACCATTATGTCGAAGACAGGTTTACACCCAATGATACTGATTTTTCTGATCAGTGGCATTTAAATAATACCGGGCAAACCGGAGGTATTGTTGATGCCGATATTGACGCACCGGAAGCCTGGGATATTACTACTGGTGGATTAACCACTCATGATGATACTATTGTAGTTTGTATCATTGAAAGTAATGGGGCAGATTTGGATCACGAAGATTTAGAAGATAATATATGGAAGAATTACGCTGAAATACCAGGTAATAACATTGATGATGATAATAATGGCTATGTTGACGATTATTTAGGTTGGAATGTCCAGACGGGCAATGATGCCATTGGGTCGGGGCAGCACGGCACAAAGGTAGCTGGTATGGTTGGAGCCATTGGTAATAACAGTATAGGTGTTTCAGGAGTCAATCATAAGGTAAAAATGATGATCGTTCAGGGACAACAAGCCAGCAATGAGGCTACTGTAATTGCTGCTTATTCCTACCCGCTTGAAATGCGGAAAAGATACAATGAGACTAACGGTACCGAAGGCGCTTTTGTTGTGGTGACCAATGCGTCATGGGGAACAAATGGAGGTACCCCTTCAGACTCACCTTTATGGTGTGCAATGTATGATAGTCTTGGCCAACATGGAATCATTAATGTAGGCGCTACTACAAACGGCAATACAAATGTGGATGATGCAGGTGACCTGCCAACAACTTGTCCGAGTGATTATCTGATTAGTGTAACATCAAGTAACAGTAATGACATGAGAGCAAATACGGGGTACGGAGTCATTAATATTGACCTGGCTGCTCCCGGAAATGATGTTTTAATTACCAATATCAATGACACCTATGGTGCTTATGATGGTACATCCTTTGCTACTCCTTGTGTTTCCGGGGCTATCGCATTATTATATTCTGCCCCTTGTGCTGATTTTATTTCTTATGCTAAAACCTATCCTGATTCAGCAGCTTTAAAAGTAAGATCACTTATACTCGATAACGTTGACGTGATTCCCAGTTTAAATGGAGACGTTGCCACAGGGGGAAGATTAAATGTAAATAACTCTATTTTAGAATTAGTGAATACCTGTGAACAGAATTCATGTGTAACCCCATACGGTTTAACAACAACATCAGTTTCCGACACCTCGATTTCCTTATCCTGGAATGGGTTCAATTCAACAAATTACGTTCTTTACCTTACAGAACCAAACGGAACAATCCAAACTTTCAATACAGGTGGGCTGACCACTTACGAAATTGATAATTTACAACCCTGCACCAACTACCAGATAAGTGTAAGAGGCTTATGTGGTGCAGATACCTCGAACCATACACCAACTATTATTGTCGAAACCGACGGCTGCTGTTACACTCCTGATTTAAGCTTTGAAAATGCTTCTCAGACCACAATCACAGTAAGTTGGAATACCATTTTAAACGCAACCAGTTATGATCTCAGATACAGGGAAGAAACAACCACTACATGGACAGAGCTAACAAATGTAGCTTCTCCGTTAACACTTCAAAACCTGGATACCTGTACAACATATGAGATACAAATTAAGACGATATGCGCCGATAGCACCAGAGGTTATGGCTCAACAAATCTATTGCCAACATCTGGTTGCGGTATTTGTTATGATGGTACCTATTGTATCCCCTCAGCAGATCAAATTAACACATCAGCTGAATGGATAGAATCAATCAGTATTAATGGCTATACATCATTAACCGGAAATAATTCAGGGTATTATTATGGTGATGTTTTCACTAATGGCTTTAAACCTAATCAACAATATGCATTTACTTTCGTTCCCGGCTATTCTGGCTTTAACTATACTGAACGATTTTCATTGTGGATTGACATTGATCTAAGTGGTACTTTTGAAGACTCTGAAAAATTAATCAGTAATTTAACAGGTTCAGGCTCACAGAGTGGTATGTTGTTTATGCCAAACTTTACAACCTCTGGTATTACAAGAATGAGAATTGCCATGAACGGACAATCCCAACCTACTGTATGTGGAGATGAAGGTAATGTTGTAGGAGAATATGAAGACTATTGTGTTCAAATTGGTGGTAATGCCAGTATCGATAAAAAAGAGCTGGGCTTTGTGATTTATCCTAACCCAAGTAATGGTGTGATTTCAATTGAGGGTATTGATACAATTGATGGTATCAGTATTTACAATTATGACGGTCAGTTAGTACATGATCAAATCAGCTCTCAAACCAAAGTAAATCTGAGTCATCTGAGTCAGGGTATTTATATTGTAGAGATCCGTTCAGAAGGACAAAAAGCACATCAAAAACTGGTTATTCAATAATGGATAATTTCTCAGGTAAACCCAAACTTGACCCCGAAGATTATTATAAATCTCCTGAAGGTTATATTGTTTTCACAGAAAAGTATCATTTAAAAAGAGGATACTGTTGTAAAAGTGGTTGCAGACACTGCCCGTACGGATACGACAAGAAAACCGGAAGAATTATAAAAAAATAATAGCTTTGTAGGAAATTTTCGATATGATTTTTATAATCCATCCAGATAACCCGGATGACAGAAAGGTTAATTTAGTTGTTGATATTTTAAAAAAAGGAGGAGTAATTATTTATCCTACTGATACTGTATATGCTTTAGGTTGCAGCCTTAATCATAAAAAATCAATTGCCAAACTGGCGCAACTAAAACAGCTAAAGGTCAAGAAGGCTCAATTTTCGATTATTTTTAATGACCTTAGTAACCTTATTGACTATACAAAACATATTGATAGGCCAACCTATAAACTCCTGCGCAAAAATCTGCCCGGGCCGTTTACTTTTATCCTCAACGCTTCCAATCAAATTCCTAAACTTTTTGACTCCAATAAAAAAACGATTGGTATCAGAATACCTGACAATAAAATTACATTGGCGATTGTCGAAAAATTAGGTTGTCCTATAGTGACCACCTCACTTCATGATGATGATGACATTCTTGAGTATACAACTGATCCTTATTTGATAGAAGAACGTTGGGAACATATGGTGGACGGAATCATTGATGGCGGTTATGGCAAAAATGAGCCTTCAACTGTTGTGGACCTTTCAGATGGAGAACCGGAAATCATTCGTCAGGGAATTGGGATTTTAGATTAACCCAATTGTGCTGCTATATACCCTGTTGTCCAGGCCGCCTGAAAATTATACCCTCCCGTAATACCGTCAATATCCAATATTTCTCCAGCGAAGTACAAATTATTGACGACCTTGCTTTCCATTGTTTTGGAATTAATGCTCTCCAAACTTACACCACCACAAGTGACAAACTCCTCTTTAAAGGTTGTCTTTCCATTAACAGAATAAATATCGTTTGTTAAGGTATCCACAATTTTATTCACGCCCTTTTTACCTAATTCAACCCATTTTTTTGAAGGTGCCAGTCCCATTTTGTCGATTAGATAATTCCAAAGCCTTTCCTTAAGGTAAAATGGTCTGATGTTGGCTATATTTTTGTTGGGATGCTGTGATACAATCTTATAGATTTCGGAAGACACCTTATCATAATTCGATTCATTGACCCAATTGACCTGAATATTAAAATCATAGCTTTTTTCACTTAAAATTCGCGCACCAAATGCCGAAAGTTTTAAAATTGCAGGACCGCTCATTCCCCAATGCGTAATCAATAACGGACCATCAGATTTTAACTTGGTTCCTTGTATACTCACTTTAGTTTCATTAACAACAATCCCCATTAAATCTCTGATGGGTTCATTCGGCATATTGAATGTAAACAATGATGGTACAGGATGCTCTATTTTATGCCCAAGATCGGCCAGCCACTCGAGTCCCTTTAGTTTAGGACTCCCTCCGGTAGCTATAATTACCTTATCAAATATCTGTTCGGTTCTGTCCCGATCAAAATGAATAACAATTTGGTCATTCTTCTGTTCCAATTGATTTACACCCGCCTCTGTTTGAATGGCAACCCCCAGTTTTCTGCATTCATTCAAAAAACAATCAATAATTGACTGGGAATTTTGAGAAACCGGAAAAACACAATTGTCCTCCTGAATGACCAACGGCACTCCCCTGTTTTCAAACCACTCCATAGCATGTTTGGTATTGAAATGTCTGAATGCTTTTTTAAGCATTTTTTGTCCTCTGGGGTAAGCGAGTGATAATTCAGATATCGATTGGCATCCATTGGTTACATTACATCTGCCCCCTCCTGAAACTTTAACTTTTGACAATACTTTCTTAGATTTTTCAAAAATCACGACCTCCGCATCAGGAAAATTTTCCTTGGCTGAAATGGCTGAAAAAAAACCAGCTGCCCCACCACCAATTATACCTATTCTGATCATAGCTCAAAAGTACACAATCTGTCCAATAAACCTTATTATGACTAAATTTTATAATTAGACCATTTATCGGAAAATAAAGCCCTACCTTTGCCCCCAATTCAGAAACAGCAATGATTAACTGTTTTACTGCTAAATTAAATTTATGTCATTTGACACTTTAGGACTATCTCCGGCACTATTAAAAGCTATTGATAAAAAAGGATACTCCAAACCATCCCCCGTTCAGGAAAAAGCTATTCCTCTTATTTTAGAAAGAAAAGATGTATTGGCATCTGCACAAACCGGTACCGGAAAAACTGCAGGGTTTACATTACCAGTACTTCAAATATTATCGCAAGGTAAAGAATTACGTAAAAAACCAATCAGGGCATTAGTTCTAACGCCCACAAGGGAATTGGCTGCACAGGTGTCAGATAACGTTAAAACCTATTCCGAATATTTAAATATCAGATCAACAGTGATATTCGGAGGGGTCAACCAACGCCCTCAGGTATCTGCCTTAAAAAAAGGTGTAGATATACTGATTGCTACTCCGGGACGACTACTCGACCTTCATTCGCAAAAGTTACTCTCTCTTTCAAAAGTTGAAATTCTAATTTTGGACGAGGCTGACCGAATGCTTGATATGGGGTTCCTCAAGGACATCAGAAAGATATTAAATCTCATACCGGAAAAAAGGCAAAATCTATTATTCTCAGCTACTTTTTCAAAGGAAATAAAACAATTGGCCGGTCAATTTATGCACCACCCTGTTTCAGTAAAAACTGCTCCTGAAAACACAACAGCAGAGACTGTAAATCAAACTTTTTATCACATTGATCAATCTAAAAAAGTAACACTGCTGACTCAATTAATCAATGATGGTAACTGGGAACAAGTTTTAATATTTACCAAAACTAAACACGGGGCTAACCGCTTGAGTGAAAAGTTAAATAAACGTAATATTTCTGCTGCAGCAATCCATGGTAATAAGAGTCAAAATGCCAGAACAAAAGCTTTGGAAGCTTTTAAAAAAAATGAAATCAGAATTTTAGTAGCTACCGATATAGCAGCACGGGGATTAGATATTCCACTTCTTCCATATGTTATCAACTATGAATTACCGAATATATCTGAAGACTACGTTCACAGAATCGGAAGAACAGGGAGAGCCGGAGCCAGAGGGAAAGCAATATCGCTTGTTTCAATAGATGAAAAACCTTTTATTAAGGGGATAGAAAAACTCATTGCAAGAAAAATCGACCTGAAGATATTTTCAGGCTTTGAACCAACAGATCAACCAAAACCTAAACAAAAAAAGGGTGGCCCAAAGTCCAAGCAATTTGGCAAAAGGCGCTTTAATCGTAAAGGCCGGAATTCAAGAAAAAAAGTATAAAGACATCAACTGGCCTGAGATATCTTTTTTTCGGTTGCTAATCTCCTTTGTTTTCTTAACCATTCCAGGGCTTTTTCCTCCTTGTTAAAAATCTTAATTGGGTGTTTTGGCTTAAAAATTTTAAGGAAAATATTAGCATTTATCTTATGTACTATTGATTCAATTACAAAGGCTTCTGCCAGCTTTATTTCAGATCGTTTCTGATTAGCAAAACGCTCTTCTGCTTCTTTCGAAACGCTTGCATTTTTACTAAATATGATCAGGAACGGGGCTTTTTCACTATCCATTAATGATTTAAAAATCTTGTAATGGTCCTCTAAATCCTTCTCAACCATGTACACGTCATTTCTAACAAATACGCGTATTATTCCATCTTCCATTCTAGAGATTTCCACTTTCTCTGTACAGATAACATCAGATTTCATTAAATAAATATTGATTGTTATTAACTAAAGTGGGGATCCGGGTCCATCCCGGGCTAATTCTAAAGTTACGGATTTTTTTTCAACTACAGAAAACCAAACAAACTGTTGTAATTCGAATAATAGACTAACTTAACAAACTTATTTGGTATGTAGTGATAACTTAAACTTTTAAAGCAAACCGTTCCTCAGCAATCTCAGCAACATATTCTCCAATTGCTAATGAAGCTGTCGCAGCGGGAGACGGTGCATTAAGTACATGAATGCTATCATCAGTATACTCAATTCTAAAATCATCTCTTGTATCACCATCCTGCCCCAATAATAATGCCCTTACTCCAGCTCTCCCAGGTTTTAAATCACTCATCTCTAATGATGGAATTAATCCTTGTAGCGTTTTCAGGAATAATCGTTTTGAAAATGCTCTTCGGTATTCGTTTATTCCAAACTTCATATTACCAAAAAACAATTTCCAGGTTCCTTTATATGACAATGCATCAAGCGTATCTCTTAAGTCAAAATCAGTTTTACCATAACCCTCCCTTTTAAAGGTAAAAACGGCATTTGGTCCACATTCAATGTCACCATTGGTCATTCTCGTAAAATGTACTCCCAGAAAAGGGAAATCAGGATTTGGTACAGGGTAAATCAGGTTTTTCACCTTATATTTTGCCTCATCAGTCAACTCATAGTAGTCACCTCTGAAACCAACCACTTTTTCCTTTAAGTTAATACCATCCTTTTTAGCCATTCTGTCAGCTTGTAAACCGGCACAAAATATTAACCGTTTGGCCATAAAAGTTTTGTGCTCTGTTACCACTTCATTCAATCCATCTTTCTTATTAATGGCAATCACTTCCTCCCCTAACTGTACCTTTGAATTAAAATTCATTCCTATGGCCACCTCAGCCATTTTATTGGTGGCTCCAACAAAATCAACTATTCCTGTACAAGGCACCCATATTCCTCCTATTCCCTCAACATGAGGTTCAATTTCCTTAATTTGATCTGCAGTAATTTTTTCAATGCCCTCAGTATTATTGGCCAGACCATTATTGAAAATTTTATCCATGAAGGGCAATTCACTCTCTTTAGTAGCAACAACTACTTTACCACAAACATCATGATCTACATGGTGTTCCTTAGCAAAGGCAACCAGCTCATGCCTTCCCTTAACACAGTTTTTAGCCTTTAACGAGCCAGGTTGATAATACAAACCGGAATGGATAACCCCAGAGTTATGTCCTGTTTGATGGTTGGCCAGCTTATCTTCTTTTTCAATTAAAACAATCCTTAGATCCTTATTTCTTTTTTGCAATTTGTAGAATGTCGCAGCTCCAACTATTCCACCTCCAATAATTGCAATATCAAAAATGTCTTTATTTTCCAAAATACTGTAAATTTGAGACAAAATTAATCAAAGTATTCTTTTGAAGCTCCAAAACAATATAAAATTAGCGAAACCCTATTTTGAGAATTTGGATGCTTTAAGATTCATTGCTGCTTTTGCGGTATTTATCTTTCATTTTTTTCAGGAAATCAAGCATTTTTTGCCCAACATTCAAGAGAACAAAATCTACAAAATGATTACTGTTTTTACTGGCAAAGGAACGCTGGGCGTTAATTTTTTTTTCGTACTAAGCGGTTTTCTCATTACCTATTTAATTCTCTTCGAAAGTTCAAAAACACAACACTTTAATCTGAAAAATTTTCTGATCAGACGAACCCTAAGAATCTGGCCATTGTACTATTTAATTGTGTTGCTGGGTTTTGTGGTATTTCCACTCATTTTAAAAGGATATAACACTGTTCATTCTCCCTTAAATTACATCCTGTTTTTAGCAAA
Organism: Putridiphycobacter sp.; assembly: GCA_965230195.1. Lineage (GTDB taxonomy): Bacteria > Bacteroidota > Bacteroidia > Flavobacteriales_D > Crocinitomicaceae > Putridiphycobacter. The sequence continues at coordinate 4,428,977 of OZ245997.1, forward strand.
TTTTGATGAATTGAGAATTGGTCTGGCAGACAATGTTAATTTTTTAACTGCGCCATGGTCCGTTGCTGTTGAAGAACAATTTTATTTGTTCTGGGGTATACTTCTGTTTTTAATATCTGCTATAAAGCAGCAATTTTTAAATAGTTTAATCTTCATTTTTATCCTATTCTCAATAGGCTTTAGCATCTGGTATTTTAATGATCACAGAGTACTCTATTACCATACTTTTTCAGTGATGTCGAATATTTTAACAGGCGCATTTCTTGCTAATGCTTTTTTTCATAAAGCCAGGTGGCTTCTTAATATAAAGCAGCTCAAAAAAACAAGCATTGTACTTATTTATATCATTGGTATTGGTATGATTGTTTTGAAAAACAAAATTTTTATTGGGTATTTTGCAGCCTTTGAACACCTTGTATTATCATTGTTTTTTGCTTTTGTTATTTTTGAGCAAATCTATCTCGACCACTCCTTTTTTAAATTTGGTCGCCTTAAACTTTTCACACATTTAGGCCGGATTTCGTATGGACTTTATCTTTATCATCTGGTGGTTTTTTATGTCCTGACCTACCTGCTGACTAGATCCACCTACTTTAATAGTCATTCAATTTTGCAAGTTATCTTATTTTTTGTTTTTGGAACCGGACTAACTTATTTGGTTTCACGTTTAAGTTATACTTACTTCGAAAAACCCTTTTTAAATCTAAAAAAACGATTCAATTAATGAAAAAGTACGCACTTCTGTTTCTTATTTTTCCACTGCTGTTAACCGCACAAACCGATAGCAAATTCAGGTATCAAAAAATCAAGTGGACTGGTGATGCCCTGGATCTCCCCAAACAATCATTATTAGTAAAGAGTATTGTACCCTTAACTCTAACAGGTGCAGCTTTTGCAATAAATGGCGATCAATTTAAAATGGATCTGCAAACCAAAATTCTAAAGCCATTTGACGGTTACAGTACTTCACTCGACGACTATATCCAATATGCTCCCATTGTAGAATTATATGCATTTGATATGCTAAAATTCAAAGCCCGGAACTCAGTATGGAATCAAACAAAATTTTTGATAATATCGGAAGCTGTTACCTCCGGAATAGTCCACCTGCTAAAGAATACATTAAAAGTACAACGTCCTGACAATAGTTCATTTACTTCTTTTCCATCAGGACATACCTCTCAGGCTTTTGTTGCCAGTCAGGTTTTATTTAATGAATATTACCAGACTAATAAGCTTATTGGACTAAGCGGCTATCTTTTTTCAGGAGCTACCGGAGCTTTACGGGTTATTAACAACAGGCATTGGGTCCCGGACGTGCTTTTGGGAGCAGGAATAGCCATTCTGGTTACCAACACTGTTTATCATTTTGAGCCTTTAAAAAACTGGAATCCCTGGAAAAAAAAGAATAATGATTTAAGTATTAACTTTATACCATCCCTACAGAATAACAATTACTCCGGTACTTTTTTGATGACCTTTTAATTTATTGATTAATGAAACCGACATATTAAAACCTATATTACACAAGGTTATAACCATATGAAGGTTCCATCTGACCATTAAAAATAATAAATATATACAGATGAAATACGGTATTTGCAATTTAGCCATAGCCCCAATCCGGTCCGAAGCATCAGATGAATCTGAAATTGTATCACAACTGTTGTTTGGCGATCATGTTGAAATATTGATTGACGGACAGCCATGGATCCGCGTAAAAAATCACTTTGATGGTTATAGTGGCTGGATGGATTTTAAGCAACTGGTATTTATTGACAGGGAAACTTATCATAAGGGAATCGGAGTTAAGCATTTTCCGGTTGTTTCCAAAACACTTAGCTTAACTGGTCCTAAAGGAGAGATTTCTATATTGCTGGGCTCCAGTTTACCTTTTTTTAATGGTGAAACCTGTCAGCTGGGCTCAGAAACTTACGAAGTCAATGAATCCGTTGAAACTGCTTCTTACTCAGATATCAAAAGACTGAGTCAGTACTTTTTAAACGCCCCATACCTATGGGGTGGTAAATCTGTTTATGGAATAGATTGTTCAGGATTAGTTCAGAATATTTTTAAGGCCATTAATATTTCCCTTCCAAGAGATGCCTCACAACAAGTTATCACTGAGAGTAAAAATATTCAATGGAGTGACCGCCTGGTTGGAGATGTAGCTTTTTACACCACAAGCTCTGATAAAGTGACTCATGTTGGTATACTAATTTCGAAAGATGAGATTATACATGCACATGGCAGAGTTAGAATTGATTTTGCTGACTTAAAAGGTATTTACAATGACGAGCAGGATAAATACACCCACAAATTTCACAGTTTGAAACGATTTTCGTAACACTAGTTCAAAGTCAATACACGATCCAGTACATTTTGAATCAATGTTTTCATTTTTGAATCAAAATCAGATTCGAATGTATTATTGTACCTATTGGCTAAAACCAAACATATTGTTGTGGCTTTGTGCCCCAATCCTTCGGCAAGAGATAATAAGGCAGAGGTTTCCATTTCAAGATTGGTCACACGACAATTATTCCAGTTAAACTGTCGTATGTTTTCTTTAAAATCATACGATTTAAGTGGTAATCGAATGCCTCTTCCCTGAGGGCCGTAAAACCCATTAGCAGTTACTGTTATTCCTTTTTCACCACAATCCGCCAATACATCCACCAATTCCTGATTTGCTTTAGCAAAATATGGTATAACAAGGTCATCCGGCCAGTTAGTTTGAGACTTAAAAGCATCCAAACCATTCCTGATTTCCTGGTCAATGGTTAAGTCATAAAAATTAGCCACACCATCCATTCCTAAAGCATAGTTTGATACAATAGCTGATCCCACCTCAATATCCGAATGTAACGCACCACAAGTCCCTATTCTCACTAAATTCAATGATTTTAAATCAGGTCTTATTTCTCTTTTTTCCAAATCAATATTTACCGCTGCATCTAATTCGGTTAATACAATATCCATATTATCACAACCAATTCCGTGACTCATTACCGTTATTTCCTGATTTTTATAGGAACCTGTAATCGTTGCAAATTCACGGTGCTGTGTTTTAAATCTAATTGTATCGAAGAAAGCAGCAACGGTTTCCACCCTGCTTTGGTCTCCTACCAATATAACCGTTTCGGCAACATCATCCGGTCCAATATTCAAATGGTATAATTTTCCTTCTTTATTAAGTGTTAACTCTGAAGATTTAAAGGCATTCATATGCTGGCAAAAATAATGAGTTTACTCAAAAAGAACTGATCTCCGGTCTTAATTATTTGCAGGAATTTTTAGAAACACTATAAAACCCTAACAACTCACAAAAAAATTGCCTTGTCATTGGGGTTTAAAACAAGGATTAAGGATTTAGAAATTATATGAAACCATAAATTTCAGCCAGAAAAGCAAATTTAGAAGACCGGAATTCCAGGTAATTGGAAGCTTTCTAAATTAGATCTGTTAATTCCAAAAATAAACTGTTAGTGCTCTCCGAAAAAATAAGGTTTTTCTTACCTTTGACCCCTAAATTTAAACGGCGTAATGAAAATATCGTTCAATTGGCTTAAAAACTACATTAGTACAGACTTAGATGTAAATCAAATTTCTACTATTTTAACCGATACCGGTTTGGAGGTAGAGGGTATTGAAAAAGTGGAATCCGTTAAAGGTGGATTAAAAGGTCTTGTAATTGGTGAAGTAATGTCTAAAACCAAACATCCTGATGCTGACCGTCTGAGTGTCACCAAGGTTAATGTTGGACAGGATGAGCCATTACAAATAGTTTGTGGTGCTCCTAATGTTGATGCCGGACAAAAAGTAGTTGTGGCAACAGTTGGAGCAGAACTATGGCCAAATGAAAACGAATCTTTTAAGATTAAAAAATCAAAAATAAGAGGTGTTGAATCGTTTGGAATGATATGTGCCGAAGATGAGATTGGTTTGGGAACCAGTCATGATGGTATAATGGTATTGGATGCCACGGCAGAAGTAGGAACTGAAGCGAAAGCATTTTTTAATATTGAAGACGATTATTTAATTGAAATAGGGTTAACTCCTAACCGTGCTGATGCCATGGGACATATTGGAGTGGCAAAGGATTTAAAAGCTTATTTTAATTATCACAATAAAGCAAACATTGAAATTAAGCTACCTGAAACAACTCCTCTTAATTATACAGGTGCCTTTAAGGTGCAAGTTGATGACAAGGAGGCTTGTCAACGATATGCAGGAGCTGTTCTTTCAAACATTACTGTTAAACCTTCACCGGAGTGGTTACAAAACAAATTGAGAACAATAGGACTGAAACCTATTAATAATGTTGTAGACATTACCAATTATGTAATGCATGAAACCGGACAACCTTTACATGCATTTGACCTAAAAAAAGTGGGAGGTGAAATTAACGTCCGGTTTGCCAAATCAGCTGAGCAGATTACTACTCTTGATGGCGAAAAACGGGACTTAAATCCTCAGGATTTAGTGATTGCCAACGGTAATGAACCTATGTGTATTGCCGGGATTTTTGGAGGAGAAGATTCAGGTGTGACTGATGGTACAACAGATATTTTTCTTGAATCAGCTTATTTTAACCCTGTAGTGACCAGAAAAGCAGCAAAACGGCACGGACTAAATACCGATTCATCTTTTAGATTTGAACGTGGAGTTGATCCGAATGCTATTCGTTTTGCCCTTGAAAGAGCTGTTTATCTTTTAGAAAAAGAAACAGGTGCAAAGGTTGTTGAAGCACAGGATAATTATCCTGAACCGATAAAAGACTTCAAAGTACAACTTAATCTGGACCGGTGCAGGCAGTTAACAGGAACTGACCTTTCAGATCAGGATATCATTTCAATTCTAAATGAATTAGACATTATTGTTGATCAGCAAAATGGTAGCGATCTTGAAATGAGTGTACCACCTTACAGAGTAGATGTTAAAAGAGAGGCTGACCTTATAGAAGAGGTTTTAAGAATATATGGCTTTAACAAAGTTGAAATTCCAGCTAAGTTGAACGCTTCTATCTCTTACCAAACTAAACCCAATAAGGACAAACTGTATAACTTAACTGCTGATTTACTGGTATCGAATGGCTTCTACGAGATCATGAATAATTCTTTGATGTCATCAAAGACTATTGAAACAACCAATAGTGAGGTTTTAAAACCTGAGTACAATGTCACTTTGCTTAACCCTTTGAGTAATGAATTGGACATTATGCGCCAAAGCATGCTTTTTGGAGGACTGACAAGTGTTGCTCACAATCAAAACCGTCAGCAGCCTGACTTGAAATTGTTTGAGTTTGGAAAAGTTTATGCAAAAGTTGAAGGAAAATACAGAGAAGTAGAAAAAATTGGCCTTTGGATTACCGGAATGAAAGAAAACGAAAACTGGGCCGCCTCAAAAGAAAAATCTTCTTTTTTTACCTTAAGGGGAACTGTTGATAGTTTGCTGAATCGTTTGGGAATTAATAAAAACTTATCATATACCTCACTGACCAGTGACATTTATGAAGATGGCTTTGCAATTGATTTGGGTAAAAAGCGAATTGCTGAAATTGGATGGGTTAAGTCCGATATTCTAAAATCAAATGGTATAAAAAACCAGGTATTTTATGCTGATTTAGACTGGACAGAAATAGTTAATCACCATTTCCTGAACTCTATAAAGTATAAGCCACTTCCTAAAACACAGTTCGTAAGACGTGATTTTTCTCTTCTTTTAGACAAGAGTGTCAAGTTTAGAGAAATAGAAAATATCGCTAAAAAAACGGACAGAAAATTGTTAAAAGAGGTCGGACTTTTTGATGTCTATGAGGGTAAAAACCTGGATAAGAACAAAAAATCTTATGCCGTTAACTTTATTTTTCAGGATAGTGAAAATACATTAAAGGATAAGGTTGTGGATAAAATCATGGACAAGATCAGAATGAACCTTGAAAAGGATTTAAACGCCTCATTAAGGTAAATCACATAGCATTTACTAATTAATTGATAATAACACCCGGGAAAGTTCCGGACCAGTCTGTGCTATTGTAAATCAGATCATACTTCCTACTCTGCCGGAAGCTCTGCTCTCAGTTTTTGAGTCAGCTGTCGGTTATAAGTTTCTTTTAACCAGGCCAGGTAACTATCAGTAGCTTTGGTGATACATTTTGTATAGTGCTTTAACCTCCGCTCGATATCATCCTGTAAATCGTTCAACAAATTAATACCATCATAAACATCTTCAGAATTTTCGGCAATCACTTCAAAATGATTATCCATAGAAACATCTACAGCATCCTTTCCTTTTCTACCATCCTGAATGCATTTATCATAAACAGCCTTCATAGAAAACAATTCTATCTTATCAGGATTGATTAACTTAGCCTTTACTGACCTGGACAACTCATACTCAGCTTCAAACAATATGTCATCTTCTTCGCTTAATCTCGACTCTAAAAATCTATCCGGAAATCTGAAAGCATCCTGCCAGTCAATAAACTCCTGCCAATAACCAAATCGACGAACATTATTTCCAAGATCAATAACCTGGAAGTTCTTTTTATTTTTCAAAATTCTGGACCCTCTACCAATCATTTGATGGTATAATGTCAATGATCGTGTAGCCCGGTTTAGGATAATACTTTCAACTGTTGGCTCATCAAAACCTGTAGTTAAAATTCCTACCGAAGTCAAAATAGCGCCAGGCGTGATTTTAAACCATTTTAAAATTTCCTTCCTGTCAGTATCGCTATAAGTACTGTCCAGATGACGTACTTTATAATTGTGTTTCTTAAACAGAGCGTATACCGCTCTGGAAGATTCTATTCCACTATTAAAAATTAAAGTTTTTCTCCCAACTGCAACTTCTTCGTAAGCAAATAGTAATTTTTCCTGCATGAAATAATTGCTGTACACCTTGTCCGAAGAGCTAATGGTAAAGTCTCCGTTAGACCCGATCTTCAACCCATGAAGATTGACATCATAAGTAAATGTTTCTGCATCTGCCAGATATTGACTTTCAATCAGGGATTTGATACTGTGACCAACAATTAGTTCATCATAATTATCATTTAACGGCAAAGCTCTGTTTGAGCTCAATGGTGTAGCTGTAACTCCAAGAATATTGATATCATCAAAATACTGGAATATTTTTCTGAAAGAATTGTTATGGGCCTCATCTACAATTACCAAACCTATATTCTGTACAAAATCACTATTTTCCTGAAGACGATTGTTCAACGTCTCCACCATAGCAGTATAGGAATTAAACTCTTCATGGTTTTCAATGGTTTTTACCGAAGAATTAATCACCTTATTATTAATACCCAAAGCATTTAACTGCTTGGAGGTTTGAACACATAACTCAATTCTATGTGTCAAAATCAGTACTTTTTTCTTTTTGAGATCGATAAACCTTTTGGCAATATTTGAAAAAATAACGGTCTTTCCTCCCCCAGTTGGTAATTGGTACAATAAGTTAGAATTTTCTTTGTTCGTGCTTATCTTGTCAATTATCTTGTCAACTACTTCTTTTTGAAATGGATACAGCTTTTTCTTGTCAAATAAACTTTGGTCAATCATGAATATAGTAGGTATAATTTTTGCAAAAATACATCCTTTATTGTGAAAAACAAATATTATGCCCCCATTATTTGCAATCCAATTTTAAGACACAATATGAATCCTTTCCAAATCAAACATTTTTAAAAATTCAACTATATTTGTCTGATTAATTAAAAAAAATTACAATGAGCGATATTGAAAAGGTCAAATGTTTAATTATAGGATCAGGTCCGGCCGGTTATACTGCCGCTATTTATGCTTCAAGAGCAAGTATGCAGCCCGTATTATATCAGGGGTTACAACCAGGTGGACAACTTACAACGACAAACGAAGTAGAAAATTTCCCAGGATATCCTGATGGCGTAACCGGACCTGAAATGATGGTTCAACTTGAAGCGCAAGCCAAGCGATTTGATGCTGATATCAGGCACGGATGGGTCACAAAAGTAGACTTTTCAGGACCAGTACATAAAGTGTGGGTTGACGAGACTAAAGAAATTCATGCTGACACTGTTATTATTGCAACAGGAGCATCTGCTAAATACTTAGGATTAGAATCTGAACAACATTACCTGAAAATTGGTGGAGGTGTATCTGCCTGTGCCGTTTGTGATGGTTTCTTTTATAAGGGTCAGGAAACGATAATTGTTGGTGCAGGAGATTCTGCATGTGAAGAAGCGCACTACTTATCAAATTTGGCCAGTAAAGTTACAATGTTAGTCAGACGGGATGAATTCAGAGCTTCAAAAATAATGGCTAACAGAGTGAAAAACACTGAAAATATCGAAATTTTATATAACACTGAGACCGTTGAAGTATTGGGAGATGGAAATGGTGTTACCGGAGCAAAGGTCAGAAATAACCAAACCGGTGAAGAACATGAAGTACCTGCAACGGGATTCTTTGTAGCTATTGGACATAAACCAAACACTGACATTTTTAAAGATTATTTAGATCTTGATGAAACTGGTTATATTATTAACGAACCAGGTACGTCTAAAACCAATGTACCGGGTGTATTTGTATCGGGAGATGCTGCTGACCATGTATACCGACAAGCTGTTACAGCTGCCGGAACCGGATGTATGGCTGCATTGGATGCCGAGCGCTATTTAGCTGCTCAGACACATTAATCAGCATAAAAATTTAACTTTAAAAAGGCATTAGTCAATAAGATTAATGCCTTTTTTATTATGTCATTTAAGCAGTTTTTCTACAGCTTCGATCAATCCTTTTATCTGCGCTTTTGTATGAATTGCAGATAATGCTATTCTGATCAATGCTTTGTTTTTGGGCACTGTTGGATACATAGCACAGGTCGTATAAAAACCGCTTTCAAACAGTTGCTTACACACATTGATGCATTCTTCCTCATCTCCCACAATTATTCCTCTGATTGGTGAAACACTATAAGCATTAGCCGTTTTGACCTTAATTGTATCATCAAAATATCTAACATTTTCGAACAGTTTTGCCTGGAGTTGGTAGATTTCGCCAGACAAATGAATATCACATGATGCAATATTGGCAGCCATTCCACCAATAGACAAAGGTCCGCCAAATGCAAATGGTATCGAATACCTTTTTACTACCTTAATATCTTCAGCAGAATTTAGGGATAAACATCCACCATTTGATCCAAATGCTTTCGACAATGAGGAAGCCAATATCAATCTCGGCGGAAATTTTTTAGTGATGTTCAACACATATCCATTACCATTTTCTCCTAAAATTGAGGTACCATGGGCATCATCTATATAACAATAACCTTTATATTTCTCAGCAAGGTGGAATAGTGTTTTAACCGGAACCTCTCCTCCCATTGACCCTAATGAATCTGACAATGTAATTGGAGTCATTCCTTTTTCATATGCCATCACAAATGCTTCCTCTAAAGCAGGTTTATCTTGAAAATCTACTCTTTTTACATCACCAAACTGACTCATCAAACCACGTTGGATCTGAATTGAAGCATGTGCCGTTTTATCAATGATCCACAATGGTTTATTGTGAATCTTGTACGAAGGTAACTCATCAGCACCCAATAATGGTAAAACTGCCAGATGGATCAAACCAGTTGTACTAAATGTTAATGATGGTGCTCCGAATATTTCGGATAACTTTTCATGAAGGATAAAATTCAATTCAGGAGCTAACCTGGTTCTCGCTGCAGCAAACTGAACACCATAAGTTTTAATAGCGTTTACAGCAGCATTTTCCAACCTTTGGTCTACCTCCAACCCCAGATAAGAACATGACGAGAATTCAATTATTCTGTAACCGTTTTTCAGTCCGACTTTTTTCCCTTTTCTATTCAAAATGATTTGCTCATTCAAACCAACCTCATAAATCATTTTTTGATAATGTTCCGAATCCTGGATTTTTTTACTGTACCAGTTTAGTTTTTCCTCTTTTACATCAACATTTGAGGGATACATTAAAGTTTTCATTTTATTTAATATTTATGTTAATACATTTTCATGTATTTCCTGATATTAAACAGATGAAAAGCGGATAGTGTCTTCGTTAAAAGTGTCCCATTTATAAGCAAAAATAAAACTCTCCTTCGGATCACACCTCAAAATCCGTTTCTCAGTATCAGCTGTTATCCCCATGCTAATCCCTTGAAATCCCAATTTTTGCCCCTCTCTTATTATTGCCATTAATAAGTAATTATATATTCTGTCTTTTTGATAATTATAATCCATACCAATTAAAATAGCCGCAAATGAATCTCCTTCTGATTTTCCATAAATAAACCCAACCACTTCATTGGTGTGATTATCTGTCACTTCAATAAAAATACCATCTTTCAATCTAAGCATCCCTACAAAAAATGGGAGCCCCACAGGATCTGTTGAAACAACTAATCCCTTTTGCTGAACATTTAAATACAGTTGATACCAATTTTTTATTCTCTCCGGACCACAATACTCTTCAGAGCTGACTACAATATAATTAAACCTCGAAGCCACATTGGTTGCTCCGTAGCGTCTTAACCAATCATATCTCGCTTTACTTCGAAGTCTTTTCAACCATAACTCCGTCCCATAATCAGCCAAATTATTTAAAACATAAGCTTTAGATGCATCATATTTCAAAAACGAATGCCGTTGAAAAGTGTCAAACAGGCTTTCATCAGCCTCTGAGAAATAGGAAAGATATACTGCCGAACAATTCTCTTCTAACGCCAGCCCTTTCAGATCATCCAGCATTTTCTTAACTGCCATTTTCCAATCTTTGAATCCACGATCAATCCAAACCTGTTGTCCTGAAGAAACTCTTGTACCACTATAAATGACTTTATCTCTCAATGCAAATAATTCCTCTCCTCTCAATACTTCAGCGTTGATGGAAAGCTCCTTATCAAGATGAAATTCACTCTTTACATCAGCAATTGTCAAAACTGTTGATAAAACAACTTTATCCCGGTACTCAATGGTGTAATAAATCAACCTGTCAGGTAGTTTTTCCTCAGCTAACTTTATCCAGTCGTAATTCATAGTAATAAGCCCGGGAAACCAGCTATTCCAACTTTCTTTGCCAATATCCTCTATTGAGTCATACCAAACAATATTCAGACCCGGATCTTCTACTATCCAGTTAATCAAACTTCTTTCAGAAATATCATATTTCAATTTACGAAAATGCCTGACCGTAAACTTTCTCTTGATTTCAAGTTTTTTCATAACTTTTACATAGCATTCTGAAAGTATATCAATGAAACGCTTAACATTTTCTTCACTATGTGTTTTTTTGATCTGAAAGCTTAAACAGGGCTCAAACATACCGAAACCTGATAAGTATGGTGCATCTAAATAAAAACCCTTTTCAAACAGGGTTTTATTGAGTAAAATAGCACTTTTAATAGTTGGTGTGGCAATTGAAAAAACAGGACTTTCATTATAAGACGTAACAGGGAGACCGGCTTGCATCAATTGACCATTTACCTGTCTTATTTTTCTGGCTAATTCTACCTCAATGCGACCATCTTTATTCGTTTCTAAAAAATCGATTGTGGATAGCATATCTGAAATGGTAAGGCCCGAAAATAACTTTGACGGAAGCTTATTTTCACTGTTTAACTTCTGAACGTTTTCGTAAAAACCGGAATCGGGAAAAATGGTATACGTTAAAGGAACAGCCAAAAAATTAAGATGCCGACTAAAAATTACCTTTTTCGAATTTTCTAAAAAATGATTCCCATCAATATTGTAATCGTCAGTTTTATTAAGATAGACGTGCAGTTTATTATGTTTATTAATGAGAGAGTACAATTTTGAATTAAAATCTTGGTGATTGATGCGATTAAAATTGCTCTCAACACAATACCATATTCTCTTGAGTTTTTTATTCCTCCTTAGCTTGCCACATAAACGGTCTAACATTTCAAAATCGTTGTTTTTACACAATAGAATTTTAGAAACCTGAGACCTTATCTTAGATGCCAGCTCTTTATTTTTATAAAAAAACTGATCTACAATTACAACATCATCAATGTTAAACAAGCTTTGGAAAACAACCTGATTAGCGTAATGAATGGTAGGCGAAATGGTATAGGAGTTACCATTTGAGAATTTATTCAATGCTCTGTGAAGTCTGGAATAAAAGTCTGATAATGTAACATCATCAGTCAGGCTGTGTCCGTTGCTATTGCCATTCATAGTCAGATCTGACTTTCCATTTAATCTTTTAGAACTGTTAAGTCTCAAATAGGAAACAGAGCTAAAATCCGTTATCATTCTTTTGCTTGTCATACTAAACCGTTAACTCAATATGAATCGGAAAATAAAGCAGAAGAGTGTACATTAACTCGGATAAGAATTAACTACAGACGCCATAAATACAAGTCTTACCAAAATCAATAGCAAAACCAATCTTAAAACAAACTGCCGGTTAAGTTGATTCGTATTAAACGTTTCTGCAACCTGCTCAACGAACAGTTGAAATGGCCCTTCCTGGTATAAATGATACTAATGAATCTATTAGTGATATTTTGTGTTTCGAAATATCAGGCAAGAGTTGGGGATCTAAACCTGTTAGATGAAAATCACAAATAACCTGGGCTTTTTATTATAGGGTTTTAAATGTTACTTATTTTCTGATTCCCTACTAATATACGATTTTTAAATTGTAAAACACTCTAAATGCCAAACAATTATGAAAAATCACTTTTTATAAAACTGAATTATTTTTGAGAGTGGTTTTCTGATTAAAGTAAATTTTCCTGGTTTCATACCGTTCATTTCCCAGGCCTTTCTATCCTCCATATTAGCCTTTATACGATTTTTTACAGAAGCATTACTCACCCCACCTACTCTCATTTTTGTGATGACTTTATTCAGGTACCCGGGTATGAGGTTATTTTTATGTATCATTCTCAGCATCAGCTCATAGTCTGCTGCTGATTTTAACTCCAAACTATATCCACCGTATTGATCGTACCATTTTTTTTCAATAAAAAAAGTAGGGTGTGGAGGCATCCACCCTTTCATAAAAGCGTTTTTTCGATACTGTCCCGAAACCCACTTTCTTGTTATTTTATCAGGGTTAGATTGATCAACATAAACCAGGTCTGCGTAGACGCAGGGTGCTTTTGTTTCCAAAAAAACATTCACCACGTCAGAAATTACAGTGTTAGAACTATAAAAGTCATCCGCGTTAAGAATACCAACAATTTCACCGGTTGCATTTTTAATACCTTTATTCATGGCATCATAAATGCCTTTATCGGGTTCAGAAACGAGAACATCAATACCATCATTATAGGCATTACAAATATCTAATGTATTATCAGTTGAAGCACCATCTATTATGATATACTCAATATTATCATAATCCTGCGATACCACTGATTTAATGGTATCTTCAATAAATTGTGCGGCATTATAAGCGACTGTAATTATTGAAACTTTAGGCTTCATCAATTTTCCTTTCTCTGATTTTAACGGCTGGTATACCCTGATATATACTATAAGGTTCCAAATCTGAAGTAGCAACAGATTGAACACTTAATACCGAATGTGTTTTACAGACTACCCCTTGAGTAACCATAGATTTAGCCCCTACCCAAACACCATCTTCAAGTACAATTGGCTTTACCATTAAATCAAAGCTGGCTTTTTTAAAATTATGATTACCACATAGCAATAAAGCGCCCTGAGAAATACAAACATGACTCCCTATCTTAACATCATCCAGATTATCTATCCACACTTCTTCTCCTATCCATGTATAATCACCAATTTTTAGTTTCCAGGGATATTTAACAGATACTGATGGTTTGATGACAACTCCCTTCCCTATTTTCGCTCCAAACATTTTCAATACCCCTACTTTTAATCCACTAAAAGGATTATACTTGTTTTTTAAGAAAAAGGCATTAAAGAAAAACCAAATCAAAATTTTTAATTTGGAACCGGGTTTATACCAGGAATTATTGAAAGAGGATAAATCAGTTTTCATTCGTCAAAGAGTGCTTTATTATCATTTAAAACGTTTTCATCCAAAATAGTTCTGCTGAAAAAGTTATAACTGGCTCTTACCATCTGAATATACGAAGTAAAATCCAGATCCACACTCTCCTGAATAGCTTTTACCAGATCATCCACTTTATCTATATTGACATCCCATCCTAAATCTCTTGATCTTAAATTTTTCCAGGGTGTATTCTTACTTATAATAACCGGACAACCATTTGCCCATGCCTCTACTATGGCATGTCCATAATTTTCATGTCTGGTAGGCAGTAACATAAAATCGGCATTCGCATAAACATCAGGTACCTCACTTGGGATGATAACACCTTTATAATTAACGGACAAATTCCCATTTTTGACATTCACCTTCTTTTTAAAAGAGTCGAAATATTCCTTATCCTCGATATTGCCATAAATATCAAATTCAATTTTATTTTCAGAAGAGACCTGATTAAGCGCCTCTATAGCAAAATGTAAATTTTTCTTTTTGGCAATCCGGCTAAGAAACACAAATTTGAAGAAACCTGTCTTTTTTCGATTTAAAATATCGTCCAGTTCTAACTCCTGACCAATAGGAATGTTCTGAGCAATTTTAATATTGGCTTTATTACCAAATACCGACTTTATTTCAAATTCCTCTTCAGAGGTTGAAGCATGCCATGTTACATTTTTATACCATCCTAACAATCGGACAATTGATAAAAAGGCCTTCTTTTTTTGAGATTTTATTTCCAAAGCACCTTTGCCCAGCATCCCTCTTGGTGCCAAAATTACGTTTGTACTGTGCTTTCGGGCATATCGTAAAGGGTATAAAGTGAATATTTTTGAAAAAAGGCTGTTTAGATATATAGTATCCGGTGATACCTCTATAAGGTTCCCCTTGATAGTTGGAAAGTTAAGGGCCGACTTATCAAGGTATTTGATAAATACGCCATTCTGGTCATGCCATTGATTCAATGGTACACCTTTATAGGTAGTTGTTTCTCCAAGATCATATGCACTGGTTAAAATATAGAACTCAAAATCCTTTTTAAAGGCATTAACAATATTAGCCACCGAACGGATTGGACCACCAGCCTTGAAGCCCGGCACATACCAATCAATACAAACTAAAACTTTCTTCTTACTCATTAATTTGATTTTGTTCTATCCAATTACCCAGTATAACAAGCGGCCATATTCTCGACCATGTTACTTTTTTATCTTTCTTTAAAAATTTTTGCCATAGATCATTTAGTCCGCTTTCATTAAAAATAGATAATCTTTTCAAATGATTCAGGTTCATTTCACAAAAAGACTTTAATTCCGTCCGCATCCATTTTTCGTATGGTAGCACAAATCCCATTTTTTCTCTGTTATATATCTCTTCAGGAATCAAATCAGCAAATGCGTCAACCAGAAGTTTTTTTGGTGTAACGGGTTGCTTAATACTATCCGGCACACCCAATACATATTCCACCAATTCATGATCCAAAAACGGAACCCTTACCTCTAAAGCGCTGGCCATACTCATCTGATCGGTATCCCGCAGTAAGACATTACTCATATAGGTGGAAAATTCAGATACAGAAACTCTGCTCAAAGGTGGTAATCCCCAGCCTTTGGTTTTATATCCAATCAACTCATGAGCTATTTCGAAGGATCGGTTCAATGGCAGTCGATCAATATTCAGTACTTTTCCAATTTGATTATCCATCAGTACCTGTCTGTAAAACTGATAGATGTATTCCGTATCAAAGTATTCTTGTTTCAACAGTGCCTTAATCTTGCCTGAAGACACATCTCTTTTTACAAAATCGTAAACATTTCCTAATTGTTTTCTGGCATAATTAGGGAAACTGCCTAACCATTTTTTTGATTGGACTTGTTGTACCTGGTTAAATATGGAATATCCTCCAAACAGTTCATCTCCTCCTAAACCTGATAGAGCCATTGTTATTCCTGCCTCTTTTGTTTTTCGGGATACTACAAAAGTATTAAGTCCGTCACCGCTTGGGTGATCAAGAAATTTTAATCCTTCCGGAATAAGTCCTTTAAACTCATCAGCTGACAGGTTAATTTCGTGATGATTGGTATTATACTGATCTGCTATTTTTTGAGCAAAACGTGCTTCTGAAAATTCATCTTCATCAAATACTACTGAAAAGGTATCTATTTTCTGCTGGTGTCTTTTAGCCATCAGGGCAACGATAATGGAACTGTCAATTCCACCTGAAAGAAATGCACCAAATGGTACATCACTCATCAATCTTCTTTCAACCGATTCCGAAAGCTTATCTTTAATATTACCGAGAATAGCATTTCTGTCTGGTTTTACAACCTGATAGTTTTCCACCGGACTCCAATATGATTTTATTTCCTGCTTCTCTTCATTCAAAAACATATATTCCCCGGGCATGAGGCTAAATATATTTTTTACAATTGTATATGGGGCATGCACGGTTTGAAACCTTAAATAGTCAACTACACTATTGGGCTCCAATCTCCGTTCAATAATACCGGAACTTAAAATAGATTTAACTGAAGAAGAAAATACAATTTGCTCGTTGTCTAAATAATAGTACAACGGTTTGATTCCCATTCGGTCCCTTGCAATGAATAATGCTTTTTCTTCATTATCCCAAATTGCAAAAGCGAACATACCGTTAAAATACTTAATGCAATTTTTTCCCCATTTAGCATATGCAGCTATTATTAACTCAGTATCGGAATCGGTAACAAAATTATAATCAGGAAGGCTTTCCTTCAATTTCTTAAAATTATAAATCTCTCCGTTAAACGTCAAAACATATCGTCCGTCATTACTAACAAACGGCTGATTTGACCTTTCACCTGTGTCAATAATGGACAATCTTCTATGTCCAAAATGAACAAAGTCGTTACAAAATATTTGATCGGCATCAGGCCCTCTGTGGGCCATTTCGTCATTCATTTTTTGAATGACCGACTGAGCATAATTGATCCCGGAAAACTTGAATATGCCGTTAATTCCACACATTACTTAATTCCTATTTCTTTTAAAAACACTTCCGATTCTATCAGTTTTTTTATCCCCTCATCTATAGTAATGAGTTCCCGATTCAGAATCTTTCTCATTTTTGTATTATCCGGCTGTCTTCTTTTCATATCACCTTTTGGTAATGGTGGTAAATGAATTATTTCAGATTGGCTATTTGTAATTTCAATTACTTTTTGTGCTAATTCCAAAATCGTGATAATAATATCCCCACCAACATTAACCACATCATTGATTACTTTATTATCATTAAGGGCAGTAATACAGGTATCCACATTATCATCAACATAACAAAATGTTCTGGTTTGACTACCATCTCCATAAATGGTAATGGGTTCATTCCTCAATGCCTGTGCAATAAATTTAGCTACTACAAAATCAGTAGTTTGATGAGGCCCATAAGTATTAAAAAATCGAAATATTGTATAGTCTAGGCCATATTCCTGATGGTAGGAACGACAAAAGGATTCCCCAACATTTTTTACAACTGCATAAGGTATTCTCGAATTCAATGGCGTGGTAGACTCATTCTGAGGAATAACCACAGGTTCACCATAAACTTCAGAAGAACTTGAAAAGAAAAAACGCTTGATGCCCATATTTTTAGACAACTTTAGCATATTCCTGATCCCCTGAATATCCTCTAAAACCTGAACAGGATTTTCCTGAGTTCGTTGTACCCCTACAAGAGCAGCATAATGAAAAACATAATCAAAGCGATTGGATGACATGATTTGAGCAATCTCATCCATATCATTTACATCTGCTTTTACAAAAGATAAATTGGGATGATCCAGGTTTAATTTAGACAGTGAACCTGTTGACAAATTATCGACAACAGTAACGTGGGATATTCCATCATTTATCAATCTGTCTGTCAACGCACTTCCTACATTACCGGCCCCTCCTGCAACTAATATTTTTCGCATCTGATTAGGTCTAATAAAACCTCAAATTTAATCAATAAATATTCTTATGTATAGAAAAGAGAAATTAAAAAGGGTTTTATTTTTTACTGATACTAATTTCGAATGGCATCCGGTTAATAATCGATCTGCCCAAGGTCAATTCATCTGCATAATGCAATTCAGTACCTACCGAAACCCCTCTTGTTAATGTGGTAATTTTAAGTCCGAAGCTATCAATTTTACGATACAAATAAAAGTTAGTGGTATCCCCTTCCATTGATGTTGGTAATGCCAGAATAACTTCTGACACCCCTCCTTTTTCCAATCTGTTAATTAATTGATCAACATTCAAATCATTTGGGCCAACACCCTCCATTGGTGAAATTATACCACCTAATACATGATAAACCCCATAGAATTGCTCAGTGGACTCAATTGCCATGATGTCTCTGATATCTTCCACAATACAAATAATATCGTGCTTTCTATTGGGTTGAACGCAAATATGGCATAAATCAGTATCGGTAATATTGCCACAGGTTTTACATGCTGAAATATTATCTTTCAGTCCATTCAATGCTTCTGCAAAAGATTTAATTTCCGCCTCATCCCGCTTCAAAAGATTTAAGACCAACCTTAAGGCTGTTTTCTTTCCTATCCCTGGTAAAGCAGCAAAATGCTCAACAACTTCTTCTAAGTATCTTGATGGTAAATTCACTGCTCAAAAATACACTTTTTTTTCTAATTTTAGGAGCTTAAACTCAAGCCAATGTATTGTGCCCAATTCGAAAAAATCACTTTAAAATTCAAACGTCCGGGAGGAACCTCCCGTGGTATTTTAAAAGAAAAAAACTCCTGGATTTTAACCCTTTGGCTTGAAGACAATCCACAGGTTAAAGGTTATGGTGAAGCGTCAATTATCGAAAACCTGTCCCCCGACTGGCCACTGGATTATGAAGTCAAAATTGAGGAAGTAGCCCAAAACATTAATCAATATATAGGTGATCTTACACTTTTAGATGCTTATCCTTCAATACAATTGGCCATTGAAACAGCACTTAATGATCTGAAATCGAATAAACCTTACCAAATATTTAAACCTGAATCATCTGACAGTAAAAATTCCATTCCTATAAACGGTTTGATATGGATGGGAGATGAATCGTTTATGATTGAGCAAATCGAAGAAAAGATTGCGCAAAAGTTCAATTGTATTAAGTTAAAAATAGGGGCAATTGATTTTGAGACTGAACTTAAAATTCTTCAACATATTAGAAAAAGATTTGACCGGGATCAAATTGAATTAAGAGTTGATGCCAATGGGGCATTTAAACCACAGGAAGCACTCCATAAATTGCGTCAGTTGTCTGAATTTGATATCCATTCTATTGAACAACCCATCCAACCCAAACAACCTCAGGCCATGGCTGAACTCTGCAAAGTCACTCCGGTACCCATTGCCCTGGATGAAGAATTAATAGGTATAACCGGTTATGAAACCAAGGTCAGTTTACTGAAAACAATCTGTCCACAATACATCATTCTTAAACCCAGTTTGATTGGAGGATTCAAAGGAACTGATGAATGGATAGCAATTGCTGATTCACTCAATATAAGATGGTGGATCACCTCAGCACTGGAAGCCAATATTGGGCTAAACGCCATTGCTCAATATACACTAACCAAGAATAACCCTTTGCATCAGGGGCTCGGAACCGGCAGCTTATTTACCAATAATATTGAACCTTTTCTTACAATTAAAGATGGTCACCTCATTCTTTAGTCACCAGGTCCAATATGTCCTGACAAAGAAGTGACAAGAAGAATCGCAGTAATCCAGACCAAAAAAATAGTAATTGCAGTCCCAATAGTAAATTTAACTAGTCGTCTTTCCTTACTCTTTTTCCAAACAACAGGATATACCACAACGGGTATTAAAAAAATAAGATAAAATAGTAATTGACTTTGCAGAGACATTTGTCATTAATTCTAATTTGACAAACGTAAAGATAGAATTTTATACCCAACTCTCCACCTCAGGTATAACCTGATTGACCAATAAGCTATCCATTGTTTCCCGCTTTCTGATTAGATAATCTTTGCCTTTCAGTACTAATACTTCTGCAGGTCTTAATCTGGAATTATAATTTGATGTCATTGAAAAACAATAAGCCCCGGCATTTTTAAATCTTAGTACATCCTGCTCTCTGACTTCGTTCAAAATTCTGTCCTCAGCAAATGTGTCAGTTTCACAAATATACCCTACAACTGAGTACATTTTCCTGACACCTTCAGGATTTGAAATATTATCAATAGCATGGTAAGCATCATAAAACATTGGACGAATTAAATGGTTAAACCCGGTATTTACTGAAACAAAGGTACAGGCTGTAGTTTGTTTGATTAAGTTAACGCTGGTTAAAAAGGAACCGGCTTCGCTTACTAAAAATTTTCCCGGCTCGAATCTCAAGGTCAGGTTTCTGCCTCTTTTTTTACAATATTGATTAAACGCCTTGCTGAATTGAGTGCCTACTTTAGCAATATCGGTATACAAATCATTCTCCTGATATTGTACCTTAAAGCCACTCCCAAAATCGATTGACTGAATATTTTCAAACTCATCAGCGATTGAAAAAACCAGATTAGCCACCCGCTCAAAAATTTCCGGTTCAATAATATCAGATCCGGTATGAATATGAATGCCTTCCACCTCAATATTATACTTTTTAACCAATCTGTATACAATTGGCATTTGATGAATGGATATCCCAAATTTAGAACCAATATGTCCTACACTTATCTTACTGTTACCACCTGCCATCAAATGAGGATTGATCCTGATAAAAACAGGTAGTTTAGGAAATTCCTGACCTATTCTCTCCAATACAGTAATGTTATCAATGGTAATTTTTGTTCCGGCTTTTATGGCTGCTCTGTACTCATCTATCGATACACCATTTGGTGTAAAAATGATATCCTTTGGACTAAAACCAGCCTTTTTCCCTAACTCTATCTCTTCAACCGATACACAATCCAAACCGGCTCCCAATTCCCTAAACAAAGTCAGTATTGACATATTTGTCAAAGCCTTGGCTGCAAAATGAATCTTTAAGTCCTTTACTTTAAATGCTGATTTAAACTGATTGTATTTTTCAATAATTACATCTCCATCATAGACATATAAAGGTGTCTCATACTTTTTTGCTAAAGCTAATAACTGGTCTTCCATCACTTAAATTTATTCTACTTAATAATTTTGCGGGTACAAATATATAGCACTAAGCATCAGCCTGAACCGACTCATTAAAATTTCATCACATTCTTAACGGTTTGTTAATATTATAACTAAACTCGTTATATTTTCTTAATAATTTGATGATTATTCAGGTACATAAAAATCAGATTTCCTGATTTAATTTTGTAAAAAAAATCATGCCGGTAGTAGGAACAATTCTTAAGGAAACCACAAAGTACATTTCGAAATTTACTTTGCCTGTAAACGAAAAAGGTGTTGAAAACCAAAAGAAACAGCTAAAAAAATTATTGAGTAAAGCTAAAAAAACTGAATTCGGGAAGGAACATCAATTTTCCCAGGTTTTGAAATCTCAAAATATAGAAACTGAATTCAAAAATAAGGTTCCTTTATTCAATTATGAATTGATGTTTCAAAAATACTGGCATAAAACACTTAATGGTGTTGAAGATATCAGCTGGCCGGGAAAAATTAAGAATTTTGCACTGACCTCAGGTACAACCGGATCCTCAAGTAAAAAAATCCCGGTATCTGAAAAAATGATCAGTTCAATCAAAAAAACGGGGGTAAAACAATTTCTGTCACTGGCTAAAATGGATTTACCCGCAGACTTTTATAAAAAAGATATTTTATTTCTTGGCGGTTCAACCAATTTGAATGCTATAAATGATCATTTCGAAGGGGATTTAAGTGGTATTATTACGGGTAAAGTACCATCATGGTTAGTTCCGTTTTCAAAACCGGACAGAAAAATAAGAGCACTTAAAGATTGGGAATTAAAAATTACGGAAATTATTAAAAACGCGCCTAAATGGGATATCGGTATCATTTGTGGTGTACCTTCCTGGGTTCAAATAATGATTGAACGTATTATCGATTTTTATGGCCTGGACTCTATTTTTGACCTCTGGCCAAATGTCAGGTTTTATGTTCACGGTGGGGTAAGTTTCGACCCCTATATTTTAAGTTTTAACGAGTTGTTTGATGACAAAGTCATTTATCTGGACAGTTATTTAACTTCTGAGGGATTTTTTGCCTACCAACCCTTAAATTCTGATAGTCTTGAATTAATTACAAACAATGGAACCTATTATGAGTTTATTCCATTTAACGCCACTAATTTTAATAGTAGTGGTGAATTAATTAATTACGATAATGCATTATCCTTAGCCGAGGTGGAAACCAATCAGGATTATGCCTTAGTCATCACCACTAACTCCGGGACATGGCGTTATTTAATTGGCGACACTATTAAATTTACCTGTCTTAATAGCTTAAAACTGAAAATAACTGGCCGGACCAAGCATTATCTGAGCTTATGCGGAGAGCATTTATCAATTGACAATATGACCCAGGCTCTGACTAAAGTTTGTGTTGACCTTCAGTTTGATGTCAGAGAATTTGCAGTATTAGGTAAAATGAATGACGAGTCTTTTTCTCATCAGTGGTTTATCTCTTCGGATAAAGCAATTGAAGCAAATATTATTAAGGACAGACTTGATGATGCCCTTTGCAGTTTAAATGATGATTATGCTTTGGAAAGAAGGTTTGCCTTAAGAGATATTGATCTGTTTGTTATTCCCACTGCTTATTTTTATGAGTTTATGAAGTTGAAGGACAAATATGGTGCGCAACATAAGTTCCCAAGAGTGTTAAAAAATAAACTGGCGAATGACTGGATCGATTTTCTGACCATCCATAAAGGACTTGATCTGGAAAATTAAAGCACTACTTAGGCTTTAAAGTTTCCGTATAATCAATGCTTTTACCGAAATAAACAGCAATGGCATTGGTATCAGCCAAAACAACCCTGGGAACCTCAACAAATTCCTTCATAGTCCTGCCATGTTGCTCCATCAATTTGCCATTATACTCTTCAATAAAAGCAGATCTGTCAGCCTCCGATAACCTTAAACCCATGGTCTCTTCTTTAGATAAAAAACTGGTCATATGACCGTTCAATGAGGTGTACGGTGTGGTTTTTCCTTTCCTTTCTAAGTCAAAATTCACCAGCAATTTATCGTACAATTCACTCATTTCTTTTGACACACCAGGCTTTGACTTTGACATATTCAGTTATTATTTTGAGCTAAGGTATTAAAAATTGTTAACAGTTTATCTGTTGATTGTTGATCGTTACTAGTTGTGACAAGCTTAAAGCTAAAGGCTAACAAACCAAGAGCTATTTATGCAGCTCGAACTTCATACTCTGATTAAAATACAATGTAAATTGCTTACATCTCAACCAAAATAAATCACTTCATTTTTTTATTAAACAGATCTCTCCAAAATTTTCCTGTGATAAAATAAATCACTAAAACACTTAATGCTCCCACAAAAATACCATTGTCTAAAATCTGATCAACTCCATATTCGTAAATATAAAGACTCATAGCCACTACAAAATTGAGTAATCCATAAATGATGTTCTGAGTATTACCAAAACCAAAGGCACTGATCATTCTGGCTTTCCATACCCCTAAAACAAAATGAGGCATAGCATTCATCAGTGTTAAACCAATCAAAAAGTCAATTAATTTCATAATCCCTTATTTTAAATTTAAAGTTTCTTACGATATTTGTACAAATGTACTAAAAATCACATTAATTAGTACAAACGTACTATTTAAATTATGAAAACGAGAGAAAAGATAATCCTTACGGCATTGGAATTATTTAATACCAAGGGGTTAAAACATGTTACTGTCAGGACTATTTGTGATAAAATGAGTATTAGTCCGGGCAATTTCACTTATTATTTTACAAATGCGGCATTAATAGTTGAAGAATTGTACAATAGAATGACAGAGGAGTCGTACAATATGCTTGAAACCATTGATAGGCAAAAAGCCTCTGTGACGTATTTTTTAGACCTGCATCAGGTATATTTTACCATTCAGATAAAATACAGGTTCTTCTACCTCAACCTTTTTGAGATTTTAAACAATTATCCAAAAATCAGAACGGCCTACCATCAAAAACATGAAGCCGAAAAAGCACTGGCCGAAGTCATGCTGAAAGAGTACATTCAAAAGGGTGTGCTGATACCATCATTAAATCAATTGGATATTGAGCGAATTATTAACCTGGGTTATATTCTTAATAACTTTTGGATTTTAGACGCTGAAATTCATCACCAAACAGATATTAACTTATTAAAAGTTCACTATCTGAATTTATGCTGTGGAAGGCTTGGTCCTTACCTCACACCGGAAGCTAAGCAAGAATTTGACGATTATTTTAATGCTTTGAAAACTTAGCTTAAAACCCAATGTTCAAATCCAATCTAATCCTGCTGTTAGTTTCCCTTGTCTGACCATAACTAACTAATTGTTCCACCAGGAAATATCTCATTTTTAGATTAAACTTTTCACTTATTGAATAGCCAGCAAAAACTTCCAAACCATGAAAATTTGTCAATCTCCCATCAGGTGATCCTATACCTGAATAATCCCATCTTGCCCAATCATTTTGTGCTAAAAAATCCACAGCTGCATAACGTTCCAAATTGGCATATACCAGTTTAAAACACCAATCCCCTTTCTGTTTGTTCTCTCCTAATTCAAGGCCAGCAACCAAACCTTCTTTTTGTTTTTTTAATGTGGTTGAAACCCCTGCTGGATACTTATTCATATCTTCGATATTATTATACCAGTCGAATTCAGCTTTTAATCCAAGTTTTTGATGTAGAATCAGTGTCAACCCTAAATTCACAATTTTATAATCGATATTATAAGTTCCAAAACCGTCTGGAATGTCAGGCATATTACTAAAATAAAAAAACGAAGGGAAGAAAGTAATTCGATTATTCCAATGTTTAGAGATCAGTTGTATTCCCTGGAAATATCGATCGGCATCCAGTGATTTGCCTGAAGTATTCACTATAAAATGCCCCGCATTCAAGCTTAAACTTTCAATCAGGTTAGTTTTAAACCTATGTTTTATACTCAAATGAATACCTTCAGGACAAACATTATCACTCCAAAACAGTTCATGTTGTTTCCTGAACGGAAATTTGTTCTTCCCAATCCACCCTGAAAAAAAGGAATAATCAGCCAAAAAGTAAGCCTTATCTAATCCTATAGGCAGTGTACTAAACTCTCCTGTTCCACTACCTAAAGTCAATTGAGGATCCTGCTGCTTATTCTGTTGTCCCGTCCTGATACTAGCTCCAAACGAAGCCCAGCTATTATACCTGTAAACGGCACCGTACCTTAACCGATATCGAAATCTGGTCCGATCATCCCGATAAGTACCATCCGACTTTCTTGAGTCCCAGTCCTGCTCTACCCTGAACCGAAAATCCCCTGATAGTTTTAACCTGGAGGGTAAAGTATCTTTTTGCGCAAAAACACTTGCTGATAAATAACAACAGAAGCAAAAAACTAATAAATTCTTCATAGGCTCTATTCGAATTATTTCCTGCAGGAGAATAATCTTAAACAGGTAAAGATAATTTATTTTAACTTTTTAAATACTGTGTTATGTCATATTATATTATGACGTTTTGAGACAATTGCTAATTAATAAACCTGTACTTTTTTGCTAACCGACTCACCTTCAACAATAAACTGTAAATAATACAACCCAGTCCCTAAATCTGACAAATCAATTTGAAATGTATTTTCAGGAACTCTTTTTACCAGCTGACCTGTAATATTATAAATTAATAATTCGTTGAACACTGCTTCGGAAGAAATATTAAAAATACCAGTTGAAGGATTAGGTAAAATATTAAATTTAGTTGTTAACTGAGGCTGATCGACGGACAAAAATGATACAAAATCAAATACCCATAGATCTCTTTCTTCAAAAGTAGTCTGACCTCCTGACATGTATACCTTATCATCAATTACAAATGATCCGGGTGCCCATCTTCCTGTACCGGGATGCGCAGGTAACTGTGTCCAGTCATCATTAACCGGATCATACTCCCAAAACTCTCCTGTTGGCAAGTTTTGATGCGTTTCTCCCTGTCCGCTAAGCGCATATCCTTTTCCATTGTAAGTGAACTGCGTTCCGGCCACCCTACCCTGATCTGGTAAGCTCGCTAATTGTTGCCATGTTCCGGAAGCAGGATCATATTTGTAAAAGTCATTAAATATTTGAGCCTGATGATGTCCAAAACCAACATATGGAATATTATCGATTGAAAAATAATAAGGATGATGTCGTTGAGTACTCGGGAAATTTGGTTTTTGACTCCAGGTATCAGAGGCGATATCATATTCCCACCAATCATTGAGATCTCCTGAAGTCTCTCCCCCTCCTAAACCAACAAAAATCTTAGTATCAGTTGCAATCATAGCCGGGTGAATTCTTGCTTCGCATGGGCAGGTCGCTAATTCAGTCCAGGTACTGTTTGACGGGTCATATTCCCATAAGTCCCCAAAATAAGTTTCCGATCCTGTACTAAAATCATACTGTAAACCAAATCCGGCATATCCTTTTCCATTTGTTGCAACACCATAAGCATACCCTCGTTCTCCTCCTGGAAAATTCGGTAATTGTGTCCAGCTATCAGTTGCCGGATCATATCTTAAAAAGTCACTAAGGTCTCCTGTATTCGAATTTCCGGTCAACATATAACCATGGCCGTCCAGAGCAAAAGTAATCGGATGATTCCGTCCCTCAACACCTGTAGGTAAAGAATTGAGTTGAATCCATGACTGAGAAAAGGCTGCAAGTGAAGGAATTACTGCAGCCAGAGTAAATAGTATTGTTTTCATTTCCTGCTAATTTTCGTTTAAAATAGAAATGTAAATTCTAATAAAAAAATGAAATGATACCGGACTATTGTAACCCTGATATAAAATTACAACTATTCATCCGAACTGTATTTTTCAACAATTCCGATTGTACTTTCAAGTTTTGGCCATGTCAAAGGCCTTGTAAAGTCCTGACCGGACTTCAGCACCTTTGCCTGAGGATAATTTTCCTTAATGTTTTTCCAATTCGTATCTTTCCACATGGCCTGATCCAACTCGAAGAGTTTAACCTGTTTCAAAGGACCGGAAACAGCCTTACCTACTAAAGGCCACCACAAACTTTCAGTTTCTCTGTCCCATAATACAAATCCATCCAAACCGTTCCAGACCAAAGAATCATAATAAGTATAACCACTTAATCCAAATGTGAGTGTTTGCCCACCATAATTTCTGGTATATACTGCCCCAAGATCAGCCAGAATGCAATAGGCTGCCATTATAGGCTCTCCATTAAGCTCATCATTGACCACCTCGTGCCGAATTAAGTCTTTTACAGCATAGGCTTTCACTTCATTACCTGAATAAGCTACTAAAAAACGTTCATCATCACTCCATAAAGCATCTGCTGCTTTTACTGTAATAAATTCAGGTTTTAACAATGCGGGAAAAGCCTCCCTCCCTATTCCATAATGAAATTGTTCAGGCTTAAGATCTAAGTTCGAAATATTAAAATGCTGAGAGGAATCCTCACCTCCATATAACATATTTTGTTGCTTGACCGTAAAAAACTTACCACTATCCAAAGCTCCCGGCCGTTGCTTTTTGACACCTTCAACAGCCTTTCCGGTCGGCTGGTCGTAACGAATACCACATGCTGCAAAAAGAGCAACTGCCAAAACGGGGAATATGAATTTCATATTACTGAGGATTTTTTGACAATTTATTATGAACCTCATTAATACCTACCACAGCAGCTGACCCATACCATTCTTTCAATTCCATGGTTAAACTACCAGCTTGTATTGCCGGATCAGTATTCGTTAGCGTTTCAGCTTCTTCAATACTTTCAACATTAAAAATATAAATCCCCCTTAAATCTCCATCCCCGAAAAAAGGGCCGGCCAAAACCAATTGACCAGCCTCAGCCATTTTTCCGATATTTTCCATATGTGCCATTTGAAGCGAATTAGCTTCTTCCTCACTCAGGTCTCTGTTTGGTCCTTTCTTCAGAAAAGCCATAACATATTTTTTCATGCCGTAATCATCAGCGCCATACTTTTCCGCCAGCAAAGAATCATAACCGATTTCCGTTTCAATTTCCTGGTTGACCACCTCGTTGGTTTCTGTTTCATTTTGCGAATTGCAGGACATCAATACCACTAAAAAAGTAAGTCCCGTTATATAAAATAATTTATTCATAATTCTAAGATATTATACTTACAGAGATTCAAAATACATTTGCATAGGTTCAAAATAATGTTGTACCCATCCTGTCTCATAGTCTGCCTCTCCTTCCGGAATATTAGTATGACTAAGTGTTAAAACACAACCAGTCCCTTCATTTCGAAAGCTAAGCTCTATTCTTGAATCTTCGTCACTTTCCAAAAACTCAGTTGTTCGCCAGTTCTGAATGATTTTTTCATGGGGTTTCAATTCAATATTCGATCCGGAAATATAACCATCCCATGCTGTAAATTTACCTTCTTTTGCTGAAGAACAAACCGCCTCTCCTCCGGTCATTTCAGAATGCACCTCACTATCCAGCCATGCAGTATACAGCTGTTTGGCAGTAACCGGAAATTTTTCAGATATTTCAAATGATTTTTTCATCAGTTTACTTTTAGTTTGTATTCCCATACGAGAATTATATTCAAACCAAAGTAAGCATTCTTTTTTAAAAACCGGATTAATTACTTTTTCGATTGTTTAAAGTCCATTTCCACATATTGGTATACCCTTCATTTTTTACTTCATCAGTGCATGTTAATCCACATTTTTCCAGAACCCTGGTAGCATCACCCTTAGAATTTCTGGTATGAGCAATTACTTTTTTTACAGTATTATATTTAAATGCATTATCTATCAAAGCATTAACTATTTCGGTTGCCAATCCTCTTTTTCGGTACGGCCTTACGATTTCAAAACCAATTTCAACCATTCCTGTCTGATCAGGAGCACCTTTATAACCACAGCTTCCAATCAATTCATTATTGTCTTTATGAATCGGAAAATAAGTCCACCACTCTTGATCAGTATTTTTCAAATTCAACTGTTTTAAAGCAAACTGACACACTGGTACGCCAAATTCAGACCAGCCTTCAGATATTTTAGCGTTTAAAGATTTGGCTAAAAACGAATTACCAGCAACAGCAGCTTCCAATAATTCTTTTGTACATGATTTTAAAATCATATTTTTTGATTCGATTGTATTTTTCATGCTAACGGGGTTTACTCAAATATATGGCAATTACAGTTGTTAATCAACTTATTCATATCGATTTCATTACTATTTACAAGTAAAACTATTAACCAATAAACTATCAACTTTTAAGCTCAAATTGACCGCCATTTTCTTAAAACATTGTCCATCTTGTATCAGATTAATACACATAAAAGGTTCACTTTGATCATTATTAACAATAATGATTGTCTTTTATCAGACTTTTTTTCTTCTATAGAATTTAATACCAAAAATAACTAACAATGGTACTAATATAAATGGCCATAAACTGACAAGTAACACTAAAAACAAACTTAGATAGTTCCAGCCATCAGATAAACCTCCCTCAATTTTACTTAAAAAACCAACAGGTGAATCACTTTTATAAATATTGAATGTTAATGTCGCAAATGAAACCTGATTATTTAAAAAGTTCAAACGACCTTCACTGGCTTCAATATCTGATCTGATTGAACCCAACTCCTGCTCTATTTCAAGAACGTCCTTGACAGTTTTAGCCATTCCTAACAGGTCTATGTATCGTTTTTCAAGCGCTTTTTTTGCCGATAGCCTTGCCGATAGATCCAGGAATTCTTCAGTAACATCTTCAGTACTTATAGTTTTGTAAAGTACTTCTTCCGTCCCTGTAATTGTAGTTTCTAAAAACTGTTCAAACTTTTTATTAGGGAGTCGAATTACAATAGTATTTGTCCCACCATTTGAGTTTTCGTAAGTTTCATCAGAAGCAATATATCCTCCCAGTTTTTTTGCTTTATCTACAATTCTGGTCCGGGTTGAATCAATATCACCTGTCTCAAAAGCAATGGTTCCTTTACGAATTAATTGCCTGTCAATACCAGCTTCCGTATCGGATTCCTGAGTAGTTTGAGTCCCGGAATATTCCATTTTGTTATTAGATTGACAGCTTATTAAAACTATTAATCCAAACAGAATTAAAACTTTTAACTTTTTCATGATCAATCTCTTAAATTCGACATTTCTTTAGCCATTTCAACCAAAGCAATAAACTCTGAACGGTACCCTTCGCTATCCCTTCCTTTTCCTTGTTTACCCCATGATAAAACTGAATTATAACTCGCATTACCTTTATATTTTGAATCTCTGAGCAGCATTCCGAATCCGGCCACGGCAGCTGAAAATTTAAAGTCGTTAGAAGAAGCATAAAATTCTGTTGAAGCATCTTTAATAAAAGTGGAAATCAAATTGCTATAGTCACTTCCAATGGGTTTATACCTAAACTTCAAGGTCATTAACTCTCCTTCCGACTCGGTAATAACCGATCTTTTCTGGTATTTTAATTTGATCTCGGACTCTGTTTTATGGTTTGTGGGTACAATTTCATACAATGCCGTAACGGTGTGGCCAGCTCCCAATTCCCCCGCATCTTTTGTATCATCAGTAAAATCCTGATGTTCAAGCATTCTGTTTTCAAACCCAATTAACCGATAGGACTCCACTGTTTCAGGATTAAATTCAACCTGAATTTTAACATCTTTTGCAATGGTGAACAAATTTGCTCTCATTTCCTTTACAAAAACTTTCTTTGCTTCAGAAAAATTATCGATATAAAAGTAATTTCCATTACCCGCATTTGAGATCTCCTCCATTCTTGAGTCTTTGTAATTTCCCATTCCAAAGCCACAAATGGTTAAATAGATATCACTTTTTCTTTTCTCCTCAATTAACCTTACCAATTCACTAGTTGATGAAACACCAACATTAAAGTCACCATCAGTTGCCAAAATCACCCGGTTATTACCATTTTTAAACAAATTTTGCTGGGCAATTTCATAAGCCAGCTGAATACCTTGTCCTCCGGCAGTAGAACCTCCGGACTGAATGCGATCCAGAGCATTTAGAATTGAATATTTATCAGAAGCAGGTGTGGAAGGCAAAACCAGTCCGGCACTTCCGGCATAGGTTACAATTGCCACTCTATCTTCGGGTCTTAGCTCATCAACTAATAATGACAATCCTTGTTTAAGAAGTGGTAACTTGTTATGATCTGACATTGAACCTGAAGCATCAATTAAAAATACCAGGTTACTTGGCTGGAAATTATCATAGTCTATTTTTTTTCCCTGAATGCCGATATGTACCAGTTTATGAGAATTGTTCCACGGACATTCAGCTACCTCTGTTTTAAAAGTAAATGGATGTTCTCCTGAGGGCGATTCGTAGTCGTAATTAAAATAATTAATCATTTCTTCAATTCTTACAGCATCTTTTGGTGGTAGTTGTCCTTGCTTTAAAAAGCGTCTGACATTACTATAGGATGCATTGTCAACATCAATAGAAAAAGTAGACAAGGGTTCATTTAAAGGATTTTTAGGGCTGTTTTCAAAAATCCGGTTATACTCTTCAGTATTTTGATCAGCGATATCATTATAGGCAACATAATCCTGCTCCTCAGTAATAGACTTTTCAGTCCATTCCTGATTATAATATGGACTAGAATTTTCCTCACAGGAAAATATTAAAGTCGACAGACAAACTCCCATAAGCATACTTTTAATCAGTCTGCTTTGCATTTTAGTTACTGGTTTCGTTTTCATAATAATTTGATTTATAAAGTGCTTTCAAAAATTATTTTAGCACCTGTGATTTTCCTCAAACTTATTTGATTAAATTGCGATACTATTGTACACTGATTGTAAAAGGTTTGTAAAACAATTTACAAATTGTAAAATGACCTAAAACGCTTGTGGTAAAGTAGTTTATGAGCGAAACGGAATTAAAATATTTTAATCTTCTTAAGCAAAAAATTGTTGCGACTGTACTCAGGTCTCACAGTGTTAGTTCCGAAATTAAAAACTGGAAGGGTCAGGATATCGCAAATTTTCAAAACGATCTGGCAGATAAAGTTCAGGGAAGAATTAGTGAAAAATGGTTTTATACTCATTTAAAAAACGACAGTACAAAACTCCCGAGAATTGACATGCTCAATCTGCTATCGGAGTATGTTGGTTATCAAAACTGGAATGATTTTAAAACAAAAGAAAACTTATCAGATCCTACTCCAAAAAAATCCAAACCAATACCGAACAAAAGCTGGATGACAATAGGAGTCATTTTATTAGTAATTGCTACTATTCTTTTAATCTTTTCCTCTTCTCAAAGTAAGAATTACACCTTTTGTTTTGTAGATGCTGACCAGGGGGATCCAATTGCATATCCAATCGAAATTCTTGAGCTAAGGCCAAAAGAATCACCTATTCGTCATACTTGTGATACCACCGGGTGTTTTCAGATCATTACCGAATCAAACAAACTTGTTTTTCTGACAAAATCACCATATTATAAAACTGACACTATCAAAAGAGTACTGAAGGAATCAGGAAGCGAAATCATCAGGCTTAAAAAGAATGACTATGCCATTATGATTCATATTTTTTCGAACTCTAAAATCAATGACTGGAAAAAAAGAAAAGAACAATTGAGAACCATGTTGGCTGATCATGTTGAAATTTATCAGATTGATAAAAACGAGGCACTCAGTGTTGAATTATTCAATAAAGAAGAATTCATTAATAAGATGACCATGCCGGTTAGCAGTTTGAAAAATATTGAAGTATTAGAAACCATTTACGAAAATGATCAAATTGTAAAAATGAGATTCAGACAACAAATAACAGAATGAAATTGCTTTATACATATCTGATTTTACTGTCACTGATTTTGTTTTCATGTGCTCAAAATGACATGAAGTACGAACAAAATGTTATGACAGAAGAAGCCACTGATGTTGCTGAGGAATATATGGAAAAAAACCTGGCGGACCCTGATGGTAATTTATTCAGAGATACAATAATAGCTACTGACCTGACATTGTTTGAATCAAGAGCCGAACAAAAAATATCTGATTATTACGACTACCTTTCCATAATCACCAATCCGGACTATGATCCGGAATTCAGGCAACAGGCCATGAAAATGGCAGCTGACTTGTTTGCTGATGGCAGCATTTGGGATCAGAAACTTATCAGCTCAACAGATACACTAACAATTGACGATTTTTTAAACCTGCTTTTTAAAGGGCAGCATACTTTGGATAAGTTAACCCTTAAATCTGTTGAGATTATTGATCACTTTCGATTTATAAAACCAGGATTATATCACGCGAAATTTAACAGTACCCAAAAAGTTAACGGTGCAAAAAGCCAAAAGTCAATTAGCGTCGTTCTAAAACAAACAGAAAAAGAATTCGGCAATCAAACCAAACTAATCTGGGAAGTATTTCTTAAAGATATCAGATAAAATAAATCGGGTTACCTTCTTTCTCAGTACCAATTGTAGTCTCCCCTCCGTGCCCTGTATACACAACAGTTTCTTCAGGTAGTTTGAACATTTTATTTAAGATTGAATCTTTTAACTGTGCCGCATCTCCTCCAGGCAAGTCTGTTCTGCCATAACTTCCCTGAAACAATACATCTCCATTTATCACGAAATTTTGTTCAGGCGAGTAAAATACCAGATGGTCAGGAGAATGGCCGGGACAATGTAGTACCTCCAATGAAGAATTACCAAACTTAACAGTGTCTCCTTCCTTTAGTATATGTTTTGGCTCAGGTGACATTTGATAGGCATTAAAACCATACATAGGTGCAATTTGTCCGGGGATAATTGCCAACATTGCATTCGTATATTCATGCGCGTACAATTTCAGATTAAAGGTCTGCTCCACAAAATAATTTCCTAAAACATGATCGATATGACCATGCGTATTTACCAATTTTACCGGCTTCAAACCTTCCGCTTCAATAAATTCTGCTAAACGTTCCTGCTCAAATTTCTCATAACAGCCCGGATCAATAATAATACATTCATTTGTCTCATCATACAAAACATAGGTATTTTCCTGAAAACCGTTAAAAGTGAACTTTTGGATTCTAATCATTACATAAATTTTACACTGCAAATTTATATTTATTAACGTTTTCTCCTTCCAAATTTCGTATATTTACACCTAAAACGTCTGATTGCTTAAAATTACTTACATATTTACTTTTTTGATTCTGATTTTGACCCCACTGAGTGGGACAGCACAATTTTACCAGGGATCAGTACAGGAATATGGTAAGAACAGAATCCAGTATCACGGTTTCAGCTGGAAATTTCACAATTATAAACGGTTTAAAATTTACTATAGTGGTAGTGATAAGAAGTTGGCTTTATATGCCGCCAAAAGTTTACACCATTATCTGCTTGAAGCAGAAGCTAAACTCGAATTTGTTTTTCCGGATAAAATAGATGTAATTGTTTTTGAGAATCAATCGAAGTTCAGACAAAGCAATATTGGATTAACAGAAAATGAATTAACCCAAATTGCAGGAACCTCAAGGATTTTTGGTTCAAAAATGTTTGTCTACTATGAAAACGACCATCAGCAATTTAATGCCAATATAAAAGCTGCTGTTTACGAAATTTTAATTAAAAATATGCTTCTGGGACAAGACTGGAAGAATATATTAAAATCATCCATTCAATCCGGGATTCCGGACTGGATGGAGCAAGGATTAATCAAATACCTGACCTACGGATGGAACAGTGAAATAGAAAGTGTGGTTAAAGATTTGGTTTTAACCGGAAGAATCAGCAAATTTAATAACCTGACCCAAAGGGAAAAAATCTATGCCGGTGCGGCAATGTGGAATTACATTGCTGAAACCTATGGTAAAAGCAGTATCCCATCTGCTTTGAACCTGACCCGGTTCACACAGAATATTGAGCGCTCACTCTACACCACAATCTCCCTCGATTTTCAACTACTGAACAGAAATTATGTAGCTTTTTATAAAAAACGATACATCAATGATTATAAGTACCAAATCGAACCTGAAGGAGATGTTTTGGAAATCAAGCAGAAAAAAGAACGCATTTTATATTCTGTTAAATTAAGTCCTGATGGAAAAAAAGTAGCTTACGTTGAAAATATTTTGGGGCAGTACAGGGTAAAAATATATGATCTGATCACAAAGAAAACAACAGTAGTATTTAAAGCAGAATCAAAATTGGAAAGAATTCAGGACTACTCGTTTCCTGTTATTGAATGGCACCCTACCAGTACTGCGATCGGATTCTTTTCTGTGAGAAAGGATGAACTAAACTATTATATCTATGTATTGGAAAACAAGCCAAAAAATAAAGCTTCGTTAGGTTTTAAACCGGTTACCAACCTGGATAAGGTACTCAGTTTTGATTATTCTGATGATGGAAAAACCTTGATTCTTTCTGCTGTGGTTAATGGACAAACAGACTTATTTACATATGTGATATCAGGTGGTAAAGTCACCCGGATTACAGATGATTTATATGATGAGTTGAACCCCAGATATGCTCATAATTCTCAGAAAATAGTTTTCGCTTCAAATCGTGTCAGCGACACCATTTTTAAAGATATTGAGATGCGATTTCTGGATGAAAAACATGATATTTTTGAACTCGACACCAAATATTTTAACAGAACATTTAAATATTTAAAACGCATCACCAACACCCCTAAAATTAACGAATCACTACCATTACCAACATCCGATAATAATTATCTTTTTATCAGTGAACAAAACGGAATCAGAAACCGATATCTGGCCAAAATTGACAGTGTGATTGACTTTATTGACACTACCATTCATTACCGGGATAAAATTGATATCATACCTCAAACCAATTATGTTACTGAAATTAAAGAGCATAGTATCAGTGACAACCAGGAGTTGGCTTACCTGATTTACCAAAACAGAAAATTTAAAATATTAAAACAAGACAAAATTTCGGCTAAAAGTGAGATATGGAATGCTTCCTATATTGAAAAAAGTAATGCCAAATCCAATGCCCGAAACAATACAAACGAGCAAAAGGATACGGCTTTTATCAATAATGTATATCATAGAAAAACACATGTCAGAATTGGGGACGAAACACCAAAAAAGAAAGTCAATTCGGACTCCTCTAAAGCTGCAATTCCTCAGAAAATTGTAAAATTTCTGAACCGACAACCAAGATATACCATCTATAACATCAATTTCACTAAAGATTATCTTGTCTCCACTTTCGATAA
Organism: Putridiphycobacter sp.; assembly: GCA_965230195.1. Taxonomy (GTDB): domain Bacteria; phylum Bacteroidota; class Bacteroidia; order Flavobacteriales_D; family Crocinitomicaceae; genus Putridiphycobacter. The sequence continues at coordinate 4,465,412 of OZ245997.1, forward strand.
CAATTTCCTTTTCCCTAATTACCAATTGTATCAGGGACCGGGATCTGTTTATTTAAATCCGGGGTTAAATTCCCTGACTAAAATTGGTGCCAGTGATTTATTTGATGATTACAAACTCATTGGTGGAATCAGAATTCCATTGTCGCTAAACAGTGGTGGGGAAACATTATTATCTATTGAAACCCTTAAAAACAGGTACGATCACAGATTACTCCATTATCGTCAAAAGTCCATTTCTAGCACCGACTTATCCAAATCGATTACACATGACATTCGGTACAGAATCAGTTATCCGTTTTCGGAAATACTAAGTCTCAGATTAACGACCAATATCAGACAAGATCGAAAAATTTTCTTACCGAGCTCAGAATTTTTCCCAGACCAGTACAATAGAAATGGTGGATTTAACCTGGAATTGGTTTTCGATAATTCCATTCCTATGGAGCTCAATATCAGAAGAGGATCAAGGATGAAAGTTTTCGCTGAATACCTGCAGGAAATTGGCAATAACAATGATCCAACCTTTAATCTTGGATTTGACTTAAGGTCCTACACAAGACTTACGAGAAATTTCATTTGGGTAAACCGGTTTGCCGGTGCCACTTCTTTAGGCAGAAAGAAATTATTGTATTATATGGGAGCAGTGAACAACTGGGTACTGAGACCAAGCACAGATTTTAATTTTGATGTTGAAGTTGATCCCTCGCAAGGATTCGGATATCAAACCATAGCGACTCCTTTACGTGGATTTATCCAAAACACCAGAAATGGTAATAGCTTTGCCCTTTTTACCAGTGAGTTCAGATTACCAATTTTTACTTTCATTTCACCATTCCCAATTAAAAACGAATTCTTCAGGTATTTTCAATTAATTGCATTTACTGATGTTGGGACAGCATGGACAGGACCCCATCCATTATCTCCAGAAAATTATTTCAATAATCAGATCATTAATGACTATCCTGTTGAAATCAATATAAAAAACCTGATAGAGCCTATTGTGGGAGATATCGGTATTGGGGTAAGGTCGAAATTATTGGGTTATTTTGTGAAATTTGACTTTGCCTGGGGTATAGAAGACCTGCGCATTAAAAAACCAGTAGCTCAACTTTCACTAAACCTTGATATATGACCATTCAGACCATTATTATTTTAATTTTAATAGGATTGTTTGCCGGTATGATGAGCGGATTTGTAGGAATAGGAGGCGGAGTAGTCATGGTACCAGCAATGGTTTATATACTTGGAATGGACCAGCACATGGCTCAGGGTACCAGTTTAATTTTAATGTTACCACCCATTGGTATTCTTGCTGTAATGAATTACTATAAGGCAGGCAGTGTTAATATTTCTTATGGTGCCATAATAGCTGTGGCATTTGTTATTGGAGGATACTACGGATCAAAAATTGCCTTAAAACTATCTCCTTCGGTGGTAAAGTTAATATTTGGGGTATTGATGCTCTATGTTGCAGGTAAAATGATATATTCGGGCTTTAAATCTACAATTGATGATAAAAGAATCCATGCAGAAGCGACTGAAAGAGATTCAGGAGGAAGTAGTTGAAATCAGACGACACCTTCACCAACACCCTGAGTTGTCATTCAAAGAATTTCAGACCTCAGCTTATATTCAGGATAAGTTATCTTCCTTCGGTATTAACTTCGAAGCTGGTATGGCAGGAACAGGAATTACGGGAGTAATTACTCCGGACCGTCCCGTTGATAAATGCGTTGCCTTAAGGGCTGATATTGACGCACTGCCAATTAACGAAGCCAATTCAGTATCATATAAATCAGCCAACGAAGGTGTGATGCACGCCTGCGGACATGATGTTCATACAGCAATGCTACTCGGAAGTTTAAAATACATTCAGGAGAATAAAGATGAACTAAATGTAGCAGTCAAATTTCTTTTTCAACCTGGTGAAGAGAAATTACCCGGTGGTGCCAGCATGATGATTAAAGAAGGTATTTTAGAATCTCCAAAAGTTGATGAAATTTATGCTTTGCATGTCTTCCCTGAGCTTGAAGTGGGAAAAATAGGATTAAAAAGCGGAATGTACATGGCTTCATGTGATGAAATTTATATGAAAGTGACAGGGAAAGGTGGTCATGGCGCTATGCCGCATCAAAATGTTGACCCTATATTAATTTCAGCTCATATTATCACAGCTTTGCAACAGGTTATTAGTCGAAATTGTAATCCGGCTATTCCATCTGTTTTGTCTTTTGGTAGAATTGAAGGGCTGGGTGCCACTAATGTAATTCCGGATGTTGTTGATATACAGGGAACCTTCAGAACAATGAATGAAGAATGGCGGGCAGAGGCGCATCACCTGATAAAAAAACAAGCCACTTTCATTGCCAAGTCAATGGGGGCTGATATTGATGTTAATATAATAAAAGGGTACCCTTATCTTGAAAATAATCCTCCACTTACTGAAAAAACCAAATCTAAGTTATCGCAATATTTTGGTGAAGACAACGTTATAAATCTACCAATCCGCATGACAGGCGAAGATTTTGCATTCTACGGACAAAAGGTTCCATCAACCTTTATCAGAATTGGTACCCGAAACGAAAAAAAAGGGATAATACACCCGGTTCATCATTCAAAATTCGACATTGATGAGCAAGCTTTGGTTGTAGGTATGGAAACTTTTATTAATATTGTATTTCAAAATAAGTAGAGATGAAAAAATTTAGTATTATAGTTGGTATTCTTGCATTAGTATCTTTGAGCGCCTGCAGAAAGTCACGAACGTGTGAATGTTTCAGACATGTTGATGGTGAAGAACAACCAAAAATTGATAATACATTTGCCATTGAAAACCAAACAAAGCAGACCGCAATTAATATCTGTAATGAGTCTGATACTACTGAAGTAGCAGTTGATGGAACTCATTATACAACAAATTGTGAATTAAAATAATTAATCAATGAAATGCGCCTGACCAATTCAGTAAATATCAGTTGAATCAGTAAATGGCGAATTCCATGTGACTCTTAAGAACAAAACTACAACACATGAAAAAAATCACTCTTATTCTTGCCCTTTTAGCTCTTGTATCCTTTTCTTCTTGTAGAAAAAACAGAACCTGTACTTGTGTAACCACTAACAGTGGTGTAATTAACGCAAAAACCAGTCAGGACCATATTTTGGAAAATGTAAATAAAACAGAAGGTGAAGAGGAATGTGATAAACTGGATAGTGAATGGACACAATCTGGTTTAACCACTACAGTTGCATGCTCACTTCAATAGTTTCTATTATTGAGAAACTAATGCTGTAAATGAAAAAACTGGTACCAATCCTGATTGGATTATTTTTTATTTTCATAACGATTTATCTATCGTTTAATTTTGACGTTGTAACCAGAAATACCGTTGCCCAAACAGGTTTTGGATGGGTAATTACAACTATATTACTCCGTATTCTGGTCTCTCTCTCCTTTGCAAGAGGTGCAGTGCTTATCACTAAAGCGTTTTTGCCTAAAATAAAGTCATTTATTGTTTTTATACCAGGTATACTAATCGGCTTTTTTGTTTCATTCATTACACCAATCTACCAATCAGATTATGGCGATTTTTCAACTACAAAAATGTCAGTTGACCATGAATCTCTAAGTAATTTAACAGAAGGAAGATATCATATTAAGAATCAGCCCTATATTCTGACTTTTTTTACCAGTGATTGTTCTCACTGTAAAAATGCGGCCAAACTCCTGGGATTCTCACAATCAATTGGAAATACACCTCAAATTATAGCTGTTTTTCCGGGTACCCAGGAAAATGCTGATAAATTTATCAATGAGAATAACGGTGGAGGGTTTGAGTATTACACCGTTGATGATGATGATTATTTTATTCAAAATTCCGGTGCCATTTTTCCGTCAATTTATTTAATTGATAAGGATGGAAATACTTTGGCGCATTGGTTTGGTGATGAGTTTAACTTTACTGCATTAGACTACGTTGAAACGTTTAGCAAGTAATTTCAGCAAAATTAATAAGGGCATAGTTTATATGCTATTGTCCTCGCTTTGTTTTGCTATTGTAAACCTGTTTGTAAAATTACTGACCAATCCTAATAATTTTGTTGACACTTTCCAAAAGTACCCACCTTATGAAGTGGTGCTTTTCAGATCAATTATTTCACTAAGTATTTGTTTTTACATTATCCGGCGAAGGAAGTTTCCTTTTTTTGGTAACAATAAAAAATGGTTAGTGATCAGAGGAATATTTGGTGCAACAGCTTTAACTATGTTCTTTTACACCCTCCAAAACCTCCCTATTGCTATTGCCACCACTGTTCAGTATCTCTCACCTGTATTTACCGTATTATTTGCTATCAAACTTCAGAATGAAAGCGTAAAACCAATTCAGTGGCTTTATTTTATTACTGCCATTATGGGCGTTGTTATTATTGGATTGGATAAGCAGTTAGGAAGTGAAAATTCCATTAGCTTTAACCCTCTTTGGCTTGTGCTGGGCCTCGTTTCATCTGTATTTTCAGGCGTAGCCTATAATGCTATTATGAAATGTCGGAAAACTGATCAACCTATTACAGTCGTGATGTATTTTCCTCTGATAGCCACGCCGGTCATGTTAATACTCTGTATCATTAATGGTTATGTTATTCCAAAAGGTATTGAATGGCTAATTATATTAATCATTGGTGTTTTCACTCAATTTGCACAGGTTTTAATGACCAAGGCCTTTATTTTTGAGAAAGCAGCCAAAGTTACTCCAATCAAGTATGTGGGTGCTATTTATGCGTTGGGAATAGGCTTTTTTATTTTCGACGAAAATCTAAGCTTAATTGTATTTTTAGGTATCAGTCTGATTTTAACTGGTGTGATTCTGAATAGTTTTGTGAAAAAGGAAATTCTTCCGGAAACAAAAGTATAAAATCAAACAAAATTTAAGTCGTACAGTCTTTTATACTGTCCGTTTAATTTAATCAATTCATTGTGCGAACCTTCCTCTATTACCGCTCCCTTATCAATCACCAATATTTTATCTGAATTAACAATTGTTGATAATCTGTGCGCAATTACAATTGAGGTTCTCCCCTTTTGCAACTCTAAAGTAGCATTTTGAATCAAAGCTTCTGATTCGGAATCCAGGCTCGCTGTAGCTTCATCTAAAATGAGAATTTTAGGATTATAAACATAGGCCCTGATAAATGCTATTAACTGCTTTTGTCCAACCGATAACAAGCCCCCTCTTTCCTTTACGTCATAATCATAATTGCCCGGTAATTTCATAATAAAATCATGAGCCCCTACTTTTTTAGCTGCCTCTATTACCTCATCACGCGAAATGCTTTCATCTCCCATGGTGATATTATTAAAAATAGTATCAGAAAACAGGAATACATCCTGAAGAACTATGGCAATATTCTTCCTCAACTCATTTACTTCAATATCTTTAATTGAAACATCTCCGATTTTTATTTCTCCTTTCTGGAAATCATAAAACCGGGTTAATAAATTAATAATTGTTGATTTTCCGGCACCTGTAGTCCCAACCAATGCTATTGAATGCTGTTTAGGAGCATGAATATCTACTCCCTTTAATATCCAGTTTTCATCCTGATAAGCAAACCAGACTTTTTCGAAACTAACCGGAGCGTTAAAGTCAACATTAGTAACTGACCCGGTAGTATCCACCACCTCATCACTATCTAAAATTGCAAATACCCTTTCTGCCCTTACCACTCCTCTTTGCAGGATATTAAAACGGTCCGCCATTTGACGAATTGGACGATACAACATGTTTACCCATAAAATATACCCAAACATGATCCCGGAAATATTATTGATGGTTTCAGGATTAAAATCAAGCTGTAGCATTGACCATAATATCAGTACCGCGATTGAAAGCGAACTTAGCAATTCAACAATAGGAAAAAACAATGAAGTCGCCCATACAGCTTCCAGAAGTGCATTTCGGTGCCCCTGGTTGAGCTGATCGAATTTGTGGGCTTCCGGTTTTTCCTTGTTAAACAACTGAACGATACTCATTCCTGAAATATGTTCCTGTACAAACGTATTCAATTTGTTCACCTGTGTTCTTTCCTTCTCAAAAGCGGATTTCATTGCCCGTGCAAAAATTCTGGTGGCAATAATCAACAAAGGAATTGGAATTAATATCAACAAAGTAACTTTCCAGTTGACATAGAACATCCAAAAGAAAATCATCAGTAATTTAAACATATCACCCAGAATTGAAATTAAACCAGTAGTAAATATGTCTGAGATCGCTTCAATATCAGAAACAATTCGTGTTACCACAGTACCATTTGGGGTCTGATCAAAATACTTTAGTCTGAAGGATTGAATGTGCTTAAACAAACTCTTCCGTACATCTAAAACAATTGATTGTCCTAAAAGTGCACCAAGATAAGCTACAACGAATTGAAAAAAGGCTTCAAAAAACAGAATACCAAAAATTATCAATACCCACGATAATAACCTGCTGTCTTCTCCCGGGCTAATGCTATTGACAAAATCTCCAATGTACTGCCCTACCTCACCGGTCGATCCGTTAGAATCAGACAAGAAGGTATTAATCATTTCAGCAATCAATAAAGGTCTGGTTGACTCTGTAATTGCTAAAATGATGGTCAGACCAAAACCGATTGAAAAAATCAACCAATATGGACCAATATAACCGAGTAATCTGCCGAAAAGGGAAAAATCTTTTTGGTATTTTTTGAACATTTTTACAAAGTTATAAATTAGTTTTATTGAAAGAGATTTAAACGAAAAAATAAGTCGATTTTATTTTAATTTTTCCGGTAATGATTACATTTGCAACCACTAAAAACTATAGTTATGCCAAGTATATCCGTCAAAGGAATCAATATGCCGGAATCACCAATCAGAAAATTGGTACCATTTTCAGAAGCAGCAAAAAATCAAGGTAAAACCGTATATCATTTAAATATTGGTCAACCTGATATTGCCTCACCACAAGTGGCATTGGATGCTGTAAAAAATATGGACAGAACTGTAATTGAATACAGTCATTCGGCTGGTTTTTTGTCTTACAGGGAAGGTTTGGCTAAATACTATAACAATAGTGGTATTGCAGTGAATTCCGATCAGATTATTATTACCACGGGTGGATCGGAAGCATTGGTATTCGGTTTTATGTCATGCTTTAACCCAGGTGATGAAGTAATTATCCCGGAGCCTTTTTATGCTAACTATAACGGATTTGCTCAAACAGCAGGCATCAGCATTGTACCGGTAACTGCATCAATTGAAAACGGATTTGCCTTACCACCTATTGAAGAATTTGAAAAGAAAATTACTTCAAAAACGAAAGGTATTGTAATTTGTAATCCTGGTAATCCAACCGGTTACCTGTATTCAAAAGCTGAATTATTAAAACTGGCTGAAATTGTAAAAAAGCATGACTTGTTTTTGTTTGCTGATGAAGTTTATCGTGAATTTTGTTATGACAACAATACACCATTTTCAGTAATGAACCTTGAGGGTATTGAAGACAATGTTGTTTTAATTGACTCAGTATCGAAGCGATATTCAATGTGTGGTGCCAGAATCGGGGCATTAATCACGCGAAACCAGGAGGTATTAGATACAGTTTTGAAATTTGCTCAAGCCAGATTATCTCCTCCTACCTTAGCTCAAATAGCCAGTGAAGCTGCTTTAAACACACCCGATTCCTATTTTACAGATGTTATTGAAGAATATGTGGAAAGGAGGGATATTTTAGTGGATGGCTTAAATGAAATTGAGGGCGTAACTTGTCCTAAACCAAAAGGTGCTTTCTATTGCATTGCTAAATTTCCTATTGATAACGCTGATCAGTTTTGCAGATGGCTTCTGGAAACTTTTGACTACGAAGGACAAACTGTAATGATGGCTCCTGCCAGTGGATTCTATGCTACACCAGGGTTGGGTAATGATGAAGTGAGAATTGCATATGTGCTTGAAAAAGCAGCATTGGAAAAAGCAGTTAAATGCATTAAGGAAGCCCTAAAAGTTTATCCGGGAAAAAAATAAAACGCTTTGGAATGTTTTCGAAAAAAGAGGACTTTTTAAATAATTTGCAATATGAGATCGGTGATCGGTTTAATGACATTGAAAATACTGAACTGAACACTGCTAACGATATTGTAAGTATTTTGACACAAAGAAATGAAAAAGCCCCATGGAAATTTCTTCATTTTTTACCGGTTTACTTTTTTCTGAAATCAAAAGTGGAAGTATTGACTGACCAAAACATTAGTACTGATTTTAACCTTAATACACTCTCCACAGAACATAAAAGAGAATTAAGAATTGCTGTTGAGAAAGAATATGGGCAATCTTTTGAGTTCAGACGTCCTAAATTACTGAGAAATTTCGTTTTTCTTTTTCCCGTTTTCGGTGTATTGGGTGCTTTAATTGTTTCGACTTACATGGTCACTTTAAAGGACGCTTCGGGATGGGTATTTTTGAGCGGATTAGCAGGCATAATTCTGTCATTGTTATTTTTTACAGGCACTAAAAATTTTAAAACAAAATTCTACCCTGACCGTTTACTGGATTTTTCAAAGTCGTTCTATGTCATCAACCATGCTTTTACACCTAGGCAAAACTCCAAACAGGAACTGGAAAATTTTATTTTAGAAGCCTTAAGAGAAAGATTTGATGATTCAATTGGTCTGTCTGATTCAATTCCTAATCAATAACGGGATCGGTAATTAATTGCGGATTGTCTTCTTTTTTTCAAAATTTTAGTTGAAATTTAGCGTTTACTATAGATGCGGACTACTTTAAGTTTAGTGATTTGTCTGGTTATACTAACCGGAGTATATGGTCAGAATAAGTCGACCATTTATTTCCATATTGATAAGCAAACCTACAAAGAAAAAGTAAATCCACCCAAAGACGCTATCAGCCAAATAAAAAAAAGAGTTTTAACAAAGCTCTACCTTTCTGGTTATACCGGCCTGAGTATAAAAGACTCCACACTTAAAAAGGGGAACTGGCATTATGAGGTTCAATACAAGTCTCACTTTAAAAGTGTTGAATTAAGGTCTGATCACGATCAAAGTCAAACCAGTTTATCCACTACCCTCACTACTATTAATGATATTTTAACAGATCTCGAAAATGACGGTTATCCTTTTGCAGAGGTAAAAATAGACGCATTTGATGAAGAGAAAGAGCAACTGGTTATTCACTATTCAATTGACTCCGGCCAACGTTACATCATCAGTGAAATTCATTTGAAAAGCAATGATGATTTCAACGAAAAAACGCTTTTAAATATAATTGACATTAAACAAGGGGATTTGTATAACGAATCCAAAATTAAAAACCTCAATCAGGTTATTGTGAATAATGATCTTTATGCTCTGTTAAGGGCACCTGAGCTGTTATTCAGGCCGGACAAGGTAGAACTGTTTATTTATTTCGAAAAGAAAAAATCAAGTAATGCCGAAGGTTTTATCGGGTTCCAACAAAATGCTGTTTCTCAAAGATTAGAGCTTAACGGATATATTGATTTTGTATTGAAAAATGCACTGAACCGTGCCGAATTTCTACAATTTAACTGGAAAAGTAATCCTGATAAAAGCCAGAATTTATTGATTGATTTTAGGTATCCATACTTATTGAATTTACCATTGGGCATTGCTGCCAATACAAATATACAAAAGCAGGATACCACTTTTTTAAGAACTGCTTTTCATGGTAGCCTGCAATATTTAACGCCATACTATACCACAGGTTTTTTTGCCCAATTAGACAACTCATTTTTACTCAATGATGTTATCTTATCTGACTTTAGACCATTCAGAAAAAATACGTTTGGATTGGAATCCACTTTTAAATACTATAACCTGAAAAAATACAAGCCCACATTTTACTTTAAAGTTGGTTTATTCAATTATGAGTCGGATAGTCTGGAAAGTGCTGCCTCTACCTCAAATTTACTGGTTGAACTTCAATTAAATCAGGATTATCAGATCTCTGGCCCTTTCTTTTTTCACTCTTCTCTGAATTTTAAACAACTTAATGCCAGTTATCAAACCTCCAGGAATGAACTCTTTTATTTTGGGGGACTAAATACAGTCCGTGGATTTTATGAGCTTGAGCTTAATGGAAATACAGTGTTCTATGCCCTAAACTCAATTGAATTTAAACCGGTCAGTTTATTGTCCTTTCAACTCATTTATGATTATTCACAATTTCACTCTTCCGGCTTTTTCAGAACACATAGTTTTGGATTTGGATTCAACCTGAAAAACAATAATAATGCGCTTAGTTTTATTATTGCTAATGGTATGGTTAATGATAACCCTTTTGATCTAAGCAGTACCAAACTTCATATCGGATTAGTTTCTAATTTTTAGTGCTAGCATAACAGGTTGTAATTAGCTCATTAAGGAGTGCAGCTTTATCGTTGTCTTCCAATTTCGGGCAGTTGCTCTTATCTTAAATTTAGACTCAATCAGGTTAACACTTAACTTCGACTTGCTAAACCTTTCTGCATAGCAAATAAACATATGTCGGTCGGCAATATGATATTCTGCATCCGGAAAATCAAATTTTTCCAAATTTTCAATAGCTTCTTCAGATGGTGCTTCGTCCAAAAAAATCACATATAGTCTTCTGATCAATTCATCATCCTGAGAGGTCAGATAAGGATTACCATTCACCACCAATTCCAACTCCTTTTTTTGTCGGACCATTACCGGAACTTCAAATCCATATTGCGCCATAATCCCACCTTCGATTCTTTCAATTATCTCATATTCACTTATCTGATCATCAGTCTCAAAAATAACATTCCCACTTTGAATGTATGTTACCGGATTTTTAAACTTCATTTTAATAAATAAATCTTTCAAATCCGCCATCAGAATTTTTTTATGCCCTCCTACATTTATTCCTCTGAGTATTGCGCTGTATTTAGTCATGATTAATCGATTTCGCCTTAAAGATAATAATGATTTTGGTTGATGGTAATTAGCTATTATCAATTGGTTCTTGGTTATTAGATGTTGGTTGTTAGCTTTTAACGATTAATTTATGACTACTGGTTAACAAAAATCAGCAGAAAGCTTCTCAACACAATCCCAACTATTAACTATTAACTATTAACTATTAACTATTAACTATTAACTATTAACTAAAAATAAAAAAGGTGTACGAATCTAAAATTCATACACCTTAATCAATTAATATTCTTATTGCACTAATTTAAGCCTCTGTTTCAGGCGATAAAAATTTATAAACCAAACCGGCTAAAGCAGCTCCTACAATTGGCGCTACCCAGAACAACCATAACTGATCAATTGCCCAGTCACCAACAAATAAAGCCTGGCTTGTACTTCGTGCCGGGTTTACTGAGGTATTGGTTACCGGAATACTAATCAGGTGAATCAATGTTAAACCTAATCCAATTGCCAATCCGGCCATTCCTTTTGGTGCTTTTGAATGTGTTGCTCCAAGAATGATCACTAAAAACATAAATGTCATAGCAATTTCAGTTACCAATGCGGATGTCATATTAAAACCATTAGGAGAATGTTCTCCAAATCCGTTTGCTGCAAATCCTCCTATTGAGGTAAAACCATCCTGTCCGGAAACAATAAGGTATAAAATCGCGGCACCGGCAATTCCACCCAGAAGTTGAGCACCAATATAGGGCAATAGTTCCTTACTGTCGAAACGACCACCAATCCATAAACCAATTGATACTGCCGGGTTAAGATGGCATCCTGAAATATGACCTATGGCGTAAGCCATGGTTAAAACAGTCAAACCAAATGCAATTGACACCCCTACAAAACCGATTCCAAGTTCCGGGTAACCCGCTGCTAAAACAGCACTACCACAACCTCCTAAAACCAGCCAAAGGGTTCCAATAAATTCTGCTACTAATTTTTTCATACTATGCTTTTAGATTAACATTTTGTCCGAAAATTTATTCGAACTTTCATTTTAAATATAATTATTTTTTTGATAGTTAAACAAATAGAGCCAAAACCGACCAGCGATTACGCCTTGTCTAACCTATCATGAAAACTGACGTGAAAAAACAAATCTGGTCACAAAATCCGATCTTTTATTTGATAATCCGAAGCCAATGATTTCATTTTTTTATAAAAAGCATTCCTGTAAAATTCCGGCATTTCATTGCTATTACTAAAATACCTCAAATAACGCTTTTCCAATTCGGGATAGTGTTTTTTAACAGCATTTAATATTAGTGTTTTACTGTCTGCTTTTGCTGATCCGAATAATGTTAGAGTAGCAGGCATAACATAGTCTGATTTTACTTGTTTAAACTGTGAAAACATTTCTTCGAGATGTACACCTTTGTCCGTAATATAAGGTAATAATGGCATTAAACTAATGCCGGATTTAAAACCTTTCTCTAAACATAAAGCATGCGCTTTTAACCGGGTGGAAGGTGAAGGTGCACCTGGTTCAAATATTTTGGCTATTCGATCATCAATAGTAGAGAAAGAAAAAGAAATAATCGTTCCTCCGGATAATTGGGATTGTAAATCATCCGGTAAAATGGCCGTTTCATTAATTTGGCTCAATAAATCGAAATCCCGAACCACTAAATCTGACTTTGTAATAATATGAACCGGAAAACGATATTTCAGGATAACTTTAAGTGCGGCCCGTGTGAGCTGATACTTTTCTTCAATTTTAAGATAAGGATCAGTGGCCGAAGATAATACGATAAAACCATATTGGTGTTTTTTTGCCCGGTTAGCCAGTTGTTTTTCCAGAACTTCAATAGCATTGGTCTTTACCGACAAACTCGTCTCGAGATTTTCACCATACTTACTCCCCCTGATATAGCAATAAAGGCAATTGAAAGCACAACTGCTATAAAGGTTTAAAGTATAATCGTCAAGAAACCAACTGTCTCTGCGTTTAGATTTATTGAGTACGGATTTAACCTTTATTTCCCCTGGCATAATACTGTCTGTTTAATCCAATCTGAATTTTAGCTCTAAAACAAGCACTCTGACTTCTGATTTTCGGGTAATTAACTTCATAGTTTGACAGACAGGATAAAATAAAGTAACAAAATATAACTTTTTTTTGTCCTATTCACACTTATCGAATTGTCATCTTAATATATAATACTAAAAATTAAAAAAATGAACATTACACACAATTTAACTATCAAAGCAAGTCCTGAAACTATTTATAATGCTGTTTCAACTAAAGCCGGTATTAACGGATGGTGGTCGAAAGATTGCAAGGTGGCTGAAACAGTTGGTGAGGACTCCCTGTTAAAATTTAACAAGCAGGGAACCATAGTAGAAATGGGATTTAAGACTGAGACATTAATTCCAAATAAAAAAGTGGTTTGGTCGTGCATTGGTAACGGAAACCCAATGTGGATTGATACCAGGATTAATACTGAAATTACTGAAACAGATTCCGGATGTCAGGTTATATTTTCACATAGTGATTTTAACGAAAAATATAGTGAAGATGAAGGATTTGAAATGATTAAAACCGGTTGGAATCATTTTGTTAAAAGCCTTGTTTCGTATTGTGAAAAGGGAGAGGGTCAACCCTGGTAAACTCCTGTGACTCCCAATCATTTGTTTGGGAGTTTTTTTTGGCACTCAACAATCTTTTCATCTATAAAACGAACATCAGATTTTTGCATTTTTTTAGCCTTGATCAATTGTATAATTGCCTTTTGATATTCGCCAATTCTCATATTAAAGATAGCTTGAGTCAGAGGGAGTAAATAATATTTATTTAGCACTTTATCTTTTTCAAGATTCTGTAACATGGTTAACGCAGCCGGAATTCCCTTAATCTGACTTTCAATTATGGCAATATTCAAATCGATAACCGGATTTGGCTTTATTTTGTTTAAAAGGGTGTACATATTTTGAATGGTTATCCAATCAGTTGATTGAAAGCTTTCTGACATGCAGTGCTCGGCGGCAATACTGGCCTCAAGATGATAAGCCGTTAATTTTTTATCGGTCATAGCCTCTCTTAGATGATTCATTCCAATATTAATTAACTCTTTATGCCATAAATTCCTGTTCTGATCTTCAAATAAAATAATTGTACCATTATCGTCAATTCTTGCTTCAAAACGTGCTGCATGAAAGCACATCAAAGCCAGTAACGCATTGACCTCCTTGTGCTTTTTAAACCGCGTTATTAAAATCCGAACCAGTCGAATAGCCTCTAAACACAAGTCTTTTCTAATATTAAAATGATTACTTGAAGAATTGTACCCTTCATTAAACAGTAAATATAACGTTAACATTACTGCTTCTAAACGCTCATCTAATGCTTTGCCCTGAGGAATACTAAATGTAGAATTTGATTCTCGTATAGCTAATTTAGCTCTGTATAACCTTTTGTTAATAGTCGATTCAGTTGTCAGTAAAGCATTAGCGACCTCTTTTACACCAAATCCACACAGCGTTTTTAAGGTCAGTGCTATTTGAGATTCAGTGGTTAATGCGGGGTGACAACAAGTAAATATCATTCTAAGTTGGCTATCCTCAATTTCTGTTTCCAGAAAAACCGAATCTGTATCCAAATCAGCAATCTGGTCAAAAATTTCTATCTTTTCGTGAGATCTTATACGATCATTACGCTTTAGCTCATTAAATATCTTTCTTTTTGAAACCAATACCAACCAACCGGTTGGATTGTCCGGGACACCTTGTGTACTCCAATTATTCAGAGCAGATATCAAAGTCTCCTGAACAATATCTTCCGCCAACTCAATGTGAGATGGACCAAAAATATTAACCAATATTGAAATTAGCTTTCCATACTCTTTTCTGAAAAGATGCTCAACTGCTTTATCACTATTGGCTTTCAAATTTATTTCATTTTAGGAAACGTAATTGGTCTGACCTCGACCCGATATAACCCCAAGTGAGGTAAACGTTTTGCAATATCAGTGGCCTTATCAAGATTTTTTGCCTGAATCAGCATGTAACCGGCTATGATTTCTTTTGATTCTAAAAAAGGACCATCCGTTATAACTTCAGATTTTTTATCTTTCAAAAATGTACCTGATTCATCTAATCTTTGCCCTCCCAGATAATGATCTCCAAGTTCATTGACCCAATTTTTATATTGAGTCATAATTGCTTGCAATTCATCCGGAGACAACTTATTCATTCCATCTCCCTTTAAAATTAATAAAAATTCCTGCATAACTTTTTTAATTATAACAATCAAAGAAAGTGAATTAGGACATTAATCCCAACAATAATTACATTTTAAAGGAACTTAAACGAAAATTGGAAATTCTCTTATTCTTTAAAAAACTTCCTGTTAACAGTGCCTTCCGAAGTTTTAATTTGAATAAAGTAGGCCCCTGTAACTAAATTGGAAACATCAATACTGTTTTCCGAGCCAGTCATCATTAACTGACCAGCAAAATTAAATATTTGGTAGTTTAATTGAGTATTAGTTTTAATCATTAATTCGGTTTTGACCGGATTAGGATAAACCTGTATGGTTTTCATTTCATCTTCAGATACTGTGGCAGGATCATCAGCAGTTACTTTAACATTGTCAATTCCTAAAATGTATCGATTGGTTGATACGTTTTTAAAAGCGACATAAACAGTTTGATTAGAGTAACCCTTATCCAGTAAATTCACAGTAAAACTCTTCCAGTACGGACTGTCATTATTCACTTTTCGGATAGTATCAGTAAAACTACCAACAAGATTATCGGTCGTTGATACAAGAACAATATAAGATTCAGGAAAATTTGCATCAAAGGACTTTGACTCCCATGTTACCAGATTCCCGTATGACAACAAAGCTAAAGGCGGTGTAATTAAAAAATCCTGTGATTGACCTGTTGAATCTGTATAATAAGATGTGCTGGCAGCACAAGTATCGTTTGCTGTACTGAAATCAATCCAGGCAGAAGTAAAGTTGGAAACCTGCGTTTGTGGTGTCAATTGATCAACATCCTCTACAACCCAGTCAGCAGGAATCCCATCAGAAAAATCTTCTTCCAATAAAACTGTTTGTGCATAAGCCCCGACAACTGCAAACCATGACAATAATACAAGCCCGATACTCTTCATAATTATTTTTTTGGCGAAAATAAGTAATTAACCTTTCAATAAATCACTATTTAACATTTTTAATGAAAAAACGCTGTACTTATTTATTGATCTGACAAAACAAAAAGATCTTCACTCTCCTTTTTAAAATAGTACTTTTCCCTTGCAAATTTTTCCAGGGACTTAACATCTTCAAGTTCGTTTAAAGCTTCTTTTAAACTTACGATTTGAATTTTGCGGTGTTGGATTTCTTTCTCAAGTTGAGCAACCTTATCTTTTCTTTTATTCAAAGAAACGATATCCGTATCGTGCAATAGTAATATATACACCAACAATAAAAGTGTTGAGATGATATACCGGTTTTTTAATATTTTGAGATATTTAATCACTATTACAAAGTTAGCAAGATAATGCCGGCACTTTTCTACAGCTTTCGATTTATTATTAACAACAATACGCTTATAACCGCAGTGATTATTCTTTTACCAGCTTTACCATTTCAGAATTAATCCTCAGGTAATACGTTCCAACTGAAAGCCTGTTAAGGTTCAATTTTACCTTTTTGCGATCGATAATATTAATGTCAACTAAGCCGGAAACATCTTTCATACTATTATTAAACACCTTAATATCACCTATATTAATGTTATTATCAGCTTCAACAACTGCATAAGTACTGGCAGGATTAGGATAAACTTTTAAGCTCACAACATCAGTCTGCTCATCAACGCCAACCGTTGATGGAACTGTAATCACTATTGTTGTATCACAGCCATTTTCATCAGTAATTGTCACTAAATAATTCCCTGCGCAAAGTCCTGTAGCTACATTTGAATGTAAAACCACCGAAGAAGAACTCCAGCTATAAGTATATGGTGCCTTTCCACCAGCTGTTGAAATTTCTATTCTCCCATCACAACAGTTATTACAACTAATTCCTTCTACAGTAACAACAGGCATTAAAGGCAGAGGATTCTGAATTACAACAGAATCTGTTCCGACAGCACACTGCTCCAGTCCATTAGTATAATCAATATAGTATACACCAGGTGCTAATCCGGTTAATGAACCTGATAATACATCATCTAAAATCTGTAGTGTATCCCCCAGTGAGTTAAAAATTGAATAGCTCAAAGAATCCTGATTGGTAGTAGCAACCTGAATGGATGCATTGTCCATTCCAAAGCATGACGGTATCTCATTACTAACTGATGGCTTTGTTTTAAACTTAATACTAAACCTCGGCACAGAATCATACGCCACCTGATAAAAGGTGTAGGATGAATTTTGTAGAAGATTAGTTACCGTTCCATTTTGAAGGTCCTCCAGTAAAACACAATTCATATTTTCAATACCACTTATATCTGTGGCCTGAATTGTACAACTGTCACCCGAAGTCAAAACAATTTTCAGTTGGATATCAGAATTTAGCCCGGATAAATCAAATGAATTAATGGAGTAATCATCTCCATTTAACGTTGAAGCAATTTGAGAACTCGTTACATTAGAAGAATAAAACTTATAGGCATCATAATTTGCATCAAAGCCGTTGGTTGTTCCTGATTCAAACCTTAAAACTGTTTCATCCCATAATGAATCACTGGCGGTGTTTAACTGTAGTCGTAGTAATTGTGGTTGATAAGCTGATTTTTTAATAAAGCCATGGTCTTCATTTAATTTACAGCTTTCAGTGATCTCCAATTGAGGAGAAGGCCCTGTGGAATGCACCCAAAATGCCTGAGATGAAGCTATTTTATTACTTCCCATACTGGTTCCCACTCCACCAACGTAACTGGCATACAGTGCCAGGTCAGGATTCCATATAAAAATTGAACCATCAATATTGTTTTTTGTCCATCCGGCTGCATCCCAGTTAATGGTACAAGGGTATGGATTAGCCACCATATTCCACCCGTCTTCATTCGCTATTCCCGAGCTCGGTGTATAAGTGACCGGTAAACTGATATTTCCCTGATTTGGCGGACCAAAAGCATCAATAGTAAACGCTTGTGTTCCTGCCAGGTTATCACCACTCCAAATCCACAATCCCTGACCTACTCCAACTAGATCAGCAGAGCTGGTTGGCACATAAAACCCATCATTAAAATTAGTCCCCAATGCTTCATCATAGTAGTAGAATGATGACCAGGGATTAGCTGCTGTTGGCCAGTCAGGAAAATCAGACCCGGGGAAACCACTGGTAACAAAATCATCATCAAAAGCCTCCAAATCCTGACCTGAAACTGCGAATGTTAAAAAACGCCAGTGTGTTGCACCAGCATCAATGTAACGTTGCATTTCAATATTCCCGTTTATACTTCCCGATTTTATTTCTGTGATACGTCCGGTTTCAACAGCATCCGATACCACAATTAAAGAATCGTTAGTATTCAGGGTACCATTTTCAAGAGCCAGTGCTCCTCTTAACCTTACAGCACTTCCATTTATATTTACAATGACTCCTTCGTCAAGTGTAATGTTATAGAAATCATGTGGTGTACTATTGTAAAGCTCTACGGCTCCGTCACAATCCGGGTTAAACAGTATATTACCGTTGACAGTTGTAAAGGTACCATTATTTACTAAACCGCCTAATAATCTAACGGTATCACTATTGCTTATTTCAAGAGAGGCACCATTGTTTATCACTAAATTTCGACAAACCACATTTGTATTTACCACTGGATAATTTGGCATTCCGGCAGGTATAACAACATTAGTTAAAGTATTTGGTACACCTGCTGACCAGTTTCCGGGAGTATTCCAATTGGTATTCACACTTCCATCCCAGGTGGTTTGTGTAATTCCCGGAACAGTTTCATAAATATCATAACTATTTGTTTCAATTATTAATGCTCCGCAAAATGCAATAGAAGGTGTGACCTCACAGCTTAATACATCACCGGTAATAAAGCTGGAATTGCTATATGACGCACTGTTTGTCCCAACATTTGAACCATTTAATTTCCATTGATATGTAGGATTGACACCAACATTTTGTGCTGTACAATTAAAGTCCCCGTTCGTATAACCACCTACAGTAACATTTTCTAATGTAGACCCTGATGTATTTAAACTGGCATCAACCAGAAGCGGAAATACCGGACTTAAAGTACTGGAATATAGCAATGTTGAATTTTGATAATAATTTACCTGGCCGGACTCTACATAAACTTTCAAGGTATCTCCATTCGCGTAAGCTCCAAAATTTCCGCGATTTGTCCCCGACTCAAAAACATATACATTCCCGTTAGAGTTTAAATACAAAGCAAAATCAATGGTATTGTAATGGGCATTTGTATTACCGTTACTTAAACCAACCATTCGTCTTCTGTTCGTTTCATTTACAACGGTATACATATACATATTGTCAGTAACTGTATTTACTGATGCAGCTCCTGTGTTCCAACCACTTCCTGAAGGTCTGGAAAGACTGTTATTACTCACATTCACACCTACTATATCTTCCCATTCAACTGGCGCTTCAACAATAAAACATCCATTGGTCAAATAAGCCGGCTCGATAGCCGCACTGAAATTAGGACTACTTTCAGCCTTAATTGTTAAAGGGCTAGTGACCAAAGTTGAACTATTACATAGTACAATATCAGGTATTACCTCACAGAGTACAATATCACCATTGCTTAAACCGGTATTAGTATATGATGTGCTATTTGTTCCAACATTTGAGCCGTTCAGCTTCCATTGATACGTTGGGTTGGCTCCGCCATTATGGGCAGTGCATGTGAACACCCCATCTATATAACCACCAATAGTCACATTTTCAAGTGTTGCACTGTTGGTATTAAGACTGGCATCAACAACTAATGGAAAAACAGGAGAAACTCCACTGGAATATAACAGGGTTGAATTTCTATAATAGTTGACCTGGCCGGACTCCACATAAACCATCATTGTATCACCTGTACTATATGATCCAAAATTTCCTCGGTTTGTACCGGATTCATAAACATTGACATTACCATTGGAGTTTAGATATAATGCAAAATCAATGGTATTGAAATGCGCATTAGTATTCCCGTTACTTAAGCCAATCATTCTTCTCCTGTTGGTTTCGTTGACAACGGTATACATATACATATTATCACTTAATTCGCTCACAGAAGCAGCTCCCGAGGTCCCCCAACCACTACCTGAAGGTCTTGATATGTCATTTCCGTTTTCGGTAACATTAACCACATCAGTCCATTTTACAGGATATTCGGCAATTGTACATCCACTGGAAATATAACCCGGAGAAATACTTGCAGTTATACCTGAGCTGGTCTCCACGCTCATTGTAATTTCATTTGATGATACACCAGAAGCAGAACAGAGTGTAATATCGGGAGTTACATCACAAATCAAAACATCATTATCTGAAAGGCTGGTACTTGTGTATGCGGCACTATTAGTACCGACATTAGCACCATTTAACTTCCATTGGTAGGTTGGATTCACACCAACATTTGTTGTATTACAAGTAAACGAACCATTGGTATACCCCCCAACTATCACATTTTCTAATGTTCCATTATTTGAATAAATACTGGCATCCACTATAAGTGGAAAAACAGGACTAACCCCACTCGAATAAAATAATGCTGAATTTTTATAGTAATTAACCTGACCGGACTCTACATGAATTTTCAAGGTATCACCTGTACTATATGTTCCAAATGTACCACGGTTTGTTCCGGATTCAAAAACATGTAGATTTCCATTAGAATTCAGGTATACAGCAAAATCAATGGTATTATAATGGGCATTAGTGTTTCCATTACTTAAACCAATCATTCTCCTCCTGTTAGTTTCATTCACAACAGTATACATGTACGTATTATCATCCAATTCATTTACAGAGGCTGCTCCTGAACCTCCCCACGAATTACCGGAGCTTCTAGCTAAGCCATTGATATTAACATCAGCATTAACAATATCTGTCCAAATCACTGGTGATTCAGCTGTAGTACAACCATTTGCCAGATAAGCAGGACTGATCTCTACCTCAATTCCAGGACTGGTTTCAACTCTCATTGTTGTAGTAGCAGATACAATATTATTAGTAGCGGAGCATAAATTAATATCAGGAGTGACCTCGCATATCAAATCATCATCCGTTGAAAAGCCGGTATTACTATAACTTGCACTATTCGTTCCAACATTGGCCCCGTTTAATTTCCATTGATAGGCAGGATTTGAGCCAACATTTGTTGCGTGACAAAGAAAAGTACCATTAGTATATCCTCCAACTACTACATTTTCTATAGTCCCATTATTTGAGTAAATACTGGCATCCACTATAAGTGGAAAAACAGGACTTACTCCACTTGAATATATCAGGGCTGAATTTTTATAATAGTTAACCTGACCCGATTCAACATAAATCTTTATAGTATCGCCAGTTGTATAGGTTCCAAAAGCTCCGCGATAAGCACCTGACTCATAAATTTGTAAAGATCCACCTGAAACCAAATAAATGGCATAGTCAATAGAGGTATAATTGGCATTGGTATTACCATTACTTAGGCCAACCATTCTGAATCGATTTGTTTCGTTAACAACAGTATACATATACATATTATCAGTCACAGTATTTACTGATGCCGCACCGGAACCGCCCCAGGAATTTCCGGAGGTCCTTGAAATACTGTTACCATTAACATTCACATTGACTAAATCAGTCCAAACTACTTCAGATTCTGCAACCACACACCCGTTAACCAGATAAGTGGAAGTAACATCTACCTCTATTCCCGGACTGGTTGACTCAATAAAATACAATAAGTTTGACTCAATTGTTGTAGAAGAACATAAAGGTAAATCAGGAACGACTTCACAAGTGACAGTATCATTATTTCCCAATGTTAAGTTTGTATAACTGGCATTATTACTTCCAACGTTTAATCCGTTTAACTTCCATTGGTAAGTTGGATTCGATCCTGCATTTGTAGTATTACATGTGAAAGTTCCATTGGTATATCCTCCTACAACCACCTCCTCAATAGTACCATTATTCGAATAAATACTGGCATCCACTAAAAGGGGAAAAGCCGGACTGACCCCACTTGAATAAAACAGGTTCGAATTTTTATAATAATTCACCTGACCGGATTCAATATAAATCAGTAAGGTATCACCAGTAGTGTAAGTTCCAAAATATCCCCTGTTAGCACCAGATTCATAAACATAAAGTGCTCCTCCGGCTGCTAAATAAATTGCAAAATCAATTGTATTATAATGGGCATTGGTATTGCTATTACTTAAACCAACCATTCGGTAACGATTAGTTTCGTTGGCAACTGTATACATATACATATTGTCGGTAACTTCATTGACAGACGCGGCTCCTGCGCCTCCCCATGAATTACCTGAGTTTCTGGTCAAATTATTATCAATAACATTCACATTAACCAAATCAGTCCAAACAACCGGTGCCTCAGCTGTAACACAACCATTTGACAAATAAGTTGAACCGATATTAACCTCAATATCGGGATTTGACGCAACATGAATACCTATTTTATTCGAAACCTGAACCATATTTGAGCAGAACCCTGCAGTAGGTGTCACCTCACAAACTAAGGTATCACTATTGGTTAACCCTGTATTGGTATAAGTTGAACTATTGGTCCCGACATTCGAACCATTTAATTTCCATTGGTAAACCGGACTTGAACCAACGTTAACCGCATTGCACGAAAATGATCCTCCCGAAAATCCACCAATCGTTACCTCCTCCAATGTACCATTATTAGAATAGATACTTGCATCTACTAATAACGGAAAAACAGGGGAAACCCCGCTGGCATAAATTAAATTTGAATTTCTATAATAATTAATCTGACCGGACTGCGCATATACCATAAGTGTATCGCCGGTTGCATAAGTTCCAAAAACTCCACGGAAAATTCCGGATTCATAGATTTGTAGTGATCCACCGGCCGACAAATAAATTGCAAAATCAATTGTATTATAATGGGCATTGGTATTCCCATTACTAAGACCAATCATTCTGTACCGATTGGTTTCATTGGCAACAGTATATATATACATATTATCCGTTACCTCATTCTTTGAAGCGGCACCTGATCCTCCCCACGAATTACCCGAAGTTCTCGAGATATTATTTCCGTTGACATTAACATTTACAAGATCTGTCCAGGTTACTTTAGATTCTGCAGTATAACATCCGGAGCTGATACTTAACGGATTAATAAATGATTCACATTGGCTATATGAATAATTGAGTGCGCCAAATAAAACAGCAATAA
The DNA here is from genome assembly GCA_965230195.1 of Putridiphycobacter sp. Taxonomy (GTDB): domain Bacteria; phylum Bacteroidota; class Bacteroidia; order Flavobacteriales_D; family Crocinitomicaceae; genus Putridiphycobacter. Next base: position 4,488,760 of record OZ245997.1, read on the forward strand.
AAATGACCAACTTCCCCATAGTACTTGTCAATAAACCTCATGTAAAGATACTAAAATGTATCCAGATTTACGATTCTAATTTATCAGAACCACAGTACTGGTACGAATGTTAAAGATTTAGGTTACTCTTTTTTTAGATTTCAATTAGCTTTTATAATCTGCCAAAACCTTTTTAGAACCTAAGGTTCTTGTAATGAAATCAATACTCAATTTCGGACTTCTTGCCGGGGAGTACTCTCTTCCATAATAAATGATCTGAACATGTAATTTATTCCATAATTCTTTCGGAAAAAGTCTCTTGGCATCCTTTTCGGTCTGTTTCACCGACTTACCATTAGTAATTCCCCAACGGGTTAAAAGTCTGTGAATATGTGTATCAACAGGAAATGCCGGTATATTAAAAGCCTGAGCCATAACCACAGAAGCAGTCTTATGTCCAACAGCCGGCAACTCTTCCAATGCATCAAAATCAGCCGGAACCTCTCCATTATATTTATCTATCAGAATTTGGGACAAACCATAAATGCCTTTTGATTTCATTGGGGAAAGTCCACATGGCCGGATGATCTCTTTAATTTCTTCAACCGATAGTTTAACCATATCAAAAGGGTTATCTGCCCGTTTAAATAATAATGGTGTAATTTGATTTACTCTTACATCAGTACATTGTGCCGAAAGCAGAACAGCAACGAGTAAGGTATAAGGATCTTTATGGTCCAATGGTACCTCAACCACAGGGTATAATTTTTCCAATTCATCAATGATATAATGAACTTTTTCAGCTTTTGTCATCCTTTTTGATTTTAAATCCATTTTTTATAAACCCAATAAACTCTTTAAACATGCTTTTATCAGTAAATACTGATTTAACAACATCCGATTTTGATAAAGGCTCCTCATTATTCTCTTCTGGTGTTTTTTCCAAATTCCCTTCACCATAGCGGTTGGGATTATAACCCAAAAACTCATTTGATTTTTCAAAGCTTTTTTCAGCCTGTAATTTAAATCCCTGTTGTTCCTGTAGCAGACCTAAATTATTATAAGCAATAGCGTCTTCAGGATCGAGTTTAATAGCGTACTCATAATCGGAAATTGCGCCCTTAATATCCTTCAAGCTGGATTTAATAAATGCTCTGCACGAAAAATAAAAAGGATAATCCGGTCGAATTTCAATCAATTTATTAAAATCAAATAGTGCCAAATCCAATTGCTTCAAATTAGTGTAAAGTACGCCTCGTTCATAGAGCGCTTCAATATCGGCACCATTCGTTTCAATAATTTTATTAAGAATCACCAGTGCCCCATCAAAGTCTTTTTCATTAACTTTGGATTTGGCCTGTTCGATCAGTTCAGAATTACTCATAATGCAAAGATAAAATGGATTTTCCGATTTACAGAAAATATAAAGGAATAGATGTTTGGTTTAAAATTGATGACTCAAAAAACTTTACCGAATACAAAAAACTGGGACCACAACTGATGCGCTCGAAAATTACAGCTAAAATTTATCCCGAAGTCCAATTTATCAATGATATGATTAATTGTTATGAAGACCGTTGGATTAGTGTAAGCGAAAGCGACTTTAACAGTTTTATCTCTTCTTAACGGCCATTCTCAATGGCATATACTTCGTTAATAAAGCTCCATAGGTAAAGCGCACTGTTTTTAAACGATTTTGGTGTTTCCAAATCCACTTTCGACATTACTTTTTCACCTTCAAGATTCGAAAACATTTGTATGTTTTCTGTGTTTTCACGAGCGTAAATTAATAGCTGTCGTTCTTTCGACCCTAATGTTTCCGTATCAATTCGATTAAGCAATTGTTTTATGTTAACCATCACATAACCCTGGTTTTTCAATAAATTATTCTCGAGTTTTTTATCTCCGACCGGCTTTGTTTCATTATCAATAATCCTTTGAATTTCATTAAGATTAGAGCTTACAAAAGCAATATCGTCCTTAACCATAAAATAGAGTTTAAATGGAAAATCTCTGTTTTTACCATCAGTATAATAGTATTCATTCTGACGATACATTACCTCGTTTTTACAAGCCAGGTTCAATAACTTTTCAATAAAAGATTTATTTCGGGTCCCGAACATGCACAAAAACTCAGGAAACATTTCTTCTTTTGTTTTTGTTACTTCTTTCCGTTCAGTATAATTCTCATCATACTCATATGTTTTATATTCAACCTTAACTTTAGCCAGATCTTTAAGAATAACAATCGCATCTCCGGTAGCAATGTCCCCAAGTGCTTTTTCATCCAGCATTATTGCTACAAAGTCAAGTAAAACATCAATTTCTTCGCTGTGTTCATTTCTTTCATCAACATAACCTCTAAACAATTCAGCGTACATTTTAGGATAAAATTCCCATATTTTTTGTGAATTAAATGAAACTGACGAAATACCCAATACATCAGATTGCTCAATATATTTCATATAATTTTTTGGTAGTCTTGTTGAGTAAATTCCTCTAAAGTATTCCGCAAATTTTTCGCTATACTTCAAATTCGAATTCACTAAAATCTGATTTTGCTTGAAGTAAAGATTAGCATTGATTTCATTTCCGAAATATTGGCCTACCATCATAGTTGCAGTTCGGTAAGCACTATAACCATACCTGTATAAATACCTGTAATTAGAAATTCCTCCTGATTTTCTGACATCAAGCCAAAAACTAATATCAGACTTATTGTCTCTTCCTTCTGTGTAACCTTTATTGTCTAAAATACTTTTACTTTCAACTCCAGAAAATAATGGTTCAATTGCAGCGGTCATTTTTTTACGAATACCTGCAATTCTTTCTGCCTCAATTCTTGCCTTTTCTGCCTCAATTTCGCGCTGTCTGGCCTCATATTCCTCTTGTGTTTCCTCTGATGACTCAACACCTTCGTGATGATGCTCTTCAATTGTTTCCACAGCTTCAACAGGATAATCGTATTCTCCCCAATAATTGTACTTTGATTCGTTTTCGAAATAATCTACATAAACATATACTGCAAACTCATTATTCCATGCTAAATAATCCTTCTCATTTTTGTAAAATAAAACATTATAGTTTCCTGACTTTACCTTTTCACCATACTCATTTTTTTCATCAATATACCGCTCAAACAATTTTGGTTTTTCGATTTCATACATGAAAGCATAGTAACTCATAGTAGTATCGCTATTGTAGTAGAAACACAAATCCTTTTCCAGGTCAATACCAATATTCCCTATTTTAAGATCCTCATTACCCGTAAAAATGGTTGATTTGGCAAAATCTAAAAAAGCTTTGGATTTATGGATGTTTTTTATACCAATCTTATTCGTTAAACTATTACCGTTAATGGAAATTACACATTCAGCTGATAAAGGAATATGCGATTCCAGTGTCTGGGCAAATATCGAGGTAGAGAAGATTATCAATAATCCGGCGATCAGATTTTTTTTCATGGTTTGAGTTTTATGGTATTTCTAAATAATTTAGGGTTCAACAATAATTGTTGCATAGGCGACCGTAAAAATACTATTTTTTTTGTTCCGGATATCTTTGCCAGTGAATTAGTTTGGCTTGAAACTTCATGAGGGAATCGGTATACCGAAATATACAAAGCATCCTGTAAAACTTCATAATCAGAAGGCTTCATTTTCTGATATAATAAACTCACTATTGCACCGGCATTTCTATAAAAAGTTTTACCTTGAAACTGATAATAAATTTCTTTCTTAGCCCCTGAATTGTTTAGCCTGTTCCAGATATTATAAACACATCCATTCAATCGTTCAACTTTATCGAAATGACACGAAAACTCTATAATGTAATTGACCTTATCAAACTTAAATTGAGTACCGCTGATTCCCGGTTCATTTTCAATTGAATCCCTTAACTCTGCCAATTCACGTTCTATTTTATCCAACGAAGGTACTTTATAGCCATGAATCTCATCCAGCAATAATAAAGCGTCAACTTTCGATTTACTTCGACTTAAATTTAAAATCATCTGAAAATCACCCGAGCCATCCTCATTTAAATCGATTTCCTCAACCAACTCAAAACAACCAGTTAGTAAAGGACACAAACAAATTAGTAAAACGTGAATAAATTTTGGCATTTAGTATCTAAGTATTACCTCGGTTGCTCCCCCTCCGTAATTGGAAAAACTGGCCTCCTTATAAATAATTGCAATAGGTTTAGTATCCTCCAACCGATTTAAATAGGCATGGATTTGAGCTTTGAGCACCCCTTCTCCTTTACCATGAATGAGGACAATTTTTTTAGCTTTACGTTGAATCGCTTTTTCAACAAACATTCGGCAGGTCAACATCTGACGTTGTAATATCTCCATATTCGACATATAGAAAAAATCCTCTGTTAGTGATTCAATATGTAAATCCAGTTCAAAGGCTTCCTGGTCGTAATGCGTATTTCGGATATTTTTTTTAGAAATCACGATTTGTTTCGATTCGGTAAACGAAGCATTAATTTTCTCAATAATCTGACTTTCTATATCAATAGAATTTAACCCGTAATCAGCACTTGTTTTTCTTGGCACTAATTTATCCGAATGAAAATTTCTTGAGAAACCATCCTGATCCCTGATTGTAACAGTCGACCTGTCCACCTTTATCACTTTACCAGTAATCAATTCGTGAATGACCGAAACTTCGTCTCCGGGTTTATACATCAATTTCTACTTTTTGGAGAATTTCAACAATAAAATCAAAATTAACCTGTAATAAGTATAAAGGAACCAAAAGGCATGCCAGGTAAAACATAAAAGTCAGGACCTTCATTACCGGACCAATATCTAACTTAATCTCCTCTTTCAGTAATTGACGAATTTGAGAAGACAATAAGTTTTCATTTTCCCATACCTCAGATCGTGATGGTATGATATTTTTTAATCTGGGGTTGAAATCCAAAAATACATTTCTGATTTTCCAATACTCTCTATCGGTTAAACTTTTATATGATTTAAAATAATTGATTTCCTGATTTTCCAACTCATCATAAATCAACATGTTTTTTTGAATATTCCTGACTTTTATCCCCATTAAAAAGCCGAGCAACATCAACATATAAAAAGAAGTAAAATAGCCAATAATAATAACTGCAAGCGACGAAACCAATACAAATATCAGGTAAGGTTTCTGAGCAATTGGAAAAAATAGATTTTTAATAATTTTTCCACCATCCAGAGGATCAATGGGCAGCAAAGAAAACAAATTAACACCAATCAGGATAAGACTTAATATCAGAAAAATATCAGACTGAGCTCCCAATGCATAATAAAAAAGAATGCAACCGGCAATTACTCCCGGTACGGGTCCTAATTGTAATGTTAACACTTTACTCCTTTGGGAAATAGGCTTGAAACGCCTGGTTTTATTTTTTGCTAAAAGGGTATAAAAGATAAAATTAGGTTCATCATAACCGAAATATTTCATGCCTAAAAAATGACCTAATTCATGAATAGCCACTACTCCAATCAGACATAAAAGCACCCAATAATTAGATGCATCAACTGTGTTAAAAATAAGAAATACCAATGCCAGAATCAAAATATATTTTGAAGCATTTGAACCACCTGTTTTTTCAACTAAAATTGGTTTTTTTGGATAAGTATTTTCATATTCATCAAACATTAAAACAAATTTACAACATTTTGACAAATTCTAATTAATTTTATCGTCTTATGTTAACAGCAACCAATATCACCAAAAGCTATGGTGAAATTTCAATCTTAAAAGGGATCAATCTGGAAATCAATCGTGAAGAAGTGGTTTGCATTACCGGAGCTTCAGGTGCAGGAAAAACAACTCTACTCCAAATTTTAGGTACGCTTGACCAACCTGATTCGGGTGATATTTCAATACTCAACCAAAATATTAAACTACTTAAGGGTAAGAAACTGGCAAAATTCAGAAATCAAAACCTGGGGTTCATATTTCAGTTTCACCAGTTACTTCCTGAATTTTCAGCTGTTGAAAATGTTATCATTCCAGCTATTCTGGGTGGACGAAAGAAAAACGAATCAATACAAAAGGCTAAGGAAATTCTTGATTTTTTAAACATTAGCCACCGGTTGGATCATAAACCATCACAACTTTCTGGAGGCGAACAACAAAGGGTAGCTGTAGCCAGAGCACTGATTAATGATCCCGAAATTATTTTTGCGGACGAACCTTCAGGGAATCTTGATTCTAAGAACTCGCAAGAACTACATGAGCTTTTCTTTAAATTAAGGAGTGAATTCAATCAAACTTTTATCATTGTAACCCACAACAGAGAATTAGCCGGAATGTCGGACAGAACCCTCCATATGAAGGACGGTTTAATGGAGTAACTCCAAATTATTATGATTAATCAGGAATTAAAGTCTTTTTTGGACGAAAAGACGGAGTATTATAATCAATCCAGATTCTTTCTTAAAGATGACCCCATTACTATCCCTCACCTCTACTCAAAAAAAGAGGACATTGAGATTATTGGTTTTTTAATTGCAACCATTGCCTGGGGAAAACGTCAAATGATTATCAAAAACGGGCAGAAGCTTGTAGAAATCATGGGAAATCAACCACATGATTTTATCCTGAATGCCTCTGACAAAGATTTAAAAGACCTGCATTTTGTTCACCGTACTTTCAATACAACTGATCTTTTATATTTCATCAAATCACTAAATGTAATTTACCGAAATAATGAATCAATTGAGGATTTGTTTGAAGGAGAACAGGGAAATATGGCCCAAAGAATTTTTAATTTCAGAACCCGTTTTCTCAGTTTGCCCCATGAAAAAAGAACTGAAAAACACCTTTCTAATCCCTTAAAGAACTCCTCAGCTAAACGACTCAATATGTACTTAAGGTGGATGGTTAGAAATGATAATAAAAAAGTAGATTTTGGAATCTGGAAATCAATTACCCCGGCTGAACTTTATTGTCCGCTGGATGTTCATACCGGTAATGTCAGCCGCAAACTGGGATTAATCCAACGCAATTCCAACGACTGGAAAGCTTTAGAAGAACTGATGACCCATCTTAGGAATTTTGATCCTGAAGATCCTGTAAAATACGACTTTGCATTATTTGGCCTTGGTGTTTATGAAGGGTTTTAAATGGTATTAAGTACCAAAAAATAAATATTACGTACCTGATAAAATTACCCTTTATAAATCGAAAAAATACTTTCACACTATTTAACGATTTACTACCTGACTATTAACTATTATTTAGCATATTTGCAACATGAACTTTGTCTATCCGAATTTTCTTTGGGCACTACTGCTTTTAAGCATTCCAATCATTATTCATTTATTCAATTTCAGACGATATAAAAAGGTCTATTTTTCGAAAGTTGACTTATTAAATGAGGCCATTGAAAATTCGAAATCGGGAAACCGATTAAAACATCTTTTAATACTTTTAAGCCGCTTACTGGCAATTACAGCTCTTGTTTTTGCTTTTGCACAACCATTTATTGCCAGTCAGGAAGACATTACTACAGAAACCATCACTTCTATATATATTGATAACTCATTTAGTATGCAGGCTGAAGGTCAGGATGGTAATTTATTGAATGAAGCTAAAAATAATGCCATTGAATTAGTTAAATCACTGGATCAAAACGAAAAAATTAACCTTCTGACCTCAGAATTATTATCGAAAGACCAACGTTTTTACAGTAAATCAGAAATCATTGAACGGATCAAAACCATTGATCTGGCTCCTGCTGCCACCCCTCTTACACAAGTTTTAAATCTACAAACCGACCTGATTAAAAAACAGGACAATAATCGAAACAAAAGGTTGTTTTTATTTAGTGACTTTCAAAAAAACACAACCTCACTTGAAAATTTTGATCAGGACGAAATCAAAACATATTACCTCCACTCTAAAGCGGTTCAAAATGAAAACATTTATGTTGATTCAGTTTGGTTTGAATCGCCGGTTCAAAGTATTAACCTGCCGCTAGAGCTGCATTTCAGGATTGTTAATCAGTCAGAAAAACCGGTTGAAGATTTAAATATTCAATTGAATATTAACAATAAAGATAAGAGCTTTAAAACTGTTAAAATTGAAGCCAATTCGTTTGTTGAAGATAAACTGAATTTTAGTCATGCCAACCCTGGTATTAAAAAGGGTAAACTCAGTATCAAAACAAATCAGTTATTTTTTGATGACAGTTTTTTCTTTTCTTACACTATTCAGGATAAAATTAATATTCTGATTATTTCGGAATCAAATAACCAGGAAAAAAGTTTTGCGCACTTGTTTGATGTAAACGACCTATACAGTTATGAATCTATTATGATTAATCAACTTAAGCAAGAAGACTTTGAAAATAAACAATTGATCATATTTAATTCTGTAAATACGTTATCAAGTGGGGGAAAAGATTTAACAAGAACAGCATTGAAAAACGGTGCCTCAGTGGTATTAATACCAGGACCTAACCTTGATACTGAAAATTGGAACGAGTTTCTGATCACACAAAACCTGCCTTACTTTTCAAACCTAAAACAGGAATCATCCACTATCGATTATTTTAACAGTGCTGATCCTTTGTACATTGGTGTTTTTGATAAAACACCTAATAATTATAAAAAACCACTTCTGTTTTCAAGATACCCAATGGTAGTGAGTAGCTCAAATAACTTCATCACATTGTTTGGCGAAAGTAAAAACCGACCATTTATGATTTATGCAGCTCTGAGTTCAAACGGACGACTGTTTTTACAGTCATCTCCATTGCTCAGTGATTTCAATAACTTTAATAAACATGCCTTGTTTGCAGCGACTTTTTTAAGAATTGCCGAAACATCAACATATAAGAAAACCCTCTATTATACCATTAATCAGCAGGACAGCTATAAACTTCAGGAAGAAGTTGACGAAAAACATCCCATTCACTTAACCAATTCAGAATATCAAACCGATCTTATTCCTGCAATGGTGAATTCAAATACTGGTCGTCAGATTGTATTCGACCATCTGGACGGTTTACTCAAAAATTCAGGCTTTTATAAGTTGACAGACAATCAACATTTTGAAGATGAAATAGCCTTTAATTATTCCAGAAGAGAGTCTGATATTGACTATTTTACAGCTGAGGAAGTCCAATCTAACTTCACTGAAATTGGATGGTCATCTGCAGAATTGCTTCAACTTAATCAGAGTGGAAAAATAGAAATTACTAATATAAAACCTAAGGAATACTGGCGATTATTCTTAATTTTAGCTCTGGTATTTTTGGGAATTGAAATAGCCTTGATTAAGTTTTGGAAAACAATTTAACAATTAACACAAACATTATTGAATGTGCTAACCAAAGTTAACCGGCTACAAAATTATAAATTGTAAACATAGATGAGAGTATTAATTAAATCCTGTACAATAATTGATGAAAGCAGCCCCTTTAACAATCAAATATGTGACATACTCATAGAAGATGAAAGGATAGCTGAAATTGCAAAAGAAATTCAGGATACTAATGTTGACAAAATAATTGAGAAAGATAATTTACATGCCTCTGTTGGTTGGTATGATGCCAGGGTTAATTTTCAGGATCCGGGTCAGGAAATTAAAGAAACTATTAAAAGTGGATTAAAAGCAGCTGAATTAGGTGGTATTACTGCCGTTTCGATTACACCGAATACCAGTCCGGCACTTTCTAACAAAACTCAAATTGAATACGCAAAAAATAAAGCTCAGTTTTCTCCGGTAGAAATTCATCCTTATGGTACACTTACAGAATCACTGAAAGGAAAAAACATTGCTGAATATTACGACATGAGCCAGGCAGGGGCAATCGGTTTTACTGATGGTCACCAACCAGTATCTGCGGGAATCATGTACAGAGCACTACTCTATGTTAAAAATATCAACTCAAAGGTGATTTCCTTTCCTTATGACAATTCTATTTTTGGAGATGGGCAAATCAACGAAAGTAAAGCAAGCGTATTGACTGGTTTAAAGTCAATTCCAAGTATTTCGGAATACCTTGTTGTGGAGCGGGAGATTAGCCTGGTTGAATACACTGATAGTGCAATACATTTCACTGGAATATCTTCTCAAAAGAGTGTTGAATTAATCCGGCAAGCCAAAGCCAGAGGGTTAAACGTAACAGCCGATACCTATGCTCACCAACTCATTTATACTGATCAGGATGTGATGGGATTCGACTCAAACTACAAAGTTTTACCGCCCTTAAGAACAGAAAATGACAGACAGGCACTTATTGAAGGCCTAAAAGACGGTACCATAGATTTTATTTGTTCCGACCATACGCCGGAAGACTCCGAACACAAAGACCTTGAATTTGATTTGGCCTCATTCGGTATGATTGGTACTCAGATTTTGTTTTCCACTATTAACAAAGTGGAAACATTAACGTTAGCAGAAAAAATAAAATATATTTCGTCAAATCCGAGAGCGGTTATGGGACTGAATAATACTTCGGTAAATGTTAACGAATTGGCTAATCTCACCTTATTTGACCCGGATATTGAATATAAATTTGAAGTTGACCAAATTGCTTCTTTATCGAAAAACTCGCCATTGATAGGAACAACTTTAAAAGGCAAGGCACTGGGTATAATAAATAAGGGCTTTATTTCTATATTTGAGAACTAATGAGTGAAACAAAAGAAACTAAACCTAAAGGGAAATTCCTGAAAACATTTTTTAAGGAGAGAAAACAAGTTGGCGCAGTTGCCCCCAGCTCTCGGTTTCTCGTCAAAAAAATGTGCTCCAAAGTCAATTTTAATAATGCTGATGTTTTAATAGAACTTGGACCTGGTACAGGAGCTTTCACAAACGAAATATTAAAGAGAGCCAAAAGTGACGCGAAGATTTTCATTTTTGAGTTAAATGAAGATTTTTACAAAGTACTGAGTAAAAAATTCAATGATGACAGGATTATTTTGGTTAATGAAAGTGCAGAAAAAATAAAGTCGGTATTGTTGGAACACGGTGTTGAAGAAGCAGATGCTGTTATTTCATCACTACCACTAACAATTATTCCGGAGCCGGTTAAAACCAATATTGTTAAAGCGGCACATCATATTCTAAAACCCAACGGAACCTATGTTCAGTATCAGTACTCTTTAAGTGCAAAAAAGCTACTTGAATCATTCTACGGGAAGTTGAATCTTAAATTTTCTCTGATCAATATTCCACCTGCTTTTATATATGTGGGAACCAAATCAATGAATAATTAATCGGTGACTTTGAAATTATTGATTATTTGATTACATTCAACAAAATGTAAAAATATAATGTTATGAAATCAAATGGTTTAAAGATCATATCCCTTTGCTTACTGGCTGTAATGATAGTTGGTTGTTCAACATCTAACAATGTTGCCAGTAATAAACTCATTCAAAAGAGAAAATACAATAAGGGGGTCTTTATTGATATGGACAATTATGCCTTCCTTAAGAAAAAGGCAAAAAAATCTACTGAATCTGCTACTATAATTGACGAACAAATTGTTCAATCAACTGAAGCAGAAACACCTGTCAGTACAAGTCCTGAAGTAATTAACCATTCCACTCATATCGATTATAAAGCAGAAATCCCTACTGTTGAAGAAACCAAACTAACAAAGAGTGACGAACTAATTAATGATAATAATGTTGTTACTCAGGAAAAACAACAAAAAACCGTACAGGATGTTTTAGTAAAAGAGCCGGCAATCAGTAAAAAAATAACAAAGCCACTTAAGCGTTCTTTTGTTAAGAAAACAATATTAAAGAAAACCAGCTCAGAACCGGATTCGGATGACGCAGTACTTTACTATATTCTTGCAGTAGTGCTTCCATGGTTAGCTGTAGGATTGGTTACTGACTGGGATGTTAGCAAAGTCATAATCAACTTATTGTTAACGCTGTTATGTGTTATTCCTGGAATTATTCACGCCATTATCACGGTTAGAGACAATATCTAAGTTTCAAACAATCTATTTAAATGAGCCGGGATAGAAATGGTCGCGTAAAAGCTTATATTAAACTTATACTCTTACTGGCTATCCCGGTTTTTTTATTGTTCCTCCCAGCCAATTATTTTGATAATGGCGAATCCTTATGTCCTTCAAAACAATTTCTTGATATCGAATGCCTGGGATGTGGTCTGACCAGAGGTATTCAACACCTGATCCATCTTGATTTCAAAACGGCATGGTCCTACAACAAACTCTCTCCTTTTATACTGATTATAGCCATTTACTATTGGTGTAAATGGTTAATCAATGCTTATAAAGCAACTAAAACAGCCCCTTAATTCTTTGCAGGAATTTCTTTCAAAATCTCCAATAAAAAGCCCCAGAATTTTTGAACTGATTTTATACTCACTTTTTCATCTGGTGAATGAGGATTTTTGATTGTTGGTCCAAAAGAAACCATATCACATCCGCTTAAGTGTTCCTGTAAAATTCCACATTCCAATCCGGCATGACAAGCTTCAACACGTGGTGTTTCACTAAACATTTCCTTATATTTATTTTCTACTATTTTTAAGATAGATGAATTTGGATTTGGTGACCATCCCGGATAATCGCCTCCCTGAACAACTTCTGCCCCTATTCCTTCATAGTTAAGACGTAAAGCATTGGCAATGTCTCTCTTTCCCGATTCAATCATACTCCGTTGTAATGATTGTGTTATAAACTGCCCCTCTTTTATAATGACACGCGCTAAAGATGATGAAGTTTCAACAAGTCCGGGAATCTTATCACTCATTTTCCAAACGGCATTTGGCGTGGTATACAATACTGATAATATTTTATGTTGATCAGCAACAGATATTACATTTTGAACAGCCTCTGTTTCTTGCAGGCTTATACTTAAATCAGGTTCTGAAACCGAAAGTTCATCAATCACCAATTGACTTTGTTCTTCGAAATAAGATTTGAACTCAGCAGCACTACCTTCTGGAACAGCAACCAAAGCAAAAGCTTCCCGTGGTATTGCATTTCGAAGGCTTCCACCATCAAATTCTCCAATCCTGATATCAATTTTTTCAGCAATTTCAAACAAAATCCTGTTTAACAATAAATTGGCATTACCTCTCCCCAAATGAATATCCATTCCGGAGTGTCCACCTTTTAAACCTTTAATACTTATTTGAAAAGAGCTATAACCATTCTCTATTTTATCTACACTATAATCATATGTCGTATTAGTATCTATTCCTCCTGCACAGCCTATCGAAATTTCATCATCATCCTCAGTATCCAGATTCAATAGAATTTTTCCTGATAAAAGAGAACCGTCAAGGTGTTTTGCGCCTGTCATACCAGTTTCCTCATCTACGGTAAATAAACATTCAAGAGGAGGATGATCAATATTATAGGAAGATAAAAGTGCCATAGCTGAAGCCACACCCATTCCATTATCAGCACCCAAAGTAGTACCTTTGGCTTTCACCCAATCACCATCAATCCATGACTGAATGCCCTGCGAAGCAAAATCAAAATCAGTATCGGAATTTTTTTGATGAACCATATCTACATGCGACTGTAGAATAATTATTTCCCGATTCGCCATTGATGTGCTCCCCGGTTTTTTGATAATGATATTTCCTATCTCATCCACCAAAGTTTCCAATCCCAACGATTTTCCAAAATTTACCATGAATTCTCTGACCTTTTCTTCTTTTTTTGAAGGACGGGGAATTGCATTTAAATCTTCAAAATGATTCCATACTGCAATTGGCTCTAAATCTCTTACTTCCATTTAAATATCTCTGTTAGTTAATTAATATTTCCTAATAATTATTAGTCTTAAATTATTGATTTGGTTATGAAAACAAATCTATTTAAATTTGACAGATAAACCATACAATATGAAATCTTTTCTTATACTATTTGTGATTCTGGTTTCGGCTCACAGTTTTGGTCAGCTGAACTACAAAACCATGACCTTAAACCTTGAAAACAGAGAGTATTACGAATATATCCCTACCAATTATGACGAAGCTGAAGCCGTTCCATTGATGATTATGCTTCACGGACTAGGCGGACAAGCTTTAACTTATGCCGGTTATGGGATGAATGATATTGCTGATACTGCCAGGTTTATTCCAGTATACCTGCAGGGTGCATTAAATACTTTTAATCAGCCATCCTGGAACAATGGGACCCTGCTTAATTCTACCACAGATGATTTATTGTTCATATCATCAGTGATTGACAGTATGCATGAGGCTTACAATATTGACAGAAGAAGAGTTTATATTGTTGGTGTTTCCATGGGGGCAATTATGACGTTTAAAGCTGTCAGACACTTGAGCGATAGAATTGCAGGAACAGTATGTCACATTGGTACCATGTCGAATGACGAAATTGCAAATTCCAACCCGGCCTTTCCGGTGCCTACTCTTCAAACACATGGTACAGCAGATGCTGTAGTTCCTTATGCCGGGACTCCTCTTCCCTCGCTAAGCCTAGTGGAGCCGACAATTACAAAACTGAAGTCAATTAATGGTTGGAACGGAACTGATTCAACAATAATAGACATTCCTGATAATCAGGCTGACGGTATTACCATAGAACGTATTATTTACGATTGTACCACACCGCTAGAACATTGGAAAATGAACGGTGCTGATCATATATTCTTATTTGAAAACACTAATGATACATCAGGTATTTTAGTCACCTGGAATTTTTTAAGACAATTTACGCATCCTGACATTTCATTATCTACTCCCGAATACCAATCGGCATTATCACCTATCATCTATCCAAACCCAACAAACGGACAGATTAATATTGAGGGTATTGAAGGACAGGCAACGGTTTCTGTTTTTAACTTAAACCAACAATTATTGGTTGAGCAAGAGCTTAATTCTCAGGTATTCGACATTTCACATCTTGCCAAAGGCATTTATTTACTTAAAATAGTAAATACTCAGGGACAACATTTTGAACAATTGATTACTAAGCAATAATGTCAGAAGAAGAAGTGCATGAAAAATTCATGCGTCGTTGCTTATACCTTGCCCAACTGGGGCTGGGTCAAGCTGCCCCCAACCCTTTGGTAGGATCAGTTATTGTACGAAATGGTGAAATTATTGGTGAAGGTTACCACCAAAAATATGGTGAAGCCCACGCCGAAGTTAATGCTGTACATGCTGTTAAGGATAAAGATTTACTTAAGGACTCTACTTTGTATGTTAACCTGGAACCCTGCGCTCATTTCGGAAAAACACCTCCGTGTTCGAATTTAATCATTGAAATGAAAATACCGAGGGTGGTTATTGGATGTATTGATACCTTCTCGGAAGTAGCAGGAAAAGGAATTGCAAAAATGAAAGCCGCTGGCATTGATGTTATTGTTGGTGTTCTCGAAACGGAATCAAAGCAACTTAACAAGCGTTTTTTTACTTTTCATAATCAAAAACGTCCGTTTATTACCTTAAAATGGGCGCAATCTTCTGACCATTTTATCGACATTAATCGTTCAAATAATGAAAAGGGTATTCACTGGATCACACAACCTGAAACAAAAACATTAGTACATCAGTGGCGAAGTCAGGAAATGGGTATTCTGGTTGGCAGACAAACCATTAAAAACGATAACCCAAGATTAAACTGTAGAAATTTTGACGGAAAATCACCTGTCAGAATTATAATTGACCCTGATTTAAAACTGGATATTGAATCTTATCATATTGGTATTTCAGGAGAAAAAACCATTATTCTTAACAGAAAGAAAAATGAAGCAGTTAAACATCTTGCTTACCTCATGACTGAAGATTTTTCGGTTGATAACATTGTAAAAATTCTCTACGAACAAGATATTCAGTCATTGATTGTTGAGGGTGGTAAAATTACTTTGGAAAAATTCATTACTTCTAATATTTGGGACGAAGCAAAAATCTTAACAGGTTCGGCAGTACTCAATGAAGGTACCAGAGCTCCTGTTTTAAATGCTGGTATACACTTCAGATCTTCAATGTTCGGAAAAGATCGTGTTGATGAATTCAGAAGAATTACTGAAGCTGATCCTGATTAATCAACGCCGTATAAAGTTCAATTTTCTTTCCAAACAAACTCGTCCAAATTGGTCTGATGATGCCGTTTCTTACTGAGATATTCGTATAGTCACCAAAAAATATTTTGTCAGTCGGAACAAAAGACTTCTCATTAATCTTATAATTTTTAAACGTATCACCACCATCTTTTGATACTGCCAGGTAAACATCTGTTGTCAGATCATCATGATGTCTGCGATCATAAAACACACAATAAACAAAACCTGTTGCTTCATCAACCGTCAACCATGACAAAAACTGGTGATGTGAACCTGTATCTGTATTCACTTTGATTGCATCTGACCAGGATTTTCCATTATCGTTACTTTTCTTAATCCAGATATCTGTATTGTCATCTCCAGCTCTTTGATCTCCCCAGTTCACATAAATTTGTCCTTTGTATTTTGAATTGGAATTATCGCAAACCGTTACTGGTAAACCGTTACAGCGGTATATTCCGGGAATATCTAATACCCAACCATTGGTTTGATTGGCAATTTCCATTTCTTCTTCCAACCAGGTTTCACCACCATCAGTTGAAAGGTTAAACCAAATTTTACTGTTCCTTGACCATGCTACATAAATTTCTCCGTTTGGTCCAACAGCAGGTACTGCTCCTTCTGCAGTAAGGTCGTCATCAACACAATCACCCGAAAATTTTGAGATTATTTTAGGTGTTGACCACGATAAACCATTATCTATACTTTTTGAAAAAACGATATTACTTCTGTGACGTGGATCACTGGAATCGTAAGCATCAAACTGCGTCCAGGTTAAATACAACTCATTTTTTTCCTTGTTATAAGCTACCCATTCCTTATCATGAAATTTACCATTAATTTGAGTATGGCTTTCTTTTCTAAACTTACCTTTTAACGATTTTGAACGCTGACAAACAATGCCTCCTGATAACCTGACACCCTTAAAGTTCGAAAGGTGGAAGTAATAATAATAACCTCTGCTATCAATAAACATACAAGGGTCACCATTAACCCCAAATTTTGAATAAATTGATTTAGATTTCCAGGTCTTTCCACCGTCTTTCGAATAGTAATAATCATTCATTACCGAACCGGCAATCATCTTTCTGTTCTTTTTAGGGTGGATATAAACAGAGGGCTCAACCTGTGAATAAAAATAGGTTGCTTCTGTTGGTAAAGGCAATTTAACATTTTCAAACTGAGCCAAAACCTGAGCCGACAGCAACATTATTACACTATAGCAAAACATTTTTAACATAGCAAGTGTTTTAAAAAGGATAACCAATACCAAAACTTAACGTTGGTGCAAATGGTCTTCTTAATGAGTTGGTATAAGTATCCGGCAAAGTTTCCAACTCACTCTCATACAAGTCCCTTGGCTCCCACAACCAACGTTCTCCGGCATACATATACGGGTTATGAACCGGAATGGATAAATCTAATCTAACAATAAAAAAGTCAAAATCCAACCTCAGACCTAAACCACTTCCTATTGCAATCTGCTCAATGAACTGGCTGGAAAACACCCCTAAATCATCCTCAGTAGTGGATAAATCATCTTTAATTTTCCAAACATTTCCGGCATCAATAAAAAATGCCATTTTAACAAATGGACTAAACTGAAAACGGTATTCCAAATTCATTTCCAGCCTCATATCACCAATTTGTGTAAGTGTTGAAGAGGTATCTTTCCAGGTCTGTATACCTCCAGGGGCCATAGTTCTGGCATTCCATGCCCTGATATCGTTCGATCCTCCGGCAAAAAAGCTCTCCTCGTAAGGTAAGGATGGTGAATTACCATATGCATATCCCGCTCCTGCAAGTAAGCGGTAAGCAATGGATTTTGTTTTTAGTTTATTTAAATTATAATAAAACCTGAAATCACCATCAATCCGTACAAATTGTGTAAAAGGAACCCCTAAAATCTGACGTAATCCATCTTCGTTTAAATCAGCAACTCCTACCCCTGCCTTATCAAATATATATCCCGAGGTAGAACCAGTAATACTGGTAAAAGTATAGCTTCTTTTTTTAAACGAACGTTTATCATCCTCTATCTTAGAATTTTCTTTTTGATTGTTAAAACTAAAGGTATATTCAAATTTATTGGAAAAGTGATCATTATAGGTATTACTTAAAAAAGGATCATTCAACTGTTCAAGTAAAATCTCAAATTCTTCCGTTTTTACCAGTTTCACAAAATTAAAACTTTGCCATTTTACCCGGTGCACTTTGGTTTTCCCCTCATTAAACTTCCACGAATAACTAAACTCAGTTAAATTACGGGTAAAATCTGCTCGCTTTTGGTAATTATATCCTAATTCAAAAATGGTTAAAGGGTACAAACGTTTGGACATGGTTTTTTGAACATTTTTTGACAAAGGCAAAAGCCTTGGCGTTTCCAAACTAATCTTAGGATAAAGCTCAATGGTATTCAATTGTCTCCCACTGGTTTTAACCGGTTCTCCATCAACTGTTTTATCAAAAACGGCTGGTTGCGATTCTGCTCCTCCGGTTAAACTGAACCTTAATTTTTCAGCACCACCAAACAGGTTTTTATTGGTATAATTTACTGTGGCGGCCAAACCAAGATAACCATTAGAATTGGTGGCATTTGGCTTAAAGGAAAAAATTTGTTTTTTAGCCGGGGTAAGATCATAACTAATGTCAACACGCCTTACCACATCAGAATATTCAACAGAAGGAGTGATCGACCCAAAAATATCCAATTCCAATAATTTTGAATACGACCGTTCCACATAATACTCTTTATACCATCCATTATCTCTGCCATCTGTAACCTCTAAAAAATTTTGTCGATCCAACAAAAAGGGCGATACAGGTAGAGATTCGTTATAAATAAAGGTGCCCCGATACACCAAAGTATCAATATCACCGAATAAGAGGAATTTTTTATAAAATACAGAATCCACATAATTCAATGTATCCAGCAAAGGGTAATCCCCGCCTGAGTATTGCCGTCCATATTGCTCTAGTTTTTTCTCATAAGCAGCATAATCTTTAAACGATTTCTCATCTGTATTATGAACATAATAAGTAACGGCATTCACTTTATAGGTTGAGTGACCAACTGTCCTGACAGTTCCGTCAGCATCTTCGGTTGTTCTTGGAATCACTTTAATGGTCACATCAGCCGAATGATTTTTTCCAATGGTATCCACTTCAAAGTATAAATAACTCTTGCTAAAGTCAAAGAAAGCCTCATCCCTGCAAAATTTTGAAATTTTATCACGTTCACTATCCAGGAGGTCATGATCCAATAAGTCTCCCGGTTTGATCAGCAACAGCCCTTTTTTCTTCATTCTGTTATACTGATACCGTAAACCGCCTAATTCAGGACTATCATCAAATTTTATCGTATCGATAACGTATGGCTGACCAGCAATAATGGTATAACTGGCATAAGCTTTCTTTCTTCGATTATTATAAGTAATTGATGAATAGACCTCATTTTCATAAAACCCTTTATTCTTTAGCAGGAGTCCCAGTTGTTGTACTGACCTTTCTACCTTTACGCTGTCCATTAAAACCGGAGGCTCCCCTACTTTATTCCTCATCCAGTGCCGCCAACCTTTCTTTATTTTTCTCAACCGTTTTACTTTTCTGAAATAGTGAGCTTCACCCTTAGTTTTTGCTTTATCATTTCTTTTTTTATTAATGGCATTTTGCTTGTCAATTTTTCTTTGATTGACCTTATCAATATGAGCCTTTTTCCTTTCAATTTGCCGATTCATTCTGGTAGAATCAATTCGATTATACAAGAATAATTTAAACCCATAATTAGGTTGTGGTTTGGTAATTTCCAGTAAATCGTCTACTGAGAGATAGACATGAGATTTACTAAAATTGACAATTGAATCATTCTCAATTTCAGCAAAATGGATGGTTCGTCTTTCTTTATTCCAGGGAAGTGTTCTTTTTTTGATTTTATAACGGTAATCACCATCTGCAACATATTTTGACTGTCGGCATGACTGAAATGTTATGGCAGCTAACAAAAATAAAAGAAGTTGAAATTTTATTCTTAAAACCATTATTAATCTATCTTTACAAAAATAATCAGATAAACAGAGTAATTGTTATGTCCCTGACTAAAAATGAAATTAAATTAATAAAATCGCTCCAGATTAAAAAGTACAGGGACAACAATCAATTATTTGTTATTGAGGGCGAAAAAATCGTTTCCGAATTAACAGCACAATCCAATCTGAAAATCGACACTATTTTTTACACCAACGAGTGGGATGTTTCCAAAATTCCGTCAAATGTACACTCTGTTGAAATTTCTAATAATGAATTGGAACGAATTTCGGGTTTAAAGACCCCTAATAAAGTATTGGCAACAGTTAAAATGCCGTCAAAAAAGGATATTGATTTAACAGATAACAACCTTATTTTGTTATTAGACGACATTAAGGATCCAGGCAATTTAGGAACCATCATCCGAACAGCTGATTGGTTTGGAATCAAACAAATTATTGCCTCAAAAAAAACAGTGGATGTTTATAATCCAAAAGTCATTCAATCTTCAATGGGGGCAATATTCAGAATTAAATTCACTTATGAAGACCTCATTCCTGTAATCCCTAAACTAAAAGGGGCTGACTATATTATTTCAGGTGCAAGTTTAACCGGTACCGATATTTATCAGGCTACTTTTACACCAAAATCCGCCCTCATTATGGGCAGCGAATCTCATGGTATTTCTCCTGAAATAATCAGAGCCCTGGACCAGGAATTATTGATTCCCCGATACGGTGAATCAGAATCGTTAAACGTTAGCATTGCAACCGGCATATTTTTGGCTGAATACTGCAAAAAAGTTAAATATTAGCCCTCAAACGAAATGGATAACCACCAGACCCTGGTTCTGAGTGAGGTAATTGGGGAAGCGTAAAAGCTATCATCCGGAATATGCAGATTATTAATGCCATTCGAAATTTTCAGTTCTATAGCAAACTTATAATACGGCATAAAAAAATCGAAACCACCACCAAACTGAGTACCATAGTCAAACTTTTTTATTTTCATTACACGCTCACCAGGGTCTGTGTCAACGTCACGCTGTGAAGCCAAATCAATACCATAATAAGCCCCAACCAAAGCATAGGCAGCAAAATTATTAATCCTTTTTGACCTTAGTTTTAACATCACAGGAAAATCAAGATTAGTTGATTCCAGCCTGTAACTTTCCGTCTTTAGTGTTCCTTTTTCCAGGTAAGTATACACGAAATCACGCTCCTGAAAAGAAAAACTTGGAAAATTAGCCCTTAAATGAATCATCTCAGTGATATCCCATGAAGCAATTCCCGCAAAACTTAATCCCGGAACGTCTTTTATTCCAATATTTACAATTGTATCATTATTATAAACATTGGGATTAAAAGTATACCTGAATCCTGACATATTTCCTCCAATCGAAAATCCAAAATGAAATTTCCTGCGATCAAAATTTTTAAAGTTCTGACCTTTTTGAGCTGAAGCAGGTGAAACAATTAACAAAAATAGAATAGTGAATTCTGCAAGCAGAATATGTTTAAAACCAAACTGTATCATTGACTATACAACGGGAAGCCCATGGTTTTATTACAGAAAAAATACGAGACTATCCCTCAAAGGTGATCGAAAACCACCAAACTTTTGATTTCAGTGAGGTCAGTGGATAGGTGAAAAAACTCTCATCCTGAATGTGAAGATTTTTAAAGCCATTAGATATTTTAAGTTCTATTGCAAACTTATAATAAGCCATAAAAAAGTCAAAACCGCCACCAAACTGAGTTGCAAAATCATGTTGTTGCATTTTCATAAATGGATCTAACGGATCAGGAGCAGCATCAGACTGTGTTGCTAAATCAAGACTATATTGAATCCCCATCAAACCAAAAGCCGCAAAATTATTAATCCGTTTGGTCCTGAGCTTTAACATCACCGGAAAGTCCAAAAAGGTAGATTCAAGTCTTGTTGTTTTTGTTTTAAGTACCCCGTTTTGCTCTAAAAAACCATACTGAAATTCTCTTTCCTGAAATGACAAGCTGGGTACAAACCTAAAATGAACCATTTCGTGAAGATCGAATGAACTTACAATTCCAAGGTTAAAACCAGGTACTCTTTTTACATTAACGTTAATGATAGTATCCATCCCATATATGCCTGGTTGGAAAGTATAACGGAAGTTGGCTGTATTAGCTCCAAGCGCAAAACCAAAATGAAACTTTCGACGATCGAACTGAGGGTAGTTCTTACCAGCCTGCCCATAACTAATTACGGTTAAGCCAAAGATGAAAAAGGCTAATATGACTGCTTTTTTACTCAAAATAATGTCCAAAATTAATAAAGGTATTTACATTATGGTTTATAATAAATATTTTTTTTAATAAAAGCGTTATATTTACACTTTATAATTTTCAATAAATGGACAAAGCAGAATTACAGGAGAAAGTGAAGGAGATATTTAGCAATTATCTTGAGGATAATAGCCATAGAAAAACCCCTGAACGATTTGCCATTCTAGCTGAAATATACGATTCAAAAGGTCATTTTGATATAGAGACATTATATATTAAAATGAAAGAAAAAAAATACCGGGTAAGCCGGGCTACCCTTTACAATACCATTGATTTGTTAATGGATAGCAATCTGGTTAGAAAACATCAGTTCAGCACTACTTCTCAATACGAAAAAGCATACGGATACAGACAACATGATCATATTATTTGTACCGATACTGGAGATGTGATAGAATTTTGTGATCCCAGAATTGAAAAGATCAAAGCAACGGTTGAAGAGCTGTTTAACCTGAAAATTCATCATCATTCTCTTTATTTTTACGGAGAAAGGATCAAAAAAGAAGATGGGAATAAGGACTGAATCATTTAAACACGGACAAATTATTGAAATTTGTATTGCGGGAAATGCCTTAAGCGAAGCCGATTGCATGCCTCTAATTGATACAGTTGAAGACAATCTTAATTCCGGAGTTAAAAAATTCATTATCAACCTTGAACAAGTCCAGACCTTAAACAGTATTGGACTAAATATGTTAATCCGTGCATTTACTTTGGTCAGAAATGCTGGTGGAGAACTTTATATTGTTAATATCTCTTCGAAAATTAATCAGGTATTATTGCTTACTAAGTTAAATACAGTTCTTAATATTGCAACTTCTTTTAAAAACGCACTGGAACAATTAAATAAATAAAAAATGAAAGTTGATGTATTGTTAGGATTACAATGGGGAGATGAAGGAAAGGGTAAAATCGTTGACGTTGTCACGCCTAAGTATGATATAATTGCACGTTTTCAGGGGGGGCCGAATGCTGGTCACACCTTAATATTTGAAGGTAAAAAACAAGTTTTACATACTATCCCCTCAGGAATTTTCAGAAACGACACTATTAACATCATTGGTAATGGTGTGGTAATCGATCCAATAACTTTGAAGGCTGAAATGGAAGAGCTTGAAGCTAAAGGTGTAGATGTGGCATCCAAGCTTTTGATTTCAAAAAAAGCCCATTTAATATTGCCGACACATAAAATTCTGGACAAGTATTCAGAGGAACAAAAAGGTAAAAAGAAAATCGGATCTACCCTAAAAGGAATCGGACCGACTTATATGGACAAAACCGGTAGAAACGGATTGCGTTTTGGAGATACACAACTTGACAGCTTTAAAAATAAATATAATCACCTGGTGGAAAAGCATGTTGGTATGCTCCACAACTTTGAATACCAGTCAATATTGGATGAATTTGAACCGGTTTGGTTTGAAGCAATCGATTACCTTAAAAAAGTAACCCTGATTGACAGTGAGCAATACATCAATAACGCAATGAATGAAGGAAAATCAATTCTTGCAGAAGGTGCCCAGGGTACCTTGCTTGATATTGATTTCGGAACCTATCCATATGTTACCTCTTCAAATACGGTTACAGCAGGAACCTGTACCGGTTTAGGTGTTGCACCTAATAAAGTTGGTGAAGTAATTGGTATTTTTAAGGCCTACTGTACCAGAGTTGGTAGCGGTCCTTTCCCTACTGAATTACATGATGAAACCGGAGAAAAGATCAGAGAAATTGGTCATGAATATGGTGCTACAACCGGAAGAGACAGAAGATGTGGTTGGATTGACTTACCAGCATTAAAATATGCCGTTATGATTAATGGTGCCACTCAGCTGGCTATGATGAAAGGTGATGTACTTGACACTTTTGAAACCATTCAGGTATGTACACATTATGAAATTGATGGTGAAACTTACGATTACTTACCATACGACATCACTTCAATGGACATCAAACCAGTCTATAAAGAGCTTCCGGGATGGTCAACCGACCTGACCAAATTAACCAGTTTAGATGACGCTCCAAAAACATTTTTAGACTATATTGCATACTTGGAACAGGAATTGCACGTTCCTATTACTATAGTATCTGTTGGGCCAGACAGATCACAAACAATAGTAAAACAGTAATTTGAATAAAAATCCCAACATATTGAAAAAGGCGCTTTTATTAAGCGCCATTTTTTTGATTAAAATTTGTTATGGTCAATCCAATCAAATTGAACTTGTTCATACTGATGAAGTGACCACGGATAATGTTGCTATTGAAGGTGCTGTAAAAGCAGTTGGAAATGTCCATTTTAAAAATCAAAACATGGATATGTACTGTGATTCAGCTTACTTTCATGAGGCAAACAACTGGATAAAAGCCTATAGCAGAGTTCAAATTAACCAGGGAGATACTTTGAATTTATTCTCCGACTCATTACATTTTAATGGCAATACCAATATTGGTGTTTTGCAAAGTAATGTCAGGATAAGAGATAACCTGTACAAACTGACTACTGATTCGTTAAAGTTTAATGCTACCGAATCCAAAGCTTACTATACCAATTGGGCCGTGATTAAAAGCAGTCAGCAAAACATCAATTTGACTTCAAGAATTGGAACCTACAGCTCAACAACCAAAACATTTGTATTTAAAGACAGTGTTTCCCTGGTTCACCCGGACTACACTGTAAATTCAGATACTTTGGGATTCAACACATTGACCGAACAGGTTTTTATCCACGGACCATCTGTCATACAATTAGATACCACCTCTACTATTTATTGTAATAAAGGAATCTACAATACCAAAACTGATGAAATTTCAATTTGGAACAGCGCCACCATTGAAACCGAAACACAAACCATAAAGGGTGATAGTTTGTTTTTTAATCAAACAACCAATTATGCTGAAGGTTTTGGTGATGTAAGCATCAATGATTCACTGGAAAGGATTTTATTGAAAAGTAACTACCTTTTAAAAGAAAAAGACAGTATAACACTGATTAATCAAGCCCAAATCATCAAATACGAATCGGGCGACACTTTAATTTTACAGGCCGACACTATATTCCAAAGACCTACCGGGATTGAAGGTGGCACCCAAAACATAGCATTTTCAAATGTAATTATTGAAAAAGGAGAAATTATTGGTATATGTGATTCCATGTTTTTTAACGAAACGGATTCCATTATTAAAATGATGCAGGAACCAATTATTTGGCGGGAACAAAGTCAGATTAATGCTGACTCTATTCACATCATATTAATTGACAATGAATTGAAGTATTTAAAACTACATGAAAATGCGTTCATAGCCACTGAACACGATAGTATATATTACGATCAACTTTCCGGTAAATATATTGAGGCCAGTCTGGATTCGGGCAAAATAAAGAGAGTTTTAATTCAAAGCAATGCAGAAACATTATATTTTCCTCAGGAGACAAAAAAAGACAGTATTACAGGTGAGGAAGTTAAAACACTAAAGGGTGCAGTAAACCACATGATTTCTTCTGAAATACTTTTATATTTTGAAAATTCTGAAATTCAAAAAATTAGTATTGTTGAAAACGCTGATTCGATTCTCAAACCCGTAAAAAATGCTAAAAAAGAAGATTTGTATCTGAAGAGATTCGTTTGGAAAATAAATAGAAAACCAACCAGTTTGTTAACAAATTAATGCTATATTGGGGACTGTAATACCCCACCAAATGAATATAAAAAGAATAATAAGCTTAGGCACTCTTGTCAGTTTCATATTTACAATTCTCACATTTACAGTTATCTATTTTCAAGACGATATTAATGCCATATTTGTTCAGTTTGGTCTTTTTATGGTTTTTGTCTCAACTTTATTCTTTGCCAATTTTGCCTTATTCGAATTTAGCGTTAGCACTTCACTTAAAATTAAAAGAAGCTTAAGTATCACCAATTTTATTCTTTCAGCTATTTCAGGGTTAGTGTTTTTTGACTTTATCCCTTTTAGCAGTTCATGGCATATCCTGGTAGGACTTGGCATAGTTTATCTGTTAACCGTCCAGTTACAACTGCTGGGATGGTCTGGATCCAGACATAGTCTCCTTGACAAAATCATTTTTACTATAGTATTGGTTTCCAATATTTTTTTAGCCGCTATCTTTATTTTCAGACTCGATTATTTCCAGCTGGAAGCGCTAACTTATGTTGCAGTAGCAATTGCAATTCTTTCTTTACTGTACGGATTATACTTTAAGGGCATCAAAACCATAGACAACGAAAAACAGAAAGTATAAACAATTCATCATTAATAAGTAAAGTAACCTCCCCAAATAAGTCTGGTATTAATTCATAATTTTACTTAATTGTAGAATACTGATTAGTGATTTATGAAATTACCAAAACCAAGCAATTTAAAGGAAATTGCAGCTTTGATTGACTGCCCCTATAAAGGAGATGAAAACTTAATGGTTACAGGCATCAATGAAATTCATATGGTGGAGCCTGGAGATATCGTATTTGTTGACCACCCCAAATATTACAATAAAGCACTGAGCAGCAAAGCAGATGTTATTTTAATTAATAAGGATGTTGAAGTACCAGAAGGCAAAGGGATTATTATATGCGAAAACCCTTTTGACAGTTTTAACCAACTGACCAAAACATTTAAGGCTTTTCAGGTATGGAACAGCCCGGTTGGTGAAGATTATGAGATCGGTACCAATAGCCACGTTTTTCCAAATGTGACTATTGGCCACCATGTAAAGATTGGTAATAATACAGTGATCCATGCCGGAGCAGTAATCAGTGACTATTCTGTTATTGGGAATAATGTGGTTATTGGTCCAAACACAGTAATTGGATTTGATGCATTTTATTATAAAAAGAAAACCACCGGTTATGACAGATTACATACCTGTGGCAGAACAATAATTGAAGACCATGTAGAAATTGGAGCATTATCAACAATTGACAGAGGTGTTACAGGTGACACCATAATTGGTAAAGGCACTAAAATAGATAACCAGGTTCATGTTGGCCATGACACAGTTATTGGTAAAGATTGCTTATTTGCCGCCAATGTTGGAATAGCCGGTTGTGTCACCATAAAAGATAATGTCACATTATGGGGACAGGTTGGCGTAGTCAGTGACGTTACTATTCATGACAATGTAGTAGTTCTGGGACAATCCGGCGTAGGAAATGACCTCTCTCCAAACAAGACTTATTTTGGATCACCTTGTGGTGAATCGAGAACAAAATTCAGAGAACTGGCGGCATTTAAAAAATTACCACAAATTATTGAGCGGCTATGACCTATGTTTCGGAACAAATATTAGAAGAACTCGAAAGTAAAATTGAAGCAAAAGACTTCAAATTAAATTCATTATTGGAAATCACCAATTCCATTAATTCTAATAAATCTGTTTCCGAAATACTTACTATTTACAGCTTTATTTTAACAGAGCAACTCGGCTTAAGAAAATTTATTCTCTTCAATAAAGAAGAACAATGGAACATATTACTAAAAGTTGGTGTTAAGGGAGTGATCAAAGAATTGAACATTCAGGAAGACATTTTAAAATTTAAGGAAATTACTGTTATTGAGTCTTCCTATAAATCATACCTGAATAATTTTGATGTTATAGTTCCGGTAATTCATAAAGAAAAACCATTAGCTTTTCTTATTTTAAGTGGGCTTCAGGAGATGAAATCATCCGAAGGATCTCCGCTTGCCAATTTGAATTTTATTCAGACACTGACCAATTTAATCATTGTGGCTTTCGAGAATAAGCGATTATTTAAGGAAAGCTTGAAACAGGAGGGATTAAAAAAGGAGCTGGAAGTAGCTTCAGAAATGCAAAAGTTATTATTCCCCTCTAACCTGCCTAACAATAACAAACTGGACATTTCAGCCAAATACTTACCTCATCATAAAGTAAGTGGCGATTATTATGATTATATCCAGATTAATGAAGATGAATTTATAATTTGTATTGCTGACGTATCCGGAAAAGGTATATCCGCGGCAATGCTAATGGCTAACTTCCAGGCTACATTACGGACAGTGTTTAACTACCAACGCTTTGACCTGGAATTTTTAATTAAAGAACTGAATAAAAAAGTATTTAAGAATGCCAACGGCGAAAAATTTATAACCTTTTTTATCGGTCAGTATAATTCCAAAACCAGAAAACTCAAATACGTTAATGCTGGTCACAACTGGCCAATTCTGATTACCAAACGTTCTGAAGTTTTCTTAAATAAAGGCTGCATTGGTTTAGGTATGCTAGATGAATTACCTTTTTTAGAATCGGAGGAAATTGATATTTCACCTAATACCACACTTTTGCTTTTTACAGACGGTGTTGTGGAATTGGAAAATGGAAATAATGAACAATTTGAAACTGATCGTTTGATAAAAGTCATCCGAAATTTCTACCCACTCTCCATGGAAGACCTGAATGAAATTATCTTTAAAAAGCTGGACGAATGGCGAGGTAAGAAAAACTTTGTGGACGATACAGCGATACTTAGCTGCAGAATTTTTTAATTCCTTTTATGGAATAATCCTGTTTTTGAATCAATACTATACGGTTGATTGATATACCCCTGTACATTAAATTTTAGAAAGAAAATGAACCGAATGGATAACGGGGTGTATACTAATCTGAATAACGGGTAATAAAACCACTCTCAGTTCAAGTTAGGTCCCAAATACTTTAGGGCCATATCGAGAACAGTTGTTACCTCTTATTGTAGTTGCCAATTAAAAACAGCATTATGAAACAAATTGATATAAAAACACCTTGCTCTGAAAACTGGAATGATTTTACGCCCACCAAAACCGGTGGTTTTTGCTCCTCTTGTCAAAAAAATGTAATTGATTTCAGTAATAAATCGAATGCTGAAATTCAGTCTATACTGGAGCAGAATAAAAGCGAAAAGGTTTGTGGAAGATTCAGAACAACTCAGTTAGATCAATTTAATAATGATTACCTATTTTGGAAAAACTACAGTAAACCTGCACTTCAAAGTCGATTCGTTATGGCTTTAGTTCTCGTTTTTGGTTTGAGCCTTTTCAGTTGTTCCAGAGAAGATCAGGGGCATATCAGTCAGATCGAATTTGCCATGGGTAAAATTATTCAACAATCTCAAAACAATCAGATTCCTGACATTCAAACTAAAACTGAAAATATTACTTCCCAACCAATTGAAAGCGGTACAGAGGAATCTAAGGCCACCAGGCCACAAGCTCCCAATGCTTCAAAAGATGGTGAAATCGTAATTGATGGTTATTATATGATGGGAGACATTGATGTTGGTTACCAACCTGAAGAAAGGATTGATGAAACTATGCAGCAACATGTAGTATTACCTGAAAATACAGACTCAACTGTCCAAAGTCAAAACTGCAAAAAAAATGTAGAAATCACCAGGGAAGGTATTACTAAACTTGGCGAGCGGATCTCCACTCATCAATACATTACCGGCATGGTTATTCACATTGAACAACCTGTAACTAACATTGTTGAACCCTTGCCTGAAAGTATTGAACCTGAACCAACCCAAAACCCGGTATCTGAAACTGCAGACATCAAAACAAATCTATATCCTAACCCTTCGAATATCAACTCTACGCTGGAATTAGACATTAATAAATCAACTGCTTACAATATTAATTTACTTTCGAATCAGGGCAAAATTATTCAAAACCTTCATGAGGGACTGTTACCTGAAGGTATAACCAGATTTAATATAGATTTAGAAGATTTGGAGCATGGTATGTACCTGATTAACATTCAATCTAATGAAATTAATAAAACCCTAAAATTGATAAAAGGTTAATTTAGATCGTATCTTTTTGCACTTTTGAACGTATTGAGAATAATTACTTTAAATTTGCAGGGTGATTAGTTTACCTCAACAGAATACACCAAGATGGCTGGTTTTTATATTCGACATGCTGATTGCGGTCATGTCACTATTGATTGCTTATGCAGTCAGATTTGACTCTTCCAGTTTTGAGTTTAATGTTGAGTACGAAATTTTTATCTCAGGTTTACCATTCTTTATTGTTATTCGTGCGGTTACCTTTTATTACTTTAAAATTTATCAGGGAATCATCCGACATACCAGCACCGAGGATGTCAAACGGGCCACTTTTGCTGTCAGTACAGGGACATTAATCATTTTGGCTATATCCTTTATCAAGTACTATTTTTTTAATAGTCATTTCCTCTTCCCTACCTCTATCATTGTAGTGGAATTTCTGGTTTGTATTTTTATGCTAATGGTATTCAGAATTTCAGTTAAATTGATCTTTTTGGAAGGCCTTAAACGAAACAAAGAATTGACACCAACAATAATTTTTGGTGCAGGAGTATATGGTTTAATTACCAAACATACCCTTGAAAAGGAAGCCAGGCTGGATGGAGAAGTTGTTGGCTTTATTGATGATAATCCTAAGTTAGTAGGGAAAGCCCTTGAGGGTTGTAAAATATACCATACCGACCGATTAGAAGAAGTTATCAGGTCCAACAATGTAAAAAAGCTAATCATTGCGATAAAAAACCTGAATAAAAACCATAAGCGGGAAATCATTAAAATTTGCATTGATAATGATGTTGAAGTCCTAAACGTACCTGACCCTAAAAACTGGATTAACGGCGAATTTTCTACCGGGCAAATTAAACCAATTAATATTGAAGACCTTTTAGGCCGTGACCCAATACAACTGGACAAAGACAAACTATATGATGAGTTTAGTGATAAAATTATATTGGTAACAGGAGCAGCGGGTAGTATTGGAAGTGAGATTGTCAGACAACTGACTCAATATGTGCCGCGAAAAATTATTATGCTTGATCAGGCAGAATCACCGCTTTATAATCTGGAGTCCGAGCTGAAGGAAAAAGGTAAGATTTACCTTACCGAATCCGTTATTGCTGACATTCGTAATAAGGAAAGGCTAAATAGAGTTTTTGACTACTTTAAGCCGGATATTATATTTCATGCTGCTGCCTATAAGCATGTCCCCCTAATGGAGGAAAACCCGTCAGAAGCTATTTTTACCAATATTCTTGGATCAAAAAACCTGATTGACCTGGCCATTGAATATAAGACCGAAAAATTCGTATTAATATCAACCGACAAGGCAGTTAACCCAACTAATGTAATGGGTTGCTCTAAAAGAATCGCTGAAATTTATGGTCAATCCGCTAATGAAAAACACATTACGAAATTTATTACCACCAGGTTTGGTAATGTTTTAGGAAGTAATGGTTCAGTTATTCCGTTATTCAAAAAACAAATAGAAGCTGGTGGACCAATCACGCTCACACATAAAAACATTACGCGTTTTTTCATGACTATTCCGGAAGCCTGTCAATTGGTTTTGGAAGCAGAATGCATGGGAGAAGGCGGAGAAATTTTTGTGTTTGACATGGGCGAAAGTGTCAAAATTTATGACCTTGCCAAAAAGATGATCCAACTTAGTGGTTTGCAGGAAGGAAAGGATATTGAGATAAAAATTACGGGATTACGTCCTGGAGAAAAACTGTACGAAGAGCTGCTGGCCAATGAAGAAAATACTTTGCAGACACACCATCCTCAGATTTTAAAAGCAAAAGTACGGACATACGATTTTGAGAAAGTTGCGGAGGATATCTCAAACCTGATTCTCAAATTTGAATCTCAAAATAATATCGAAATAGTGGCTAAAATGAAATCAATTGTTCCTGAGTTTATCAGTAATAATTCGATTTACTCAACACTCGACGCGGAGAAAAATGGTTAAGACAGAAATTCAGATTCGGTTTTCAGATTGCGACATGATGCAACACGTGAATAATGCCAAGTATCTGGAGTATTTTGAATTGTCCAGAATCAACTTTTTTACACAACAGCTTCCCAACTGGAATTGGACAGAGAAAGGAATTATCCTGGCCAAAAACACTATTGAATATAAACAGCCTGTTTTTTTGACTGATCGTTGTGAGATTGAAGTCAATTGTATTAAAATTGGAAAATCAAGCTTTACACTGTCCTATCATTTATATGCCATCCAAAACTCAGATAAGATTTTAAAGTCTTTTGGAGAGTCAGTATTAGTTTGTTACGACTTCATAACTAACAAATCAACAGATATTTATAAAGAATTAAAGGATGTCTTGCAAAAAAACTTAATTTAGTTGTAAGTAATAGAATCATCCGTCGTCTAAACCTAAAATTTTATGGATTAATGAGTTTAACTGTAATTATTATTTTCTCAGCCTGTATGGCTTTTATCTTCTTATATAGCCTTGTACAGTTAAATTTAGTTTTAAATTACAGGCGAAGCCAAAAAAATAAACCCCAATCACCACCTTCTCCGGCCGAATGGCCAATAGTCACTGTTCAGCTTCCGGTTTATAACGAGTACTATGTAGTGGAAGAATTGATTGATGCTATTTGTAATTTTGATTATCCGACAGATAAACTTGAAATACAGGTTTTAGATGATTCTAATGATAAAACTGTTGCACTGATTAGTGATAAAGTAAACTATTATCAAAAACTTGGATTTGATATTCAACATGTTCGTAGAGATAAGCGAACGGGCTATAAAGCAGGCGCTTTGAAGTATGGAACATCCATTTGCAGAGGAGAATTCATTGCCATATTCGACGCCGATTTTAAACCTAAGAAAACATTTTTAAAGGAGACCATTCCGCATTTTGTACATGAAAAAATTGGAGTGGTTCAAACTAAATGGGGCTATACAAACTCAAACTATTCTTTTTTGACACAATTACAGGAGTTTGGGCTAAACGCACATTTTAGTATTGAGCAGGTTGGTAGAAATTACCAACAGCACTTTATCAACTTTAATGGTACAGCCGGAGTCTGGCGCAAGGCTTGTATAGTTGATGCAGGAGGATGGGAATCGGACACCTTAACTGAAGATTTGGACCTGAGTTACAGAGCTCAGCTAAAAAAATGGGAATTCACTTATCTTGAAGATGTCATTTCTCCTTCAGAACTACCGATAGAAATTAATGCTTTAAAAGCACAACAATACAGATGGACCAAGGGAGCAGCAGAATGCTTTTCTAAAAACTTTAAACGTGTATCCGTTTCAAAATCGACAAAAATGTCAACTAAGATTCATGCACTTTTCCATTTAATGAACAGCTCTATATTTTTGCTGATTCTATTAATGGCCATCCTGAGTTTACCGGTTACAATTGCAAAATCAAATCTGGGTAATATTTTTATTATTCAAATGAGCTCTGTTTTTATGCTCAGCTGGGTGATCCTCGGATTATTCTATTACACCTCCTACCGAAAACATTCCTCTAAATCAATTGGATACTTTTTCCTAAAATTTTTCAGCTTTTTAGCAGTTTCAATGGGGTTATCTTTACACAATTCAATTGCCGTAATTGAAGGATATATTGGAAGAAAAACACCTTTTGTAAGAACACCTAAATTTAACATCAACGAACCCAATCAAAAATGGGAAAATA
This sequence comes from Putridiphycobacter sp., assembly GCA_965230195.1. Taxonomy (GTDB): domain Bacteria; phylum Bacteroidota; class Bacteroidia; order Flavobacteriales_D; family Crocinitomicaceae; genus Putridiphycobacter. The sequence goes on from OZ245997.1 coordinate 4,522,607, forward strand.
ATATTTACAGGGTAAAGAAAATAAGTGCAACCACCTATTTTGAGGGCTTACTGCTACTCTACTTTCTTTATGCGCTTCAAACGGCAATAAACTATCAGGATTACGCCATGATTCCATTTTTAGTATTCCTGATTTTTGGTTTCGCCTTTGTGTTCTTTAGCTCAATCATTCACCTGAATAAAGCCTCAAGAAAAAAAATTGTATATGAAAAAGCAATATAGATTCATATTGACACTTCCTGCAATACTTTTACTTCTGACCTTAACGGCATTTACATCATCTTCAGAAAACAAGGCATTACAAAAAGGTGATTTGGTAGTCAAGTTGGACAATATCAGGAATAACAATGGGGTGATATACGTTTTTCTGTATAATTATGAAAATCAATACCCTCATAAGCCCTATACATACTACAAAGTTTCAAAAGCACGAATTACAGATGGTCGGTTGAATGTCAGAATTTCTGACATTTCGTTCAGAGATAAATATGCTATCACCTTAATTGATGACGAAAATGACAACGAAGATCTGGATCGGTTTTTAGGTTTACCTACTGAAGGTTTTGGTTTTTCAAATAATATTCATCCGCTTTTTTCACTACCAAACTACGAGGACTTACTTTTTTCTTTCAATGAAGAAAAGTCCATTAATATCGAACTTCAATACTTTTTATAATGTACAGGTCACTATTTTTAATCACACTGCTATCCCTAAATTATTCCCTTAACGCGCAAACAGATTTTTTCTCTGAGGCTGATGCTTTCTTCAAGGCAAACGTCATCAATAACCGGGTAGATTATTCTAAAATAAAATCCGACCCAAAACAACTTTATAGTTTGCTTGATCATATCGGTATGAATGAAGCACCGGAAGCCGAAAAAAAAGCTTACTTAATAAATGCCTATAACTTATTGGTTATTTCGGGAATCGTAGAGGCCTACCCTGTTGTATCACCTCAGGTTATTCCTGCCTTTTTTGATGATGAACGATACATTTACAATGGAGAGAAAATAAGCCTTAATCAATTCGAAAAAAAATTGTTGCTGACTCCTTATCAGGATCCCAGACTTCATTTTGTGTTGGTTTGTGGTGCTATAGGTTGTCCTCCAATTATTTCAGAAGCCTATCGGGCAGCAAATCTTGAGGAAGTAATGGACAGACAAACCCGGCTGGCCCTGAACTCAGACTTCATTAAAGTTGATCAGGAAATGAAACGTGTTGAATTATCAGAAATTTTTAGTTGGTACGCTTCAGATTTTGGAAAAAACTCAAAAGAGATTCTTCAATTCATTAACAATTATCGAAATAACCCAATTCCTGCTGACTATAAAGTGGGACACTACAACTACGACTGGAACCTTAACGATTCTAAAGTCACCCTCCCGACTGCTGCTGATAGAACTGGTCCGGCTACACAAACCAATTTGCAGACTTTTACAGCCGGTAGTCTTCTCAAAAAAAATCAGGTTGATTATACCATGTTTAATACCATTTATACTGAATCAAAAACCAATTGGCTTGGAGATGATTTTTCGGGATTCAGAAACACATTTGTCACTCACCTTTTTCAGGTAACATACGGTATTAGCCAGAGCAGCAGACTTAATGTAGGGATAGATATTAACCTGAGAAGTTCCGGAACATCAACTGATTCCACATTAAATGGAATTAAGGAAGCTTTTGCATACAATAATAGCTCAACCAGCAGATTTGGCGTTACCTCAGTTGGTGCAAGACTAAAATGGCAACCATTCAGAGAGGTTACTGACTTTTCAATACAATCATCAGTCACATTACCAACTATTGAGCATCCGGAGGGAAATGCAGAATTGTATTGGGCAGATTGGGACAGAATTACCTGGTGGAATCAATTTTTTTACACCAAATCTTTCAGTGACTTTCAATTATTTGCTGAAGTAGATCTATTATTCAGGTTTAGAAAACACAATACGCAAATTGGGATGCTGGATATTCCGGTAAGTGCCTTTTTCAGCTATTTCCCTACCAATAAAATTACATTTTATGTCATGAGTCAACATGTACCCCGCTTAACTAATAATATTAATTCAATTGATACTGATTGGGTTGTACCTGCAAATTATACGGCATCAGGTGTAGGCGCAAAATATCAAATATCAAGAGGGCTAAATGTGGAATTATTGTACACTAATTTTTGGAGAAGTGCTAACAATGGATTAGGGAACACCTTTAATTTAGGAATAAAATATATCACAAAATAAGTTATTCCCCACCTTATAAATTGCCGTAATTTTGTAAACGAAGTGAAACTTAAAACATTATTTCTTAGCATCATTACTTGTTTTACAGTTTGGGGGAATGCTCAAATTATAGATACCGTTATACTCAAAGGTTTGACTAAAACCAGTCCTGAGTATATACGCGGATTAATTGATTGCAAAAAAGGAAAGCCTTTTAATGTTGAAGCACTTAAATATGATGAGCAGCTTCTGAATAACCTCAATCTCTTTTTCAGTGTTCAAAGTGATTATCAGGCAGATTCGTCGCAAACACATTTTACTGTTTATTTGATTATAGAAGAATCTACCTACATCTACCCTTTAGTTTTAGCCTCAGGGTTTAAAGATGCCTTTAAATTACAGGCAGGATTAAGTAATATTAACCTTAAAGGCGAGCAAAAAACTATTGGTTTTCTTTACCAGTATTACGATCGGCATTCTTTTTCAGCCTTCTATAAAGTTCCGCGACACAAAAACAATAAAACCGGGCATGATATCTATGTTGGCAAGTATTCTACAGTTGAGCCACTATACTTTGGCAATACCGTTTCTTCGTTTAATTTTGATAACTACTCCATTGCATTGAATGGAAGGTATTGGTTCACTCAAAAATTAAAACTCGAAAGTGGCGTCACTCCAATTTATGAACGGTACCAACAAATGGATAATGTCGAAATTCCTCTCAATGAAAAGGAATTCGAATTTATGAAATTCAGACTCAACTTTAGTATTGATTATAATAACCTCAACTACAGGTTTGAGCGTATTAACGGTTTGCGATTTAATATCTACGGTGAGACAATTCAAACCCATAAAGTACCAATGGCCTCTTTTTTCATGCTCAGAACCAACTTAATAAAGCATTACAAATTTAAAAAGAAGGGTAATTTCTCTATCCGTCATAGCTTTGGGGTATCTACAAATACCGACAGCCCTTTTTCACCATTTGTTCTGGATGGATTTCTCAATTTAAGAGGTATTGGAAACAGGGTTGCACGGGGAACGGGCATACAATTCATAAATACCGAATACCGACATACAGTGTATACACACAGGTTATTTCTTGCACAATTAATTGGCTTTGTTGATGCCGGTAACCTTCGGCCTGCTACAGAATCATGGCAAACCTTGTTCAATCCTAACTACACAAATGTTTTTACAGGGTTAGGTATAAGATTACATGCGAGAAAGGTTTATAAAACAATATTGAGATTGGATTATGGTGTAAAAGTTTCAGACTCATATACCGGAGGATTTTCATTTGGAATTGATCAATTCTTTTAGTTGAATGCCTCATTTTAGTCAACCTCAGCTGTATTTAATACGTTTTATAGATAGAGAAAACTGCATAAAATGGAATATTTTCATATATTTGTTTATACATGGTAACTGGATTAACATATGGTGTTAAGATAAGTGTGGAGAGTATTTTCAGGAAAGACTTATCGAATATTGAGAATAATATTTATTTTTTCAATTACCGTATTGTGATTGAAAATACCAATGCTTTCGATATTCAACTAATGAGTCGGTACTGGCATATCTTCGATTCACTTAATCCGACAAAAATTGTTGAAGGTGAAGGTGTGGTTGGAGAGCAACCTATTATTAAACCGGGTCAAAAACATGTATACGTCAGCGGTTCCGACCTTAACAGTGAAGTTGGCTACATGAAAGGTTTTTACAATTTTTTAAGAGTGGATACCAAAGAAATATTTAAAGCGGCTATTCCAAGGTTTGAGCTAATTGCCAAGCCAAAACTAAATTGATTTTCCCAACTTTTGCAAAGTGATTTTAATCACATCTTTTATCTTATTTTTTTCCTTATTTTTGTATTCTTTTTAAATACAAAAATTCTATGTCAAACGCATTTTATTCAACGCCTGTTCCGGTAAACGAACCAGTGAAAGGCTATACTAAGGGAAGTTCGGAAAGAAAAGAACTGCTCGATACCTATCAGGCTATGTACAACAGTACTATTGATGTACCAATGTATATCGGAGGTCGGGAAGTTGAGACTGATAATAAAATTTCAATGTCACCGCCACACGACAGAAATCATGTGCTTGGACATTTCAGTATGGGAACCAAAACCCATGTTCAGGAAGCAATTGATGCCGCTTTAGGAGCCAGGGAAAAATGGGCTGCTTTGTCATGGGAACAAAGGGCTGCCATCTTTTTAAGAGCAGCTGATCTTTTAGCCGGACCATTCAGAGCTAAAATGAATGCCGCTACCATGTTGGCTCAATCAAAAAACGTAATGCAGGCTGAAATTGATGCAGCATGCGAATTGATAGATTTCTTCAGATTTAATGTGTCGTACCTACAACAGGTATATGGTGATCAGCCAGGCTCAAATCCAGGCATGTGGAATAGATTAGAGTACCGACCACTGGAAGGATTTATATTTGCAATTACCCCATTCAACTTTACCTCAATTGCCGCAAACTTGTGTTTTGCTCCTGCTTTAATGGGGAATGTTGTGGTATGGAAGCCGGCAGATTCTCAGGTTTATTCAGCAAAAGTAATTATGGAATTATTTAAAGAAGCTGGTGTTCCTGATGGCGTGATCAATATGGTAACAGTTGACGGACCTGAAGCCGGAGATATTATTTTTAAACACCCTGATTTTGCAGGATTACACTTTACAGGTTCAACTGGTGTATTCCAGCATCTATGGAAAGAAATCGGAATGAATATCAGCACTTATAAATCTTACCCAAGAATTGTTGGTGAAACCGGAGGTAAAGACTTTATTATTGCCCACCGTTCAGCAAATGCAAGTGAAGTGGCAACAGGTATTTCAAGGGGAGCTTTCGAATTCCAGGGACAAAAATGTTCTGCTGCATCAAGAGCATATGTACCATCAAATATTGCTGACGAAGTAATTGATATTTTAAAAACACAAGTCGGATCATTTAAAATGGGATCACCTGAAAATCCTGATAACTTTATCAATGCGGTTATTGATGAACGCGCATTTGATAAAATTGCGGGTTATATTGATTATATTAAAGATAGCAATGATGCGGAAATTGTGATTGGTGGTGGCTATGATAAATCTAAAGGTTATTTTATTGAGCCAACAGTTGTTAAAACCAGTACCCCTAAGTACAGAACTATGTGCGAAGAAATTTTCGGGCCGGTACTGACTTTATATGTTTATGATGAAAATGCATATGAAGAAACTTTAAGGTTAGTTGATCAAACTTCTGAATACGCATTAACCGGTGCTGTGTTTGCCGTTGATCGTTACGCAATTGATCTGGCATTTAAAATTTTAGAAAACTCTGCAGGAAACTTCTATATCAACGATAAACCAACAGGAGCTGTGGTTGGACAACAACCTTTTGGAGGGGCAAGAAAATCCGGAACTAATGATAAAGCCGGATCTTACCTGAACCTGTTGAGATGGGTTTCGCCAAGAACGATAAAAGAAACATTTGTGCCGGCAACGGATTACAGATACCCTTTTTTAGGATAAAACAAAATACAATCCCTGTAATTAGCTAATTACAGGGATTATTGTCTAATCACTAATTTGATATGAGTCAGAAATTTATTGATATTGACAAAATTGTTGACGAAAAAAATCCTAAACTAAGAAAGTGGTTGCCTAAATTTTTATTCAACTACTTGAAAAGAATTGTCCGTCAGCGGGAAGTGAATCAAATTTTAAATGAAACTAAAGATTTAAAGGACTATGAATTCTGTGAATATGTTCTGAATCAGTTTAATATTAAAATTGAAACCAGTGGTTTAGAAAATATCCCACTAAAAGAAGGGGCTATTTTTGCCGCAAACCATCCATTGGGAGGACTTGATGCTCTGGCTATTATTAAATCAGTAACCCCTATTCGTTCGGATATCAAATTTGTAGTTAACGACATCTTGCTCCACCTTAAAAATTTAAGCGGATTATTTGTTGGAGTAAATAAACATGGCTCTAATTCCAAAGCTTCACTGGCAGCCTTAAACGAAGAGTTTTCATCCGATCAGGCCATCTTTGTTTTTCCTGCAGGTTTGGTTAGTCGGAAAAAGAAAGGAGTTGTTGAAGATCTGGAATGGAAAAAAACCTTTATCTCCAGATCAAAAAAATTTAAAAAAGACATTATTCCTGTTTTTTTAGATGGTGAATTATCAAATTTTTTCTACAATTTGTCTAACTTTAGAGAAAGGTTTGGTGTGAAAACTAATATTGAAATGCTTTACCTGGTTAATGAATTGTTCAAACAGAAAAATAAAACTTACCAACTGCATTTCGGACCACCAATTTCGTATGAAACCTTCGACAAATCGAAATCCGATATCGAATGGGCACAATACGTCAAAACAAGAGTTTACAAACTAAAGAATGAAAATTAATTTAGACTATATTTTACCAAAAGTTGACCCTGCGTTAATTAAAAAGGAATTAACCAGAGAAAAATTTGTCCGAAATACCAATAAGTTAAACAATGAAATCTATATTGTAAATCATCACAACTCTCCTAATGTTATGCAGGAGATTGGCAGATTAAGAGAATTGACATTTGCCAGTGCAGGTGGAGGTACGGGAAAAGCTGTCGATATTGATGAATTTGATACAGCATCCAATTGCTATGACCAACTCATTGTTTATTCACCCGAAGATCAGGAAATCCTTGGAGGATATCGTTTTATAGACTGTAATAAGGCCATAAGAGGCAATGAAATAGACCTTTCAACTGCACATTATTTTAAATTTTCAGAATCATTTATTAGCGATTACCTACCCTATACCGTTGAGTTAGGAAGGTCATGGATACAACCTAAATTTCAACCGGCCAATTCAAGAAAAGGATTATTTTCATTAGATAATTTATGGGATGGTCTTGGTGCAATTGTAGTGGAAAACCCAAGGGTGAAGTATTTTTTTGGGAAAGTAACCATGTATGAAAGTTATAACAAGGAAGCTAAATCCTTGATACTCTCTTTTATGCACCATTATTTTCCGGATCATGAAAATTTAACTACCCCAATCAATAGTCTGGATATCAATATAAAAAATGACGCTATTCTGAATATTGTTAAAGGCTTGGAATTTAATGAAGGGTATAAACAATTACAGTCTTTGGTCAGACAACAGGGTACTAAGATTCCACCATTAATTAATAACTATATGGGGTTGTCTTCAACTATGAAAACATTTGGTACTGCAATAAATCCCGACTTTGGAGATGTGGATGAAACTGCCATTTTGATTACCATTGGCGATATCTTTAACGAAAAGAAAGAAAGACATCTCGACTATTAACTTCTAAACTGTGTATTTAAATTAGTGAACTGTGCCAATTAACCAGTCATTTATTTTTATTTTTGCACAAATGCTTTTTATGATAAGAAAAACTGCCGCTCTATTAGCAATTCTTGCTTTTACGCTTAGCTCGTGTGAATCAAAGATCAATATTAATGCAGATTACTCAACTACTCCTATTATATTTGGATTACTGGATCATGCGGATTCTGTTCATTACATAAAAATCACCAAAACTTTCCTGGGAGAGGGCAACAATTTTGAATTTGCCAAAGTAGCTGATTCCAGTTATTTCAGAAATGTAAGCGCAAAAGTTGTTGAATTGTATCAGGGAGCTGAAACAGGCAGGGAGTGGAGTTTAAAAGATTCTACAATCAACACTAAGGCAGATGGTGTTTTTTACAATCCTTCTCAAAAAGTTTATGTATTCTATGAAAATGACTTAAAAGAAGATCACGAATACAAATTAATTGCCAACCTTAACGAAGGTGAGCATCAAATAGATGCCACTACCAGCATGATAGATGGTTTTAAGTACAATTTGTTTAACCTCTCTAAATTAAACTTTGCTGCTTTAAATGCCAGTCAGACCGGAAACTATAAAATTGCAAAAATCTATTATGATGAAGCTCTAAATGCGCAACGGTATCAAACCTACTTTGTGTTTACCATTCGGGAAACTTATGCAGATAACTCAACAAAATTGGTCAAACTAAAATGGATCAATTCTGTTTATAATGGTATTAATGACGAGGACATCAATCCTGACAATCCAAAAGATCAAATTGTAACATTTTCAGGAGAAGGTTTTTACCAATTCATTCAAAGTCAACTTGAAGTAGACGAAAATGTAACAAGGCGAGAGCTTGTACAGTCTAAACTTGTTACCGAAATTGCTCATAAAGAACTGGTACGTTATATGGACATTTCAGAACCTTCTTCCAGCCTGGCACAAAGCACACCGTTATTTACCAATGTTAATGGTGGGTTGGGCATATTTTCAAGCAGACATATTTCAGAAATTGAAAATATTGAAATGGTATCCACATCAATTGAAGAGCTTTGTACCGGACAATACACCACTTTATTGAGATTCTGTTCAAGCGACCCTTCTCATACTGAAGAATTGTTTTACTGTGATTGATATTTAGTACCTTTCTCCTGTGAAATGGTTACTGAATGTTTTTACTGCAAGTTTCTTACTGGTATTATTAGCACCTCTTCTTCTGATAGTAGCTGTTTGTATTATTCTTATTGATCATACCTCGCCCTTTTTCCTGCAAGACAGAATTGGTTTAAATAGAAGTACTTTCACAATCTATAAATTAAAAACCATGAAGGGAGGTAAAGTCACAAAATTTGGGGCAATACTCCGGAGAACCGGTATTGATGAGCTGCCCCAATTAATTAATATTATTAAAGGCAATTTAAATTTCATTGGCCCCAGACCATTAATGGTATCAGATATTGAAAGACTGGGGTGGACTACCTCATACTATGATTTCAGATGGAATATTAAGCCCGGCCTGACCGGCCTGGCGCAACTTTCTCCAGTTTGCCATCAAAAGGTAAGTCTGTTTTGGGATAGATATTATGTTAATCACCATACAATGGGGCTTAACTTAAAAATACTACTGGCCTCATTGTCAATCCCTGTAATTGGCAAAGATAAAATGAAATCATTCTTAAAGTCTATAAAATGAAAATCTGCATTAATGGTATTGGCAATATTGGTACCACCCTCGCTCTAATCCTAAACGACTATAAATCATACCTTGGAATTGAGTCTGTCATATGCTATAAAAACCTATTCCGTCCCTGGCAAATGGTTGATTTGGATTTTCTGAAAGCAAAAGGAATTAAGGTTATATCTTCAGATGCTCAATCACTGGAAACGGTTTTAAATAATGTTGATTTTGTTTTTGATACCACTTCAAACGGGATGGGGTTAAAGAATAAAGTGCAGTATCAAAAACATAGCAACCTGATGGGGGCTATTGCGCAGGGCAGTGAAAAGAATTTTGGTATACCTTTTATGAGCGGTATTGATCAGGATATCAGCTCATCAAAATTTACTCAGATTGTTTCCTGTAATACACATGGTGCGGCCAGTTTACTGCAGTTAGTAACCGGTAATCGACTTGAAAAACTTGAATCTGCGGATTTTGTAGTAGTACGAAGGTCAGAAGATTTAGGAAATCATGAACGTTTGGTCACTGCTAATGTGGTAGCAAGACACCTCTCCCCTGTTACAGGTACTCATCATGCTATTGACGTTAAAGATATGTTTAACAGCATTAATATCAACTGTAATATTACCTCATCCGATATTACCACACCAAGTCAACTCATGCATGGTACCCGGTTTAATATTCAATTAAAGGATAAATTTGATCCGGAAACACTTCATTCAAAAATCAAGAAAAATCCGTTTATTGCCACAACCCAAAAATTTGATTCTAATCAAATTTTTGAACTGGGAAGACGCTACGGAAAATATGGCAGGATTTTTAATCATATAATACTGGTCAAAAATAACCTGTTAATCACTGAAAACAGTATCAAAGGTTGGGCATTTGTTCCTCAGGAAGGCAATACCATTATTTCAACCATTGATGCCTTTACAAGGATGGTCAAATTGCAAAACCGGGCTGAGGCCATCACAAAAATTAAGTCTGACTTGCTCCAGGATTTATGGTAGTGTAATATTTGTCACTATTTAATGCTTAAGGTCAGGTTACCTTAGCGCCAAAAAACAATATGGGACTATTATCAGAACTTTTCAAAGGCAAAACAAAAAAACAAGAACAGATCAATGCAATTTTAGAACAAGACGGAATTATTATTGATGTCAGAACACCTCAGGAATTTAAATCAGGTCATGTCACCGGATCACGAAATATTCCTCTATCAGATATTAAAAATAATATTGAGTTTATCAAAAAGCTTAATAAACCGGTAGTTTTATGTTGTGCATCAGGCATGCGGAGTGCACAGGCAACAAATATTTTAAAAGGAGCAGGAATCGACGCCATTAATGCCGGTAGCTGGCGATCGCTAGTCAGTTAGTTGCATAATTCTTTCTACAAGCAGGTCTAATTTTGTTTTAGACATATTTTCAGCTTCAAAAATTAAATCAGCCTGCTCGTAGTATATCAATCTTTCATCAAGCATAGCTTCTATTTTATTTGTCAGGACTCCAATATCTTTTTTATAAGGTTCTAAAAGCGGACGGACACTTTTAGCATGAAACAACCGGTTAGCTAATACTGCAGTATTAAGTGACAGGTAAACCACCAAACCTTTTTGCTTTAGTAAGTCAATATTGTCATTAAAACATGGTGTACCACCTCCAAGCGATATTATGGCATTCTCTATATTAGCTTTTTCTAACCATTCACGCTCAAGTGTTCTGAAATAGGCCTCCCCTTTTAACTCAAAAATAGATTGTACAGATAGATTTTCCAGTTCAGAAAGCACCTGGTCCAAATCAACAAAATCGCGTTTCATCCGGGAAGCCAACTTCTTCCCTATAGTGGATTTTCCACTGCCCATAAAGCCGATCAGAAAGATATTCATGAGCCAAATATAAGTATTACCAAATGTTATCTTAATACCTCAATTATGAATCCGTTTACAAGCGAAAAAAACAAGAATAAAACACAACCACAAATCACTAATAACCAACGCACTAACTACACACCTAAAATTAATTTAAATTATTTTGTTTTTTTATTTTGTGATTATACAAAAAGTATATATATTTGCCCCCGCAAACACGGAGATCTGGTAGCTCAGTCGGTAGAGCATCTCCCTTTTAAGGAGAGGGTCCTGGGTTCGAGCCCCAGCCAGATCACACAATTGAAAACCTTCCATTTTTTGGAAGGTTTTTTTGTTTGGTAAGTTTTGGGGCGAGAAGCGTTGTGCCGAGCTTTGTCGAGGTATTTATGCTGAGCGTAGTCGGAGCAAGCCCAGCCAGATCACTAAAATGGTACAAGAAACATTCTCGGATAAGAGAGGGTCAATTAAATATTTCATCAGTATTTACCTTGTATATTTTCTAGCAGCTCTAATAAATTGAAAATACATATAAGCTAAAAAAATTCTATACAATACATCAACAAAGTACGTCATTCCTGAAAACTCAGTCTTGATACCAGTCTTATTAGCTATAAGCACTTCAATTCTACTCAAAACATGGGTTGGATTAAACAGTTGCCAATGAATTGACCAAAATTCCATTCTAAAAAACTGAAAATCTCTATTCTCAAATGTATGAAGTAACCAACAAGACATCCCCACAGAGCCTACCAATAAAACTATTAATGCTAATACTGGGCTCCTTCCGTTAAGGTTTGTAATAGTACCTAATGCCAGAAGCAGTGCATCTACAATAATTCCAATTTTTTTTGGCCAATTCCTAATATTCTTCCAATCACTCCACTTAATAAATCTGTAAAACAACTCATTTGCCAAAGATTGAATTTCGTAAGACTTAAACTCAGCAATAGAAAAATTATCCTTTATTGCCTCAAAATTTAACTTTAACTGACGGTGAATATTTCTTTTTCTACTCCAGATCTCTGTCTTTGCTACCTCAGTTTCTGCAAAATTAACCACTTCATAATTCCAATTCCACTCAACATTTTGAAGGTAAACCCTAGAAAAATCGCAATCGAATATTTGTATTTTGTCAAATGATCTTAAATTCATATTATAAAATTTTACATTATCGAAATCACATCTATTTATTTCAAAAATTGTTTCGTCTCTCCACAGGTTTCTTGATGGCTCAATGTTACTAAAACTAAATTTATTACTAGTAGAGAAATTAGTCATTCTAAATTCACCAACAACTAAATTAAAAAATGACAAAAACGAACTTGTAAAACTTCCAGATAATTCCATCACACTACAGGTTAAATTTTCAAAATTAACCTCTCCTCTTAATGCGCTTTCTGTAAGACTAATTTTGCCTGAGTAACAATTACGAAACACACCTGTTTCATTTTCTAAATGTAAATTGGAAATTTCCAAACCAAGCGTGATTATATCCTCGAAAACAAAACTACCTCTATTAACAATTAGATTCTCTATAATTACTTCTCCTACATCAAACTTTTTAATCTTTATCTCAGAATCGGAAGATGCAATAATAAATACACCTTTCATTGTTAACGAATCAAAATTATTGTAGCAATCAAAAATATTAATCGTAGAAAACTTCGAATCTTCAATTAATATTCCACTGATTTTCTTCATAGGATGACTACTTATAGCTAGTTTATTTAAGGAGTTTTCATCTGAATTAACATTTATAGACATCCCCTTGATGTCACAGTTAACAACTGAAACACCTCCCATAAATTGGCATTTAAAAAGGTCAATTTCTGATGTAGTATTCTTGTAATTCTGTAGCCTGAATTCCTTATTGAAAACACACTCTTTGAATGAGTAGGTTAATCTATAACGTTGCAGTTGTACAGGCAAAGAAAAATCACAGTTAATCTTTACACTAGAAATTTCAATATCCACTTGTTTGAAACTTGGCTTATCTTCCCAAACTTTAAGAACAACGTGATCATTAAGGCGTAATTTTGAAATAGATACCTTTTTTACATCTGTAAGATCTCTAATGGCCTCCTGAATCTCATTAACAGGAATCAACTTTTCTAAATTACCTATAATTGTCATAATCTCTTGTATACGAATGAGCTATTCTATAAATATAAAGAGTAGGAGAGGTTTTATTGGTAATTAATTTAAAAAAGGGGGGAAAACCTATCCACTCAATAGGAAAAAACCTCAGAAATTAAACAGGAAAAACCTTAAAAAGAAATGCAAACAAAGAACATTCAAAACCGATACCCCACCTTAACATTTATTTGCGCTCCCCAATATCGATAACTAACTTCCCCTGTTGAAAAATTTATCAGAGTTCTTTTGTCAAGTACAGGTCCAATGGAAGCGCCAAGATTAACTTTTGAGTCAAAAAAACGGGTTACACCTATGGGAAAATAGACAGCCGGAATTGAAGCTATGTCGAAAAACAATCTATAATAAGGCTTAACTCCAATAAAAAAACATGGTTTAAGTCGATTTATTTGCAGAGGATAGTAAGTAAGCCCTACTCCTATCCCCATTAGACCTGCTCCAACCTCACCAATCATCTTATTATTAAAAATTCGGTCATACGAAAAACCTAAACCAGGTGATGTCCCACTCAGATTAAACGAAATTGAATTTTTCTTAACAACTGCCAATGAGTCTGTAGTAGACCCCAAACTTTGATTTGAAGTAAAAACAATAAAAAAGCAGACAAAAATTGCACTTAATTTCAACTTAGCTGACAATTTCATTCTATAATCTTTAAGGGTTAAAAATATCTAAAACTGATTAATTTCTCCTTTTTCTTTTAAAAAACCGGACTAATTCATAGATAATAAGAAAAAGAGCCACAATAATGAAATACACTATAAGACCGATTAAATTATATGGATAGCCTCCATTAAATAAGGCTCCCCATGTGAGGTATAATGTAAATAAAAGTCCTGCAACGAATAGTATTGTATTTAAGAGAACTGTTCCTTTAAGAGCAATCATACCACTGACAGAGTAAGCCATTAACCCACCTGTCCCTATTAATAAAATAATAGATTGGCCCGGCCAGTTAAAAAAGAAAAAAACACCTGCAAAAACAATTATTCCAACCCAAACTAAAACAGTACCTGGTTTGAAATTATAATTACTTTTTTGGTCTTCAGCCGGGTTATCAATAATATCTTCCATTCAGCAATTCAATCTATTTTTTTACTAAATATAGCTTATTATTATTTCATAGCTATTCACGTGAAAATATTTCATTATTGCAACAGATTTTTCATTGAGTAAAAGATTACTAATTTTGCATCCTTGTATATCCAAACTTAAAATCCATGTTTTCAATTATAAACAGAATACTATTTTTTGCCTTAATTATTTTCATCATCAGTTGTGGTTCAAGTAACTATTACTATCCTAAACCGAAAGCAAATAACCAATATACATCAACATCCGAAGAATTTAAAGGACAGTATGCCTCTTTTCTTTCTGAAGGGGAGACAGAAGTAAATTCATGGTATCACTATATGACCTCAAATACTGAAAATGGAGATTATATCGTCAGAACTTTTTTCCCTGAAAAAAATCAAATCACATCTTTGGTTACCTATAATTCCAAGGATTCCATGATTAAAAATGGTGACTTTAAGGAATGGTATGATAATGGCTCAAAACTGGATGAAGGACAGTATTTAAACGGAAAGAAGACCGGAACCTGGAAGTATTTCCATTATGACACCAATATACTTAGAGACTCCGGAGAATATGTTCATGATGAGAAAGAAGGGATTTGGTTTGAATTCAACAGTGAGGGGCTAAAGAATGCAACGTATACTTATGTTGACGGTAGCAGAGAAGGACAATTCCAGATGTTTGACTCACTAGGTAATATTAGCAATGAAGGTGTCTACAAAGCGGATACTATTTTTAGCCAAAACAACCCTGACCCTAAACCTGTTATAGAAAATGTAGAACCTAAATTCAGTGCCTGTAAAAATACAGATACTATAAATGGGTACATTGTTGATTGCGATGGCAGGGAACTAGCTAATTTCATATCTCAACATTTCCTGTATCCTGAAAAAGCACGGGAATTAAATGTTCAGGGAACTGCTTATATTCAATTTGTAGTTGACAGCACAGGCCAGGTTCAGGATATAGAAGTCATGCGGGGAATTTGTGAACCTGTTGCTGAAGAATGTTTGAGGCTCATTAATAAAATGCCTGATTGGCACCAACCAGGGATACAAGCTGGCAAAGCTGTCAGGGTAAGATATACGATTCCTATCAGATTGAGACTGGGATAATCAAAAGAATGTTAAAATGTGATTTTAAGGCCTGAAAAAGGGAGACTATTTATAGGAATTATTTCTAAATTCAACCATCATTAAAACTTTGATTTTATGGAAGTAGTTCAGGTTGCCAGTCCGTTGATGTTATTCAGCATTATATTTTCACTTTTATTTCTAACAGGTCTGGTGATTCCGGGACTTTTGTTTTTTTCGGTTTTTGGGATATAGGTCTTAGACAATAGACAATAGACAATAGACAATAGACAATAGACAATAGACAATAGACAATAGACAATAGACAATAGACAAATGTAAATGAAATCGTTAACTACTTTTTTATTGGTAATTGTGAGTTTTTCAGTTTTCTCTCAAAACAAAAGTCAGGTTATTGAACGCTATATCAAACGACATGTTGAAAACGGAAAATTCAATGGTAATTTATTGATTACAAAAGGCGATCAGGTCCTCTACTCCAAATCATTTGGTTTTGCTGACAGAGCCCACAAAATTGAAAATTGCGATTCCACAAAGTTTCTGATCGGATCAATCACAAAAACATTTACAGCACTGGCTATACTTATACTTGAAGAAGAAGAAAAATTGAAGTTGAATGATAAATTGTCAAAATACTTTCCTGACTTTCAATCTGCCAATAAAATAACCGTTGCTCAGCTACTGACACATACTGCTGGTATTGGTGATTATAGAATGCTTCAGGACTGGAAGGCAGACAGTCAATCTGAACATACCACACCTTATACTACCATTTCCAAAATGAGTAATATGGCATTACTTTCTGAGCCAGGTGAAAGATTCAGATATTCAAATGTTGGGTATATTCTTCTGGGGTTGATCATTGAAAAAGTTAGTCAGCTATCATTTGCTGATTTTATACAAAATAAAATTCTGAACCCATTGCAATTAAAAAATACAGGGATTATAGATAATCAGACTATAATTTATGGCTTGGCACAAGGCTATTCCTCCAACTCAAAAGAAACTATAAAAGCTGAATATATCAATTATCAACAACCCTTTAGTTCCGGTAATATGTATTCCACCACTCAGGACCTTCTGAAATTCACAAAAGCGGTCATTAACGGTAAACTCATTTCACAAGAAAGAACAAAAGCCATTTTTGAAACCGGGCAATATTATGGTTACGGATGGGGAATCAGGAATTTCAATGGCATAAGGGCTTATGGTCACCATGGAGGGATGAATGGATTTATTGGTTCAATCACTTATATTCCAGAGGGTAATTACTTTATCTGTTTGCTTACCAATGACAATAATACTCCCAAAGTAAGAATCACCAATGATCTGGTGGATATCATTTTAGGAAAAGTGGTTCCGCTACCAGAATCAACTCAATTAATTGAATTGACAAAGGAGGTACAACAGGAAGTAATCGGAAACTACCTAGTTAAACCTGGTGATACCTTGAAAGTTTTTGAAGAAGGTGGAAAACTGTATTTACAGGAAAACGGACAAACTAAACATGAAATGTTCCCGTTTGATCAAAATAGCTTTTCTTTTACACTACTTGAATTCAATGCCATATTTGAAGAAAGGAAAAACGATAAAGCACAGGTTTTAAAGTTTAAAGGAAGGGAAACAATACTGATGGCAGAGAGAATAAATGATTAGATGGATGGACAATAGATGCTAGATTACAGACTATAGAAAGAAGTTTTTAAGTAACAGGTAGTAAGGAATCATTTTAAAATCTATTAATAATTTGAATTAGTTTAATGACTAAAACACTTAAGAATATACTCGCTTTAATAAATGTTGTATTAGCTATACTAATTCATGGTTTTTCTTATTTCAAATTCTTTGAATCACATCCTAATTCAAAAGGGTGGTTTGAACTCCTTTTCATTATAAGTTCAGGCATTTTTATTATTAATGGTTTTATAATAAGTACAACACTACAACCGTTAAACAAACGCCTCAGATACCTGATACTCTCACCTTTTATATTAATTGGCGCTGTGCCTATTATGGTTCAGAACCCATATACTATAATTTTTGTAATTATTGTTTTAATTCTTGCATCAATATTATCCCTATTCATAATTCTAAAAGCTAAAGATCGAAACTTATTGGTTTTAAATGGAATATTGATACCAATAAACCTTTTCCTTTTGTGGATAGTGATCAATATATAAATTAGACTAGGTTTATGGATCAAGGAATAAGTAATTAGAAATTGAAAACCAGAAATCAAGAATAAAGAATTAACTCTTAGTATCTGTGTCTGAGCTGGATTCAGAACTTGATGAGCTGCTTTTATAATCTTTAAGTACTCCTTTCTTAATTTTTACAACTTTGATACCTGTTCTATTGATATTTCTCCGCGATTTTGGAGTGAAGCTCTTCACTGGAATTCTACTGCCGTCAGTACTAATAATATGTTTTTTTGTAGGTGTTCCGGCAATTTTGTTTCCTGATAATCTATACTTATCCGAAGTAGCAAATCTCGACACACTTGACAACCTTGGCTTTCTTCGTGACCTGTTAGAGATATTGAGATGCAAATTGGTTTGTACCGGTACATTAACCTTAGTATGTGGTCCCAAATCAGATACATTTCCCCACAACGAATTGAGCGCACTTAAAAAAGTTTTGGCACTTGTATAGTCTTTCTTTCGCAAAAGCACTCTAAGGCTCCTTAACACATTATTTTGTGATTTTCTACAATCACTTTCAAAGCCACTATAAAGATCTGGTAAATCTTTTCTAAGTCTACTAATTTTATTTTCGCTGGCCTCAACCAATTCTTCAACCCACTCTTTAAAATTATGCTTTCCAATATCTCCATTCATAAATAGGACTAAATGCGCTCTTAGTGAATTAAACGAAATTCTATGGGGTTTAGCCAAATCTTCAAGTACCAGATCAATATCATCATCTTCATCTAATCCCATTTTTGCCCTGTAAATTTCCTTCGAAATTCTACTGGTGATCTTTGAAAAGCCTGGTCTTTTAAAATCTGAACCTTTTAACTTTTTCGAATCACTACTACTACTACTACTACTACTACTACTACTACTAGTTTTAACAACTTTTCTTTTTACTCTTCTTCTCCTGACTCTTTTCTTTTTAACAGGTAATTCACTCACATCTTTAGCACGAACCGCTTTCTCTAATCCGTCAAACCTAAGCCAACTGTTTTTCTTGCTCTTTAATCTTCTCCTTTCACCAAAAATAATATACTCGTTGCCAACCACTAAATCACCATACCTCATCAACTGTAAAGGAGACGTACCGCTTAATGCGCTAGTTTTCGACTGCTGAATTCGATTATCAATTAAAACCTTCCCCCTATTTGATGTGGACCTATTATGAATCGGATAATATTCGGATGTCTTGCTGGTGTTATAAATCTTAAACATAAACTCAATACTAATAAGTTTAATAAATCTATTTAAAACAAGGTTTAATAGCTCATTACAGCTATATACAAATCGTAGACGCTCTCAGACACCAAATAACTATGCAACATTGTTGCATACAAATTAAAAACTCTTTATCTTCGCAACATTGTTGCATAATTTATGATAGAAACTTTTTCACTTACCAATGCTGCTATCGGAAATCATGAAGATATTTTGCATGATATCCATGACAATGACAAGAGTATTGCCATATACGAACGTGATATTCATGGTCTTCAAGCCGATATTAAAATATTGATGCAAGACTCATTTGAATACCGTGCTCACGGTGGATCAGATGAAATCTCAGGCGCTCTGGATAAAGATTTTGCTTCCTACTTTTCTGATTCATCCAGGCTGATAAAAGATTTAAAAAAACAAATTGAACTTTTTTATCAGGTTACAAGATCATCTTCCTTTAATCTTTTATTGGCTACTGTTACTTCCGATATGTGCAGAAGATTTCATACTGATATGAATGACCTAAGAATGCTGTGTACTTATAGTGGACCTGGTACACTTTGGTTGACGGAAGACAATATTAACAAGGATGCACTCTACTCAAAAGAAGGTGATAAACCTATTGCCATTGATGAGAACGGAATCCAACAAGCCCCGTCTGGTGCAGTTATTATTCTAAAAGGAGGACTTTACCCAAAGGCAGGTTCCAAAGCAATACTTCACCGCAGTCCTTCTGTAGAAGAATCAGCACAAAAAAGATTATTACTCAGAATTGATACAAATGACAGTTTAGGCGCTTTAATGCGCTAACCATACCAATAAATCAAGATTTACAAATGAATACAACAACAATTCAAAAACTGCCGGTTACCGTCCTAAGTGGATTTCTAGGTGCCGGAAAAACAACATTATTAAATCATGTTCTTCATAACAAAGAAGGCCTGAAGGTTGCCGTAATTGTCAACGACATGAGCGAAGTAAACATAGATGCTGACCTTGTAAAGAACGAAAATACTTTATCCAGAACAGAGGAAAAATTAGTTGAAATGAGCAACGGCTGTATTTGTTGTACACTCAGAGAAGACTTAATGGTTGAAGTAGAACGTTTGGCCAGAGAAAACCGATTTGATTACCTGTTAATTGAGAGTACCGGAATCAGTGAGCCGGTTCCTGTGGCTCAGACATTCTCATTTGTTGATGAAGAAAATGGTGTTGACCTCTCTCAATTCAGCTATGTTGACACCATGGTTACCGTTGTCGATTCTTTCAATTTCTTTAAAGATTTTGGCAGTCCTGAAACTTTATTGGACAGAGATATGACAGATATAGAGGGAGACTTCAGGACTATAGTAAATTTATTGACAGATCAGGTGGAATTCGCCAATGTGATCATTCTAAATAAAACTGATTTGGTTTCGGAACAACACCTGGGTGTTTTAAAATCCGCCATTAAAAAACTGAATCCAGGTGCTAAAATCATTGAGTCTTCATTTAGTAAGGTTAATCCAAAAGAAATTCTGAATACCGGTTTATTCAATTTTGAAGAAGCAGAACAAAGTACCGGATGGATAGAAGAATTAAATAAAGATGAACATACCCCGGAAACAGAGGAATATGGTATTTCTTCGTTCGTTTATCGTACCAATAAACCTTTTGATCCCATCAGATTTTGGGATTATGTTGAAAACAAATTTCCCGCAACGGTAATCAGAAGTAAAGGCCTTTTTTGGTTGGCTTCCCGTCCGGCTCAGGCTCTGGTTTGGAGTCAGGCTGGTGGATCACTACGTGCAGATAGTGCAGGTGTATGGTGGAGCAGTATGCCATTTGAGCAACGTACCAGTTATATTGGATTTATTGAAAATCAGCAGGAAATTGAAGCAGGTTGGGATAAAACCTACGGAGACCGTAAAAACGAAATTGTTTTTATTGGACAGGATATGGATGAGACACAAATGAAAGCTGCACTTGATAACTGTTTAGCCACTGATAAAGAACTGGAATCAGAAAAATGGTTAAAGGGTTATGAAGATACCTGGCCTGTTCAAAGGGCAATGCCGCAAACTTATTAGTATACACCTATAATTTTATATAAAATGATTACAAAAGAACAAGTAATAGACGCTCAAAATGAATGGGGCGCTGGAGTAGTAAAAATTGGATCTCTAAAAGACAACAGACCGGAATGTGAGACATTCGCCAATGATTTTCTTGACAAACTTTATTCGTTTGAGAATGGTCCTGTTGTTTTTAAGCCAACAAAATGTAAAATCGAGCAATTCAGACCTACTAAACCTGAAGCGCTTTCTTACTTTATTGCCGGAGAAGATCGTGCCTGTGCAGAAGATGGTGGTTTTGCCATTAATCCATGGACAAAAGTAAGATTTGAAAATGCCGGAATCATTCTTGAAGAAAACCGTGCTATTGCCATGGGTAATTACTTTTTTACTGATTTAGATGGTAATGAGGCAAAAGTGGAATACACTTTTGGATACAAACTAAAAGATGGACAATTGAAAATTGATCTTCACCACTCCTCTTTTCCATACAATCCTTAAATAATGCAAAAGCATCTCTATTTTATTTGTCCTACTGATTATCTGGAGACAGTAATTGAAGCGTCTTTTCTTGAAGAAAATTACTTCCTGACTTCGCTTGGAAATTCGCTTAGGCTGGATTCAGAAACTTTAGGAGAAATTAACGGTTTTATTGAATCTAAAAATATTAATGAGATCACTTTTGTATTGTCGGAAGACAACCGTTTTTTTAACAAAAAAGATGAACTGAAATTGCAAACAATTTCAGTTCATCTTAACAAAAAAATAAGGGAATTACGCTCTCAACTCAGCGCCTGGCTGATTCCCGGCATTAACATCAATGCTTTAATATACAATCGAAATACGGAAGTCTTTGTCCAGGCCGATCCCGACCTGTTTAGATTAAGTACGTTTTGTTTAAATTGATTTTGTCAATCTGAAAATTTATTCGGAATCAACAAGTTCCCTGATCTCTTCAAACGCCTTAACCAGGTAAGGATGACTCAATATTCTTTTAATATAACGGATATTACTTTCGGATAAGTGGCGTGATAAAGCCGGTTCGTAATAGTTATAATTGGTTAAAAAATCAGGGCTGGCTTCAGTGATTGATTTAATTTCATTATTTTTTTCTTCCAAAAACAATTTTAGTTCTGCTACATGTTTCCCTAAGAATTCACCGCCAAATAATGTTTCTACATCTTCTAATGATACCTTGTGAGGCATAAATAATCTGAAATAGAAACGACGGCCGGGATTTTCTTTTTCCCAGTTTTCAAGGTAACCACTTAAATATCCAGGAATTTTATCAAGGTTTAGCCCGGTTTTAAGGTCAGTAATTATTGTTGAACTCTCATTTTCTTCCAAAGTAATATGAGTTGTATTGGTTGATTCAAGAAATATATCCATTAAATACTGGATGTAAAGACTCTTACTGTTAATAATTTCAATGATAGCAACCCGTTTACCATCAAACAAATCATATGACTTGTCAAAACGGTTCAGTACGTCGAGACACCCCAGCAATCCGCTGTTATCTATCGCCCCTGCATCAATATAATGTCCATATCCTTTTATTTTAGCTGCCGGACTAAATATAGGAAACCGATTTGTGGTAGAAACTGCCTGGTAATACGAAATCGTTTGACCATTATTCAGGTCAGCAAGGTTTTCGGTATACGGAAATACAGATTTAAAATCTGTAGTTTTCAGAGACCAAAAAATGCCCCTTCTACCATCCGTCGCTGCTGTATTCATTACTAATGAGGGGAAATAGCCATGCGCGTCAAATATCTCTTTCCAATGGAATCTAAATGATTTTTCAGACAAAACCCGGGATTCCTTTTGGTTAATGATATTCTGGTATTTCAGCATTGAATAATAGGGGCGGTCTCTTTTAGAACCAAAACGATTTAATGGCCGGAGTTTTCGGTAAGCATCCGGCCCCAATACCATTGCCAAATCAATGGAAGTAAAATTTTCTTCTGCAATCTGATTAATAAGATGCCTTATTTGAGTCGTATCATTACCATACTTTCCGTATAACTCAGAATATAAAGCAAGGCCCTGTGATCCGCCAGAGGCACCTGAAAGTGCAATGGTTTGGTCTAGTAATCCGGAATTTACCTTTGTTTGTAAAGTATTCAGAACACTCAGAGTCCAAATATTCGCCTTTAGCCCTCCCCCGTGAGAAGCAATAAAAAACAAAGTAGAATCATTTTTTTCTCTGACCTTCTCAATGAATTGCTGTTCATCCAGCTGTTTGTTAGTCTGCGGAATTAGTTCCAGCTCATGAATTTCAACTTCCATGAATTTACCTGCAACTGTAGAAATGATTAGCAAAACAAGCGCTGTAATCATTAGCTTAAATCCTTTGCTGGCATACATATTTTTACCAAACTTACCGTCAATATCTTTATTAATGGTCAGTCGGTTTGCCACAAAGAAGTACTTACCAATTGAGGTAATCAGAAAGGAATAGAAATACAGATTAGCTAATAAAATTGGTATACCATTAGCCAGTTCATAACCTTGCAGGCTTGCTATAATCGAATAAACAATAAAAACACCTGCAATAAGAAAACAACAGGTAAAAAACAATAAATAGTTTCTTGATTTTTGTAAAATACCGGCCATTTTAATGAATCTTCGAACCAACGAATATCGCCGTTCTCCAAAACAGGTTTTAACTACCGACATTTTCGATCTCAGTAATCTAAACAACAAATAGTTGCATACCATTAAGAAATTAGTAAACAACAATAAAACTAAACCTGCTTTACTAAAAGGTTGTAGCCATACAATTGAAAACACTGCAACGAACGATAGTATAAATGCAATAAAAAAGGCCACTGCCATTCGTTTATATAGTAAAGTCAGATTACCTTCCTTATTGTAAATTCTGATTTTATATCTGCTATAAATAATATAAGGGATGATAATTGAAGCATAGCTAATTAACCTGGTTGTAAAAACCGGAAAATCATCAAATTTTAAATTTGACTCAAAACTGGTAATCAAAATATTAGTCCAGACAATAAAAACCAATATCCCTATACCGTACCTCAAAAAGTTTACAATAAAATCGGCCTTATAATTGCCATTGCCTTTGAAATCGTAAACATAAATACGTACCCACTTTAGTGGCCCAGAGCGGAATAACCTTTCTTCCCGCCAATCAATATATTGTTGGCTTTGATTTAAATTGGTAGCGTAATAAGTATAAACCGGATAATGCGATAAGCTTACTGCTAAAGCATTGATAAAAAAATAGGATAATATTAACGAATAACCGTCAGATTCAATCAGATCAATTACCATGGTTAACGCCTGTTCCATTTCAGTTAATAGCAAGGAAATTACCAAAATGACAACAAGGCTCAAAATTGATGATTTAATAAAATTTTGAACCGAATAAATCAACCTTAATATTGACTTAATGCACCAGTTATAGATATTTGTAAATAATTTCATTCAGGGGATTTTATGTTAATTCAGGTTGTTCGATAAAATTGACTATTCCAGTATAAATACACCAGGCCAGTTCTTTTTGAAATTCAGGATTTTCAAGTAATTTAAATTCACGATAATTATCAAAGAACAGGCATTCCAATAATACAGCAGGGCATCTTGTTTTCCTTAAGACATAAAAGTCCCTTTCTTTGTCCTTATCATGATCTTTTAAATCGTATCGAAGTCTTAAGTCAAGTTTATTATAGTAGGGTTCAACAGCATTTGCAATATATTCCGCTAAGGCATCTGAATAGGTTACTCCTTTGGTAGTATAAATCTCAAAGCCATTTGCCCTGGTATTAAATGCATTTGAATGAATAGAGACGAAGATAGTCTCTTTCGGAGGGTATTGATTGGCCACCTTTACCCTGTAACTTAATGACAGATCTCTCGAATCGTCAGCATCAACAGTTGTAATAATATTATAGTCACTTCCCAGTGAGCGTAAATAGGCCTGCAAGACCCCTCCTATCTGACGATTAAGGACACCTTCATAAGCGATTTCACCGTTAGTGAACTGATGTTTTTTCCCCCTGGTTGTATATTCACCATCCTTATTTATTCCACCATGTCCAAAATCTAAAACAATATTTTTAACATTCATACCAATCTTCTAATTCTGAGCTACTACACCTTTAAATATAGTTATACAAATTGATTTTTAGGACATTACAAATAATAATATCAGTAGTTACAATTCATTTAACCAGGATAGAACCTAAAAATAGCATGACGGTACGTAAATAATTTACGTGCTCAGAAATAAAATCCTTACTCAATAAGAAACTTTTGAAATCGAGTATTTATGAATACAAAGCGGAAGGTTAATTAGTGCTTAACCATTAATTTTTCAACCTGATTTAACTGATTTTGTCTGTAGATATTAACGAAATATACACCATCAGGCAAATGATCGGTATCAACCATAACCTGTCCGTTCACCATATGCATTGGGCAGTTAATGTTCTGGCCATATACATTTGTCATTAAAACCTGAGAAAGCTCGATACTTCTGGTTTCAATGATAAAACTTCCTGATGCAGGATTAGGGTAAATTTTCATTGGATTTTCTTCAGCGTAATTGAACTCAATGCTTTTTGGTGCGAATACTTCAAATGTACCATCTAAATCAGTTTGGGTTAAACGGTAATATGAGACACCCTGATAGGGTCTTTGGTCTACTATTTCATATTCTATCGATTTGGATGAGTTTATGGCACCCTTAACATATGCAATCTGCTCCCAGTTTTTGTGATCAACAGAACGCTCAACTGTAAAATAATCATTATTAACTTCAGAGGCTGTTTCCCATTCAACTTTAACATTTTGCTGCACTAACCTTACGTTAAAATCTAATAATTCAATTGGTAAGGGCCCTGACCCACCAGAAACCACAACTCCTGTATTATTTGTTCCTGTTCCTGTTCCTGCCACAGAATTACAAGGAGAAGATGTATTTCCGCAGCCTCCTGTTCCGGGTATTGTTTCGGTTGTAATATTTGTTAATGGCTGAACGGATGAGTATATAACAACACCCTGGCCGCCACCGCCACCGCCGCCATGAATACCACCTGAAAGTGATGAACCACCACTACCACCATTTGCAGAAACAGTTAACAAACATGAAGCAGCTACATTCCATGTTGGTACATCAAGGAAAATTGAACCACCGGCACCAGCACCACCAGCACCATCATTACCGATACTCGGGGTTGTTTCACCATTGGCCGATATTGAAAGGCCTCCACAAGCTCCGGATGTGTTTATTTCAGTGGCTCTGATGATGATGATACCACCTCCGTTACCACCTCTGGTATTATGGTTATTATTACGTTCTCCGGCACCACCGCCACCGCCCATGAAAAATCGTGAGCTGGTAATACTTGCACTCATATCAAGGCCTCCTAAGCCTCCGGCAGATAAACTTGAGGATTGACACCCCCAACCAATACCACCTTCTCCGCCAGCAGTATAATTACCGCCACCGCCACCACCACCGTTGTGACATGATCCGCCACCGCCGCCGGTCAGAATTCTTCCCCTGGCAGCCTCAAATGATGTATTGGTATTTCTGTAAATTCCTTCACCTTTTCGTGCCCGGGAATTATTTGCTGAAATATAAACTGTGTTTTCACATACACTACCACCACAACTCGAAGAGATATCGTTAGGAGCTCCTAAAAATCCGGCTTCATCAGCGTCAATATTATGTGCTAATGTTAATATTCCAGGTACATCAAATGCAACTATACCTCCAATTGTACCATCCCATGCTGTTGCAGATATATTACCGGTTGTGGTATAATCAGGGGAACCAAAACTCGGAAAAGTGATCACCTGAACCGAAGTATTTGCTCCAATATTATATGTGTTAGTTAAAGGACCCTCAACTACAAGGCTTGTAGGAGTTCCCACTGACTCAGTATGAGTAGAAATTTGTCTGATTTCATACAATCCCACCGACTGTATAGAACCAAGATCACCAAAATTAACAGTATTTGATGTTGTTCCGATTATATCATCCTGCATTTGCATAATGATAACATACTCTCCGTCCTCAAATGTATCATCACTTTCATCAACAGTACCCAGATTAATCGTATTACCTGAGATGGATGATACTTCTGCATATCCATTCACACCTTGAGATATACCAATATTAAAGTATACTACACTAATAAAAAATGTGAAGATAAATTTCTTTTGCCCCGTTTTCATAATAAAACAATATAATTAATTAAGACACCATTCTCATTGAACAATCTCTTATATAACCATAATTGCCAATCAATTAAATTTGACTCTTTCCAATATAATCGGGGACGATTATGAGACGCTTACAACGCCCGTGGGTACAAAGGTACGGAATTTTTTCACGCTATAAAAATTATTTTTCTAACAGTTTAAATCCCTTTCCGTGAACATTCAGAATTTCAACACGATCTGAACCTTTCAGGTGCTTTCTTAATTTGGTGATGTAAACATCCATACTACGACCATTGAAATAATTATCATCACCCCAAACATGCCTCAAGGCTGCATTTCGATCTAAAATTTCATCCTTATTCTTAATTAAAATATAGAATAACTCATTTTCTTTAGTAGTCAACTTCTTTTCTTCACTGTTAAGTGTAATAACCTGGCGGGTATAATCGAAGGATATATCGCCAATTGTAAATACTGTTTCTTTTTTACTGCTGGTATAAGTTCGCTTTAAAATTGCGTTAATCCTGGCCAAAAGCTCTTCCATTCCAAACGGTTTAGTCATATAATCATCCGCTCCGGTTGCAAAGCCTTTTAGTTTATCATCCTGCATAGATTTTGCAGTCAGGAAAAGTATTGGCGTTTCCTTATCAGTTTCTCTGATTTCCTTAGCTACTGAAAATCCATCAATAATTGGCATCATCACGTCCAGAACAATAAAATCGTACATGTGATTTTTATACCGATCAAGGGCTATTTCACCATTGACACATAGGGTTACATCAAAATCTTTAGCCCGTAAAAAAGTTGACAATAAATTCCCCAAATTGGCATCATCTTCGGCCAGTAATAACTTAATTTTTTCGCTCATTTTTCAATTCAATTTTAAAAACGGATCCTTTTCCATAATCACTTTTAACACTAACTTCACCACCATGTAATGATATAATAGACTTTACATAGTCCAGCCCCAAACCAAAACCTTTAACATTGTGTATATCACCTGTAGATACACGATATAATTTATCAAATATTCTTTTTTGATCTTCTTTTTTAATTCCTATTCCGTTATCAGCAATAGTTAAAACAAAACCATTTACTTTAGATATTAGCTCAACCTTAGCTATTGGACTCTCAGGAGAGTATTTCAAGGCATTATCCAACAAGTTGATGATCACATTCGAAAAATGAACCTTATCCACCTGAAAGAAAATCTCATCAATATTCCCAAGCTCTATATTTCCTCCCTGTCTCTGAAACTGGATCTTAAATGAGTTTACAGCTTCCTCAATAATTTCATGAATCGGATAGGTCTGCTTTTGTATTTTTAAGTTTCCTTTTTCAAGCAATGAAGTTTGTAATACTTTCTCAACCAGTTTACCCAATCGTTTATTTTCGTCACTAATCATTCCTATAAAGCTCTTCATAGAGTCTGAATTAGATGAGACATCAGGATCTTCAATAGCTTCACACGCCAATGATATTGTTGAAATTGGCGTTTTGAGTTCGTGTGTCATGTTACTGATAAAATCATTTTTGATCTCAGATACTTTCTTTTGCTTAAAAATTGTTGATACTGCAGAATAGAAAGCAAATACCACAATGATTACTAATAACAATGAAGCTAACAGGGTTGGTCCCATTTGTTTGGCCAGATACGATTTCTTTTCAGGAAAATCAATTAATAGCTGGTATCCGTAATTTACAAAATCACCCGGGTAAAGTTTATACTTAAAATTTGCAGTCTTTAAGTCGGGATTGTATGATTTTGCGCTACCCTCAAACTCAACAATATGCCCCTGATCATCAACAACATTAAACATAAAAACTGTATCGATATTATTGGCTCTCAACCTGGCTTTAACTAAAGTATCTAAAAGCACAAGGTTTAACCGGTCAGTTATGTCTTCAAAAGCTTTTGGACTAAACATTTTAAGTGCCATTTCGCTCAAATATCTTGATCTGAGTAATAACGTATACTCCTGAGAATTGCCATACTTAACCGGAAAAGAAAAAGTAGTATCATCTGTTTTCAAAAAATCTTCATTTTTGGGAAATCGAATGAGGTTTTTAATACCCGGAGTAGCCACTCTGTATTCCGCAACAGTTCCTGTTATATTATCAACTGCAGAACTCGAAACCACAACATAGTCATTACCGGACTGGCCACTGTTAATGATAGAATCATCAACTGTAATTACACTTTCGTCACCAATAATATCGGTAAAATCTAATTTGCTTTTGGTACTAAATCTCTGGCTTTTCTTAAATCCTGTATAAAATACTGTTTTTTCAATTTTGTCCAGATCTTTCAGAACAGTCGAAATAGCCTTATTTACTGATGATTCAAACTCATCAAGTCTGGTTTGCTGAACATTTTTTATCCACGAAAATTGCAATAGCAGTAACCCGATTAAGGAAACTGACATCAGAATAATTACTATTTTGAGTCTGCTTTTGATACAATTAGCTTATATATTGTCAAATATACTGAAACTCGATTTTCAAGAAATAGACTTAACTTTTTTTAACAGCCTAAGCCACGTCCCTTTTGTAAAAGACTAAACGTGTTAAAAACAGGAAAAGCAGGATATATCCAATACTGATTGATACTTTTAGAGGATTAAGTGTATCAACCGATTCCAGTCCTGAAGTAATCAGTTCAATAAGATCAGGTCTTGGCAATACATCAGAAAAAGTTCTTAATGGTAAATGCTCTGATAACCATCCCATATTCTGATTTGAAAATAAACCATGAACAATAGTTTCTACAATGAATAGTGAAAAGAAAACAATTACTGAAACAGCTCCTTTTTTCAAGAAGAAACCAATAAATACTGCTAACACCAAATAACCTAATACCTGGACAAAATAGGATAATATGGATTCAACACCTACCCACATTGATCCATACTCAAGTTTTTCAGGTTCTGACGAAAATAAACCACTTAAGGCATCCATTGATCCTTCCATGGTTCCCATCTGAGCCATATTAAATGCGTTTAAATCTAATCCAACATTAACAACTTCGAAAGTTTGGAAATATAGCCCAGCAAAAAAGCCAACCAGAAAAACATATAAAGTTGCTGCTATCGCAATTACCAACAACATATATAATTTCGATTTTAAGAAATCCAACCTCGAATAACCGTCAATGATATTTTGACGAACTGTTTTAAACGAATATTCATTTGTAATATGGAAAATCAGGATGAAAGAGAGAATAAACATGCTAAACCAACTGGCAATATAAGCCGTAAAATACCATGTGGTTTCATAATCTCTTGGCAAAAGAGGGTATGTATTTTCACCATAAATCCAATCCGGAAACAAGCTTGGAATTAAAAAAATAATTACGGGAAGAAAAACCACGAAAAAGATGGTGAATACTTTAAAAGACATATTTCCTTTTAACTTCAAATATTCGGTTCTGATAATACTCTTACTCATGGTTTAACTGTTTACAATGTTTAAAAATTCTTCTTCTAGTGATACTTTGAACTTGTGAATATGTGACACAAAAATACCTTTTGATACAATGTATTCATTGAGCTTATTTCCTGTAGTATCTGAAAGACATTCAGCCTTTAATTCACCATCTGACACCTCTACCTTATTTACAAAGTCGCATGAGGTGAGGACCTTTTCTAATTTTTCCAAATCCGGTGCCACTAAAATAAATTTGGTTGGAGTTGACATTAAATCTCCTATTTCACCAGCTTTTAGTAATGAGCCCTTTTTGAGAATGGCCACATGAGTACATGTTTTTTGAATTTCATCTAATAAATGACTGGAAATAATGATTGTCTTCCCTTCATCTGCAATACCATGGATCAGTGTTCTCATCTGATTTATTCCCTGAGGATCCAAACCATTTGTGGGTTCATCTAATACCAATACTTCAGGATCGGCTAATAGTGCCGAAGCTAATGATAACCTTTGTTTCATTCCCAAAGAATAAGATCTGAACTTGCTGTTTTTTCGCTCAAACAAGCCTACCCTTTTTAGTACAACATCAATTCTATCGGTTGAAACCTCTTTAATGGCACAGGCAATTTCCAAATTTCGATAAGCGCTTAATTCAGGATAAAAAATGGGATGCTCTAAAATAGCCCCGATTCTTTTTCTATGATTTTCCTGAGGAGAAGTTTCAAACCAAGTATAATCGCCTTCTGTTTGGTTAATCACTCCAAGAATCATCCCCAATGTTGTTGTTTTACCACTCCCATTGGGTCCAAGGATTCCAAATACTTCTCCTTTATGAATGGTTAAATTAAGATTGTTTACAGCTGCAAAATGGCCATACTTTTTCGTTAAGCCATTTATTTCCAGAACGATATTACCCATACGTAAAATTTACTTTTTTCTAAATTAACTAAAGAATTTTACTTAGGACGTTGAAACAATAAAATAGTTACAGTTTAACAAAATTTAAGAAGCCATTTCCACTTCGTCCTTCTGACATTGTTCATCTGGTCGGGCACCACAGAAGCTACAAGGCTCACCTTCTTCATTAAAATTTGAATTATTACTGGCGCAGGTTCCTGCGAACTCTCCATCCTTTTTTGCCCAGATTTTTATTGCGATTCCAGCAAATGCAACAGCTAATAATCCAACAGTTAATAATACTAATTTCATGATCAGAATATTTTAATACAAAGTTAAGATAATAGCTTTAAACAATCACCTATTCTGTCAAAATAAATCAATTAATTTTAACGCATTCTCCTGCTCCTTTACCATAAACATTAAGCGATTCCGGATCTCCTAAATACCTGACCTGCCCAATACCATCAATCCGTACATCAGCTGCTGTGGATTCCAGGTTTACAATCATATTGCTGATTGAATTTTGGTAAATTGAAGCGAAATCAGCACTTAACTGACCAGCATCTCCAAAACCACGTCCCTGAATTTTTAAAGTTGTGTACTTGGCCTTTCCTTTTGCAATAAAACTCCCCGGACCGGATGATACCAATATTCGTAAATCATTTACATCAGTTTTAATCCATAAAATTCCACCTGATTCACGAAGTTCGATAGACAAAAGATTACCGGTAACAATACCATTAAACACCAAAGAGTCGGAAATCTCGGCGTAAATTTTGTGAAAGTGCGGGTAATAAATTTCTACTTCAATTTTCTTATTATAATCCCTTAAAAAATTACACTTGTTGCCATTTGTGATATCAACTTCATATCCGGATCTATCAATATTAACATGCTTTATCAGGTGATTTCCTCCAATGACTTTTACCGATCGTTTATTACTTTGAAAAAACCGATACTTAATACCCGAATATAAGTTGAATTTCTGAACAGAATCCACAAAGTGAATTAACGTGTCCATTTCTCCATAAGATTTAAGGCAAGTCCTGTCCTCCGGCTTTTTACAAGCCAATGCCAGTGCAATAAGAATCAATAAAAAGGACAATCTTACCATGATTTTAACTTATAACCTATTCCTACCTCCAAATAATCTGCCTGTCCTACATTTGCTTTTACCGTAAGAACACCAAACCAATTTGAATTAAAATGATACCTGTACCCCACTTTATTATAAAATTTACCCAACACATTGATTTTGTCAAGTAAATAATAACCTATTCCCATGGTGATTTCAGATTGATAAAACCGATAAGAAGCACCTCCATAAATCCCTATTTGAAAAGCATCTGACCTTGTGAACGTGCTGTCTTCAAATTTATGGAAATTAGATTCGTTATATATAAAATCTAAACTGGCTTCACCAGCCCAATTAGGAGCAAACTCACTTTGAAAAGTCGAACGAATTCCGACTATTGGATAACGTTTGGCAGGATATGGATTACCTCCGGCTTCAGAAACTGAAATGATTGACTCCAACAATAGTTTTTTTTCTTTTAAATACGCTTTATCCTTCAAATTCTTTTTTGAAAAAGCCAGACGTTTATTCTCAGTAATTCCAATATTTAGTAAAAGGCAAGTGGTATTTAGTCCAAGATTTGGCCTTGTGATAGCGCCATTGGAAAAATGAGTGAAGTCAATTCCCCCACCAATCCAAAAATATCTAAAGTGTTTTGCAAAGAGCAATTTCAGGTTTACTTTAATATTAAAATAAGAGCCTATTGCATTATTGGTTGGATTGGTTTCAGGATTATATTTTTCGGTTAAATAACCAATCCCTGTTCCATATCTGAAATCAATAAAAAAACCACGTTTCGATTGATAAATGGGTGTCCCAAAAAAGTGAGCTATTGAAAACGACCGCCCTAAAACCTCATTATATCCAAAATTACCAAAGTTGAAATAAAAACCGGATTGGGGAAAATGGTAACTACTGTCAGTTATTGTACTCTGCTTAAAATTAACAACTCCTACCTCAAACCCATAAGTACTTTTTCTGACCAAATGTGTCATTGATGCCCTGTGCGCAATCAGAAATCCGCTTTTAGTCTGAGCATATATGTTGTATCGCTTTGTGATTTGACCATAACCGCTAACAGCAAACAAGACCGCAAATACAACAGCAATTACTTTCATAAAGAACTCGATTGATAATAATTTTGGTTAGTCAGACCAAAAACCAAAACAAATCTACTAAATAAGTGTAAATTTGAAAAAAATATTTTAGCATGATGGAAGCTAAGCTTAAGGCATTTGAACGCCTGCTACTGATAATGGATGATCTGAGAGAAAAATGTCCGTGGGACAGAAAGCAAACTATGCAAAGTTTAAGGCATCTTACTATTGAAGAATGTTATGAATTAACTGACGCTATTCTGGAACAGGATTATAATGACATTAAAGGAGAGCTGGGAGATATTATGCTTCACCTGGTTTTTTATTCAAAAATTGCTTCAGAGCAGAATCAGTTTGATGTAGCGGATGTATTGAATACAGTTTGCGAAAAATTGATTCACCGCCACCCTCATATTTATGGTGATGTGGATGTAAAAAATGAAGAGGAGGTAAAAGCCAATTGGGAAAAGCTGAAATTAAAAGAAGGTAAAAAATCGATTCTAGAAGGTGTTCCCAAATCACTTCCGGCAATGGTTAAAGCTACAAGGATTCAAGACAAAGTAAAGGGCGTTGGATTTGAGTGGGACAATAAGGAACAGGTTTGGGCTAAAGTAGAGGAAGAAATTGCTGAGCTAAAAGTTGAAGAAAAGGCGTTGGATCATGATAAAATGGAAGCCGAATTTGGTGATGTTTTATTTTCTCTTATCAACTACGCCAGATGGATTGGTATAAATCCGGAAGATGCTCTTGAAAAAACAAATAAAAAATTCATATCCCGGTTTCAGTGGATGGAAGACAAAATCAAACAGGATGACAAAGATATTTCTAAGATGGCACTGGATGAAATGGACACTTACTGGGAGAAATCAAAAATTAAAATTTGAAACGATTTATGGAATTTAAATCGATCACACATCATAATAGTATAACAGGATAATTTTACCTAAGGAAATTAATGCTTTTAAACATACTGGGACGAAAACATATCAAAAAGCTATCTGACCCGGAACTCATTGTTCAAATCAAATCCGGTCAGTCAAAATTACCAATTGGTGAATTATACAACAGGTATGGTATGATGTTATTTGGTGTGGGATTAAAGTATATGAAAAATAAAATGGATGCGGAGGACATACTCATGCAAACATTTGAGAAGCTACCCGCTAAAATTGAGAAAAGTGAAATTAAAAATTTAAAGAACTGGCTTTATACCATTGTTAAAAACGAATGCTTAATGAAACTCAGAGCTAAAAAAATTCCTGAAGCTGAAATTGATAAAGCATTATTGTTTGTAAACGATACAGGAAATGAAGAAATTGAAGATGTCATTCTAAAAGAACAAAAACTTTCTCAATTGGAACTGGCTATTAATAAACTGAAAGACGAACAAAAAACCTGTATTGAGTTATTTTATTTAAAACAACTCTGTTATGAAACCATTGCTCAAACAACAGGTTATGAGCTCAAAAAGGTAAAAAGTTATATTCAAAATGGTAAGCGTAACCTAAGATTAATTTTAATTCAAAATGAAGCATTCAGATAAAACTAATTATACGGAGAGAATTCAACTGTACTTTTCCGGTAAGTTATCGGATCAGGAAAAGTTTGAATTAGAAAAAGAGGCATTGGATGATCCGTTTTTACAGGACGCTATGGATGGCTTTTCTGCCAACCAGGACGCTATCGCCTATTTTGATAGTCATCTGAAAAGAAAAAACAACAGGTGGAAAAGTTATTTTGGACTTGGTGTGGTTACTGTACTTGTTATCGCCTTATTAATTGTTAACTACCAAAAAAATGATCCTCCGGTTCAAAACACAGAATCAACTAATGAGCTTATTTCTGAACAACCTGAAACAACTGAACAACCAATAGTTCAGAAGGAAATTGAAATGATTCCCGACTCTATTGAAAAACTACATGTTATTGACCAAAAAGATCGGATTGTATCACAGGTGTTGGCTTCCGACTTTTCGTCGAACGAAGTTTATCCTGATAACCCGCAACAAGAGCCTATTGATGAAAATATTTTAATTAATATTGACACACTGGATATTGAAGAGCATGAACCTGAAATGATTGTGAATAATAATTCCACAACAAAGGATTATCCTTATGTGTATTATTACGATCTGGCTGTTGTCGATTATCGCCGTTATGAAAACCGTACTAAAACGATCAGTAAAATTACATATGAACTCAGTGGGTTAAGTGCTGCTAATGAATCTGAAGAAAAAAAGAATGAAACTCATATGGTTGAGAAGGTGGTTAAGATTAGTTATATGGACTACCTTGAGGAAACAATTTACTATTTTTCAAAAGATAAATATAAGTCAGCGTTAAAAAGGTTAAATGTAATTTCGAAACAGTATAATAACGACCTTAATGCCTTTTTCTATGGTGGTCTGTGCTATTATAACCTGGGAGATTTTGAAACTGCACTTTCAAAATTTAACTTGATAACCAAATTGGGGGATGTTCCTTTTAAGGAAGAAGCCTCATGGTATAAAGTAAAAACGCTTTTAAAACTTAACCAGGTAGAAGAAGCCAAAAAACTGTTAACGGATATCATTGCTTACAAAGGCTTTTATGCTGATGAAGCAATGGCACTATTAAAGTCGCTACCTTAAAATAACAAATTCAATTACTTATAGGGTCATACTCTTAATTTTATTGATGGTTAGAGCCTCAACAAGTCTAATAATATTGTAAGGTTCTACTCGTACTTTAATCGTATTCTCTAATTTCTTACATGAAGTTTACATTATTACAATGGCACCGTAAATTAACCTGAAGAACTTAGAGACTTGCTTATAAAAACAAAAAATTTCCCTCCTGAAGGAGAGATCAAGGGAGGTGAAAAAACTAATAGAAATACCAAACAAAATCACCCTCCTCAATCCTCCCTCAAGGGAGGAAGTTGATGATTAAAAGTACTGTGATATCAGAAACAAAAAAGGGCAGGTTTTACCTGCCCTTTTCAAAACTAAATTATAAATAAAAATTAGATATTTGATCTCATTTTTGCGCCAAATACTTTGAACAACCATACTTTTAAACGGTAGAACAACAGGTACATTACCGGAATAACCACTAATGTTAAAAATGTCGCAAATGATAATCCAAAAATAATTGTCCATGACATTGGACCGAAGAAAATTGTATTATCTCCCCCAATATAAATGTCCGGATCATAAGATGTTAAGAGTCCTGCAAAGTCAATGTTAAATCCGGTTGCCAGCGGTAATAGTCCTAATACAGTTGTTATCGCTGTTAGTAATACCGGTCTTAACCTGGTTTTTCCTGCTTGTACAATTGCATCAATAACCTCAGGCATTGGTAATTGTTCAAATTCAGTCAAACCTAATTCCCTACGTTTTCTT
The DNA here is from genome assembly GCA_965230195.1 of Putridiphycobacter sp. Taxonomy (GTDB): domain Bacteria; phylum Bacteroidota; class Bacteroidia; order Flavobacteriales_D; family Crocinitomicaceae; genus Putridiphycobacter. Next base: position 4,559,569 of record OZ245997.1, read on the forward strand.
TTTCTTAACAAATTGGTGTAGTCAATCAATACAATGGCATTGTTAACCACAACTCCTGCCAATGAAATAATACCAATCATAGTCATGATGATAATGAATTCCATTTGGAAGACCACCAATCCAAGCAATACTCCAATTAAACTGAATATTACTGCAAACAAGATGATAACAGAAGCTGAAAATGAATTAAACTGACTCACAATAATCAATAGAATAAGGAATACTGCAATACCTAATGCAGATCCTAAGAACTCCATCTCTTTAGCCTGCTCTTCTTGCTGACCGGTAAAGTTATACTCTACTCCTTCACCTATTCCACCATCCATTTTGTATTCAGCTAATAAATCTTTTAGCTCCTGCACTACTTCATTCGGGTTAGCGCCCTCATTTACATTAGACTCAATAGCCACAACAGAAACCAAATCTTTATGCACAACTGTACTATAAGTATTGGTTGGTTCCGGCTCTCGTACTAAAGATCTAATCGGAATTCTTAACATTTGTCCTTTATTATTCCTGAAGATTAACTTCTGGTCTAACAAAGCATCAATATTATTTCTGTCGGTTTTATTGAATCTCAGATTTACATCATAAATATCATCTCCTTTTTTGTAAGTAGAGATATCCTTACCAAAAATTGATGTTCTGATTGCTGAGGCAATTTGTCCGGTTGAGGTATTAAATAACCTTGCCTTTTCCCTGTCAATTTCAATGTTTAGTTCCGGCTTACCTCGCTCTACATTCAGCTTGAGTTTTTCAACACCATAAACATTTTTTCTGTCAAGGTAGTTTCTAATCTCATCAGCTTCGTGTATCAATTCAGCATATTCCTTGTCACCAAATACTTCGATACTAATTGGTGCTCCCTGAGGTGGTCCATCCTGGTTTTTATCGACAACAATTTTAACATCTGCAGGGAATTTATTTTTTAAACCATTACTGATTTTCTTCATTAGTGCAGAAGTATGATTAATACTGTCTCTGTGCTTAAACTCAGCAAAGTTAATTGAGATACGTCCTTTATTGGGTGTATTCCCCATTACAACTCCCTGAGCAGGATCACTGGCGCCTTCTCCAACCTGTGCAATAACGGATTGGATAATTCTCTCCTCAAACTTTTTACCTACTGTATCATTAATCTCTTCTTTTAAAATATCATTCATCAACATGTCTTCAATCTGAAGTGTTGTTTGATTAGTGACATTAATTTCCGTTCCAATAGGATGCTCAATGAAAACATTAACATACTTTGGCTGATTTTCCGGGAAAAATAAGGTTTTAGGCGTGAAAACTCCAATTAAAACACCTGAAACAATCAACAAAACAATGGTACCAAGGAATACTAACAATGGTCTTCCTTTCCCTAAACTGCTTGACAACAGCTTTTCATAAATTCTTTCCAATACCGGTAAAAATTTAGTTTGAAACCATTTTGTCATTGGAGAAAGTGCAAAGATATTAAACAGAATCACTAGTCCGATTGCAAGAAATACATTACCCCAAACCGTGCTTCCACCTAAAATCAGAATACCTAATACAATAAATACTGAAGATATGATAACAGACTTTCGTTTACCATTGTTTTCACTTTCCAGCTTCATGTACATTGCCGTCAATACAGGATTAATTACCAATGCAACGAATAATGATGATCCTAATACAATCATTAATGTAATAGGAAGGTACTTCATAAACTCCCCCATTAGTCCCGGCCATAATGCTAAAGGAACGAATGCTGCCAATGTGGTAGCTGTTGATGCAATAATTGGCCAGGCAACCTCTCCAACACCTTTACGGGCAGCTTCGAAAGAATCCATCCCCTCGTCCATTAAACGGTAAATGTTTTCAACAATCACAATTCCGTTATCAACCAACATCCCAAGTGCCAGTACCAATGAGAATAATACCATTGTATTTAAGGTAACCCCCATTGAACTAAGAATCAAGAATGACATTAACATTGACAATGGAATGGCCACCCCAACAAATAATGCGTTTCTGATACCAAGGAAGAATAATAATACTCCTACCACCAAAAGGATACCAAAATAAATTGAGTTCTCAAGGTTCGATACCATCTCACGGGTCTGACCGGATTGATCATTTGTTACTGAAATCCCTAAGTCAGATGGCACTAATTTTTGTGCTTTAACCTCATCTAAAATTTCAAAAATCTTGTCAGATGCGTCCAAAAGGTTTTCACCACCTCTTTTCTTAACATCAAGCATTACAACAGTTTTACCATACTCCCTTGCAAAAGATGAAGTATCGGCAGCGGTAAATTCCACATCAGCAACCTGGTATAAATAAACCGGTTTATAGTCTTCCTGCTTAACAATAATGTTTCTTACCTCAGCAGCATTTTCAAATTCTCCTTTAATCTGAACTGTTCTGTTTGTAATACCGTCAAGTATTTCTCCACCCGACATGGTTAGATTTTCCTGAGCAATTGCTGTTTCAATATCCTGGAAGGAAACGTCCATAGCTTCAGCCCGGAATCGATCAACTTCGATTTTCATTTCCTGTTCCTGAATACCACGGATATCAACCTCTGAGATTTCCTGAAGATCTTCTATTTTGTCTTCCAGAACTTCAGCATAATCTTTCAATTGTTCTACTGAAAAATCACCTGACAAGTTAATATTCAATATCGGCATTTGCGAAATATCCATCTCAAAGATGTTCGGTTCAACCGGTAAGTCACTCGGGAACTCTTTCTTAGCCCTTGCTTTATCTACCGCATCCTTAACCTCCTGTAACGCATCCTTTGCACTAATATCAAATGTAAATTTAGCCTGGATTGTAGCATAACCATTCACCGAATTAGAAATGATCTCATCAATATTCTTAATCGAATTCAATTCTTTTTCAATCGGTTCCGAAATCTTTTCTGCAATAATTTCCGGAGAGTTTCCAGGATAAGCGATACCAACATAAATTTCAGGAATCTGAAGTTCAGGAAAGTTTTCCTTTGGCATGCTGGTATATGCGCCAAGACCACCAATAAATATAATGGCTATTAACAGGTAAACAGATTTTCTGTTCCCAACAGCCCAGGTGGATAGTTTAAATTCTTTTAATTTCTTAGTTGTATTTTCCATTCTATTGAACTTTTACAATGTCTGACTCTGTAATTCCTTTTGCGCCACTCAATACCAATCTGGTATTATCAGTGATTGCATTTTCCTTCTGCGGAACAATTACGGATTCTCCATTGTAAGATTTTATAACATCAACATATACTTTTTCAAGAGCGTAAAATTCTTTTTTCCCTTTTTCAGCAGTCATTTTATAAACAAAATTGTTGTTTTTCGGATCTTGTAAAACTGCTAACGAATTAATCACTAATGCAGAATCAATTGAGGCATCAGTAATCTTGATTTTAGCCAATTGATTTGGTAGTAATAGGGTATTATTTTTAATTTCAACCTGAATTCTGAACGTTCGGTTTACAGGATCAATAAAGTTTCCTATATAACTGATTTTAGAATTGATCGTTTTATTATCGAAATTAGGGAAAATGATATCAACCGGTGTACCTAATTTAATATTAGCCAGGTGAGATTCCGCAACACTTGCAGTGACTCTCACATTTCTGTTATTAACCAATCTTACCAATGGCATTTGTGGTGATGCCATTTCGCCCAAATTAGGAAAAATTTCATCAATCACACCGCTAAAAGGAGCTCTCACCTGAGACTTTCCTTTCTGAGATTTCAATGTATTTAATCTACTCTCTAATGATTTTTTCTGATTTCTGGCCTGCTCCAATTCAATTTCAGTTCCAAGTCCCTGTTCGTTTAATGACAACTGTTTGTTTAACATATAGTCAGCCATTTCCAAACTTGTTCTTACCTCTTCAATATTTGACTGAAGAATTTCAGAATCAATGGTAAACAATACTTGTCCCTTACTCACTTTTTGTCCTTCTCTTACGTGAATATTCTTAATAACTCCCGCAGCTTCTGAATTAATCAAAACATTTTGATCCGTCTCCACTCCACCTTGTAATTCAATTTTGTGATTGAAATTCTTTTTTTCTACAAATGTAGATGTCACCAACAGTACCACTTCTTCTTTCGTAGTATCCATTTCAGTGATCTGCGTATTAATTGCAGACAGTATAGACTTCAGTGAGTCCTGTTTGGCTTTTAATACATCCAGTGAAGAACTTTTTTCTGGTGTTCCTCCACATGATGCAATCAATAAAACCATAGCGAATAATATGCTTATATTTTTCATCTTTATTATTTAAATTTTAGTTTTCTGTGTTTTTATTTATTAATCAATTTATCTAATTGTACTTTGTAAGTCAGCATTTCCATTATGGCTCCAATGTAATTACCTTGTGCCTGTAATAACTGACTTTGTTTTTGTGTCACATCAAGCGCTGACACGGCACCTTCATTTTTTCTGGCAATTGATTTATCATAAATACTATGAGCAAGTGTTACATTTTTTTCCTCAATATGCATTTTCTCATAAGCATTAATAAACATTGCTTTAAGTTGAAGCTCCTGAAATTTTAAAGCTTTCTCCACCTGAGCAAGATTATTTTCTCCCTGTTCAATTTTAATTTCAGCCTGCTGGACTTTCATAATTCTTTGTCCACTAGAAGTAATCGGCACTTTAACTCCCAAGCCCCAAACCGTAGTAGGATACCATGGTTTATCCTCAAAGAAATCAAATTCATTTCTAAACGCATTTTGAGAATGATTAAAGAAAGCATATGCAGAAGGTAAATAAGCTGCTTTTTCGTTTTTCAGACTATACTCATTCAACGTTTTTTGTTGATTAAGCATGATGTAATCAAAATTATTGGTAACTGAAAAACTCATTAAAGCCGGATTATTGGTTTCAATCTCTTCTAATAAATCTTCAAAACTGTCTGTAAGGCTAATTTCCTCGTTCAGGTCAACCCCCATTTGTAGTTTTAACATGTTTTTTGCAATGTCAAGTTGATTAACCGCATTAATCTGACTTTGTTCTATTCTATTATAGGCTAACTCAAACTGATCGATTTCCTCTTGTAACATGAAACCATTATCAAAATAAATTTGAGATTGTTCCCATAACGTTTTAGTTGTTACAGCAATAGAATCTAAGAGATCAACATTCTTTTGTGCTATTAACACATTGTAGTAAGCCTCTTTAACCATCATTTTTACATCCAGTTTAGTTTTATTCAATGCCGTTTCAGACATTTTTTTATAAAACTTAGAAAATTGTAATCCAACAATGTAAGACCCATCAAATAGTAACTGATTCACTGCTAAACTTGCGTTAGCAGTAAATTCCTGTCCCATCTGAAATTCAGCAATTGATCCTTCAGGAGCATTTGGGTTAAACAAAGTTGCATCAACTACAGTTACCGGAATGTCAAGTAATTGCTGAAATTGTCCTTCAACATTAATTTGAGGTAAACCGATTGCAGTAGTTTCAAATATTTTCTTTTCAGCAGCAGTAATGTCAAGGCTCGCATTTTTTACCTTTTCATTATGAGATAGAGCAAACTCTTCAGCTTGTGCTAAAGAATAGCTGTTGCCATCTTGTCCGATCGTTGCATTTGTATACAAAAGCAACATCAGAATCAATAGTTTAGTTGTGTTTTTCATTGTTATAAATCGTAGTTATTTGTTTTAATTATTTTGTGGAGATATTCCAATCCTTTTTCACTGGAAATTCCGCGGATATGGTATCTGAAATACTCTGAGTACACAGTATTGTATGCATATTCAGTCGAAGGAAAAACCTCTGTCATAAACAAAGTATCCATGAACGAAATATACATTCTTGACATAATTTCAACATTTATATTCTCTCTGTAATACCCTTGTTTTATTCCCTTTTCAAGGTTTTTGTCAACACATGATTTAACGAAAGTTTTTGACTCTTTGTTAAAACGGTTAAATATTTCAGCATAATACCTTTGCAGGTCAAAAAATATTGAGGGATGAATTGATTTTAAGCGTTCACTTACTACCATTCCAATATTCAGTAATTCATCAATTGCATTAGAATCGTCTTTACAAATCTCAGCAATGTCATCCTGTTCTTTATTGTGCGCTACAGATAAACAGGCTTCTACTAATTCATTTTTATCTTTTACATAAGTGTATATTGTTTTTTTTGAAATACCCAGCTGTCTGGCAAGTTCATCCATAGTAACGCTCTTAATCCCGTACTTTAGAAAAACCTCCAGGGCCTGCATTAAAAAATTTAATTTTTTCTCATCCATGGCGCAAAGGTAGAAACAATTACTAAAATGGAAACGTTTTTTATAAAAAAAGTTTCCAAATTACACACAGGGTACCATTCTATATACAAAAGAGCAACCAAATAACAAACCTAAAATACTTATAAGCAAAGTGTTACAGCGTAAAATTGAGTTAAAAAAAGAAAAAGATTATTTATTGTTTTTAGGAAACTTTAACAAATATCAATAGTGATAATGGAACAATAAAGATGGAAACGTTTCCTTCAGTGCTATCCGGAAAGCTGATTTTGAAGCTCGATCATTTTGATGCAGGCTACAGCTGCCTCGACACCTTTATTACCATGTTTTCCCCCTGATCGGTCTATGGCTTGCTCCATAGTATTATCGGTTAAAACGCAAAAGATGACCGGCAGGTTATGATTTAAACTCACATCTTTAATACCCTGTGCTGCTGCCTCGCATACAAAGTCAAAATGTTTAGTTTCTCCCTGTACTACCGATCCTACTGTAATTATACCATCAACATCAGTTGCTGCTGCTAGTAATTGAGCGCCCAAAGCCAGCTCATAAGTACCTGGCACATGTTTTACAGTAATGTTTTCAATAGAAACACCGTTTTCAGTTAATGTTTCCACAGCACCTTTTAATAAGTTTCCTGTGATGTTATAATTCCATTCAGATACAACAATGCCGATTTTAAAATCGGCACCGTTTGGAATTTCATCTCTATTATAGTCAGACAGATTTTTAAAAGCTGTTGCCATATTATTTAAGAGTTTGTTCTACCAATATATTTATCAATATCGGTTGCGAATTCAGTTTTGCTGTACTCTTCTTTAATTCTTCTGTAATTAGTATTGGCTTTACCTTTTTCACCAATTTCTTCGTAAACAATACCTGCTTTCATCAAAAACATTGGTGTTGTAAAATCATTTTTTTCTCTTTCAACAGCCTTCTCAAACAAGTTAATGGCATTTTCATAATCCCCTAACTCTACATAGCAATCACCTTGTAAACCTAAACAAAGGCTACCAATAATTACATCTTTAAAATCGCAAGCACCAAAATAATCTAACGCTACTTCAAATTCTCCCTTTTGCATGGAAATAATTCCCATTGAATAATTTGCAATATCTCCTCCAGAAGTACCTTTATAATCATCAGCTAATACTTCAAGTCCTGGATAGTAATCAGTACCTGCCGCTGCTTTATCTAATGAATCTTTTTCAAAATCGTAATAAGCATTCCACAATTCGTCATGCGACTCAGCATCTTTCGGCTCAACAACCATTTTTTGGTAACCAATGTACCCAACCAAAATGACTATTATTGCACCACCAATTCCTAAAAGGAGTTTTTTATTTTTATCTAAAAAGTTCTCAGTTGATGTTAATTCCTCAACATTTTCGACAGCCTTAGCCTTATTTGAACTGTTAGTTTTTGCCATTGTATTATTTTTAACGCTCGCAAAAATAATTTTTTTTATTGTTATATCATAGTAAATCCCAAAATTTAGGTTGTATTTTTGTCGATTATGTCATTATTTAGTAAAAAAACAATCTTTCAGGTTTTACTAACTCTTGTTTTTACAGTCCTACTTGTAAATATTAATCTGAATACACCAAGAACGAGCTTTTCACTTTTAATGACACAATTTGCTGCAGCTTTTGGTATTTTCATTTACCTGATGAAAAGTAAACCGAACTGGAAACATATTCTGGTAGCGGGAGTGCTAGTCCGATTTACATTATTATGGGGACTTCCTGAACTATCGAATGATTTTTACAGATTCATTTGGGATGGCGAATTATTATTACGGGGTATTAATCCTTTTGCACATACACCCAACGATCTCATCTCGCAAAGTGCTTTTCTTGGGGATCAGTACTACAGGGAGCTATACCACGGCATGGGCAATCTTTCAGCATCAAATTATTCCTGTTATCCGGTAGTTAATCAGCTTTTCTTTTTAATTGGCAGCCTGTTTTCCAATTCCGTTACTATTAATGTAATAATTTTAAAAGTCCTTATAGTTTTAGCTGATATCGGAGCCTGCCTGGTAGGTGTTAAAATACTAAAACACCTTAATCTGTCAGAATCCAAAATTGGTTGGTACTTCATTAATCCGTTTATATTACTTGAGTTTACAGGTAATCTTCACTTCGAGGGTGTCATGATCTTTTTTATTCTGCTCTCCATTTATTTTACACTCAAAGACAAGTGGTTTATCGCTGCTATATTTCTTGGTTTGGCTGTACATGTCAAGCTTATTCCCTTGCTGTTTATCCCTTTCTTTTTCAAAAAATTAAAATTCCGAAAGTCATTAGGTTTTACTGCTTTGTCAGCTCTGATTGTTTTGTTAGTAGGACAAGTACTGATTAACAGTCATAATTTCGACAATTTTATGGCCAGTGTCCAACTATATTTCGATAATTTTCAATTCAATGCCAGTATTTTTAATTGGGTTAACCAAATATATTCCGACTACATTGGTTGGGAGGATGCCACACAACTTGTTGGACCAGTTATGGCACGAATCTCATTTTGCTTAATCGTACTTCTGGGACTCCTGAAAGCCTATCATAAATCCAATGACTTTATTATAGCAATTTTATTTGCCCTGGTTATATACTATGCCTTTGCCACCACTGTACACCCATGGTACATTAGTTTGATTCTTATCTTTTCCATTTTCACATCATACAATTTTGGTATTCTATGGAGTGGATTAATTATGTTTTCCTACCTGGCTTATTCCGATCCTGATTTTACAGAAAACACGCTCTTAAACACCACTGTTTATTGCATAGTATACGGATATATGATCTATGAAATAATAAAGAACTGGAATAAAAACGTGATAGGGCTACAACTTCGGTCTTTTTTTGGAATGAATCCTTTGCCTCCAAAAACCTAACTTATTAACCCAGGGTATTTTTATTGCCATACAATTCTTTTATCTTTGGCCCAATTTAAGGTTTCAATCCTAACTAATCGGATTGACCTGTCAATAAAACACCACTTATGAAGGTTGATATTCTCGCATTTGCAGCCCACCCGGACGATATTGAATTATCTGCTTCCGGAACCATAATGCAGCAAATTGAAAATGGAAAAAAAGTTGCAATTGTAGATTTAACTCAGGGAGAACTGGGTTCAAGAGGGACAATTGATACCAGATACGAAGAAGCTGAAGCAGCCAGTGAAATTATGGGTATTGAAACGAGAGTTAACCTCAAAATGCCGGATGGTTTTTTTGAAATCTCAACTCAAAATAAACTTCAGATTGTGGAAATGATTCGTCATTTTCAACCTTCTGTTGTATTGGCCAACGCTATTTCCGACAGACACCCCGACCATGGCAGGGCTTCACTGCTTGTTAAAGAAGCGACATTTCTTTCCGGCCTGGTAAAAATTGAAACAGTGTTTAACGGAGAAGCGCAAAAGCCCTGGCGACCAAAAAGTACATACTTTTATATACAAGACCGGTATATTAAACCAGATTTTATTGTTGACATCAGTTCAGTAATTGATCGAAAAATAGAATCCATTAAAGCTTATAAAACGCAATTCTTTAATCCAGAATCCAAAGAACCTAATACCCCTATATCAGGCTCAGATTTTTTTGATTTTCTTAAGGGAAGATGGAAAGAATATGGCCGCACTATTGGTGTTGAATACGGGGAAGGGTTTACAGTAGAAAGAACAATAGGTGTTAAGGACTTAAGCGAATTAATGTAATGAAAGATTTAATAGAAAAGGATGCCGCTCATGTTTGGCACCCCTTTACTCAAATGCAAACTGCAGGTACTCCAATACCAGCAGTTAAGGCTAAAGATTCAGTTATAACTGATATTAACGGCAAAGAATATATTGATTGCAATTCTTCCTGGTGGACCATACTGCATGGACATGGCAACGAACACATTGGAAATGCAATAAAAAATCAATTTTTTGAACTGGACCATACGGTTTTTGCCGGGGTGACACATCCTAAAGCTGCAGAAGCTGCAGAGCGTATTGTTAACAGCCTTCCCAAAAAATTCACAAAGGTTTTTTATTCTGATAATGGTTCAACCTCAACTGAAGTAGCATTGAAAATGGCACTTCAATATTGGTATAATAAGGATAAACCTAAAACAAAGTTTTTGGCGATTCAGGGCGCTTATCATGGTGACACTTTCGGAGCTATGAGTGTTGGAGAACGGGATTTATTTAATGCACCTTTCGAAAAGTTGTTTTTTGAAGTTGAATACCTTCCTTTTCCCACCCAATCAAATTATAAGACAGTGATCTCAAACGCTGAACAACTTTTTGCAACTGGTGAATTTGCAGGGTTTATTTTTGAACCATTAGTTCAGGGGGCTTCCGGTATGCGAATGTATGATAAAACCTGGCTTGATCAGTTAATAGCATTAGCTCATCAGTATGAAGCCATTACCATTGCAGATGAAGTCATGACCGGTTTTTACAGGCTTGGAACACTTTATGCCATTGACCAACTGGAAAATAAGCCAGATATCATCTGCCTTTCAAAAGGTGTTACCGGTGGCATTTTGCCAATAGGTATAACAGTAACTACAAACAGGCTTTATAAAGCCTTTTTATCTGATAAGTTTGCCCGTGGTTTTCTTCATGGCCACTCATTTACAGGTAACCCACTATCCTGTGCTGCTGTTTGTGCCTCGTTAGACCTACTTGAAAAAAGGGAAACCACTGAGAAAATAGAAACCATATGCAGATGGCAGACTGAATTTCGACAACAGTTTTCAAATCACCCAAAACTTAAAGAAGTCAGACAAACCGGGACTATTTTAGCATTTGAAATAAAAATTGAAGGAGATAGTTCATACTTCTCATCAATAAGAGATAAAGCATATCAATATTTTATTGAAAATGGTTTATTGATCAGACCATTAGGAAATGTCATTTTTGTTAACCCTCCTTATTGTATTAGCAAAAGAGAAATGGACTATACCTACTCTAAAATTGATGAATTTCTGTCAAAGCTTTAAGATTTAATCAACTTTTACTGATAATAAAATTTTCTTTTTTTTGTTTATTTTTGAACCGATAGAACTTACCGTTTCAAACATCCGCTAAAATTGAACAGAATTACCACAATAATTGTTGAAGATGAAGAAGGACCATTAGTACTTCTTAAAAAGAAAATCGAGTCACATTGCCCGCAATTAGAAATTATTGGAGAATCGAAAACGGTAAACCATGCTTTGGAATTGATTCAATCATACAAACCTGACCTCTTGTTTTTGGATATTCAGCTTAAAGAGAAAACCGGCTTTGATCTTATCAAAAAACTACGGTACCTAATTCCAAAAATTATTTTTGTAACGGCATTTGATAAATATGCATTAAAGGCGTTTCAGTTTAACGCATTGCACTTCATTTTAAAGCCGGTTGATACTGAAGATTTAACAGAGGCAGTTGACCGGATGATCCAAGCCAAACTATCAGAGGTACATTACCAAATGGCAATGCATAATTACCTGGATAATAAATGGGAAAAAATTGCTATTCCATCTGTTTCTAAAATAGAATATATTGAACTTCAAAACCTGGTTAAACTGGAATCTGATGGCTCCTACACTATTCTACACCTTGAAAATGATGAAACCATTACTTCAACCAAACCATTAAAGGAATATGAAAAGCTACTGGAAAAGCACCAGTTCCTTCGTGTACACCGGTCTTATCTGATCAATTTAAGCAAAGTATCTGCCTATCATAAAGGGCGGGAAAGTGATAAAATAGTATTGACTAACAATACCAATATTGAAGTTTCAAGAAAGAAAAGGAACAGTATTATTGAAGCCATTGACACCTATCACCTATCAGGTAAAACACCCTGAAATTAAAGAGCATGATAAAAAACAAAATCATCTCTATAAATTAATTAAAAAATTATCCCGGGCATTTCATGTTAAATTTAGGGTCATTTAAACAACTGTAAGTGTAATGTTTCCCAACCTATCTGGGATCAACTAACTTTATTCTGGTTATTTACGATAACAGCATTTAATATAAATCTAAAATCTTGTAATATGAATACTTTAAAAATAGTTTTACTATTTGGTTGTTTAATATCATGTATGTTAAGCTACAGCCAAAACTTTAAAACAACATTATCAATACCCAATATTGATTTTAACCATTATTCTATTGAAACCAGTTTATCTCATGACTATATAGTGGCAGGAACAATTTTTACCAGTGACACAACAACAGACATACACGTCTTAAAAATTGATACACTTGGTAACATTGTGTGGGAAAAAACCTTTGACCTCTCTGAGAAAGACAGAGGACTTGATTTAGCCATTGATAACAATAATGACATTATTGTTACCGGTTACATTAAAAATGATGGACGCCCCCACTCATTGTATGTGTTAAAGCTTGATAATTCAGGAAACTACATTAACGACAAGCAAATTGACATCATGCACCTGGGTGATACAATTAACAGTGCTGGAACAAACGTTATATACTCATTTAACAGAAATGCTTATGTGCTTGGAGGTTTTTACAGTAGAAATTTCAGCTACATGTTAGATCAGGAAAACCAGGCCATGTTACTGGAATTAGATAAAAGCACATTAAATGTTTCAGTATTCAGACATTTAGGATATGACCATAATGACAGTAATACGGTGATAAATGATATAATTGAAATTCCTAAAAATGTTACCACTAACAAACCAGGTGGCTTTTTTGTTACCGGAACCTCTTATAGTTTAAACAGTGCCACAGGCGTGCTGGCTTTGTTTATAAAAGATGGCTATAATCAACATATCAATATGTCATTTACCAGTGAGAATGTGTTTGAACACTGTGGTGTATCTGCAGCATTGGCACATCATGACGGCAGCAAGGACAATATCGTTTTTTTACTTTCCAATAACGGACCGCAACACAGGCCTCAAATTACCGAATTTTATTACCAATCCAATTTTGGCGCTTTTGTTATTAAAGATTACTTTTTAAGACTCAATCATCCCAATCGTAGTATTCACGATTTTTCAGGGTATGAAATCAGAAGATCAATAGGTCATCCTAAACAGCTGGTAGTTGCCGGTCATGCAAAAACAAGAGACTTCACACCACAATTGACCACAAATACTGAAACCTGGATTCTGGAATATAACCCTTCTAACGGGAATTCAATGGGCCTTATGTGGCCAACAAATGCCACGGATTTTGAATTTCACGGAGGAGATTTATTAACCGCCAACAATAATATACCAACTCATCCTTATATTTTCAATCAGGAATTGCTGAGCTATCGGGTAGATAAAAAAGGGTATGTTCTAATGGGACCTCGTGAATCAGGAAATAATTTTGGACTGGATATAGTCACAACAGCACCACCAGCTAATTTATATTCATGTTTTGAGCAAATCGAAAATACAATGGTTACCACAACCCGTCATACTCCAATAAATACGCAAATGTATACCAATCCTGATTTTCAATATACTTTCTCTACTCCCAATCACAGTAACCCTTCCATGTCAACTTCATCCGGCATCCCCTGTCTGATTTCAAAATCAGGATATACCACCGAGGAGCAGCCAGTAATTCAACCGGAAATAATTCAAGGTAAGGATCAAAGCAAGTACACTATTTTTCCCAATCCATCAAATGGTTATTTCCAACTTAAAGGGTTCACAGAGAATTCTGATATCACAGTTAAAATTTATAATAGTCTGGGAGAAATAATATTAAGAGAACAAAAATATAATGAACAAATTGACCTGTCAAATCAGCCTGATGGCATTTATTTTATAGAGGTCAATGGTAATAACCAAATTCATACTATCAGATTTATTAAAGAATAGTACTGCACTAACAATTCCATAAAAAACAGGATCAGAAATTTCTGAACCTGTTTTTTTGTGCCCTGCAAACTAACACCTGAATTAATCAATTACCTGCTCATAACCAATTAATAATTATATTAGTTGCGGTATTAAAAATACTTCGGGTATTTTTTCTGCACTTCCCCCGGAAATTGTTAATTAACTAATTTAGGTTGTCTGTACAATGAGGAGCATTACTTTATTATTCGTTGTTATTCTATTTTGTATGAGTTGTACCAATGAAACGGAACAAGCTCATCAAATTTCTGATGAAGCATTTGCAGAATCATTAGTAAAAGACTCGCATTACAAAACAATAGAATTTGTAGATAGCCTCATATCTGAAAATAAAACCGGAAAGATTAAGTTAGGCTTACTTTACTTACAAAAAGGCCAAAGTTTATCCGGAATCAGGAATGAAAAAGAAGCTGTAGAAAGTTACGAAAAAGCATTATCTCATTTTCCGGATAATGAAGCGGCTAAGAAGTATATAGCTAAAACCTATATGCTTATGGGGTCATCAAATATCTACTTGTCCAAAACTGAAATTGCAACCACCCAGGTTCTGATGGCTCTCGAAATTGCACAGGAAATTGATGAAAAGATTATTGAAGCAGGATCCTACAATGTTTTGGCTCACCTCCATTTTACACTGGGTGATTATTTACAGGCCATTGGTTATACATTACAATCCTCCGAAATACAAACCCTCTCAAAAGATACCATAGGGCTTTCAGGCACTTATAACAACCTTGCCGTACTTTACCGAAATATAGGAGATTTTGATAATGCCTTAAAATACAATATGAAATCCCTGAATTTAAATGAGCAATTAAACCTTAAGGGGGCTATTTCGAAATCTTACAACAATATTGGACTGGTATTAGACCAAATGAATGATTTTGAAAAAGCAGAAACTTATTTTCTAAAGTCAATTAAAGAAGACTCCCTGAACTCAAGTCCACTTATCAACCTTGGAAACCTTTTTTTCAGATTGAAGAATTACGATAAATCCAAGGTTTCTTTTTTAAAGGCACTTAAAATTGAAAACCCAAAATCCAGGTTTTCAAAACAAAAAGAAATTTATGATGCACTTTTAAAAATTGCAATTATTCAGCAAGACCTTGATGGTATTATCAATATTAACGAAAAACTAACGGCGCTTGGTAAAGCACAGGTTAAATCTGAAAATGAGGATAAATTGAAGTCAATGGAACGAGAATACCAGTTTATGGAAAACCAAAAAAAGATAAAACAAGAACAGGAAATCAATACAAAGAATAAGATTATTTTTATTGCTGTTGTTGTTTTATTATTTACAGTTTCTCTTCTCATTTTTCAAAAAAACAAAAACAAACGACTACAGTTATCACAGGAAAAACTTCGATTGGAGCAAACAGTACTACGGGCACAAATGAATCCTCACTTTATTTTTAATACACTGTCATCAATTCAAAACTCATTACTGGATAATGATCCACTAAAATCGGCTACTTACTTATCGCGTTTTTCCAAATTAATCCGACAAAACTTCGACTACATCAACCAAAGTAAAATTACGCTTGAGGAGGAACTTGATTTACTCAGGAATTATATGGATACCCAAAAATTCAGATTTGAAGAAAAGTTTGATTATTTCATTAATGTCTCCGATACAATTTCACCCGGCGAAATGACAATCCCTCCTTTGCTCCTTCAACCTTTTGTGGAAAATTCGATTGAACACGGTTTTAAGAATAAAAAAGACAAAGGTCTAATTACAATTAATATATCCGGAACCCAAAACAGAATTTCTTACGAGATTACAGATAATGGCTCAGGATTTTCGAAGTCGGTACAAACAGACAAGCAACACGCTATTGATGTTTTTAAGAAACGGATGAGGTTATTAGATAAAAAAGACACAGATTCATTTACAATTGAATCATCAGAAAAGGGAACAAAAATTAAATTTGAGCTTGAGTCATGATTAAAGCAATAATAGTAGAAGATGAAATTAAAGTAGCTGCAGCCCTCAAAAAAATGCTTGGCCTGATAAACTCATCAATTAATATTGTAGCAGAAGCATCCCATGTAACAACAGCAGTGGAACTGATAAAAAACCATAAACCGGATCTTGTTTTTTTGGATATTGAACTTGAAGACGGTACCGGGTTTGAAGTACTTGAACAATTAGAACGATTAGACTTTAAACTGATCTTTACTACGGCCTATAATCAATACGCCATTGATGCTTTTAAATACAGTGCTGTTGACTATATCTTAAAACCAGTTGACCCGGAAGAATTGAAGGCAGCTATTAACAGAGCAATTAATTCAATTAATACGGAAAAGGAACAGAATGAATTGATTCAAACACTTAAAAAAAATTTAAAGGGAGAGCATTCACGAATAGTTGTTAATACACTGGAACAACATTATATTATTGACCTGCAAGACCTAATCAGGTTAGAAGCTGATGGTGCATACACCAAATTTATTACGGCAAACTTTAAAGTTACAGCTTCAAAAAACATTAAGTATTATTTAACCTTTTTGCCAACATCATTTATCCGTTGTCATCAATCCCACCTTATTAATTCAAGGTTTATTGAGGGAGTCAACAAAAAAACCGGGCTTTTATTAAAAAATGGTGACCAAATTCCAATATCAGCCAGAAAGCGAAATGAGATTCACAATTTTCTAAGAGAACTTTAGGCTATAAACGATCTAAAAATTAGCTGATTCCGTATCTAAAATCACGAATATCAATTCTTCGAATACACTTATCAATTCATTTTCCGGGAGAGAAAAGAACAGTATACTTTTGAAGAAAAAAAATATTTATGATAGCATCTATTATTGCAATTCTAGGCGGACTTATTGCAGCCTCAGCACTGATTGTTTCCCGAAAACCTAACGCACAGGACATGTTGGACAAAATCACACCTTATCAGGGGTGGATTGGTATAATTCTCACCTTTTGGGGCGTTTGGGGAATCATTAATTCATTTTTAACTATCGGTTCAATCGGAATGTACTGGGCCATAGGACTTGCCGTTTCGGCTGTTGAGTTTATTGTTGGTTTTTTATTAGCCTACAGTTTAATTTCCAAGTATTTATTGGAGAAAAATGAAATGGCAAAACAAAAGGGAAAACGACTGAGAACAAAACTTGTGAAATACCAGGTACCAAGTGGTGTTATCCTTGTTGTTCTGGGTATAATATCAATCATATTTTAACCAAAAGGATATGAAAAAATTAGGTGGAACGATTGCAATTTTAGGTCTGTTAGCCATTGTATTGAACTTTGTGAATATGGTACCAAGAGTTTTAATGTGGATTTATACCTGGGGAGAAGGTGTGGCGTGGGCAATTAAAATTGCATGTGTGGTACTGGGTGGTACATTGTACCTGATTGGAAGTAAAACTGAAACAGCCAATGAGTAATCCCTTTAAAAAAATAGTAAACACTGCTAACGATACTCAAAAACAATGGGAACGTAATGAATCGTCAAAAACAGAAAGTAGAAAATGTGAAAATTGTGGTGCTGCAAGACCTAAAGACACCAATTTAACTACCTGCGATTATTGCGGATTCAGATTCATGACCATTAACGATAAAATAAAAACAGACAAATAATGCTTGGATTATTCAAAAAAAAGGAAAAAATCAGAAAGACTGAAGAAGAGGAAACCGAGTACTTAATACTTGTTGATAAATGGGATGCATACTTACGTAAAATTGATACCCGTTTTAAAGAATCCTTATCACAGGCTGAAGAAGCATTACTGGGGAATCTGGTTGAAGGAGATTATGATGTATTACCAACTATGAGAGCCTGGCAAGGTATCAAATCTCAATTAATGGGGATTTCAGATACCATTGAGGCCACATTCAATGACAAGGTAAAGCCAGAGATGAGAAAATACAAAGAAGAATATGATCTTATTGATGAAGAATATAAAGGCACTTATCTTGGAGAAAGTTTTTATTCAAAACTGGAACGATACGAAATTGAACTGGAGGGCAAACTTGCCCAAAAGTTTTACGACCATGCTCTTAATTTTTTAAATGAGGATTTCAATTGTTCCCAATGCGCAGCAAAGCTGGAAGTAAAAAAGGATATTTTCCGATCTCATTATGTTAGCTGTGATTATTGTAATACTGTTAATACGTTTACACCACATTCAAAAATTTATGAAATCAGACACTTTGCTGTAGATAATATTTCAAAATATAACGCGCTTAAAGAGTGGGACAATATGCAAAGTGTTATTCGTGAATTTAACGAAATACCCAGTCCTTCGGAAGACGAAGATAAAACGGAATACATTAATGGCTTTAAACAAAGGGAAATTGCTGAAAGAGCCTATTGGAACAGATTTTTAAATGAACGCATTAAGTTAATGTCAGAGTACAAAGACTCGCTTGAACATGACTTAGAAGTTAAAATGCAATTTTTTTACGAAGAACGTAAAGCCAGATTAAACTTTTAAATTAAAAATAAACTTATGGAAACAATAAACGGTGTCTCCTTTAGAGACTATGCATGTGCTTCGGCAAATATTGCAAATGGAATGTCAGTTGACCAGGTTTGCTCTGTATTGGGACTGGAAGTACCGGTATGGGAGGACACAGTAAATAAATGGAATAATAAAATGGCTGAATTATCAATGGATGATCTGGCATTTTATGGTGAGGTTTTCACTAACCCGAAACAAGGCAAGTTTGCTGATGTTGAAGGTGCTGCAGGAGGAGCTGAAGCTGTTTTGGAAAAATTCCCGGAATGGAGTGATTTCCTTAAAATGGAGAAACACATAGCTGTAGGTTCTGAGTTAGGCATAGATGTAGATTTAAATAAAGAATATGGTATTTCGATCACTCAATACTCACAGCTTGGTGCACATTGGTCAGCATTCTACAAAGAAAAAGTGATGGATGTTGAGAACCAAACCTCACAGGAGATTATAAATGATGTTGAATTTACTGATGCCCAAAAAGAGAAGCACAGAGTATTCAGCTTACACACTGAACTAATGAACAAATGGGACGCTCATTTCCGTGAGCTATTTAAAGATAAAACTATAAACTTGACTGGGGATATCAAGTTTTAGTTAGATAGGGCCTGCTTATGCAGGCTCTTTTTTTCAAAAAGATAATGATGAATCAATTTAAATCAGTTATACAATGGGAAAACCCACATGAAGATGAACTTTTTATAAAGTTTACCGACAGAGGTGATGAAATAAAAAATGCTTCGAAACTAATTCTACTACCCGGACAGGGGTGTATTTTGACTTACGAGGGAAAAATACAAGGTATTTTAGAAGAAGAAGGCATGCATGAACTCAGTACCGACAATAAACCCTTTATTACCAGTATCAGGAAATTTATTGGGTTAAGTGATGGTAGTGAGCATGTAATGGGGATTTGGTTTTATAGAAGAGCAGATATTTTGAACATGAGATGGGGCACCAGAGTTCCAATTTCATACAATGATCCTGTTTACACTTTCCCTATTTTACTTTCGGCATTTGGTAATTACAGCATTCGAATTACAAAACCGCAGTTTTTCTTTGAACAGGTCATAGCAGGGCAGGAAATTTTCTGTCATTCTGACCTAAAGGAAATTTTTATTTCGAGGGTAACCCAACCCATTACCGATTATCTGGCAAATGCAAAATTTTCTTACGCTGATATTGACGGTAACCTAAATATAATTGCTGATACTGCAAAAGAAAAAACGATTCAGGTGTTCACTGAACTGGGGTTTGAGATACTTGATTTCAGAATTGAAGGGACTCAGTTTGATAAAGATACTCTTGATAGGATTGCTGGTATTTCTGATCTGCAAGCCGAAATGCAACAAGCTAAACTCGCAGGGTTGGATTATACACAATTACAACAAGTAAAAGCCATGAGGGATGCCGCTAAAAATGAAGGTGGAGGTGCCGGAATAGGAATGGGAATTGGAGCTGGTGTGCAAATGGGAAACATGATGACAAACCCACAAGGCAATACTGAATCCACACCAATGAGTAAATTAAAGGAATTAAAAGAGATGTACGATATGGAACTCATTACAGAACAGGAATATCTCGATAAGAAAAAAGCGATACTAGACACCATGTAAATGCTACATATTTTGGGGATGATTATCCTTTGTTTAGTTAGTATATAGGTTAGTAAAAGGTGACTTGATTTAGTTCAGGTCACCTTTTATTTTATACAGACTACTAATTGAATGGAGACTACATTTTCAACATAACTGGTCCTGTAACAAACAATTGTATCAGATCAATCACCCTTAAATTGAAAAAAATTGATTATATTTTAACTGCCCCGTAATTTTTGTATTAAAAACTTTTTAATAATCAATGAATTACAAAGCTCCCATTTCCCTACTATTCCTCATCTTATTCTGGGCTTGTGGATCAAGCAGGAAATCCCAACCAGAGCCAGACCAATTCGAAAATAGTCCCGGAATATTTAAAATTGATACCTCAACTGGTTATACCATTAATCACACAAGTCAGGATTCAATCAAAGACCTGTATAATTCATTCGGTAAGAAATTGGTGACCGGAAAACCTGTAAGAATAGAAGGAACAGTTCTTTCTGAAAGTGATATGGGGAAACCTGAAATGGTCATTGCCAAAAAACCAAAGCTCATCCCTCCCAAAAAAGAGAAAGTTTCAAACCTGGCAATGATCTCCAGATTTAAGTTTAATCTCAAAAATTTAAAACCTGTCACCGAAATAAAGAAAGATTCAGTCGGTATCCTCACTAATTCAACAGGAGATACAATTCCAACGGGTATTCCAATTCCAATCAGCGGAAGAATTGTACCTTGTATTCAACCTAAACCCATTCAATCTTCGCATTCCCGATTTATGGAGTCAAACTCAGCTAATATCAGGTATATTGGTACTGATCAGGGACTACCCTCACAATTTATTTTTTCTTTCTGTATGGATCATAAGAACAGACTTTGGTTTGGGTCTTTGGGGGGAGGCGCCTCCTGTTTTGATGGTTCAACGCTAATTAACTTTACCAAAAAAGAGGGATTAACTGGGAATTGGGTAAGAGTTGTTTTTCAGGATAGCAAAAAAAACATTTGGCTCGGAACCGAAAATGGAATATCACTTTATGATGGTGAAAAATTTATACACTATACTGAGGAAGAAGGCTTATCAAAAAACCGAATTTCATCTATTTTCGAAGATAGCAAACAAAATATCTGGATTGGAAGTTTGGGTGGAGGGGTCTCAAAATTTCGGAACGATTCCATTACACATTTCTCATATAAAGAAGGATTGACCAATCCGACAATCAGATCAATTGACGAAGACAAAGCCGGACGTATATGGTTTGCCTCTAAAGCCGGCATCTTTTTTTATCATAACAGGAGTTTTAGTCAACTTTCTCAAAGTGACGGCTTATGTTCGAATAAAATTTCTGCTGTCAAAGTTGACACAAAAGGAAATATTTGGATTGGCAGTGAAGATAATGGTCTTAATATCTATGATGGAAAACACATCTCTCATTATTCTTTCAGTAATATTCAAAAAAAGGACGTCATTTGGTCCTTTTATGAAGATAGTGATCATAAAATGTGGATTCCAATATGGGATAAAGGTGTTTATCAATATGACAATAACAGGTTCATGTTATACAGTCGGGAAGAAGGTCTGAGCAACAATTTTATTCTTGAAATACTGGAGGATAATATTGGGAATATCTGGTTTACAACCTGGGGAGGGGGAATAAATATCCTAAATAAACATTCCTTTAAGGATTTCTCCAATCAACATGACCAGGACATCATCAGACTGCGTTGTATTACTGAAGACTCTCTTGAAAATAAGTGGATTGGAAGTATAGACAGGGGTTGGTTCTTTTATGATGGTACAACTATCTGTCAGTATACCATGGATGAAGGCCTGATGAATAATTACACAGAATGTCTGATAACAGATCACAAAAATAATGTCTGGGCCGGAACCTGGGGAGGAATTATAAAGTATGATGGTAAATGCTTTACAAATTACCCTTTGCTTTACAAAGAGGAAAAAATTGTCATCGAATCATTACTTCAGGATCGAAAAGGTAATATTTGGATTGGTACAATGAAACATGGTATCATAAAATTTGATGGAACAGAATTTACACTTTTCAATGAGGAAAATGGTTTTAATGCCGTCAGGGTTAATTCAATTACAGAAGATTTTGAAGGTAATATTTGGTTTGGCTCTAAAAATTGTGGTGTTACCAGGTATGATGGTGAGTATTTTACCACTTTTACAGAAAAAGAAGGTTTAAGTAGTAACCATATATCCTGTCTGACAAAAAGAAATGGTAAAGTTTGGGTAGGCACCAGAGACAATGGTATTAATGTAATCGGCAAAAAACATGTAATCACCATCAATACCAAACAGGGATTGAGTAATAATCTGGTCACATCCCTAAAAGAAGATCATTTAGGCAGGGTTTGGTGTGGTACTGATAATGGCCTGAATCTTCTGAATCTTGGCGAGAGTTCATCTACAAATGAAAACATGCATCCTTCCCTTCTTGATTTTAAAATCTATAACTTTAATAAACAGGACGGATTGCGTGGGAATAATTTTCATCAGGGTTTTGCAATGGAAAGTCGTACGAATGTAATGTGGTGGCTGTGTGGTGATGCAATCACTACGCTGGACTTAAATCAATTTGTGCCTCCAACCATTCAGCCAACAGTTGATATTAGTTCTATTGAAATTAATGATTCATATATTGATTTCAGACATGAAAAATCTCAAAATCAGGAAAATGAAATTGAAATAAGCAGATTTAATAACTATCCGGATAAAATGAAATTGCCCCACGATCAAAACCATCTGACATTTCATTTTTCATCTATTGATTGGTCAGCCTCTCAAAATGTACAATACAGTTATAAATTAGATGATGAGCAATGGAGTACAGCATCCAAAGTTGCCAATGCTTCTTATCGAAATATTGAGTATGGTGATCATATTTTCAAGGTCAGAGCCATAGGAAGTGCTAGAATTTGGAGTAAAACATTTAACTATCCCTTTAGAGTTTCTCCGCCATGGTGGCTGTCAGGACCAATAAAAGTAGCTTATGCAGTGGTTTTGGTACTATTCATTTATCTGGTTATTTTATTGAGAACCCGTAAATTAAACCAGTCAAAAAATATGCTTAAAATACAAGTTGAAAAAGCCACTCATAATTTATTACTCAAAAACCAGGAAATCCAAGCGCAAAAAGAATCTTTAGAGCACAAACATGTTGAAATTACTGACAGTATCATTTATGCAAAACGCATACAAAAAGCCATTTTACCACCAAAAAGGGTTATTGATAAATGTTTTTCGGAATATTTTATATTCTATGAGCCTAAAGATGTTGTTGCCGGCGATTTTTATTGGATTAGAATAATTCAGGATATGGTAATATTTGGTGTTGCTGATTGTACCGGTCATGGTGTCCCAGGGGCTATGGTAAGTGTAGTTTGTAACTATGCCCTTAACAGGTCAACGGGAGAGTTTAATCTAACTGATCCCGGAAGAATTTTAGATAGCTCCAGAACGCTCGTTATAAGAGAATTCGAAAAGTCTGATGAAGAGGTAAAAGATGGGATGGATATTGCGTTATGTACTTTTGATGGCAACAACCTTTATTATTCAGGAGCCTATAACCCATTGTGGGTAATCAGAGATAATGAACTTATTGAAATTAAAGCCGATCGTCAACCAATTGGCAAATATGTAAACCAAACATCTTTTAAAACTCACCATTTCCCTTTGCAAAAGGACGATTTGATTTATTTGTGTTCGGATGGTTATGCAGATCAGTTTGGAGGAGAACTAAATAAAAAATTTAAATCAAAAAGGCTTAAAGAACTACTGCTTCAAATTCGGCACCAACCTTTGGAACAACAAAAGATTACTTTGAAGGAAACAATACTAAAATGGCGCGGAAATATTGAGCAGCTGGATGATATTTGTATTGTCGGTATCAAGGTTTAATTTTTTTCAAGACATAAAAAAAGGCTCATTTCTGAGCCTTTAATATTTTGATGTATAAATTCAATTATGATATAAATGGTTTAAGCTGCTTCATCATTTTCTCATCTTCCTCAAACCATGGTGCTATTTGATTAATCAATTTGGTTGCTTTGGTTTTTTCGCCTTTCTCAACCACTACTTTTGCATATTGCACTACACAGAATACAAATAATTCTCGATTAACCTTTTTTTGTTTAATAACATCTACGTCATCATATTCGTTAATCTTAAACGAATCAGGGTCAAGCATTTTCATTTTTTCTTCTGCTACTTTCTCCTCTGTTTTAAATCCACCCTTGTCACCTCTTCGGTATTTAGCCACTGCTTTAAGGTAAGCAGTACCAACATCATTTTTATCCATTTTTTCCATTAATGGAATTACACCTGATAATCTACCAAAATCATCTGCTTCGGTTAAATTTCTCATTTGCTCAAATATTCCTGCTTTACAAGCTGTAAAATGGGCCAGGTTTGAATTAAAAACATCTCCATCCTTATCATACTTTAAGCACTTTCCTGCATATTTGATAGCATCTTTAAATGCTCTTGGATATTTTTCAAGAAGCTCTCCTCCCTTGGAAATTTCAAGATTTGCTTTTGATAAGTATAAGTATGGTAATGCATCCTTTCTGCAATCATCCTTAGTGGTGTACTTTTCAGCTACTTTCAGTAACTTTTCAAAATCACCATCTGCAAAATAAACTACCAAATCATTATATTCAGGGCGTTGCGCATGAGATAAAAGCGAAAATGCGCCGATAAAATAAAGTAAAAATGTAATTTTTTTCATAATGTAAGTATTTGTTTACAGACAATTCAAATATAATGCCTAAAACTCCTTTTCCACAAAATTAACTATTTTTTAACAATTTGCAAACTGATTATGTGTCTAAAGAATTGCAGTGATTACAACCGTTTACACAATATTCTTCCCATTAATCATATACTTTTAATAATATTTCAAGAATATCGATCGCTGCTTTTGAGATTTTTGTTCCAGGGCCAAAAATCCCCATCACCCCCTTATTATACAGATAATCATAATCTTGCACAGGAATTACCCCTCCGGCTATTACCATAATATCATCACGTCCCAGTTTTTTCAATTCATCCATTACCTGAGGAACCAGTGTTTTATGACCTGCAGCCAGGGAGGATACACCTAAAATATGAACATCATTCTCAATAGCCTGTTTAGCAGCTTCTTCGGGAGTTTGAAATAATGGACCGATATCCACATCAAAACCAATGTCAGCAAATGATGTAGCAATAACTTTAGCACCCCTGTCATGGCCGTCTTGTCCCATTTTAGCAACCATTATTCTCGGTCTCCGCCCGTCTAACCCGGCAAACTTATCTGCCATCTGTTTTGCTGTTTCAAATGCTTTGTCTTCCATAGATTCTGCTGAATATACCCCTGAAATTGATTTTATTGTTGCCTGAAATCTGCCAAAATGCTTTTCCATTGCATCTGAAATTTCGCCAAGCGAGGCCCTTTTTCTTGCACAATCAACTGCAAGTGCTAACAAGTTTCCTGTTCCCTCAGCACCTTCCGACAGACGTTCTAAAGCTTCCTCTACCGCTTCTTCATCCCTTTCCGCCTTCATTTTATTTAAGCGTTCTATCTGAGATAAACGCACCTTTGTATTATCAATTTCGAGAATATCAAGTGGTTCTTCTTTTTCTAATTGATAACGGTTAACGCCTACAATAATATCTTTTCCGGAATCAATTCTGGCCTGTTTTCTGGCAGCAGCCTCCTCAATCCTCATTTTTGGAATACCGGATTCAATAGCCTTAGCCATTCCCCCTAAAGACTCAATCTCCTCTATCCTCTTCCATGCTTTTTCTGTAATCTCCTGAGTCAATCTCTCAACATAATAAGAACCGCCCCATGGATCAATAACTTTTGTGATTCCTGTTTCTTCCTGAATAAAAAGTTGAGTATTTCTGGCTATTCTTGCTGAAAAATCAGTTGGTAAAGCCACAGCTTCATCCAGTGAATTGGTATGGAGTGACTGTGTTCCCCCCAAACCTGCTGCCATTGCCTCAATACAAGTTCTGGCAATATTATTATACGGATCCTGTTCCGTCAAACTCCATCCTGAAGTTTGGCAATGGGTTCTTAAAGAAAGAGACTTTGGATTTTCCGGTTTAAACTGATTCACCAATTTGGCCCAAATCATTCTTCCGGCCCTCATTTTTGCAATTTCCATAAAATGATTCATTCCTATGGCCCAAAAGAATGATAACCTTGGTGCAAAATCATCTACTTTCATACCAGCTTTAATACCGGCCCGAATGTATTCCAAACCATCTGCCAAAGTATAAGCCAATTCCAAATCAGCCGTTGCTCCGGCTTCATGCATATGGTATCCGGAAATTGAAATAGAATTGAATTTTGGCATGTTTTGCGAGGTAAACTCAAAAATGTCAGCAATAATTCTCATTGAATGTTCAGGAGGATAGATATATGTATTTCTAACCATAAACTCCTTCAGAATATCGTTCTGAATTGTTCCTGTCAGCAATTCCGGTTTAACACCTTGCTCTTCTGCTGCAACAATATAAAAAGCCAAAATAGGAATAACCGCACCATTCATTGTCATTGAAACCGACATTTTGTCCAGAGGAATTTCATCAAAAAGAATTTTCATATCCTCCACAGAATCTATTGCCACTCCAGCCTTACCTACATCTCCTACTACCCTGGGATGATCAGAATCGTACCCTCTGTGTGTAGCTAAATCAAATGCTACGGAAAGTCCTTTCTGGCCTGCTGCCAAATTTCGACGGTAGAACGCATTGGACTCTTCAGCAGTTGAAAACCCCGCATACTGTCTCACTGTCCACGGCCGTATGGCATACATTGTTGAATATGGTCCTCTGGTATTTGGTGCAATTCCTGAAACAAAATTCAGGTGTTCACTATTTTTTAAATCGTTTGCAGAATAAAACTTTTTCAAATCAATTTGTTCTGCTGTTTGGAATATTTTATCTGCTGATTCCACCTTTGGCAGAACCTGTTTTTCGCTCAACGGTTGAATTTTCTTTCTGCTCATACTGTTTTTTCAAATTGATTTTCCAATATAAATAAATTGAACCCTTTAAAATCGCTCATCACGGATTCCGGAACCTTGGTTTTATCAATCCAGTTTTCCATTGAATTAGGATATTTATTAACTCCCAGTAATGTACGTCCGTTATCATTTAGTTGCTCTATCAATACTGCTTTATTTGCCTCAATTAAATCATGTAAATATCCTGAGGTTAACACATCATAATACCCTCCTCTATCCTCAATTTCCATGAATAATTCCCAGGCCTTTTCAACCAATTGACTGGTTAAATACTCGATATAATAAGAGCCTGTACCCGGATCTACAACCTGATTAAAATACGACTCTTCCTTTAGTATCAACTGCAAATTTCTGGACAGTCTTTCCGACAGTTCTTCTTCTGTTCCTGTTATTCTGGTATAAGGTTGTGCTACCACAGTATTTACCCCTCCAATAACAGCCGACATCACCTCAGTTGTTTGGCGTAGTACATTATTGTACCGGTCATTTTTTGTGACATTCCGAACACCGGTTTCAGCATTAAGCCATGGAAAATGCTCCGCCTCAATTCCCCATTGCGCAAATAGTTCCATACTCAACCGTTTTATTGCTCTGAATTTTGAAATATTAACAAAGTAATCCTCATTGACAGACAAGTTAAACGCTATCGATTTGCCAAGTTCTGAAATATTAAGTCCTGAATCACTCAGGCTTTGAATCATCTCATTTAATTGTGAAATTGCAACCGCCAGTTCCTGTACCGTTGAAGCACCATAATTTCCAAAAGATGTTCCGTCAACTATCAAATTACGACCAGTGAGATTTTGAGTGGTATTATAAAATTCAAGTAAATCTTGTTTTTCGTAATCCAATCTACCATTGTCCAGACCACTTGTTAGTATTGGCATTTCTATATTTACAGCACCCAATTTTTTGTTCCAGATAAACCTTGAAAAGGCCTTAACCTGATCAATCGAAGTAAACTTTAAATGTAAAAATATGTGTTCCAATAAAACATCCTCAAACAGCTCATCAAAGTCTGTCGCGTCTGTTACCTCTATTTTTAACCCCGTAGTTCCGGTATTCAAACACTTCAATATTTTAGCATTCGACATTTTGGAATCAAGGTCATGAAGTAATTCTGTAATAAACCAATCATTATTATCCTGATCACTATTAACCTGAGCCTGATAGTTATTCGAAAAATCTTCAATATGATAATAGGCTTTGGCATCAAGATCAGATTCTGGTCTGAAATTCAATATATCCAGTGGTTTCCCCTTAAGGTCTTTTTCAATTTTTTTTAACCATGTTGCTGAATCAACATCATTAAATTCACTAAATAATCTGGTCGATTTGTCTCCCATACAATCGTTTTACACTAAGTTATAAATTATCCATTGATTAGTTTACCTATAATTGACAAAATCCCAAACGAAGCAATCAACCCTGTAATGAATTGACGCCAAAAGGAATACCCTCTTTTTTGTCCGTAAAACCCGCTAAAAAGGGCTATAATTAATGATAAAACTAATATTGTAGACCAATGGAACATGGCTGCAAAGATAATGCTTATTTAAAACTAAATTTGTTTCAAAATGGCCTTTATTCCTCTTTTAATTGCGGCTTTATAATTCCCATCATGTATTTTAGGCCGTATAATACGATCTAAAATTTCCTGACGCTTCAGTTTTGAAAATGCTTCCCCTATATTTTTACCGACAAATAACCTGACCTCTTTTTTTGATTTTGAGATAAACAACACCACCTTATTCCTTAAGTTGGTTTTACTAAATTGCCAATGCTTATATAATGAAATCAAAAAATCTTTAGAATTACTTTTTCCTCCAAAATGCCCTGTAGTAATTAAAATCACCTGTCGTCCTGAAGCTTCTTTTTTCTTACTGATTTTTTTTGCCAAACGTTTTTCTGCAAAATCAGGCAGTAAATTTTCCATATCGTTAATGGCACCATTAAACTTTGGGTATTCGAAAGAAAAACCACCTATTGCGTTAATCAGGATTAAAAATAATAATACCGTCTTCATAATACTAAAGGTAAACAAAAAGAGACAGCAAAAACTGTCTCTTTATATTTTAAATCAATATTATACGCTCTCTTATTGAGCAAAATAATATTGTACAGAATTTGATTTTGTAACAGGATTTACAATTAATACCGGAACTTTGGCCGGATTTGTAATCATTACCTGCTCATGTTTACCGGTTATTGATCCAAACATTTGATTTTTTTGCAAATTCATAATTGCAATTAAATCTGCATTAGTTTTTTCTGCAAATTTTATGACTTCAGCATCAAAATCTTTAGACGCTGCTATTTCGGTAGTAACCTCAATGTCTCTTTCCACAAAAAACTTATTAGCAAAAATGATATTTGCTTTAACCGTATGCATTAAAAATTCATCTTTCTCGTCTGGGATTATGACGTGTACACGTGAATTAAAATACTTAGCCATATTGGCTACAATGGTCAGCTTTTGCTTGGTTTCCTTATGTAAATCCAATGGTACAACAATATCATCATAACCATTGTCAGAAATGTTGCCATCCTGAATGATAATAAATGGTACTGTAGATGAAGTCACAACCTTAAGCGCATGTGATCCTGTAATGTGTTGCCATCCATGAGCACCGTGTGTTCCCATAAAAATCAACTCGGCACTAATTTCAGATGCAAAATCACCAATATCATCAAAAATATTACCGATCCGGGTATGCTGAATAATTTTAACCCCGTTTTTATTTTCGGTATTTTTAATGATCTCCTCTAACTTTTTTTCTGCCTTTGTAATTTCATTTCTTTTTTCAACTACATGCAACACATGCACTTCCGCATTTGTAATTGAAGCAGTAATAATAGCATGTTTTAAAGCCGCATCAGCTACTTCTGTAAAATCATGAGGTACTATTAATGATTTTGTATTCATATATTTTGCGTGTTGGTTTTAAGTTTCAAACGTTACAAACATAACTAATAATAAAATTCCATTCCACTAAAATGAAATTTAATTTACACTCTTTTCACCTTTTTTAAATAGGCATTGGTAAATATAGCAATTAAAATTATTGTTCCTCCCAGGTAAAAGCCAAAACTCATTTTTTCCTTAAACGGATTTAAAAGCACAGCAATTATAATGGTATAAATGGGCTCCATATTCACACTCACACTAACGGTAAAAGGTGTCACATATTTCATGACCCATACACTCACCATAAAAGCAAATGTTGTACAAACCAATGCCAATATAATCAGGTATAACCAGTTTTCGTTGGTCATTTGAAATAGCTCTATCCGCCATTCATCAAAAATCAACAATGCCAGTGACGCCGTAAAAAAAGCACCCAGCAACTCAAATTTGGTAATTTTAAATGATGGTATTGTTTTGATCAACTGGCCATTTATCACAGTAAATAAAGCTGCAAAAAAAGCAGCTAACAAGCCAAAGAAAATACCAAGATAATACTGGAATTCAAATCCAAAAATGATTACTATACCAATAATAATTACAAGGCTAATCAGAATTTCAGACGGTCTGACTTTCCGTTTAAAGAAAAGTGGTTCCAGAAATGAAGTAAACAATGTCGACATAGTCATACAAACCACTCCTATTGAAACCGTACTTACTTTTATGGCATAAAAAAAAGAAAACCAATGTAAACTGATAATTACACCTACACCAAATAGCGTTGTCATTTCTTTTAAGGAAAGTATTCTGGTTTTTTTCAGGAAAAATTCCAGTAAAAACAACGATAATGTTGCAATACCTGTTCTGTAAAAAACAATTTTAAAGGAAACAATTGCCTGAGAAATCTCAAACGAATTATTACCTGATGACTCTAAATCAATATAATCACCAAGAATACCCGTCACTCCCCAAATAATAACAATAAAGTGGAGAATGATCTGATATTTTAAGGTCCCTTTCATGGAGAGCCCAAACCTATGAAATAATTTTTAAAATTAGTACCCCTGACTTATTTTCAATCAAACTTTAACCGGAAGAGTCCAAATATCAGGCTATTTTACGGCCTCCTTTTTCTTTCTTATGGCTTCAATTTTAGCCTGTGTCTCCTTGATTTCCTCCTCCTTCTTGGCTTTATTCTCATTACCTTTTGTAATGGCCTCTTCTGAGGTAGCAATTACCTTTTTAGCATTAGCGATAGCTTGTTCATTCTTGGTTATCTCTTTTCCAATACTCTCAAGTTCACCTTCTTTTGTTTTTAATACTTTCTCTTCAGCTTTTGCTTCCTCCTCAATGACATTTTTTGCAGCCTTTACTGCAAAAGTGTATAATTTTTTTTCTAAAATCTGAAAATTACCCGGGTCACTTTTTGAACTCAGATAACTTCCACCAAAGGTTACTTTAACAGAAATATTTACCCCTCCTTTTGTAATATCCTCTACTTTGGCATAAACATCAAAAGTATTTTTTCCCATATCTTTTAACCTGCAGTCGTCAGCAAAAAAATATTCTTTCGTTGTTATCTTTCCTTTCCATGACTTAAGCTCATCCTTAAGCTCTTTTGACATTACTTTTTTATCACCATAAGGAATTGTGATATAAAAGCCATTTTCAATACCATTAACATCTACTTTCTTCTCAACAATTTTGATTTGAGCGATTGACGAATGTGCTATAAATAATAGCAGGAGTGTTGATAATAATTTCATCTGTTTTAATGTTTTATAGTCCTCAAGGGACCTTATTCTTATTTAACCTATTTCGATAAATGTAAAAAAACAGAATTTGAAATCAAAAGTTTTTGATCTAAACTTCACTTATTCAGGTTAACCAGGGTATTTATGCTATCTAATGTCGATTCATAAAGTGTAAAAATCGAATCAGGATAAAAGGAATAATAATCAATACTTTTTTCAAGCTGCTCTTTTGTAATTCCGTAATCAGTTAACACTAGCGCACAAGAACTATCCAAAGCATCTTTGTAAACCACAGGTCTTTTATGAATTTGTTCATAGTAAGCCTCTAATGTTTCCAACTCAATAATAACCGAAATCAACTTGTTTTTTTCAATGAGATCATCCGGAGCCGTCATTTCCTTTTTTTCTTCACAAGACAAGCAAAGCAAACAAAATAATATGCCTGGTACTACCAATTTTATCATGGTCTTTCAAAGCTCAAACGTCTTGCAGCATCTTGATTTATGATATTGCCGTTTTCATAAACCTGATGGCCATTTACAAAGGTACGTTCAATTTTATGGTCAAAGGTTACATTTTCAAACGGAGACCATCCACATTTATACAATAAACCGGATTTTTCAACGGTCCATTTTGAATTTGGATTGATCACAACAAGATCTGCAAAATATCCTTCTCTAATGAACCCTCTTTTTTCTACCTGAAAGCAAATTGCCGGTGCATGGCTCATTTTCTCAACAGCTCTTTCAAGACTGATTTTGCCTTCTTTTGATTTTTGAAGAATAGCAGGTACAGCATGTTGAACCAAAGGCCCCCCTGATGGTGCCTTAAAATAAGTATTGTTTTTCTCCTCAATGGTATGTGGCGCGTGATCAGTCGCTAAAATATCAATTCTGTCATCATTTAGTGCAGCCCAAACCGCATCCTGATCGGCCTGCGTTTTAACTGCCGGGTTCCATTTAATATAAGTCCCTTTTTCGTCATAATCCTGATCAGAAAACCAAAGGTGATGAACACAAGCTTCAGCGGTAATTCTTTTATCTTTTAATGGCACTGAATTGTCAAACAAACTCATT
The DNA here is from genome assembly GCA_965230195.1 of Putridiphycobacter sp. Lineage (GTDB taxonomy): Bacteria > Bacteroidota > Bacteroidia > Flavobacteriales_D > Crocinitomicaceae > Putridiphycobacter. The sequence continues at coordinate 4,592,540 of OZ245997.1, forward strand.
TCTTTTGCTGTAGACAGGTGTAAGATATGTAATCTTGTATCATATTTTTTGGCCAGATTCACTGCCAATGATGATGAGATATAACAAGCTTCAGCATTCCTGACCTCAGGATGGTATTTAATTGGCATATCTTCGCCATACCTGGCTTTATAAGTCTCTAAATTCTTTCGGATCGTTGCTTCATCCTCACAATGTGTAGCAATAAGCATATCACACTTTGAGAATATATTGGTTAAGGTTTGTTCATTATCCACCAACATATTACCAGTTGAAGACCCCATAAACACTTTTACACCACAAACGTTCTGATGATTCGTTTTCAGTACTTCCTCAATATTATCGTTGGAAGCCCCCATAAAAAAAGAATAGTTAGCCAACGACTGTTTAGCGCCCAGTTGGTATTTCTCCTCAAGCAATTCCTGAGTCAAGGTATTGGGAACTGTATTGGGCATTTCCATAAACGAAGTAATCCCTCCGGCCACTGCGGCCCTTGATTCTGTATATAACTCTGCTTTATGCGTTAATCCAGGCTCTCTGAAATGCACCTGGTCATCAATCATTCCCGGAATTAGCAATTTTCCTTCCAGATCAATTACTGTGGCATTTTCATCAGAAATTGAAGGTGCAATTTTCTCAATATATTCACCTGAAATTAATAAATCAGACTGAATGGTTTGACCTTCATTAACTATGGTCGCGTTTTTTAAAAGGATTTTCGACATGGACTATTTTTTGATGGTCACAAAGGTATAAAATTAACAGCATCTGATTGATTAATTTTAATAATATTTGACATCCGGTTATTTGTAAATATTCTATTCTGACCGATCATTTTCGCACTTGTTTTTTTACAGGATAAAATTTAGTAAATTCGCCATTCTAAACTGAAATCATCAATAATGGAAAATTACCAGCATACTGTTAAAGACAGATTTATAGAATATGTAAAAATAGATACCACGGCGGATCCAAATTCTACTACATTTCCCAGCACAATGAAGCAAAAGGATTTGGCAAAAGTTTTGGTTCAGGAACTTAAAGCCATGGGGATTGATAATGCTGAAATGGATGAATGGGGATATGTTTATGCTTCTATTCCTTCGAATTCAAGTAAAACCAATATTCCTAAAATCTGTTTTTGTGCACATATGGATACAGCACCTGATTGTAGTGGTACAAATGTTAAGCCTATCCTACATGAAAAGTGGGACGGTTCGGCAATTACATTGCCAGACGATAATAGCCAGGTGATTACAACTGAAAGACACCCTTATTTAAAAGAGAAAATTGGTGATGATATTATCACTGCCAGCGGATTAACACTTTTGGGAGCAGACGATAAGGCAGGTGTTGCCTGTATCATGGATTTTGCTCATTTTGTAATGAATAATCCATCATATATTCATGGCCATATCTCAATTTTATTCACCCCTGACGAAGAAGTAGGACGTGGTGTAGACCATGTTGATATGAAAAAAGTTAATGCTGATTATGGCTATACGCTGGACGGTGGTGTTTTAGGATCGCTAGAAGATGAAAGTTTTTCTGCAGATGCTGTAACGATAACAATTAACGGCGTAAGTGCTCACCCTGGTTATGCCAAGAATAAAATGATTAATTCTCTGAAAGTGGCCGGTGAGTTTATTGATGCCTTACCAAAGGATTCATGGAGTCCTGAAACAACTGAGGGAAGAGAAGGTTTTGTTCATCCTGTTGCCGTTAATGGTATTATGGAAAAAACAACCATTCAATTTATTATAAGAGATCACATTACTGCTAAACTGGCTGAGTATGAAGAGCGTTTAAAGTCAATTTTGGATGATACTGTAGCTAAATACCCAGGCGTAACTTCAACTTTTGAAGCCAAAGAGCAATACCGAAATATGAAAGAAGTCATTCAGGAAGTGCCATTTGTAACCGATTACGCTATTGCAGCTATGGAAAATGTTGGGATAACACCTCGACCGGTAATTATCAGGGGTGGAACTGATGGATCCAGATTATCATTTATGGGATTACCTTGTCCTAATCTGTTTACAGGTGAAATGGGGATTCATTCCAAACATGAATATGTGAGTGTACAGGACATGCAAAAAGCAGTTAATACTATGATTGAATTAATTTCAATTTGGGAAGATAAGGCTTAGGAAAGTCCAAAATAATAGAATTGAAAGCCATGCCATGATATTGCATGGCTTTTTTTGTGCAATTAACTATTGATTTTAAAAAGAAGGCTTTACATTTGATAAAACGAATATCTTATGAGCCCCGCAAAGTACATATTGATATTAATTCTTTTTCTTCTTTCATGTGGTACATCAAAACATGAAAACTTTAATCGGCGAAAATATCTCAATCAACATCTTAAGCACCAGTATACTCAAAACAAAATTAAATCCGGCGCTGTAAAAACATACGATCAAAAAAGGGATAGTCTTCATTTTCGTTCAACCAATACATTTAAAAGTACCTCTATTCCTGTTTTACCTGTTTGTAACAAAACTGAATCAGATCACCAGGTAAAGAAACCCATAGGTTTGCCTACTCAACATGAATCGGAAAATAATACCTTACCTTATGATCAACCCAAAAACACGGAATCAAACAACAACAGAAAATATACTCCTGACAAGCCAGAAAGATCAAAAGAGCGAAAACATTTTAATAAATTATTTTTCAGGGCCCTTTACCTTTTTTTGACGGCATGTCTTATTTTTACTTTATCAGTGCTTTTCGGCTTATTTTCCGCCACAATTGTATTTATATTGATAGCCGTCATTTTATCTTTTGTCATATCAATTATTGCCTTAAAAAAGTCTAAAAATGTCCCAAAAAAAGACCGCGACCTATCCTTTACTATTCAGATGGTCTTGCTTTTTCTTGCAACCTTTGGAGTTGGAGCTACTATTCTGCTGGGTTTACCTCTTTTTATTTTTGGATTCTGACATTTCCAAAATTAAAAGCACAATTGTTCAATTGATTTCAAACATAAGCTTTTATCATATAACCAATAAGCATATGGTAAAGGAAATAATTTGATATTTCCTCTCTCCAACATTTTGTACCGTTCAAGTGGATAAAACTCTCCAACTGACCCCGGGAATCCAACCAAATCAATGGCAATATATTGTCCGTCCTTTTCTGCCAAAACATCAATGATTACACCAGATATTTCGTATTGTTGCCAGGTTTGGTAGCCAAATTTCCTGAAATAATGCTCAATTTCTTCACAGAACCGGTTATCAACTTCATTGACATGTTGCGGGTTTGCCAATTGTTCGTAATATGAAAAGAATTGCCCCAGAGTTGAATCAAATCTTAGCCCTTTGGGAGAAAAAGAATGAAATACAATTTGCCTGAAACGGGCCCGGGTTACCGATACATTAAAAACATCCTTTCGGTTAATATAATTGTATGTTCCTGAATGTGATTCTCCATCTGCAACAAACGACAAAAACATTAAATCCCTTTCATTCCCCTGAAATGAGAAGGCTGTTCCGACTCTTATTTGGTGGGCCTTTATATCAGAAAGATTAATGTTTTTTCTAACCGCTTCAAATGTTTTGTCAACTTGTTTTCTAAAAGGAGATAAGATTCCTATGGAGGTTTTCATGCTAACTGGCCTGTCTTTTTCCCTTGTGATAATCTCCAGAATATTGTTCACAATTTCATCCAACTCTGCAAAATTTACACCCGATTTGTTCTCACCCTCAACATACCTAAAATCAACAATATTGTTTTTTTCTTTTGGTCGTTTAGTCAAAATTTCCAGATTATCCTGGTAAAAAGCTTTGCTCGAAAAATCAATGATCGAATACTCACTTCTGAAGTGTTCCGACAAAAATGAATGCTGGTCCACTGAAACAGTATCCGATACCAAAGCCAAAAATGAATAATCACGGTGTTTGCAAAATCGTTGAAACTCTGATCTGACCTGAGCCCTGAACATATTTTCTTTTTCTTTTCCCAAAAAGGAAATATGAGATAATTGATTCTGATCTCCTACAACTACACATTTTTTTGCCCGTTGCAGAATGGGTATCATTGATGGGATATCACATTGCGAAGCCTCATCAATAATTACTAAATCAAATACTTCTTTTTCAAGCGGAATGACCTTTGAAATTTCTGATGCCTTAACCAACCAAATAGGAAACGTACTTATAATTTGTGGATGATTTAAATATTCATAAAGATCCTTTTTCCTCTCACGATCCCTTGCCCTCAAAAAATCATAATAATGCCTTAACTCTGCCCGATAAATTTTTACCTGATTATCCAAAGTATGCTTGTGTCCATCCTGGATTACCCCAATAGCGTGTTTTCGTTTTTTTTCTATGAGATTATAATAATTATAAAGGCTCTCCCATAACGGAATAGTCTTTATCCCCCGTTTAATTAAAACACGCTCCTTAAATTGGTTTGAAGTTTGTCTCGAGAGCTTGTGGGTTGATAACTTATCTAACACGCTTTTTTCTAATTCGAAACTATTCTCTACCGCTTTTTCAAAATCAATTAGCTCTTCTTTCTTTTTATGATGGTCTTTAATTCTCTTTTTGATTTTTTCCTCCGACAGATCAGAGCGCTTAAAACTTCGCCCTAAAATCGTTTTTAAATAATCCTTTAACCCATCCAGCATTTTATCTTTACTGGGATTTACTGTAATATTTTTAATATTCAGCTGTGCCTTAATTTTATCTTCAATAACTTCAAGTGCCTCATTGTTTTTAGATGAAATTAAAACCGATTTTCCCTTACTTACATATTCAACTGCCAGGTTAGCAATTGAATAAGACTTACCAGTACCCGGTGGTCCTGACACCACACTTACAACAGAACCATTAGCATTATTTATGGCTTCCTTCTGAGCATAATTAAGTTCCTCGCAAATGATTCCCGGTTGAGTAAACTCAGCATTAGGTTCATGACCAAATAACACTTTCAAAGGCATAGAGTAATCTGGTATGGAAACCATTTTCTTAAGTTCGTCCAATGTACTAAAAGAATAATCCTCTTTTTCTACCAAACATAAAACTGCACAGGACATATAACTATCAATGTCCTCCTCTTTCTTTTTAAGCTTTCCCGAAATACTTTGACTGGAAGCCAACTTAGGAAACATTATCAAATCATCTGAATTACAATCCTCAATTGCTTCCAGCTTATTAGCTAAATCACTTACAAAATGAAAATCAAGTGTTTCGTGTTTTTTTAATAATTGATTGAAATCCAATCTGCTCTGAGATTGAGCAGAAAAGTTTGATTTTAAAAATGATCTGGAATCCAAATCAAGCTTAATATAATAAAGGCCCTCTCTAAATATAATTTCGGCATCAAACGAAAACAGTGGATAAGCTCTGGTTACCGTATTATTAAATGCTGTTTGAGTTGATATTCTAGCCAAACTATAATACTTAAGGTTCACCTTTTCGCCTCTTAGAGATATTTCCAACTCAAAGCTTTTCGCCTTTTTTTCCGATATAGGCATAAGCGGATGTTCCGCATTGGTTAACTCCTCTGTACCCGATAAAAAAAGCTTTTTAACAATTCTTTGACTGTATAAATGTAAACGTTTTGATCGTGCTAATTCTTCCTCAAAAATGTTTTTATAAAACGAAAAGATATCCTTCATAAAGTAGCAATATGCTATGATTCAATTAAAAGCTTAAAGATATCACAAATGATGAATTTATTGACAAATATAGATGACCTCATTATTTTTATTTACAATGGTTGGTACTCCGTTTTTAATGATTTTAAAATAACCAGGAGCCACTACTTCAATAGGGTAATCGCTTGACAAAACCAAGCCTTCAGAATCATAGACTTCAATGACAGATTCTGATACTCCACTTGCAAGTGAAGTTTTTTCCCGGTTCACAATAAAATATTCGTATCCATCTAACATTACCGGTTTGATATGAGATGCTTCTGGTAGTATCAAATAATCTCCCTTATCAAGCAACACACCATAGCCTTTTATATCTTCCTTAACAATTGCTTTTTGGTTTGACGTTATCTCAAAATAAGTAAAATGGCCTAAATCATCATACTGAAATGTATTGATTCGCGTTTTTAAAATTCGCCATAAAGGTTCATCTACTTTAACAGACTTTATATCAATTATCTGATCAAAACTCCTTCTATCTGTCAATATCATATTATGATATTCATTAAGCTGTTTATAATAATCCTGATACCTCATCAAATCTGTTCCTGTCTTAAAATTCATATCACCTTCCAGCAATATTTCGGAATAAGGGCCTCTTCTTCTGTTTATAAATGGAACTTCATAATGCTGGTAATCATTTTTGCTTCGATAAGTCCATTTTCTATTCAATTTCATTACCGGATCTAATTCTGTCGAACTCCATCCTGAAGTTCCCCGACTTTGAACACTTAATAATTTATGACCTACAGAGCCATTATTATAATAAAAGGGAATCAGAATTTCCTTAAATATTAATGATACTTCATCTAACCGTACAGTATCCATAATATGTTCTTTCACCAACCCCATTCCACCATATGTATGATCATAGAAAACATTAAAATACCTGGGCCTGACAGCAAAACCATCTCCTTCTTTTCTGATAGAACCAATTTTACCGGTTAGCTGATCATGAAATTGTGCGAATTTATCCTCATGTATCAACAAAGCATGCTTCCTGACATTATACTGTTTTCTGATTGATCGCTGTAAGGGATAAACTGTGGTATCAAGAATCCTGTCATCTTTCAAATTGTGCATCACTATTTTGTCTCCAACATAATATTTGACTAAATCATGCTTTCTTGAAATAAAATCGCAATTTACAGGAGTAATCAATCCATCTTTCCCTACCATACAAACTCCATCCTCTGACTCAAACCTTATGTCATCACCATCCAGGTAAACTAAAAATTTTGGTCTTAATGTCTCGTGACCATCAAACGTATAAAAGCCATGTTTTCCCTCCAATTTAGTAATCACACCATACCTTTCCACTCTGAGTTCATCAAACTTTGGAGGTACAATGATCTGCCCTTTCAAATCAGTTAATCCCTTTTTGTCAAAATCATATACTCTAAAATAGTCTCGATCTCTCAAAACATAGGTATAGGAAATAGGTATAATCACATTTTCGAAACGGTCAACCACACCATGTTTTCCATTTTTCATGACATGATAAAGCCCCTCTCCAACTCCATCAACATAATCGTATTGAAAAGACAAAATTTGCTGACCTGTACTTGAGATGCAGCCTATTTTTTGATTGCGTTTGATAGCAAAATCCCATTCCCGTTTATACGCTACCTCCGTATATATTCCACGTCTGTTCCACTTGTTTTTGTTAATTGGAAAAATATCATCTCCATGATATTGAATGATTGGTTTTAAATCAGAGTTATACAGCTCTCCTTTGCCATTCTGATAGACTTTAAAAAAACCTGAATTGGAATCTATTACCAAAATAGAGTCAGAAGCAGGTAATTTCCTGCCGTCAGTAAAATAGTACGTTTTTTTTCTGCTCTCATCCCATAACTCAACTGTATAAGCATTAAACTGACCTATTGCTGACCATTTGGGTTCAATCAAAACTTCCTCATCTAGTGAAAAAAAGCCAAAGTGATCCCCCTTTCGGAGGTATACCACTCCATTTGTATAGAATGTTTTACCATAATCCGGTTGTAATAACCACTCCCCCTTTATATTCACAATACCATAACCAGAAGCTCCCTTCACTATTAATGTATTCAGGTGTGTAGCATCATATGAGTTCTGCTCCACTTCGTATGAATGAATACCTTCAATTGTATTAATCAATCTTATATTTTCATCAAAAAATGCTAAAGTTTCACCGCGTTTCGCAAAAAGATGATCACCTGACTTTTCAATTTTATCAAACAATCCATGTCCAATATCAACTAAATTACTGTCACATATTCCCCATTGTTTATTTCTTTTAAATAAAACATAAGGCGGATAAGTTTCTTTATCCAGTTGATCTGCCAGAATCCAGTGACTTAAACTGTTTCCCTGATAATCAATGTATCTCATGAATCCTGCCGAATCCACAGGTATTTTAACCTGAGATAATCCAATACTTGACCAGAACAACAAGAATGTTAAAGCAATCAACTTCATGCTATAAACTTTTTACAGTTTTGGTAAAAGATCGCTTAGAAAGTACCGGATCAGGTTGTTCTACCAAGTCTACAACCATATGCCGCTCATTTTCCCTGTCTGACAAACAAGAATGATAAGCTTCTTCAAGTGCTTTACTACTGACTACTCCAATCTTATTATCAGGTAAAACGGCAATTATTTCGTTTCTTGAATTCGGGTTGTATTTAAAACCAGGAATATCAGAACCATAGTACTTAATGGCAATACTTTTGTTTTGTGTCAGGTACCACCAATTAACAATCTTATCCTTAAATTTTATAGTAATGGCTAATGGCACCATTTTTAAGAAATCAAGTACCCGATCACAGTTAAAAATCCCCATTCCTCTTATTTTAAATGACCGTACTAAATCTGCTTCTCTGCTAATTCGTTTGCGTTCTCTTATTAATGCTTTGGCTTTGTTATTAAAGTCATATATTTTTTTTCGGTACGTTTGTCGAACTTTATCCAGTTGTTTTCCTTTCCAAACCGGGTTGGCTAAATAATAAGAAGTATCCGGCACCCTTGCATTATCTTGTTTTTCCCAAAGGGCTATATTGAAAGTATTACAGCTGTCAAAGGGCATAATTTCAAATTGGTTATAATACTGTCTGTCTTGCCTGAACCGTTGCTTTAACGCTTCATCTCCTTCTATTCTCCACATAGCTCCGGCGAAAATATCCCAATCCTGACTATCTTCAAACTGATAATTTAAATCAAATACATCTTGCCCATCATTATATTCTTCAGGCATGACTTCACAAACAGGTTTAAGCGTATTGAGAATGGAATCTTTTTCATCAAGACGGTCCATCTTTCTTTGATTAATTTTTGGTTTACTCTTTTCCAAATAGGTCCATTTTTCAGTTTTTTCATCTAAAACATATTGATTAAAGTTTCCTTTTTTATACGAAGCCAAATCAACTTCAATTTCCTTACCTGGTTTTAATTCCAAAGTCTCGCCATTACTGTTTGCTCTTATTTCAAACATTCCTGCTGACTCAAAATCCTTTTGTTCACCCTCATCTTCAAAAATCATTGAGATACCACTTAACATTATATCAGAAACAGAATGAAATTCCCTGTAAAGGATTTTAATTGCTCCTTTTACTTCCCCTCCGGATAAAGTTTGAAACGCATGACTTGGAATTCTTATTTCTGTTCCTGTAGACAAATTAATTTTTGTCCCTTTCGATTTACTGTATCTAAACTCCTGAAAATCGTCACCTAAATCTTTAAAAGGTTTATCAATCATTGATTGTTGTTTGATTATAGGTTGAGCCAACCCGACATTTTGGCCTTCGGATTCCTCAATAATATTAATAACCGGTGTGTTAGTTACGCTTTGATTTTCATTATTCTGACTACAAGAAATCAGAAAAAGAGTGATGGACAGGAATAAAATATCTTTTAGATTCATAATTGTGAATAAGTCGTTCTATTGGGTAATGTAGCTCACCTAAAAAAGTAACCTGATTAAGTTATAAACAAAAATCATGCGCTTTTTTTAATTTATGTTAAATACCTTTAAACCGAAAAACATCATCAACAACAAAACCCGTTTAAACGGATCAGGTAAATACTAGTGAAAAACAACTACTTCATAGAAATTCAGTTTTTAGGATACCGCTATCATGGCTGGATGAAGCAACCTAAAGTAAAAACGGTTCAGGAGATGTTTGAAAAAACAATTGCTTTCATATATAAGGAGAGTCAATTCAAAACCATGGGTACAAGCAGAACTGATTCAAAAGTTTCTGCAGTGAAGATGGGTGTTCTTCTTATTATTGACAAAAACATTGACCTGAGTACTTTTATTCCCGTTTTTAATAAAAATTTACCCAACGACATTAAAGCCATTTCGATAAAGAACGTTGGCGATAAGTTTAACCCATTGGATTATGTTACCAGCAAACATTATGTTTACCTCTTTGCTCATAATGAAAAGTCACATCCATTCAGTGCACCATTAATTCATACCGAAACGCTTCCGTTAAACATTGAATTAATGATGACAGCAGCAAAACTATTTCAAGGCAAACATAATTTCAGGAACTATACTTCGAAACCCGGAGAAAACACGCAGTTTATCAGAATACTTGAGCAGTGTGAAATTAAAACAAACGATTTATACTCCGCCAATTTTTTCCCTGAAATATCTTATGCCTTGCATGTAAAATCAACCGGGTTTATGCGCTACCAGGTGCGCTTAATTATGGGCCAATTATTGGCATTGGGTAAGGGTGAACTGACCTTAGATGACATTAAAGATTCCCTTGATTCCAACAAAACAATCAACTTACGTCATATTGCTCCGGGATCAGGACTCATTCTTCAGAATACTACGTTTAAGCATTAGCAAAACACTAAAACAAGACGTTTTGTCATGATTTTGAAAAGGGCAGTATTATTGTTGGGAGAATTACTGTGAAAAATAACCAGACTAAAATAATTAAACTAACATTAATTCTTGCGTTAAGCATTGTTGCACTAATGGGAATTGTATACGCCTATGATAACTTCTTTGATCTGAACCTATACCGCTATGGCGTATATCCAAGGCGTCTCAGCGGTTTAGTTGGTGTTATTGCAGGACCATTCATTCACAGTTCGGTTGACTATACCCACCTGTTTAATAATTCAGCACCCGCATTTATCCTGACCTGGTTACTATTTTATAATTTCAGGAATATTGCTACAAAAGTATTTCTGTTAACTTATGTGTTTACGGGTTTATTAGTCTGGTTTTTTGGCAGGGAAAGTTATCATATTGGCATGAGTGGTGTAATCTACGGCCTTACTTCATTTTTAATGATTAGTGGGTTCTTGTCTAAAAATGTAAGAATCGCAGGTATTTCCTTATTGGTTATATTCCTTTACGGTAGTCTGATATGGGGAATATTTCCGCAAACCACAAACGTTTCATGGGAAGGCCACTTTTTCGGTTTTTTTATCGGTATTTTACTGGCTATATTGTTTCGTAAGCAATTGCCGCAACCTGCTAAATTCAGGTATGAAATCGAAGAAGAACTAGGCATTGAACCAGAAATTGAATATTGGAATACAACACTTCCACCTCAGGTCAGTGAAAATGACAAACCAATTCATCAGGTTTATAATGATCCTTTTCAGGTAGTGTACACCTTTGTTCCAAAAGAACCAAAGACACCCGATTCTCAATCAGAAGAAGAGTAATTTATATGAACAAATCAGTTTCGGGAAGTCTCACTTTCTTGTTAAACTGCGTGGCATCATCCTCAGATCTGTACCCCACTGCGACCATCACTGTGGATTCCAATTGAATATCGTTTAACTTTAAAGCCTTATTATATGCTTCCTTTTCAAATCCTTCAATAGGACAGGAATCAACTTTCAATTCAGCACAAGCTGTCAATAAATTAGACATGGCAATATAAGCCTGTTTAGCAGCCCAAACTGAAATTTCTTCAGCACTCATTTTTCCGAAACTGGATTTCATAAAATCACTATAACCAGTCATTTTACTATAATCTAAAGCCCTTGTTTTTGCCGAAAGTTTGACATACTGATCAATATACTCAGGACTTACATCAAACAGGTTGCAAAATAGAAACAAATGTGAGGCATCCGTGATTTGCGGTTGGTTAAATGATAAAGGCTTTAGCATCTTCTTAATATCAGCATCATCAATTACCATTACCTTAAATGGTTGCAATCCATAAGATGTTGCTGCTAAACGAATCGACTCTTTTAAAAAATCAAGTGTTGTTGGATCCACTTTTTTATTCGGATCGAACTTTTTTGTTGCGTAACGCCAGTTTAAATTATCAATTAAAGACATCAGTTTAATTTGAGATTACAAATGTATTACAATAATATTTAGCCATGTTAAATTTTAACTTTCTTTTACAAGCCAGTTTAAATTTTAGCATTAATTTTAAACCAAAAAATGGCTATAAAAGTTGGGGTTAACGGTTTTGGTAGAATAGGTAGGTATTTTACCAGGATGGCAGAAAAATCAAACGACATTGAAGTAGTTGCTGTCAATGATTTATCGGATGCAAAAACACTTGCACATTTATTCAAATACGATTCTGTTCACCGTCAGTTTGAAGGAACAATTTCTGAGAAAAATGGTAATTTAATTATTAATAACAGAGTTGTTAAAATGACCTCAGAACGGGATCCTAAACAGATTCCCTGGAAAGAACTTGGTGTTGACATTGTAATAGAAAGCACAGGCATTTTCAGAACCAAAACATTAGCTGAACAACACTTTGTTGGCGGAGCAAAAAAAGTAATTATCAGTGCCCCCCCGAAAGATGACTCCATAAAATCGGTTGTTATAGGTGTTAATGATAATATTATTGATGGTACGGAGAATATCATTTCCAATGCTTCCTGCACCACCAACTCTGCAGCACCACTGGTTAAAGTAATGAAAACACTGGGTGAAATTGAAAGCTGTTATATTACCACTGTTCATTCGTATACCTCAGATCAACGTTTACATGACGCTCCCCACAGGGATTTGCGCAGAGCCAGAGCAGCAGCAGAATCAATCGTCCCTACTACTACAGGGGCAGCAAAAGCCATTACTAAAATATTCCCCGAACTCGAAGGTTCAATGGGAGGATGCGGTATCAGAGTTCCGGTTCCGGACGGATCACTTACTGATATGACTTTTATTATGGATCATGAGATCACTGCAGAGGAGATTAATCAGGCATTTAAAACAGCTTCAGAGAACGATCTGAAAGGAATTTTATACTATATGGAAGATCCGATTGTTTCCCGTGACATCATAGGAAGTGCTTACTCCTCAACCTTTGATGCTCAACTCACCAGTATTGTAGGTAAGATGATAAAAGTGGTGGCATGGTATGATAATGAAGCAGGGTATGCCAATCGATTGGTTGACCTGGTTAAAAAAATTGGTTAATAATGTTTGGAACAGTTTTAATATACTTTTTACTATCAACAGCGCCAGTTGTAACAAATGACATTGAGACTGAACAGACTTCTGATTACCAATCAGCAATTAATCGTATTAAGTCGGATAAAATATCTCTCTTACAAAACAATACCTCTCTTGATTCGTGTAAACGTTATTTATTACACCATTACGAACATACTATATTCCCTTATTGGGTGGGCCGCCCCTGGACATATGAAGGACACACCAATACACCATACCAGGGAGAAATAGCCTGTGGCTATTTTGTATCAACCACCTTAAAACATATGGGGTTCAATTGGAACCGGTATGAATTAGCCAAGATGTACTCTCAAAAAATAGTCACTACAATTTGTGACAGTAGTCGGGTATACTATTCGAAAAACAAGTTAATTAATTACCTCAAAACTGCTGACGATAACCTTTATGTATTAGGTCTCAGCAATCATGTTGGGCTGATCCTTAAGCATAATGGAAAACTATGGTTTATTCATTCAAACTATGTTAATGGAAAGGGACCAGACAAGGAGCCTCCTTCAGAAAGTGCTGCAATAGACTACAGTAACGTTTTTTGGATTGGTGGTTTTCTAACCCAAAAAAATATTCAAAAATGGCTTAAATCAAGTCCGTACCACATTGTTAGAAAGAAATCTGGAAATTAGAAAAATTACGCTGCAATTATTTATACCTTTGCATTTTTAAAATTTGGATTCAATGAACGAATTAACAGCCATCTCTCCTATTGACGGAAGATACAGAAACAAAGTAGAAAGTCTTGGTGATTATTTTTCAGAATTTGCATTGATTAAATATCGTGTACTTGTCGAAGTAGAGTACTTTATTGCATTGGCAGAAAAAAAGGTAGGTCTGTTAGCTGACTTTCCATCTGAAAAGTTCCGGGAATTACGTGATTTGTATGCTAATTTTTCGATTGAAGATGCTGAAAAGGTAAAAAAAACTGAACGTACAACCAATCATGACGTTAAGGCTGTTGAATATCTTGTAAAAGAAAAACTTAAGGACCTGGGACTTGCCAAATACGAAGAATATATCCACTTTGGTTTAACCTCGCAGGATATTAATAATACTGCAATTCCATTATCGTTAAAAGAGGCCGTTGAAAACGAATACTTACCTGATTTAAAGCAAGTGATCAAATTATTGAATGACTTCTCCAATCAATGGAAAGATATTCCAATGCTTGCTAAAACGCACGGTCAACCAGCTTCACCTTCGCGACTTGGTAAGGAATTTTATGTTTTTGTTGAACGTTTAAACATTCAAAAACAGCAATTAGAGCAAATACCTTTCTCTGCCAAATTTGGAGGTGCAACCGGAAATATGAATGCACATCATATTGCATTTCCGAATGAAAATTGGATTGATTTTGCCAACCATTTTGTAAATGATATTTTAAAGATTGACCGAAGTCAAACCACAACACAAATTGAACACTACGACAATTTGGGAAGTTTATTTGATGCCATGAAACGAATCAATACTATTCTGATTGATTTGAACAGAGACATCTGGACTTATATCTCAATGGATTATTTTAAGCAAAGATTAAAAGAGGGAGAAATTGGTTCATCAGCTATGCCTCATAAAGTTAATCCTATTGACTTTGAAAATTCGGAAGGAAACCTTGGTATAGCCAATGCACTTTTTGAGCATCTTTCTGCTAAATTACCTATTTCAAGACTACAAAGAGATTTAACAGATTCTACCGTACTCAGAAATATTGGTGTTCCTATTGCACATACTCTTATCGCTTTTAAATCAACATTAAAAGGTTTGCAGAAATTATTACTAAATGATGCAAAACTTAATCAGGATTTGGAAGACAATTGGGCTGTTGTAGCTGAAGCCATTCAAACTGTTTTAAGAAGAGAAGGTTTTGAAAAACCTTATGAAATGCTAAAAGGTTTAACAAGAACTAATAGTACTATCACAAAAGACAGTATTCGCGACTTCATTGAAACGCTTGAAATTTCTGAGACACTAAAAGCCGAGCTAAGGTTAATTACACCTCAGAATTACACGGGGATTCAGCTTATCTAAGTAGTCAGCTTACTGCTTGATATTTTCCTTAATTCTTTGCTTATCCTCGTCGGTAAGCTTAGGAATATTTATACTCGTGTACTTTAGTATTTTATTTAACGCACGACTATCCTTTCCATACTTTCTGCAAACGTCGCACATGAAAAGGTGTAGCCGTAAATTCACCCTCTGCAAAACAGAGAGCTTCGAGAACTGCTTCTTATCCGTAAGATAAGCAGCTTCTTTGCAATCAATCATTGAACCATTTTTTTTCTAAACACTCACGCATTTGTAATTTTGCGCGGTGTATAATTACCCAGAAATTTGACGGTGTTATATCATTTACCTTACAAACTTCCTCAGAATCTTTTTGATCAACCATTTTATCAATAAAAATCTGTCTCCATTTACTTGGTAAATAGGAAATACAATCCTGTAAGGCATCACCTAATTCATCATTATTTAATTGTACATCAATATCGGCTAACATTCCTTTAGGTTTACGATTCTCAAGCCAATGAGCCCCTTTAGGTTCATTGGTAAAAAAGCTTGAGAAAGGCTCCGTTTTCCTGGACTCCTTTTGACGCCAATAATCAATAATTTTCCGTTTTAGTATTGAAACCAACCATGTCTTTACAGCACTCTTGCCTTCAAAATTATCTAAACCTTTAATACCAGCAATAAAAGTATCCTGAACCAGATCCTTTGCCAGTTCAACATCATTAACCCGGCTCACACAATAATTGAATAGGTAATCAGCGTAAAGGTCAACCCATTGGTTAGTATCTATCTTCTCTTTTTCTTTTGACATTTTCACTAACAATGATAGTAAAAAATTTGAACTAAAAACTAATTTTAAATCGTCAATATTAGAATCCAATTTTGCATTTTTTTATAGATTTGTCGCCATGAGACCATTGTACTTTTTATTGAAAATTTTTATTTTCTATGCTCTGAACATTTTCTTTAGAAAAAAGGCTACAGTTAACCCTCAAAAGAAAATGAAGGCTCAAACTATTTTTGTAGTAAATCACGCCAGTGCATTTATGGATCCCTGGGTGGTTGCTGAGCTGCAAAATCCCGTACTATTCTTTTTAACCAGGGGAGATATCTTCAAATCATGGTTACGACCTATCACGTGGGCTGCCCATATGATTCCCATATTCAGAATCAGAGAAAATGGTGCCGACTCGTCCGAAAAAAACGAAGCCATTTTTAAGGAAGTTTATAAACTCTTAAAACGAAAAAAATCGATTATGATATTTGGAGAGGGATATACAGATGATGTATTTATCCGCTCTTTAAAACCACTCAAAAAAGGTCCGGCCAGAATAGGTTTTGGAGCTATGGTTGCCACAAATTGGGAACAAGATATAAAGATACAATGTACTGGTATTAACTACTCCGACCCGGATAAATTCAGATCTGACGTTCTGGTATCCAATTCAGATATTATCCATCTCAAAGATTATAAAGAAGAATACCTGGAAAATCCGGCCAGAACCATTTCTGAACTAACCAGGGAAATTGCAAAACGGTTAAAAGCACAGCTAACATATCTCGAAGATGCCGGTTTAACACCACTCCACAATAATATACAGAGTCTGACCAAAAAAGGGATTGCATTCAGAAATTCAGATAGCAGTATCCCACTTAAACAAAGGTGGTTGTATTCTCAAAACCTGGCTCATTATCTCAATTCGAATTACAGCAAAGAAAATCCGGATTGGAATGAACTTGAGACAGAATCCGGTCAATATTTTAAAGAGCTTAATAAAAAAGGTGTCGAAGATGATGCAGTGGTATATTATCAAAAAAATGAAAAAATAGTTAATCCGGTTAACTATTTATTGCTTATTCTTGGACTTCCTGTTTTTATTTTAGGTTGTGTACACCACTTATTACCCTATGTCGGATTAAAGCGTTTTATAGAAAAAACATTTAAAAGAAGAGTGTTCTGGAGTGGCATCAAAATGATCCTGGGCTTCTTTATACTTTCAGTATACAATATCATTTTAATGCTTACAATTAACAGCATCTTCGACCTGGTTAATAACTGGATACTATGGAGCTATATCATTCTTATTGTTCCGTTTTTAGGATTACTGGCCTATGAATACGCAAGAATGTACAGAAACATGCGAAATAATCGACGTGCCACCAAAGCGAATTTTGACAGATGGGTTGACTCCAGAAAACAGTTGGTGAATATGGTGGAGCAACAAGTCAGATTATAAAACAACAAAAACTCTGCTTTACTCAGAAAAATCAGGATATAGCAGGTATTTTTTTCTCTTGAGTTTAAAATCGCTCAATGCCGGTTCCCATGACTTTCTGATTTCAGACTCAGATATACCGGCTATGATCTGCTTTTTAAATTGGTCAGTACCTGCTAAGAGGTTAATAAAATTATTACTTAGAAAAAACTGACTTTTTAAATCCAACTCCTTGTAAAACTTTATGATCAAGGATATGTCCAAACGTTTTTGATTTTGCAGTGCTTTTATTCCTTTTTCCGAAAGGTTAATTCCCGTACAATTTTTCCCATTTAACTTTGGCTTTTTTGCTCCTGTGCCCGGTTCAGGTTTAAAATGATATTGCCCTGTTTTAAATAAGGGGTGCCCAACAATCTGAAAAGGTAAGCTCGTTCCCCGCCCAATACTTATTACTGTACCTTCGAAAAAGCACAAGCTTGGATAAAGGTAAATTGATCTCATATTTGGTAAATTCGGAGATGGTTTTATAGGTAAACGATAATATTTTTTATGATCCCATCCCTTACATTTTATAACCTGAAGATCACATTTTACATTGTTAGTCAGCCATTTTTCTCCGTTAATCATACAGGCATATTCTCCAATGGTTAAACCATGAACAACAGGTACAGGATGCATCCCCACAAATGACTTAAATTTTGGATTTAATACAGGCCCATCAACATAATGTCCGTTAGGATTTGGACGATCGAGAACAATTAATCCAATATTATTTTCAGCACAAGCTTCCATTACATAATGAAGGGTTGATATATAAGTATAAAACCTTGCACCCACATCTTGTATATCAAAAATTAAAATATCAATGCCTTTTAATTGCTCTTTCTTTGGTTTTTTATTACTTCCATATAAGGAGACTACCTGTAACCCTGTTTTTTGATCAATACCCGACAACACTTTCTCTCCTGCATCAGCCTTTCCTCTGAAACCATGTTCCGGTGAAAATATCTTAACAAGGTTTACTCCCCTTTTTAATAAAGTATCAACCAGATGAACACCTCCTACCATTGAACTTTGATTACCAACAACACCAACAGATTTCCCTTTTAATTTTTCAATGTAAAGTTCTGTATTCTCTGCTCCCGTTTTAACAACAGCATTACAATATAATGATTGATTGGCACTCGCATAAATCGCGTTACCCCCCATCAACAATATCAGAATAAACAATATCTTTTTCATTTAATATCTCTTAGTTTAGGTTCACAATATATTAATAATTGTAATTTTACATTTTAAATCTATCAAATTGAATACCGAATATTTTATAGCCAGAAAATTAGTCAGGAAAAAGGACGGAAAAGACCAAATTTCCAAGCCTATTGTCAGCATTTCTTTGGCCAGTATTATTATCGGTATTGCAATAATGATTATTACTGTTTCAATTGTAACGGGCTTTCAAAATAAAATAAGGGAAAAAGTAATTGGATTCGGATCGCATATTCAAATTACGAATATGGAAGACAATACCTCAATGGAATCCAGTCCCCTTTTAATTGACACCGGTTTTTCAAACCAAATTAAAGTCAATCAGGACATCAAGCACATCCAGCGCTTTGCATATAAACCAGCCATACTTCAAAGTAGTTTAGATACCAGTATCATTTCTGTAAACAACCATGTCGACACCTCTGTTAATCAAGATGTTTTAGGTGTTCTTTTTAAAGGTATTGGTACAGATTATGACTGGCACTTTTTTAAAGATAAAATTGTTAAAGGGGAAATATTAGATATTAAATCCAACCGGCTTGAAGTGATGATTTCATCTAAAATTGCAAATCTTCTTCACTACGAAGTTGGTGATAAACTAAGTGCCTTTTTCATTCTTAATAACACACCTAAAAAAAGGATATTTACGATTAAGGGAATCTATAAAACCGGCTTAGAGGAATTCGATAAAAAGATCATTTTTACCAATATCGGACACATTCAGGCAATTAATAACTGGGGAGTTCAGAGTGCATTAACAGTTAAAGACACCTGCATAAATGGTCATTTTGTTCTCCAGGGATTCTCATTTGGAAATTTTACATACCATAAGTATAAATGGAATGGTTTGGTTAGTGACCACAATTTGTTTTTAATTGACCATACAAAAAACCAGACTATTACATTTGAAGCCAGTATTAACAAATCAACTTCTCCGCAAGAAGACAATTCTGAAAACAAATTGTTTGACAAGAGCACTGCAAAGGTATACGTCGATTCTGCATGTGGATGCAATAGCGAAACACTGGAAAAGCAACCTATTGAATACCTGTCCGATTCATTAATTATAACACCATTTGGACGAATAGCAATACAAAATGGTACCGGAACAGGTCGATTTTACACAGGAGGTTATGAATTGTTAATTGCAGACTGGGAGGACTTAGATAAAATTGATGAAATCATTTACCGGGAAGTGCCCTTTGAATTAAAAACCACTAAAATTACTGAACTGTATAGCGAAATATTCTCATGGCTCAACTTTTTAGATATGAACATCATAGTTATTCTGGCAATGATGTTAGCAGTATCATTGATAAATATGATAACCTCCCTCCTCGTTCTTATACTGGAAAAGACTAATTTTATAGGCATTCTAAAGGCAATTGGTGCCACCAACTGGTCCATTAGAAAAATCTTTATTTATCACTCCTTGTTTTTATTGGGGAAAGGTTTATTATGGGGTAATATTGTAGGCATAGCTTTTTTGCTTATCCAATACTACTTTAAAATAATTCCTCTGGATTCGCAAATCTATTACCTCGACCATGTCCCGGTAAACCTTGACTTTCTGAACATTCTCCTGATTAATCTGTTAACAATAATTATTTGTTTTATCATTCTGATATTACCAAGTTATCTGATAACCAAAATAAACCCGATTAAGGCTATTAAATTCAATTAAGCCTCTAAATATTATTTAGTAAAATATCGTTGAATTTCACTTAAAAATGATTATTTTTGTGGTCTGAAAATTAGACTATCGGAATGGCTGAAATAGAAATTAGACTTCCCAAAATGGGAGAAAGTGTTACAGAAGCGACAATTACAAACTGGCTAAAAGCAGTTGGTGATACTGTTGAGTTAGACGAACCATTGGTTGAAGTTGCTACGGACAAAGTTGATAATGAATTACCTTCTGAAGTTGAAGGAACTTTAATAAAAATTAACTTTGAAGAAAATGATGTTGCCCAGGTTGGTGATGTAATAGCTGTCATATCCACTAATGGAGCTGGAGCAGTTGAAGCAAGCCCTACAACTGAAACAGCAACTGTAGCTGAAACAACAGCTGCACCTGAACCTGTAAAAACTACAAGTTCCGACACAACCAGCGAAAGCATTGACAGAAACGGACCTTCAGGAAAATTCTACTCTCCGTTGGTGAGAAGTATTGCTGAAAAAGAAGGTGTTTCAATGGCTCAACTGGAATCGATTGCCGGCACAGGAGAAGGTGGCCGGGTAACCAAAAGAGATATCCTGTCTTTTATAGAAAATGGTGCACCAGTAAGCCAGGCTTCACCAGCCAAAGAAGCTGAAACTGCAAAGCCTGCCAAAAAAGCTGTACCTGCTCAGGCTGAAACTACTATCAAGGCTCCTGCCGTACCAACAATGGAAGGAGATGAAATTATTGAAATGGACAGAATGAGAAAATTGATCTCAGATCATATGGTCATGTCCAAGCATGTTTCTCCACACGTTACTTCCTTTGTTGAGGCTGATGTTACCAACATTGTAATGTGGAGAAATAAGGTAAAAAATGAATTCCTTCAAAAAGAGGGTGAGAAGATTACATTTACGCCAATTTTTATGGAAGCTGTTGTTAAAGCCATTAAAGACTTCCCAATGATTAATGTTAGTGTGGATGGAGACAAAATAGTAAAGAGAAAAGACATTAATATCGGAATGGCAACAGCATTACCATCAGGTAATTTGATTGTACCGGTAATAAAAAGAGCAGATAATTTAAATCTGATCGGACTGACAAAACAAGTTAACGGTTTGGCAAACAAAGCCAGAAGCAACAAGTTAGCCTCTGATGATATATCTGGTGGAACATATACAGTTACTAATGTAGGGACGTTTGGAAATGTGATGGGAACGCCAATCATTAACCAACCTCAGGTTGCCATCCTTGCATTGGGAGCGATCAGAAAAGTACCTGCGGTTATTGAAACGCCTCAGGGAGATACAATCGGGATCCGTCACAAGATGTTTCTATCTCATTCTTACGATCATAGGGTTGTTGATGGAGCTCTTGGTGGAATGTTTGTGAAAAGAGTTGCCGATTACCTTGAACAATTTGATTTGAATCGGGAATTTTAAAAAATTCATTGTTGATATCTTAAGCCTCTCTTAATTTTAAGAGGGGCTTTCTTATTTAAATTAGCAAAATAAATTCATTCTATGAAGCTATTTTGCACACTTTTAGAATCGTCTGGTTTACAATACGGAACTACAGTCAAATTAGTTTCAGAATGTTTCATTTTTAACTCAACAGTATGAAACGTTTCCGATCAATATTAATTTTAGTCTGTTGTTTTTTTATTATTGCACAGACACCTGTTGGCGCTCAAACACTATCCGAGTCGCAAATAAAAAAGCTTGTCAAGAAGGGACGAAAAGCCAGTAGAGATCTGGAATACTGGAAAGCTAAAACATATTATGACAAAGCCACTTCAGCAGGAACAAGGGACCCTCAACACTGGTATGAAACCGGAGTTGTTTATTTCGAGTCAAAAGTTGAACGTGAAAAATCATTGTATTTTTTCAAGGAGGCTATTAGTCTTTCATTTACTGATACTATTCCGGAATTACTTTACTATTTAGGTGATTCCTATCACTACATTGGCGAATATGAAAAAGCAATTACCTATTATAATCTTTTCAGAAAGGAAATTGACTTGAAAAACGCCAAGGGACCAGACTTAAATGCACAAGTCATCCGAAAAATTGAAATTTGTAATAATGGGATTGACCTCAGGGATAAATCTTTGATCAAGTTTGTAAAAATTACCAACCTGGGTGAGAACATCAATACCAACTCATCAGATTACTCACCGGTTTTAAATCTTGAAGAAGATATCATTTTATTCTGTTCCAGAAGACCTTTAACAACCAAGAAAAGTATAGACGGTGAGTATTTCGAAGACATTTACTTTTCAACTAAAGATGGAGACGACTGGAGTCAGTCGAAAGTTGTTGACAAATCGTCCGGCTATATTAATAAAGATATTAATAGTGGTAAAAGCCACGAGGCACCTATTTCCCTTTCACCAGATGGTAACACACTTTATATTTACAAGCTTAATAACATCTGGAAAAGTGAAAAAAATAACAGAGGAGAATGGGGTATTCCTAAAAAGATGAACAAAAATGTTAATATCGGGGAAACCAACCATAGTATTTTTGTAACTAATGACGGTAAGGAAATGTTTATTGCTGCTTCAGGAGTAAAAGGAAGTCTTGGTGGAAGAGATATTTATGTTTCAACACTTGATGAAGATGGTACATGGAGCAGACCAGAAAACTTGGGACCAGAGATTAATACAGAATTTGACGAAGATGCACCGTTCATGTCAAGTGACGGAAAATCATTTTACTTTGCTTCCAAAGGTCATAATACCATGGGAGGATATGATATTTTTAAAATTGAAAGAGACGGTAATGGTAACTGGAAAAAAGCTATTAATATCGGTGCACCTATTAACTCAAACGGAAATGATATTTTCTATGTAGAAAATGCTGAAGGTAGTATTGCTTACTTCTCATCACTCAGACCTGGTTCTTTAGGTTATTTGGATTTATATGAGGCAGACTTTAGCTGCGAAAATATTCCAACAACAAATATTAACGGTTATGCAATCCTTGCCCACAATCATTTACCGGCCAACGGAATTATTAAAATAACTGATAAAGACTCTGGTGAGGAAATGGGAACTTATAAAATAGATCCAAATACCGGAAAATACAATATGGTTTTGCCTCCGGATGCAAACTATATACTTGAATTAGTTGTTGCACAACGGCAAATCGAATTAGAAAGACCGTACAGAGAAGAATTTTATGTTCCTAAACAATGTGAATCTTACAATCTTTTCCAACAAATTTCAGTCAGTAATGTCAAAAATAACCAAGGTGATATTTACGCACAGGAAGCAAAATTCGGAAATGCTTTCTTCGATATTGAATCAGTTGCCAAAGAGGAATTTAATATAGAGACAGTTAAACTTAATGAGGCTTTTTCAGATTCAACTACTGGTATTATAGGAACATTAGCACATAACGGAACCATTAATGCAAAAAATGTAGAAGTAAGCTTATTGAACCTTAACAATGAAATTATCAGATTGACCAGAACAAATGATAATGGTGAATTTGCTTTCGAAAAGATTGATCCTGACGCTGACTATATTGTTATTTTCAATGAAGAAGATGCTTTAAGAAGTTACAGAAAATCAGTTGGAAATGATGGCGCTGAAGAAACAAGCGTTCAAGGTTTTATTAACAGTTACAGACAAGATGTTCCAACGGCAAAGCCAAGAACCAGTATTTATATTGCTAATGATGATAATGAAATCAAAAACTTTACAATAAGCGACGAAAATGGATATTTTGAATTATCTAATATGACATTTAACCTGGATGAAGTGGCTTCTATCAATGAGAATACTACCATATCATATAATATGGATATCCCAACTGAAGAAGTATTATTTTCTGCCTACCTGGTTAATGTAGATCCTAATAACTCCTCTGTAGTATATACTGAATACATTGACATGGTTGATCTTAAAGAGATATTATTAAATACCAGCCAACCTGCAATTACACCAATTATTGATACTACGGATACTGATATTCTTGTTGAAAATGATATTCCTGAAACAACTGCTGTAGAGGACCCGGTAATAGAAGATCCTGTAGTTGAAGATCCGGTTGTAGAAGACCCTGTAGT
Source organism: Putridiphycobacter sp. (assembly GCA_965230195.1). Lineage (GTDB taxonomy): Bacteria > Bacteroidota > Bacteroidia > Flavobacteriales_D > Crocinitomicaceae > Putridiphycobacter. The sequence continues at coordinate 4,616,884 of OZ245997.1, forward strand.
TGAAGATCCGGTTGTAGAAGATCCAGTGGTTGAAGATCCGGTTGTAGAAGACCCAGTGGTTGAAGATCCGGTTGTAGAAGACCCAGTAGTTGAAGATCCGGTTGTAGAAGACCCAGTAGTTGAAGATCCGGTTGTAGAGGACCCAGTGGTTGAAGATCCGGTTGTAGAGGACCCTGTAGTAGAGGATCCGGTGATTGAAGATCCGGTTGTAAAAGTAAACCTTGACACTGATAATGATGGTATCCCTGACCTTGTTGAAGGAGAAGGAGATAGTGATGGAGATGGTATTCCGGATAAAGCTGACTTAGACAGTGATAATGATGGTATTCCGGATCTTGTTGAAGCAGGAGGAACTGATAATAATGGAGATGGTATTGTTGATAATTTAACAGATACTGATGAAGATGGTTTAGCAGATATAGTTGACCCTGATAATGGCGGTACACCACTGGCTAATCTTGATACTGATGGTGATAATATACCAAACAGCAGAGATTTAGACTCTGACGGAGACGGAATTCCTGACCTTGCCGAAATAAACGGAACCGGTGTTGACGGGGACGAAGTTTTGGCAAACATAACAGATACTGATGGTGATGGCCTTGCGAATATTGTAGACCCTGATAACGGTGGAACCCCACTGAAAATTTTAGACTCTGATGGAGATGGAATTCCTGATATGTTAGATAGCGACCCGGTTGCTGACCCAATTGCTGAAAATCCAATTGTAGAGGATCCGGTTATAGAAGATCCAGTGGTTGAAGATCCGGTTGTAGAAGACCCAATGGTTGAAGATCCGGTTGTAGAAGACCCAGTGGTTGAAGATCCGGTTGTAGAAGACCCGGTAATTGAAGATCCGGTTGTAGAAGACCCAGTAGTTGAAGATCCGGTTGTAGAGGATCCAGTGGTTGAAGATCCAGTTGTAGAAGACCCAGTAGTGGAAGATCCGGTTGTAGAGGATCCAGTAGTGGAAGATCCGGTTGTAGAGGACCCGGTAGTAGAAGATCCCGTAGTACAAGAACCTGTTTCAGAAAATCCTGACTTTGCATCAACTGAATTTTCAAATCTTTATTTTGACTTTGATAAGTACTTCCTAAGAAATAAGAGTAAAAATGTGCTTGAAAACCTATATGAATATTTAAAAGACCACCCGAATGCAACAGTAAGACTTGATGGTCATACAGATTGGATCGGTACTGAAGAGTATAACAATACCCTGTCGCAGGTTAGAACACTTGTAGCTTACAAATATTTAATCGATAAAGGAATTGCTCCGGACAGACTGGATAATGCATGGTTTGGAGAAACAAAACCTGCTGTAAGTAATACTAATCCTGATGGAACAGATAGCCCGGAGAACAGACAACTTAACAGAAGAGTTGAAATTAAATTAGAAATTCCGGAAATGGCGGCCTTGTATATTCAGCTTTAAAATCATGGAATTAAACTTAACGAAACCCATTGTTTTTTTTGATCTTGAAGCCACAGGATTAAACATTTCAAGTGACAGAATAGTAGAAATTGGAATTATAAAAATTAACACCGATAATACTGAAGAAAGGTATTCTGCACGTATCAATCCTGAAATACCAATCCCAAAAGACATCACTGAGATACATGGTATCTCTGATGAAGATGTTGCTGACTCTCCTACGTTTAAAATACTTGCTCCAAAAATTGCTGAGTTTATAGGAGAATCAGATCTGGCTGGTTACAATTCAAATAAATTTGATATTCCATTATTACTTGAAGAATTCATCAGAGCTGAGGTTGACTTTTCAATGGATAATAGAAAATGTGTGGATGTTCAAAATATTTTCCATAAAATGGAGAAAAGAACATTGGAAGCCGCTTACCTTTTTTATTGTCAAAAAGAACTTAAAAATGCCCATAGTGCAGAAGCTGATATTATCGCAACATACGAAGTATTAAAAGCACAATTGGATAAATATGAATTATTAGAAAATGACATTTCTTTTCTGGCTGAATTCAGTCAAAATTCAAAAAACAAAATCATTGACTTCAGTGGACGATTAGCCCTAAATGAAAACGGAGAAGAAATCTATAATTTTGGTAAGCATAAGAACAAAACCATTAAAGAGATACTGAAAAAAGAACCTGGATACCACTCCTGGATGTTAAATAATGACTTCCCCCACTATACTAAAAAAATTCTCAGGGAAACTGTCAATAAACTTAACCAACAGAAAAAGGGCAGGAAAGAAAGCTTTGAAGATAAACTGGATCAGCTTAAAAATAAATTTTCAGGATAAGTTTCGGCCCCAATTAGTACGCATTATACTTCTTAATTGTAAATTTATCACTGTTTTTAGTCACACTAAATAGTTGGTATATGAAAATAATTTGCATAGGAAGAAATTATGCTGATCATGCTAAAGAAATGAAATCGGAGCTTCCGAAGGAACCCATTTTTTTTCTGAAACCTGATACAGCTTTGAATAAAGACAATAAATTTTACCTCCCCGATTTCACAAGCAACCTTCACCATGAAATTGAATTGGTTGTAAAAATCAGTAAGGTCGGCAAACACATTTCGGAAGAATTTGCCCATAAATACTATAATGAAATAGGCCTTGGAATTGATTTTACAGCAAGAGATGTTCAAGCCGAATGTAAAAACAAGGGATTACCATGGGAAAAAGCAAAAGCATTTGATAACAGTGCACTGATCTCGAAACAATTTATCGATAAATCTGATTTAAATTTAGATGATGTTTCTTTCAATCTTAATATCAATAAGAAAACAGTTCAGGCAGGCTCGAGTAAAGACATGATTTTTTCAATAGATCAACTCATTGCTTACGTCTCCCAATACATTACTCTTAAGGTCGGAGACCTGATTTACACTGGTACTCCTGAAGGCGTGGGACCTGTAAAGACAAATGATCAATTAACAGGCTATTTGCAGGGAAAGGAGATGTTTAGCTTACATATAAAGTAATTGAATACAGATAAGTCACATATACTGGTTTTACCGCGGTGGTACCCAAACGAAAATGATATTCAATTGGGTACTTTTATTCGTGAACAAGCTATATTGATGTCGAATAAATATATGGTTTCGGTCATATATGTGTATCACTCTTCTAACCAAAAAGAAGCTTACCAGATCAATGTCAATCAATCAAATGGTATTAATGAGATTCTGATTTCATTTAAGACTTATCGTTTTTTAAAAAAAGTACGACATTATCTGAGTTATCGTAAAGCACAAACCCTGGGATTAAAACATCTCACTCAACCGGTGAATCTTTGTCATGTTCACGTGCCGATCCGACCGGGCTTTTTAGCCCAGATACTTAAAAGGAAAAAGGCTGTTCCCTTTTTAATTACCGAACACTGGTCAGGGCATTTAAACGGACTCTACTCGCGCAAAAACCTTTTTTATAAGTACTATTATCGAAAAGTGTTAAAAAAGGCATCAGCCATTACTACTGTTAGTCATCATTTACAAGAATTCTTTTTAAAAAACACCGGGCTTTCAAGTACTGTAATTCCCAATTATATTCAGTTTAAACCTACAAATAATACCAATACTGACCATACCTCTGTTGAAATACTTTCAATTTCAGATTTTATTGATTCAACTAAAAATATTTCAGGACTCATTCATGCCTTTAAGCAAGTTCTAAGTGTAAATGCTCAGGCAAAGCTCACCTTGGTTGGTGATGGACCTGACTTTGACTCTATCTTGTCTTTGATTGACGATTTAGGTCTGAAAGAATCAATCACCCTTACCGGTCGGCTGTCACATGATAAAGTACTGGCATTAATCCCATCCTTCGACTTTTACGTCTGTAACTCTAATTTTGAATCCTTTGGAATGACAGTTGCTGAAGCCTTAGCCGCTGGAAAACCTGTTGTTTGTACTAAATGTGGAGGACCGGAATCATTTGTAAATGCTGAAAATGGAATACTGACAGATGTTGACGCTCCAAATCAATTAAAGGAAGCTTTGATCGAAATGATCGCCTCTTTTAGAGATTATGACTCCAAAGCTATTTCTGATGAAATCAGAGCAAAGTTTGGGAAAAATAGTATTCTTAAAAAATGGTCAGACCTGTATGACTCTATCTTACACGGATAGTTTTTCCTATTCTTAATGTATCAGTAGCACGCATTTTGTTTAATTTACAAAGTCGTGAAACACTGGTATGGTATTTTCGGGCGATATGCGACAAGGTATCCCCGCTTCTGATTCTGTGGTATTTTTTTCCACTCGATCCTCCTGTAGATACACCATGTGAACTGGATCGCGAATGTGTGAAAACGCCACTGTGAACTAATAAATTCGGATCTTTAATTTCCTTTCCTTTAAAATCAAAAATTAATTCAGGGTCGATAGGGTGATCATAAAACCGTACTTCAAAATGTAAGTGTGAACCGTAAGAATGTCCTGTATTTCCACCTAAACCAATAGGCTCTCCAGCCTTAACAATTTGATTGGGTGCAACCAAAAGTTTGGATAAATGCGCATAATATGTCTCCAATCCGTTATAATGCCTTACAATAACCAAATTACCAAAACCATTATGATGGTACTTCGAATATCTTATTTTGCCATCAAAAGCAGCGTAAACAGTATCTCCGGTTTCCAAATCGATATCGGTTCCATTATGGTTTCTTCCGTGTCGGATTCCAAAGTGAGATGTTACTATACCATTTACAGGAATAACATAGTTTTCATGTAACGAATCCAGGACACACATCCAAATGGTATCTTTCATTGCGGTAACCTCATTTTCGTTATAGGTAATGGTCACATCATTTTTCCAGTAGGATTTATACATCATTGTGGAGTCTGAATTCACCTCATGATGTAATCTTTCATTCAATACGCCATCAAATCCTGCTTCTCCGGCATACTCCCAGGTTCTGTCAGGATAGATAAGTATTGTCCCTTTTTCTGTTACCATACTGTCAATTGGTGCATGGAGCGTTTGTCCAAAACCATAAAGTGCAGTAAAACAAATTATTGAAAATAAGATCTTAGTCATCTCAGTTTTTTAAGCCCCAAAAGTAATCATTTTTTATTAGATAGCTGAAATATCACTGATTCCCGGGAAAAATCTAATTCTGTAATGCGTTTTTTAAGAATAGTTACACATCTTTTCCGTAAACCTGAGTTTGATATACAAAAGCATCAGTTATCTTTGTAAAAAAATTGTAATGAGAATTGATATTTTGACCGTTTTACCGGAGCTCTTCGACGGACCCTTTAGTCATTCTATACTTAAACGGGCTCAGGAAAAGAAGCTTGTTGAAATTCATATCCATAATATCAGGGATTATTCCACTCACCGTCAAAAAAGTGTTGATGACTACCAATATGGTGGTGGTGCGGGAATGGTAATGACAATTCAACCCATTGCTGATTGTATTAATCAACTCAAGTCCGAAAGAACGTATGACGAGATCATTTATCTGACTCCTGACGGGGATTTATTTGATCAGAAAACTGCTAATCAACTATCATTGGGTGAAAACCTGATTCTGTTGTGCGGGCATTATAAAGGGGTTGATCAACGTATCAGGGATATTTTTATTACTAAAGAAATTTCGATAGGAAGTTATGTTTTATCTGGTGGTGAACTTGGGGCTGCGGTTTTAACAGATGCAGTTGTACGTTTGCTTCCCGGAGTTCTTGGTGATGAGACCTCAGCACTTACCGATTCGTTTCAGGATAATTTATTAGCGCCACCGGTATATACCAGACCACAAACCTATCAGGGACATGATGTACCGGAAATATTACTATCCGGTCATGAAAAGAATATTGAAGAATGGCGGCTAAAAAAGGCAATTGAAAGGACCAAGAGTCGCAGACCTGATCTATTAGACTGATCTTCTCTTTTTAATCTTTCTAAAAACAAATCTTAGACAGAGAATCGAAATAAGTCCAAATAAAGCGCCAAACCAAAAGTAATAATGAACCACCATATGTTTAACATAGTAAGGAATCAATCTGTAGTTAAACGGTTCACTCTGCCCTACCCTTTCATTCCAAAAGGTAACATTGTAGGCTTCAAAAGGTAAAAGATCTTCACCTGTAAAGCTAACCGGTGTAAATTGCGGCTTATTATCCACAAGGTCTATTTTCAAAACAGCATCACGCTTTAAGCCTCTTATAGCTGTAACAATATAAGTAATTGATGCATCAGCATCCTTATAATTGAAAAAAGAGACCGGTGCATCCCCCATTGACCCTGAAGTCCAGATGATATTTGTATGCTGACTAAGCTCTTTTATTAAAGGATAGATTTCATCAGAAAAATTGTTACCGAATGTAGCCTGAGTATTATCCTTAAACAATGCATCAAGGTCAGTATAATGTTTTGCCCAAACAGTTCTGTGGGAATGAATGAATAAATTTGAATAGTCTCCGTTTTTTACCTTATCACCAACCTCCTTTAACAAATCCAGTTGTTCTCCCTTTATACTCCCATTATTCATTTCGGTATTCAAAATAATATGTATGTCATTTCCAACCTCAAAATAATAATACGTATCACCAAAATTATCCTCATAAATACTACCGGTTAAATCGTGATTTCCAACTGCGTTAAACAATGGAAGCCTTAGTTTAGAAAACAGGCTTTTTTCGTAGAAAGGGATATCATTGGAAACATCAAGAAACAGATCCCCCAAACACACTAAAAAAGCCGATTCTGATTGATTTATCCATTCCAGATTCGCCAACAGTGTTTGTGTAGGGTAACCGGTTCGATTTGTACCGGATCCATGAAAATGACCGCTCAAAATAAATGAATAATTCCCTGTACTGTCAGTTTCTATGCCTAAATCATTAAAAGCTGACTGAATACCGGCATGGGCAGAACAAGTGGCGACAAAAAGAGATATGTAAAACAGGATTATTTTCATCAAACGGATTTTTCTAATTGTTGAATTTGACTTTCTTTGGTTTTGTATAATGAATAAACCGACTCTCCTGCAAAATGTTCATTCTTGTTAATCAAAAAAGCCAATTTAACAGATGATAAATAACCTCCAAAAGTGTTAAAGGTAGAGGCTTTGCTCAACTCAGCCAACGTATCATTTTTTACAAACTCTGTTCGAGCAGCGGTAAACTGGCTTGAATAATCCAACTCCCCGACCTTATCAAAATTCTTTACCCTGGAATCAGACATTCCAATTAAACTTCCATTTGATTTAAAAAGTATTTTTCCATTGTTAAAATCAGAGCTTTCAATATTTAAATTGGTTTCATTAAACCAGGCAAATTGTTTAATATTTGCAGCATACCCTTTATAAAAAACAATATCAGAATGGTAATCATCTATAAATGTGTTTTCCATATCGTAAACTACACATTTATTAAATGTTAATCGGCTCTGTTTTGATTGAATAGAAACATTCCTGGAAAATTGAACATGTATTGCATTTAAATTGCCTTTATAAATATACATTGAACCATCCCCCTGAGATGAGATTTTAATGGCTTGATTTCCGGTACCACCATTCAGATTACATGAACCATAAATTTTGATTTGATTGGCTTCCGATAAAGCTATCTCCTGTCCGGGATAAACTACCAACTCATACCCTTTTGGTATAATGGTTTGTGTTTTTATGACATTCTGTTTTGATTTTAACATTACCGTTTTTCCTTTCAGGAACATAGAGGTGGTATCAATCAGTAGTTCCGAAGAATCATTAGGGGCTTGGGACTCATCTATTCTGTAAGAAGGATATTGATTAAGTACAACCTCAAAAACACTTGACCCACCCGGAATTTTTGCTAACAGAAAGATGTCGTTGTCTTTTTTGAATGGATTAGGAATAGAATAATCGAAATAATGTGTGTAGGTAAGCCGTGCTTTGGCTTTTAAATTAATCACTTCATTCAAATACCGGACCTTATCATTTCTTTTTAATCCTATAATTTGAATTGGATAATCGCTTACCGGTGATACACTGATATTAAGTACAGAGTCACCTGAACTTTCTAAAAAAGCATGAAACGGTTTAGGAAGACTGATATTATTCCGAATTAGTCTAACATTTTCATAGTACCCTTCCAAACTAAACTTTCTGTAGGCCCACTCATCTGCAATGATACCAATTTTCTCATCTAATCCTGACCTGATGGATTTGAAAAACTGATTTAAATAGGCTTCATCAACAATGCGTTCCAGATTTTTAATATAAGCCTCAAAAAACACCGGATCAGCAAACAATTGGTTATGATACTCAAATTCATTGGCATCATAATTTTTTTGTATTCTCTGACCAGCTATTCTCTCGGTTTTCCTAATACTAAAACTCTCATACCCTACCGGTTCTATTTTTTTGGTTTCGGAATTATAATAAAATTTAACGTCACTCCAATCCAGAGAATGGTAACCACCCACCAGGTCAATAACAACATGAAATATGGCCATTTTGTTAACGTCAAATACTTGTGAAGTACTCAATTCTCCTCTTCTGAACTGTTCCAGCAACCAGGCTCCTGTTTGATACGTTTTTATGAGTTCCTGATCTTTTCTTACAACACCTTTATCATAAGGTTCTGCAAAACTTGAAGCGTAGGCAGAATACGCTTCATCCAAATAAACACCTTGAAATTCATCAATTCTCCATTCCCAGTATAAGTTAGGGTTCCATCTTAACATTGCTCCTTTTGGACGGTCATTGTGTTCTAAAACATGTTGTCCAAAATGTTCTTCCACTGCATAAATACCCAATGACTCTCCATTTAAGTTGACTTTGATAAAATCATAATTCAGGTAAATAATCCCCTCCTGTTTTAACAATTGGTGATAAATCCATTCGTATACGTAATTTCTTGTACCGGGATGTTGAATAGAAAACCGGTACATGTTCATAATTCTATCTTTCGATTTTATCCTAAATGACCATTTATTTCCCTCCAGATGATCCGTCATATGCCCTTTTAATCTGATTTCACCCTCACTGCTCTCCTCTCCGTTCAAATTAAGTGAACAAGGGACATAATTTTCACCTTCGTTAATTTGTAATCCCCGATTAAGTGCTATTTCTCTTTTTTGCCTGATGAATTCAAAATCAGATTTAGAAATCTTTATATTCAATTCCAAAGGCTTAACCTTATCAGCAAGCTTTTTATGCTCAAAATAAGTTCGAATAACCTCAGTTACCCCTGTATAACCATTTCTTTTTACCACACGATTGGCAATAAACCAACCAATACTTAACATTACCAAAAGTGTAATGACTGTTATAATAATTTTATTTTTTGCCTTACGAATTTTCATTACTCATTAATCGGTTTTACCTCCGTTTGATTTAAAATGGTTTTTTCTTTTTCACCTGTTAATTGATTCATTAAAACAGTTAATATGATAATAAACAAGATAGTGAAAGGATTTAATGACGCCACCAGCCATGATTCATAACTCACATTAAAGAAAAGAGCTACCAGAAAAGCAATGGCAATGTAACTTTTGGAACCAACTGATTTCAATAAATTAAAGATTAAAGCACCAAAATATAATACAACTCCAATGATTCCTGTATCAAACATCATGGATAAATATGAATTGTGAACTCCCCCACTATGTCCCTTTCGCTCAAGCCAATAATAGTTTGCCCTCATGATATTCTCGTCATGACCAAATCCGCCACCGATAAAAAAAGTTTTTTGTATTTCACCCCAGGCAAATGCCCATGCAATTTTTCTACCCGATCCCTGTTCAATAGTATGCACTCTGAAATATGATTCAAACCCGAAAAATTCCACTACCCGAATGATTAAATCGTAAACCAAATCTTCAAAAATAATGAGTGAGACTACAACCAGGATAGCCAAAATCCAGTTGATTTTTACAAATCTGTAAGTTAGATAAAACAGGAATATTGACATGATGGTATTCCGCGACTCACACCAAAATACAGAAATACCAATTACCATCAAAATCGCTATATTTTCCTGCTTACTAAAAATAGCCAGCTTAAACTCTTTTATAATCATGTATAGCGTATACACTAAAAAAGTAAAAATCCCTAATCCGTTTGGATTACCCAATACGCCTTTAAATCTTCCCCCTGAATGAATTCCAATTTCAGGGACTACCACTCCAAGCACAAGTCCAATCATCAACATTCCCACCAGGTAGGTAATTAATGATTTCCAAAACATTTCTCCATCCTTTTTATGCAAATAATGAACATAAATAGGTATTGAGAAATACATCAGGATAAAAGAGATGGTTTTTTGAATCCCAATATTAAGGTTAACGGAATTTGTCAGACTAATAAAAGAGAATACGAAAAACGGAACAAAGTATAAAAACAGTTTGGTTTTGATTTTAAACTCTTCCTTATGAAAAAATATAAAACCAAAAAGTGCCAAAGGTGCCAGGTTTTTCAGTTCTTTTGCAAACTTAAGACTATCGTATGTTGCATTTTTAGTTGGTATATAGTCGGATAAAATCAAAATCCAGGTCACTAAAATCAATAATTCAAAAAAGAATTTTTTGTATCCTAATAGAAATAATGCCAAAGGAAAAAGAACATAGATTACACCACCACCCCATACTCCCAGTACATACAGGATGACCATTAATATGATTAATTGCAGGTGGTATTTATATGCCAGTATCAATTCAGTTCCTTTATTTGTTTAAAGTAAATGTGCTTTCTGTTCAGGATAAAATTATAATTCTTTTTACAATTTTCTTCCCAGGTACCCACTGTAAAATTACCACGCCACCTTTTGGTATGGTTCAAAATTTCCGGTTCAATCTTAAACTTTAAGTCCTCATAAGTCTGTTTTACTTTATCTTCATTAAACCATTTTTCCACTTTTTTTAGTGCCCTTTCTTTAAATCTGGCCTTAAAAGTTGTGTTGGTCATCAATTTTCTATACAGTTCGGCAGTCAAAGATCCACTCCGTTCAAGTTTTTGAAATAGATTGGCATTTACCTGTTGACTCCCAAGGTAAGCTAATCCATAATCTAAATCCTGTAAAACCCATTTCCATCTTTTATTACCGGCCTTATACCAGATCGTATTATTACTCAACCAATCACTATTAGCAAAAAATGATTCAACAATAATATAGTCCATAAAGGATTTTAAACTGACCTGACCTTTAATTTTTTCGTATTGAATATGATTCAAAACCTCAACTTCTTTTAATCCGTTTATCAAATTAACAAATTCACTTCTGATTGCCTCATCACCATCTTTTAATACTCCATCCCCACCTTCCAATATTGTGATTTCCTCCATTTTTTTATCCTCTGCCTCTGCTATAAAATAAGTGTCAACTCTTTCTCTAAGATTATATATCCCCCAGTAATTCCCGTTTAAATACACCACAACAGCCTTTCCTTTTTGAACAAGTGCTTTCGACTTTTTGGAAAGCGTTTGCATCATTAAATCTGCAAAAAGTGTTTTAGTATTATCATTCCCTGAATTTCGTACCACCAGAGAGCGGTATTTTTTTAGTCCCTTTTTAAAAAACTTATAATTAAATGTCTCTGTCCCATATGCCCTGTTAGCTTTCAGTTTAAAAGATTTTTGCGGAAACGATCGTGTAGCATTACCACTAACCTGAATTGAGCAAACAGATTCTAATTCTACCTTTTTATTGACTATGTACTGAATCCAGACCTTCTTTTTCGACTGCTCCCCCCTTCGTTTATAATTTGCATTTCGTTCCCAAAATGGTTTTTTAAAACCGCCATCAAACCAACTGTCGAGTCCCATTACCAGTATACCATTAAAATCTGAAACTAAATTGTCTTCCGATACTACCAGGCTTAAAATGGGTAAATTATGATTAAACCTGTCATTAAAAGTTAATTGTTTTACTTTTAAAAAAATAGGTTTCTTTTTGTGTTTCCCTCTAATCAAAATTGAATTTACGGTCGGTTGCTCCCCTTTAACCGGTTTCGACCGTATAGAAAAATTTCTGTTAGTAATATTATTTTGCCTGATGTCGGAAGCCCTCAACACAGTAAATTTCACAAAGTGATCGCCACCATCAACTGAATATTCCAGGTCATAATCGGGGTCATAAGCATAGATCGAATCATTTTCATCAGCAATAAATTCCCTGGGAAAATGAACAATCTTTTCTATTGGTTGAAACTGCTTAATTACAGTTGCCTCAACTGATAAAAGTCTCGATAGTATATCAGGACTGATTAATAACAGACACAATACACTTAAGAGTAAAAAAACAAATAATTTATCAATTTTAACTAGCCCCTTCATGATCAGGAATTGAAGGTAAAAAAAGGAAAATGATCATTAAAACAATAAAGCCGAGAACAGTTAAAACCACATTTCCAGAACCTATTCCTGCCCCAATAATTCCAACTATTAAACCAGATATGGTATTTCGGGAACTCTTTTTCTGACCTCTTGACATCCATACAATTACTCCAAGAGCAATGACAGCAAACGCCACTGAATATTTCGCAAATACTGTTAACAAGGCAAAACCGGTCCCCATTATCGCAAAAGAACCTGTTTCATTTGTTTTATACTTCTTTTTCCAAATGATTTGAAAAATCTGGCTCAACAATGCTGCAGACAACAGTTGAAACAAAAAAAACGGGATGTCTTTTAATGCAAATCCGTTCAGGCTGTCTATTAAAATATTCTTTAAAAACTCCATTCAACTTGTAATTTGGCCGTAAATTTAAAAAGCTTGTTTAGTTTTATCTAATAATTTCAATAAATATTGTCCGTATTGGTTTTTTTTGAGTTGCTCAGCCAAAACCCTTAATTCTTCTTCATTAATATAGCCTTTCCTAAACGCAATTTCTTCTATACAGGATACCTTTAAACCTTGCCGTTGTTCGATAGAAGCAATAAAATTAGACGCCTGAATCAGCGACTCGTGAGTACCTGTATCCAGCCATGCCATCCCTCTACCTAATAATTCGGTATTCAAATTACCTTCTTTTAAATATAATTTATTTAAATCCGTTATCTCCAATTCACCACGTGCTGAGGGCTTAAGTTGTTTTGCTTTTTCAACAACTGAATTATCATAATAATACAAACCGGTTACGGCATAGTTAGATTTTGGATTATTGGGTTTTTCTTCCAGTCCAATTACATGTCGGTTTTCATCAAACTCAACAACTCCGTAACGTTCAGGATCATTAACATAGTAACCAAAAACTGTGGCCCCATCTGTTAACTTTGCTGCACGGGAGAGTATTTTAGGCAAACCATATCCGTAAAAAATATTGTCTCCTAAAACCAGGCAAACACTGTCGTCACCAATAAACTCTTCTCCCAGAATAAAAGCCTGTGCTAATCCGTCGGGGGAAGGCTGGACCTTATAAGAAATAGAGATTCCCAAAAAAGAACCATCTCCTAATAACTCCTGAAACGAAGCAATATCCCTGGGTGTTGAAATGATTAAAATGTCCCGTATGTCAGATAACATTAAAACAGATAAGGGATAATATATCATTGGCTTATCATAGATAGGCAAAATCTGTTTTGATACTGCTTTGGTTAATGGATATAACCTTGTTCCTGATCCTCCTGCTAATATTATTCCTTTCATGTTCTATGTTTATCTTATTTCTTAAGCCGGGTAACCACCCGGCCACAAATCATTTAGTTTAACGCATAAATCAACATTCAGTTTCCAAAATCAGAGATTAATTATACTTGATATGGGTTTGTGGTCAGAATAGTTTAGATTATGTGTTGTAAAATTAACGGCCTCCATATCATCAGAATGAAAAATATAATCAATACGATTTGAAGGCACTTTACCAATATATGTTGTACCAATTCCTTCGCCGGCATCAATAAAAGCATCCGATAAAACTGACTCTAACAAACGGTAGCAATAGGAAACCGGTGTATCATTCAAATCGCCACATAATACTGTTTTATAAGACGATTTTATGATCTCTTTCTGGATTTTTTCAATCTGCAATGCCCTCTTTTCGTATGCTACTTTCAAACGGCTTAAGATTCTTTTACCGTCCTGATTTTTTTTGTACAAATTACTTTCATCTTCATTTTCAAAAAAGGCATAATCTTCATTTTGTAAACGAATTGATCCGATATGTGCATTAAACACACGAATTGTATCGTTCCCCTTTACAATATCTGAATAAATACAGAAATTATTCATATCATTTTCGAAAGCAATTTCCCCCCGATTAATGATGCGATACTTGGAAAAAGTAGCGACTCCAAAATACTTATCACCATTCATTTTATGCGTATACCGTTCCTGATAATAAGGGTGATTTAATTGTTGTAATAAAAGGTCCTTAGTCACGAAACTTGTAGCATTTTTCTGATGATAAAATTCCTGAAAGCAAACAATATCCGGATCTTCATTTCTAAGAAAGGAAAATATACCGTCCCTCTTTTTTTCTCTGTTTTTGATATCATAGAGATTAAAGATTTTAACGTTGTATGATAAAATTTTTAGTGAATTGGCGTTAACCGATTTTTCAACCAGTTGGTACGCATAAAAATCATTCAGGTGATTCCAACCCAAAATAATTACAATTAAATTGAACCAAATGTATTTTCGTCTGAAAAAAAGCCAAAAAACAATAAAAAAACCTGTCAGTCCCAGTAATACTGGATAACCTAGGCCTAAAAAATAAATATAGGGTAAATCATTAGGCGAAATGTGAGTAGCAAGATATGCACCTATCATACAAAGCCCCAAAATAATGTTCAGAAAAAAGATGAACCTGAGAAGACGCGGGGTTTTATTTTTTTTATCAGAGGTCATTGCCAAATTTGAATAAAAATTCCTTTTCCGACTTTGTCAAACTGTCATACCCTCCTTTGCTGATCTTTTCTAAAATAGCATTAACCTTATCCTGATTTTCTTTCTTACTTCCTCTGTATTCATCATCCGTCATTCGTCTGACATCATCATTTTTATAGACCTTAAACCTGGCTTGTCTCTTAAAGGGATTAGTCCATTTAATATTTGACCAATACCTGGTTAAACGGTTGACTAATTGATTATGATTTTGCATCCCCATCACAGATAAAACTCCAAACAAGGCACCTCCAATGTGGGCAAAATGAGCCACATTACTTTTTTGATCAAGTGCCATAAAATCACTCAATAAAAACAGTCCTGCTAACACCCAAAATGGAATATTAATGGCAAAAAATAATTGAACTGTGGTTTTTGGACGGTGATATAAAATAGCTCCTATAATCGCATAGATTGCTCCTGAAGCTCCAATTATTCCTCCCATTGGCACATCTTCAAACAGCGGAAATATTTGATAGGCCGCAATCTGCAAAAGACCGCCGAACATCCCTCCCAGAATATAGGTTACCACTAATCTGCTACCACTAAAAAAGGCCAGGTAAAGACGCCCTGTAAAAAAGAGCATCAACATATTCCAAAAAAAGTGCGAAAGATCGTAATGTGTAAACAAACTTGTAATCAAAGACCACGGTTTGAATATAAGATCTCCAAAATTTCCCGGTAACGCCATACCATTGGCAATAATCCTATACAGCTCTTCGCTTTTAAACAGATTAGATATTACCCGAAGCCCGATTAAAAATATAAAAACAACGGTATTAATGATGATCAACCTTTTAAGCTCACCACTCGACCGGAATTCGGCCCTTAACCTTTCTAATACCGTATTATTTGCCATTTTAATAAAATCTGGTTTGATCTTTTTGCCATATCTTGACTATAATAAACCCAAATAGCATTCCTCCTAAATGCGCAAAGTGGGCAACTGTATCCCCCTGTGCATTTTGAATACCGCTATATAATGCAATTACACCTAAACCAATAGCCAGCCATTTAGCTTTAATAGGAATTGGTGGAAAAAGCAACATGAACTCTGTATTGGGGAAAAGCATAGCAAAAGCAGTTAACAAACCATAAATTGCTCCTGATGCACCCAATGAAGTTCCTAAATAAATCTTAGAAGCATCTCCATACCCCGCTTGTTGTGGTATAACGTTCCAGGTATAGCCTATCTCAGAAACTTCTAAATTAATAATTTCTATTTCAGGGAAAAACTCGCCTGTTAAATTATATACTTCAAAGGCCTGTACCCCTGCATAAAGTAAAGCCGCACCAAATGCTGTCAGAATATAAAAAAGCAAATATCTCTTTTCTCCCCACCGTCGCTCCAGGTGAGTCCCCATGATAACCAGACCAAACATATTAAACAGTAAATGCATAAAATCAGCATGCATAAAAAAGTGAGATAAAATTTGATACGGCTCAAAAAACTGAGAAGCCGGATAATGCATTCCCAATGCATGTCGCAAATCAATTCCCCGGGTCTCGAGTAATATTGTTGCCAGGAAAAAAAGAACATTGATGATGAGTAAGTTCTTAGTTATAGTTGGTAGATTTCTAAATAAGTTTTGAAACATTTAATTAAATTTTTTGGTGATTTCGTCGATAGTGTATGTAATCAAAATAGGCTTGCCATGTGGTGAGGTTTGGTGGTTTTCGCAGGCAAATAATTCGTCAATAATGTGTTGCATTTGTTCAATTCCTAATTTTGTTCCTCCTTTAATTGCGCCGGAACCGGCAATTGCTTTTAATACCAAATCCGTGATATTAATATCCTCTTTTTGTTCAGTCAGTTTAAAATTAGATAAAATATTTTCTACAACAGTTTTTGCTGATTGCGATTCCAATTCCACCGGAACCCCTTTTATTAAAATTTTCTTTTGGTCAACCCAGTCAAAGTCAAATCCGGTCAATCTTAACTCTTCTTCAATTTCCTGTAAATAAACATAATCAGTGGCGGAAATCTCAAACTCCTCAGGAAACAATAATTGTTGTGTTTTTCTGACCGAATTTTCCCATTGGCTTAACAACTGATCATATAAAATTCTGGCATGAGCCCTGTATTGATCAATTAAAATAAAACCTGTTTTTATGGTTGTTAGAATGTATTTACTATGAATTTGATATGGTGCTTTAACGCTTGTGGCAAATTCATTATCAATTTTAGATGGTATGATAACTTCTTCATAAACCGTATCAGTTTCAATCGGATTAGAATGTACCTCAACCGGTTCGGTATCCGCAGATTTCAAATTCTCGTAGTAATTTTCCCAGTCACCTGTATTTGGTTTTAACTGACTACTTGTACTTGATTTAAAACCCGCTGTTTTTTGTCCTGACCCGGAAGACTTGAAAGGGTTAAAATCGGGATCAACCTTAACAACAGGAGGTTGAACTGATTCTCCTTTTTTAAGGCTAGGAACATCAAATGTTTGCTCTGCCTCAAAATCAAGGCTGGGTGCAATATTATACTGACCCAATGCTTGTTTTATGGCACTCCTTAAAATGGAATAGATTTCTTTATTATTTTCAAATTTAATCTCCGTTTTGGTAGGATGTACATTAACATCTATTGATTTGGTAGGCACCTTAAAATACAAGAAGTAAGATGGAAACTTATTTCCCGGAATAATACCCTCAAATGCCGACTGAATGGCATGGTTAAAGTATTTATCTTTAAAAAAACGATCATTAACAAACAAATACATCTGATCTCTGGAGCTTCTTGCAAATTCCGGTTTAGTGATAAATCCTTTTACCTCAAAAATATCAGTGGCCTCCTCAACAGGAACTAACCTGTTGTTATAATTTTTTCCAAAAGCATTGACGATTCTTTGTCTCAACTTAGCCTCTGGCATATTGTAAATTTCATCACCATTATGATGAAACGTAAAACTAATATCAGGATGAACCAATGCAACCCGCAAAAATTCAGTCATTACATGACGGTACTCGGTAATGTTTGATCCTAAAAAGTTACGTCTGGCCGGAATATTAAAAAACAAATTTTTAACTGCAATAGAAGTACCATCATTACACTGGCACGGTTCCTGTGACTTAACTTTTGATCCTTCATTAACAATAAAAGTTCCCAAATCAGCATCATGCCGCTTTGATTTTAATTCCACATGAGCAATAGCAGCTATCGAAGCCAGGGCCTCTCCCCTAAAACCTTTTGTTTGAAGCTCAAACAAATCTTCAGCTTTTGAAATTTTAGAAGTAGCATGACGCTCAAAGCTCATTCTGGCGTCAGTTGGAGACATACCACAACCATTGTCAATGACCTGAAGTAAGGTTTTACCTCCATCTTTAACAATTAAACTAATTTTGGTAGCCCCTGCATCTATTGAGTTTTCAATTAATTCTTTTACCACTGAAGCCGGTCTCTGAACAACCTCTCCGGCAGCAATTTGGTTCGCAATATGGTTGGGTAGTAACTTTATTAAATCTGACATCTACTTTACATTCTCGATCAATTCCCCTACATTATCCAATCCTGTAAAAATGTAGTAAAACAACATGATTATGATGGCTAAAATAACCAATAATCTAATATTAGATCTAAGTGCCTGTGATTTATGATTAGAATTCCCCCAATTATCTTCAAGATTAGCTCTGAATTTTATTGAACGGACCCGATTCTCACTTTTATTTTCTCCAGAATACAATTCAATTTTCTTCTGAAGCCTCTCTTTTCTCTCATCATAATACCTGGGGTGAAAATTAAATTCTCTCCTTTTTGACGGTAATTTAAATAATGACATTCTGTTCCAGTTCATATTCTTATCAAATTAAACGAATAATAATTGGTGCTTTGCTTACAAAGATAAATGATTTAAATTCATTTTAAAAATCTAATTAAAGTTAAAAATCAATTTTAAGACCATCAAAGTAAACGCACCAATTTTGTGTATTTCACGTTAATTTGTGCACAAGTTTAATGCCATGGCAGGATTTGTGTGTAAGCTTATTAATAATTTCGTTAATTAAACCTTTTTTGCCTGTATGGACAACACCAAAAATTACAAATACAAACTGTTTACAATAATATTTCTCATCCTTTTTCCGATAGTTGGAATTACAACTATTAGAGAAATTAATAACTCAAAAACATCAGATAATAAATTATCCCCTGCCTTTTTGAATTCAGATAACCAATGGGCAGATTCGGTTTTTAAGTCACTTACACCGGATGAGCGAATCGCTCAGCTATTTATGGTAGCCGCTTATTCAAACAAGACTGCCAGCCATGAACAAAGCATAAAAAACCTGATAACAGAGTACAAAATCGGGGGATTGATTTTCTTTAAAGGCACTCCAACCCGGCAAGCCAATTTAACAAATACATATCAGAAGCTGGCAAAAACACCATTATTGATAGGCATTGATGGAGAATGGGGCATTTCCATGCGTTTGGATTCAACCACAAAATATCCTCGCCAGATGATGCTTGGTGCTATTCAGGATGACAAGTTAATTTATGAAATGGGCACTCAGATTGCTGAACAATGTAAACAAATGGGCATTCATGTCAATTTTGCTCCGGTGATTGACATCAATAATAATCCAAAAAACCCTGTAATTAACAACCGTTCATTCGGCGAAATAAAAACTCAGGTTACTAAAATGGGAATGGCTTATATGGATGGCTTACAGGATCACAATATAATGGCTTGTGGAAAACATTTTCCAGGGCATGGTGATACTGATATGGACTCACATAAAGCACTGCCAACAATACCGCATGACACAAAGCGTCTTGATAGTCTGGAACTCTACCCTTTTAAAAAGTTAATTCAAAAAGGTTTGGCCAGTATGATGGTGGCTCACCTATATATTCCTCAATACGATAACACCCCAAATCAGGCCTCAACATTATCACCCAAAATAGTTAATGGTTTATTAAAAGATAGTTTAGGTTTTGAAGGTCTGATATTTACGGATGCTCTGAACATGAAAGGCGTTTCAAAATATTATGAACCGGGAGAAGTGGATGTACGTGCAATAATGGCCGGAAATGATGTCTTACTGTTTCCTGAAGATGTTCCAACCGCTATTAACCGGATTAAAGCAGCCATTGCCAGGGGAGAAGTATCACAAGAGGATATCGATAAAAGCTGTTTAAAAATATTAAAAGCCAAGGCCTGGGTTGGTTTGAACAAGACAGAACCAATTGTTACTAAAAACCTTGTCAAAAGACTTACTCCTGTTAAAAATGAGGTGTTAAACAGAAAACTGGCTGATCAATCAATCACTCTGATTCAAAACAATGATGATATTTTACCATTAAAGCATCTTGATAGTGTTAAAACTGTTTATCTGAATATTGGTTCTACAAAGAAAAACGAATTCTACCAATCTCTTAACCGATATACTTCAATACCGGAAATTCAAATTTCTAGAACATTGAAATCGGCAGATGAAGACAAGTTATTAAAAAAACTGGAGCAATATGACCGCATTATTTTTGGCTTTCACAGAACAAATAATAATCCTAAAAGAAATTTTGGAATCAGTTACCAAAGTATCAACCTGCTCAATACTATTTCCAAAACCAAAAAAACAATCGCCGTTGTATTTGGGAACCCTTATGTATTAAACTCTTTCAGGGATCAATCAAATACAGGCGCAATAATTGTAGCTTATCAGGACACCAAACACACCCGAAAATCGGCAGGAGAACTGATACTGGGCGGTATTGTACCAAAAGGAAAACTTCCGGTATCATGTGGTCCTCATTTTCCTTCATTAACCGGTTTGACCTATGAAAAAACAACCCGGCTTCACTTTGTTCTCCCAGAAGAAATTAACATACAGGAAAAGCAAATTGCAGCAATTGACAAATTAGCAAAAAGAGGGATAAAACTTGGAGCCTACCCGGGTTGCCAGATACTTGCCATAAAAAACGGGAATGTATTTTACAATAAATCCTTCGGACACCACACTTATAAAAAACAAATACCTGTTAAACAAACTGACCTGTATGACATAGCATCAATTACAAAAATTGCCGCTACTACCTACTCCCTGATGAAGCTAACACAAGACTCACTAATTGACATTAATAAAACCCTGGGAGACTATATTCCGGATATTGTGAAAAATACACCTTACAACAACACTGTAATCAGACAAATGTTGGCTCATCAGGCCGGATTCGTTTCCTGGATTCCCTTTTATGCCAAAACACTCAAAAACGGAGAACCTGACCCGCAGTACTATTCTAAGGATTCCAGTGCCACCTATCCAATAAAAGTATCCAACAACCTTTACATTACTGAATCCTACAAAGACTCAATATTCAGCAGAATAACGGGAACCAGTCTGAGAAAAAAGAGATATAAGTATTCTGATCTGGGCTACTATTTTTTAAAAGAAATTATTGAAAAAGTCAGCCAGCAGAAACTGGAGCACTATGTTCACAATGCTTTCTACGGACCAATGGGACTGGACAATATCACCTATTTGCCGTTGCACAAAATAAACCAAAAAAGAATCACACCAACTGAAAACGACACCGTATTCAGAAAAAGCATTATTCAAGGAACAGTTCATGATCCGGGTGCAGCAATGTTAGGGGGCGTAGGTGGCCATGCCGGTCTGTTCTCTAACGCTATGGATCTTGGCGTATTAATGTATACCTTAATAAATGCCGGACAGTATGGTGGAGAACAAGTTCTTCAAAAAGATATTATTGCAGATTTTACCAAATGTCAATACTGCCCAACCAACCGCCGTGGTGCAGGATTCGATAAACCTGTTTTATCACTTGATGGCGGACCAACCTGTGACCAGGTATCCCTGAGTAGTTTTGGTCATTCAGGATTTACAGGAACACTCACATGGGCCGATCCGGAAAACGGTATTGTATATGTATTTTTATCAAACCGTGTTTTTCCGAATGCCAATAATTGGCTAATCACCAAGGAAAACATCAGAACTGATATTCAAAATGCGATTTACAATGCTGCAAAATAAAAAATCGCAGTTGCCCCCCCCTGAAAGGAAGCCTTCCAATTATCGACATTTATTAAAAATGAATTTTAAAAACTTTGACATATTTTGACTCAAGAATTAAATTTGAGCAGTAATTTTACAACATGAAAATCGGAATAGTATTATACCCCACATTCGGAGGAAGTGGTATTGTAGCTACAGAACTCGGAAAAGAATTAGCTAAAAAAGGTCATGAAGTTCACTTTATTACCTATTCACAACCCGTTCGATTAGATATTTTTCAATCAAATATCTTTTACCATGAGGTTGCTATATTCGACTACCCCCTCTTCGACTATCAACCTTATGAATTAGCTTTAACCAGTAAGTTGGTTGATGTTACCATTCATGAGAAACTTGATATTCTACATGTTCATTATGCTATTCCGCATGCTTCTGCTGCGTACTTTGCACAACAAATTTTAAAGTCGAGAGACATATATATTCCGTTTATAACCACGTTACATGGTACTGATATTACCCTGGTGGGTAAAGATGCATCATTTGAGCCGGTAATTACTTTTAGTATCAATAATTCGGATGCGGTAACAGTGGTCTCAGAAAGTTTAAAAGGTGATACTTTTAATCATTTTGAAATTACTAATTCAATTGAAGTCATTCCAAACTTTGTCCGACATTCCAACTACAGGAAAGCCGAAACTTATAAATGTACAAGAAAAGACTTCGCTCCTGATACCCATAAAATAATTACTCATATCTCAAACTTCAGGAAAGTAAAAAGGGTGGATGACGTACTAAAAGTATTCAGGAAGGTCAATGAGAAAGTACCATCAAAATTGTTATTAGTTGGAGACGGACCTGAACGATTACATTTAGAACAGTTGTGTAGAGACCTGAACATTTGTGATGACGTAAAAATGATTGGAAAAATCCAGAACGTTGGCGAAATACTTTATTACAGTGATTTATTTGTCCTTCCTTCGGAAACTGAAAGCTTTGGACTTTCTGCCCTGGAAGCACTTGCCAGTGAAACACCTGTTATTTCGACTAATACAGGTGGATTACCAGAAGTTAATCAACATGGTGTTTCAGGTTTTTTGAGCAATGTGGGAGACATTGATGATATGGCCTTAAAAGCGCTCGAGATACTTAAGGACAACGATACATTAAACAGGTTCAAAAAGAATGCATTTGAGCACTCACTAAACTTTAGCATTGAAGCAATACTACCTAAATACGAAGCGCTTTATAACAGATTGATTAAAATGAAACCTAAACAGGTTACACCCGGTCTAATGTAAGTTCGATAGATAAACAACTTAGTGTATCGGAAACCTCATCAGCAGAAAATTGAATTTCTTTTTTCGTTTTTAATGCCATTGTGATGAATCCCAAACCGGCCCCTCCTTTACTCGAAATGGTACCATTTGAAAGTACCTCCATATATTTTTGTTTAACCGTTACTAAATCCTCATTATTTAAAAAGTTTAGGGCTTCTTTTATTTTAGGAACGTTTTTAGTTTCGATTAAATTTCCGAATGTTATTTTATAATAAGTTTTGTTTTGAAGAATAACTAAAAAAGAAACCTGAGTTCCATCTTCATCCTTCTCACCATGTATTCTTATGTTTTGTAATCCTTCAACAAGGATGCTAAACATTCGCTTAACGATTCCTTTTTTATCCCCGGAATCAAACATGGCATTTTCTATTGATACTGTGAGGGAATTGACCAGATCCTGAGAGAATTCCCCAAAATGAGATACAGAGATTTTACCCTCTGGATTAAGACCGTATTGGCTAAAAATTTCCTGAAATCTAGCGTTACATTTGTCTATTATGGTTACTCCTCTTATCATCTACTATTTGTTATTTATAGTCCATTCAGCGCTGAAAGTTACTAATTAATAATAAATATTCCGCAATTCGTCGAACATTTTATTCACAAAACCGACACCACATTGTTTAAAACTTATCATATTTCATTGTTAATAACAATGACTATTTTTTTGAAATCTCGTCAATTACCTTACACACAGCCGGACAGATCTCAGTATTTTTTTTTGTTAAATCAATTATCTGATGCATATTTTTTCTATTCGTATGAGGATAGCCTTTACAGGCCAGTGGGCGAAATTCATATATTGAACATGTATTGTCATCATTTAAAAAAGAACAAGGTGACGATTTTAAGACATAATCACCATCCTCATCCACCCTAAGGTAACAATTTACGAAATTTATTTGTTTTATCCTCAAATGTTTAGATATTTTTTCAATATCAACATCTCTGAAAATCGGGCTCGTGGTTTTACAACAGTTGGCACAATCCAGACAGTCAATACTTTTAAATACCTTATCATGAGCCTTCTGAAAAACGCCATCAAGCTCTTTTTTCCGGATACTTTTAACTTTTTTGAAGGCATTTTTAACTCTCTTCGGATCAGCATTAAAATTGATTAACAAGTTTTTTAAATCTGCTTTCATTAAATTTAGATTGTCAGTATATTTACTTCCCAAAATTAAAGGAATATATTTTTTTTAGTATATTCAAGACTTATATTTAGTAGAAATGAGTAAAAATACGTTCGACCTTATCGTTATAGGTGGTGGACCGGCAGGATATGCAGCAGCAATGCGCTCTATTGATTACGGCAAAAAAGTTTGTTTAATTGAGAAATTCAGAGTTGGCGGAGCTGGGGTTTACCATGGAGCATTAAGTTCGAAAACCTTGTGGGAGCTTTCTCAAAATGTCCGCAATGTAAATGAATCCATAGCCTCCACCGGAAGAAACAGATTTGAATTAACCTGGCAAGATGTCAAAAAAAACCTGGAAGAAGCTGTTTTTGAACGAAAATTCCAATATTCCTGTCACATTAAGCTCCTTAAAAAATTAAGAGAAGATTTATTCTTTTATGAAAGGGGAAAGGGAAAATTAATATCAAAAAATGAAGTACAGGTTACCAGAAATAATGGAGAGACCAAAGTCCTTACCGCTGATAATATCATAATTGCCACAGGCAGTAGTCCAAGAAAACTACCGAATATTGAGGTAGATGAAAAAACAATAATGACCTCAGATGGTATTGACAATATTGATGAGTTTCCAAAAAGTATGGTGATTGTTGGTGCCGGGGTTATTGGGTGTGAATACGCTACAATCTTTTCAAATTTTGGCAAAACTAAGGTTTATCTGATCGACCGTGCCGACAGAATTCTCCCTTTTGAAGATAAAGACATCTCTGATATGGTATCGACTAACCTTGAGGAAAACGGGGTAACCATACACCACAGAGCCCAATTAAACAGAATAGAAATTGTTGATGGAGAAGTTGAATATGAGCTCATATATCCTGACGAAAGTAAAGATGTAATCAGAGTGGAAAAAGCACTCTTGTCTGTAGGACGTGTTTCGAATATCAAAAATATTGGCCTTGAAGAGGTGGGCGTTAAATTGGGTCCAAATGGCAGGTTTATTGGTGATGATGATACTCAAACCAATATTCCAAACATATATGCAGTTGGAGATGCTTCAGGAAGAATTGCACTGGTAAACATGGGAGAAATTGAAGCCCGACATGCTGTTGAGAAAATATTTGGAAATAAAAAAGAACGTTTATCATACGATAATGTATGTACAATAATGTTCCTTCAACCCGAAGTTGCAGCTGTAGGAATGAACCTTCAGGAATGCGTTGAGAAAAACATTCCGGTTAAAGTGGTTAAACTGGATTATTCAGTTATGGCCAGAGCTATTGCCATGAGGAAAACACAAGGATTCTTTAAAATAATTGTCACCAATGACGAAAAGATGAAAATTCTTGGCATGAGAGCTGTGGGAGAACACGCTTCTTCGGCAATTCAAGCCGTTGCATTACAAATTAAAAACGGAAATGGCATTGAAGATATTGCTGAATTGGTTCACCCACATCCATCAATTGTTGAAGGTGTACAGGAATGTGTGAGAATGCTCTTGAATAAATCGGTTTTTAAAGCCTCCGTTTTTAAAGATAAACTGGCATGTTACAGTTTAGTTGATGGTGTAAAAACCGAACTACAAAGATTATAGCAGTCACATAAATTATTTTCTGAAAATCTGTCAATCTGATTTCAAGATATTTCTTGTGATATCATTAACTTTGCTTTTTATTGAAAACATATGACTTTTTTATCCGACAGAGTTACAAAATTAGAAGAATCTGCTACAATAGCCATGGCTCAGAAAAGCAGAGAATTAAAGGAACAGGGAATAGATATTATTTCCTTAAGTCTCGGTGAACCGGATTTTAATGTTCCGGATTTTATTAAACAGGCCGCAAAGGATGCAATTGATCAAAACTTCTCAAGCTATACGCCTGTTCCCGGATACCTTGAATTAAGGAAGGCCGTATGTACTAAATTCAAAAGGGATAATGGTCTGTCTTATTCTCCCGATCAGATTGTAGTATCAACCGGAGCAAAACAAGCTTTGGTAAATACTATAATGTCGTTGATTAATGCAGGAGATGAAGTTATTATTCCTGCCCCGTATTGGGTAACATATTATGCACAGGTAAAAATGGCAGGAGGAATTCCTATTGTCATTCAAACTGAAATAGAAAATGATTTCAAGGTAACGGCTGATCAGATAAAATCGGCAATCACCGCTAAAACAAAGTTATTGATTTTCAGCAACCCCTGTAATCCCACAGGAGCGTCTTATACCAAATCCGAATTACATGACATTGCTAAAGTTGTTTCAGCTACCCCTAATTTCTATGTAATATCTGATGAGATTTATGAACATATTAACTTTGCCAGAAAACATGAGAGTTTTGCTCAATTCCCTGAAGTTTTTGACAGAACCATAACTGTAAACGGATTATCAAAGGCTTTTGCTATGACCGGATACAGATTAGGTTTTATTGGTGCACCCAAGGCACTGGCACAAGCTGCTTCAAAATTACAGGGACAATTCACATCAGGCACATGCTCAATCAGTCAGCGGGCTGCAATTACAGCTCTTTTAACTGACCCTTCTGAAATCAAATATATGATTGACGCTTTTAACGAAAGGCGATTAATTGTTTATGAGCTTTTAAAAGAAATTGACCATATTAAAGTTAACAAACCTGAAGGCGCATTTTACTTTTTCTTTGATGTATCTTACTTCTTTGGAAAAACAATTAATGGCATTACAATTAACACAGCTACAGACCTTTCATTGTTCTTATTAAATGATGCCCATGTTGCATTGGTTACTGGTGAAGCATTCGGAAGTCATAATTGTCTGCGTCTGTCTTACGCATCTGATGAGGCAACTTTAAGAGAGGCTGTTAAAAGAGTAAAAAAATCACTTGAAAAATTATACTAATGGAAGAAATTAAAAGAGCATTTAAGCAATTTTCTGAAAAGAAAGTAATTGTGATTGGTGATGTAATGATCGACACTTACATTCAGGGTAAGGTGTCCAGAATTTCACCTGAAGCTCCGGTTCCGGTAGTTAATTTTGAAGAGAAGACACATCATTTGGGAGGAGCTGCGAATGTGGCCTTAAACATTAAAGCACTTGGAGCCACACCGTATATATGCTCAGTAATTGGGGATGATAAAAGCGGACAAGAATTCAGGAAACTATTATCTGAACATCATCTGTCTGATAAAGGTATCATCTCATCTGACACCCGACTTACCAGTGTTAAAACCAGAATAATTGGTAACAATCAACAATTGATCAGAATTGATGAGGAAAAAACCAATGATATCAACTCAGTAATTGCTTATAACCTTACAGAACTTGTCAAGGAAATTACGCAACAGGAAAGTATTGATGCGATTATTTTTGAGGACTATAATAAAGGTATTTTAACCGAAGAACTTATTAGTTCTGTTATTGAATATGCCAATAGCAAGGGTATTATCACTGCCGTTGATCCCAAAATAAAAAACTTTTTAGCTTATAAAAACGTTACTCTTTTTAAACCAAATCTCAAGGAATTGAAAAACGGTTTATCAATTGACTTTGATTTTCCGGAGGAAAAAGAATCGTTTATAGAGGCTATAAAACTACTGAATGAAAATTTAAACCCTGAATACACATTTGTAACGCTATCTGACCATGGTGTATACCTTAACCATTCAGAAAAAAACCACTTTATTCCGGCCCATATCAGAAATATTGCAGATGTTTCAGGTGCGGGAGATACTGTTATCAGTGTGGCCACACTTTGTATTATTAGTGGTCTTGAACCAAACTATACCGCAGAAATCTCAAATCTGGCCGGTGGTCTGGTTTGCGAAAAAGTAGGGGTCATTTCGGTTGATAAAGAACAACTATTAAATGAAGCCATAAAGGTCATCCAATAAAAACATTTTACATGTCGAAAACCGTTAAGCCATACAATAAAGAAAACGCCAGTAAAAAAGAAGAAGTTGCTGAAATGTTTAACAATATTTCCGGTAAGTATGATTTTCTGAATCATTTTTTATCATTGGGAATTGACAGAATCTGGCGAAAAAAAGCTATTAAAATTCTAGGGAAAGTACAACCAAAAAAAATTTTAGATATTGCCACAGGTACCGGCGATTTTGCAATTGAAGCGCTTAAACTGAATCCTGAAGAAGTAATTGGGATAGATATTTCAGAAGGCATGCTAAAGGTGGGACAGGAAAAAATGGTTAAAAAAAAGATAGACCATATCATCAAGCTTCAATTAGGAGATTCTGAAAACCTGGAATTTGATGATAATACCTTTGATGGCTATACAGTAGGGTTTGGCGTTAGGAACTTTGAAAACCTTAAAGCTGGTTTAGGAGAAATGTTAAGAGTATTGAAACCCAACGGAATGGGAATCGTTCTTGAATTTTCAAAACCAAAAAAATTTCCGGTAAAACAATATTATGCTTTCCATTCCAAATACATTATTCCTACGATAGGAAAATCAGTTTCAAAGGACAGTAGTGCCTATGAATATTTACCTGAATCAATTCAGGCATTTCCTGAAGGTGAAAACTTTATAAAAATTCTTCAGGAAGTTGGTTATAAAGATTGTGGAATGCAAACCGTTTCGGGAGGAATTGCAACAATTTACTGGGGAAAAAAGTAGGTTTTACTATAGCCACTCAGACCATTTACTACAAAAAAACAATCCGGCAGAAATTACCACTTTTAAGGAAATTAATCACTTTTAGGTGTTAACAACTTAATTTAACCTGCATAAAACAAAAACTCAATACCTCTATTTTTGTTTATTAAAGTAACCCTCTATGTTTGGAATTGCCATCAGAAAACGAATTGATGAAGATAAACTGGCCAATATCTTTGTAAACTCACTTCTTGAAGTTGTAGAGAATGGATTTGAGGTTGTTTCCGAAATGATTAATGATGACCCTGCTTTTGAAACTTCTCCTGATATAAAGGCCGATTCCTACCAGCAGTTTTTACTGATTGTTATTGCAGGTAATCTGGAGTTTCTGAAAGTCAATACACAAATTGACGATATCGACGATCTTGAAAACAAAATCATTGTAAAATATGCTGATATATTTGATCTCGAGAAGCATGAATTTGGAGACTTGGTGTGTGGCATGAAAACATTCATATCTCAGGTTAACTTCCCATCAAAGAATTATTTATACGGTATTTCAAAAGCCGTATTCTTTAAATACAACCTGAATCAGTATCAAGAACCTTATTTTAAATCAATGAATACACCAAATCCATTATTTTTGAAGCGAATGGATGAATTAGTGAATAATTTTCTATGGGATTGGGATTCATTTTTTAAAAAACACAAATTGCAGTAGGCCTCGTTACCGAAAAAATTTGTTCAAAAATTAAATTACAAAACCGCATTTGTGAACCAATTTTGTACTAACTTTGTCTCCCGTAGTTACAAAAAAACACCTTAATGTCCAATTCAACCAAGTATATCTTTGTAACCGGCGGGGTTACTTCATCTTTAGGTAAAGGAATTATATCTGCTTCCCTGGCCAAATTGTTACAGGCGCGTGGTTACGCGGTTACTATTCAAAAACTCGATCCGTACATTAATATTGATCCGGGTACTTTAAACCCATACGAACATGGAGAATGTTATGTAACAGATGATGGTGCTGAGACGGATTTGGATCTTGGGCACTATGAACGATTTTTGAATTCTCCTACTTCGCAAGCTAATAACGTTACTACTGGTAGAATTTATCAATCAGTTATTGATAAAGAAAGAAAAGGTGAGTTTTTAGGAAAAACGGTACAGGTTATTCCTCACATTACCAATGAAATTAAGGAAAGAATTCAGATTCTTGGTAAAAAAGGAACTTATGATATCGTAATTACAGAGATTGGTGGAACCGTTGGTGATATTGAATCTCTACCTTATATTGAGTCAGTGAGACAATTAATGTGGGAATTCCCAAGTGATTGTATTGTAATTCACCTGACATTGGTTCCTTTCCTGGCAGCTGCAGGAGAGTTGAAAACCAAACCAACACAACACTCTGTTAAATCGCTTCTGGAAGTTGGAGTACAACCAGATATTTTAGTTTGTAGAACAGAACATGAATTGGATCGTTCGATCAGAAATAAAATTGCTAAATTCTGTAATGTTAACACTGACGCTGTTATTCAGTCTATAGATGCAAAGTCGATTTATGAAGTACCTCTTTTAATGCAAGATGAAAAACTGGACCTTGTTGTTTTAGACAAACTAGGTTTGGAGAAAAAGAGCGAACCTAATTTAAATGAATGGAAAGCGTTTTTAAATAAAGTCAATAACCCAAAAACCACTGTTAATATTGGCCTGGTTGGAAAATATATTGAATTAAAAGATTCATATAAATCAATTGTGGAAGCTTTTGGACACGCAGGTGCTTCCAATGAGTGTAAAGTACAATTGAAGTGGATTCATTCTGAAAAATTAAATGATGACAACCTTGATGAAAATCTTAAAGGTTTAGATGGTGTTTTAGTGGCTCCGGGATTTGGTTCAAGAGGAATTGAAGGAAAAATTTCCGCTATCCGATACGTCAGAGAAAATAATATTCCTTTTCTTGGAATTTGCTTGGGTATGCAATGTGCCGTTATTGAGTTTGCCAGAAATGTTTTAGGATGGACTGATGCCCATTCTTCCGAAATGAATAATGAGACTTCTCATAAAGTAATTGATTTAATGGCTGAACAAAAAGACATTACGGATATGGGCGGAACTATGAGACTGGGTGCTTATAATTGTAATATAAAATCAGATTCCAGACTCTATGATGCTTATGGAGCCGATCAAATCAGTGAGCGTCACAGACACCGTTATGAATTCAATAGTGAATACCTTAACGATTTTGAGTCTGCCGGAATGGTATCAACTGGAAAAAACCCTGAAACTAATTTGGTTGAAGTTATTGAACTTCCTGACCATCCATGGTTTGTTGGTGTACAATATCACCCAGAGTATAAGAGTACGGTTTTAACACCTCACCCTATTTTTAAGGCATTTGTTAAAGCCACTGTTTCACACAAAAAGCAGGTAAATTATTCTTATTGATTCAGGAAAATTAATCTGAAGGTTATTACTTTTCTCAGTATTTTTACTTATAAATTTCTGCAAAGATTAAACTTAATGTTTTAATTTTAGTCTAAAAGTAGAAATGAAATTACTGACGCTTTTTATTTTGTATTTTTTGTTCATCCCTACAGTGAATGGACAAAGTAGTTATTTCCCACCCTTAAACTCCAGCGACTGGGATACCATTTCTCCGGAATCATTGGGATGGTGTACTGACCAAATCGATAATCTTTATGACTACTTAGACAATGCCAATACCAAAGCATTCATTGTACTAAAGGATGGGAAAATTGTATTAGAGAAATATTTTGACAGTTTTACACAGGATAGCTTGTGGTATTGGGCATCAGCAGGTAAAACACTTACTGCCTTTGCTGTTGGAAAAGCACAGGAGGAGGGTTACTTATCTATTACTGATACCACAGCCAATTATTTGGGTACCGGATGGACTTCCTGTACTCCACAGCAGGAGGAAAAAATTACAATTTTACATCAACTCAATATGACTGCAGGTATGGATGATTTGGTACCCAATAGTCATTGTACATTACCTTCATGCCTTCAATACCTTGATGATGCCGGAAACAGATGGGCTTACCACAATGCAACCTATACCCTTTTAAAGGATGTTTTAGAAAACGCCACCGGATTAACATTAAATAATTTTGTGACCACTCGGATTAAACAACCAACAGGAATGGATGGGTTCTACTTGCAAGTTGGTGATAATTATGTTTATTTTTCTAAACCAAGATCTATGGCCAGGTTCGGTTTATTAATTCAAAACTCCGGTTCCTGGAATGGTAGCCAAATCATGACCGATCAAAATTACTTTACGGATATGGTTTCACCTTCACAAAATTTAAATCAATCGTATGGTTATTTGTGGTGGTTGAATGGTCAGCCTTCGTTTATGGTACCCTACCTTCAAACTGTTTTTAATTCTCCCCTACTACCCAACGCTCCAAATGATGCCATTGCTGCTATTGGAAAGAACGGACAACTCATCAGTGTTTCCAACAGCGAAGAATTGGTTTTTATCAGAATGGGAAATTCTCCTGATGATAACGAAGTACCCTACCTGCTATGTGACTCTATTTGGCAGAAGTTAAATCTGATCGCCTGTTCGGTGAACAGTATAGAAGCACAAAGTACTGCCGAAGCTATTATTTACCCCAACCCGGCATCCGGTTATATCAATATTAGTAATATAACCGGAGCATTTAAGTTCAAACTCATCTCCGGTAATGGTAAAATAATAGTCGACAATACTATGCAAAATGCTTCTACAGTTGACCTGCCCTCAAATATTCAAAAAGGCTTGTATTTTATTGAGATTGAACAAAACAATTCAAGGACTGTCAAAAAACTCATCATTAATTAGTTTTCCTCTATTTGGAAAAACTATACCCAACACTAACATTAATAATCAGTGGTGTATTGTTAACACCTACTTCCATTGCCTCATGTGTTGATGACTCGTTTAATCGTTTGTTATCCCAGGTAAATGAATCATTATCTAACGAAGACGAAATTTTTGGCCACCACCTGATACTAGGTGCAAACATAATCCCCTTTAAAAAGTTATCCTGGTTTTTAAAAGGCTGAAGATTAGCATAAGCTCCAATTCCAAGGGAGAAAGTAGTATAATCTTTAATTAAATTCTCCGTATTCTGTGCATCACCATCATAATACAGTTCAAATTTATGCCACTTTGGCTCTGCTCTTATATTTAACCATTCATTAAATCTGTATCCAACCCCAAAACCAGTTGTCCAGGGTACATGTACAGCCAATCCTAAAGCCTGATTGGTTTCATCTAAAATTTCATTATCAAAATTAAGTGAAATTCCATGCGAATAGTCGAAAGCCAGACGTTTATAAAATAAGTTTGTTTCAAAATTAAACCCTCCTAATAATGGTTGAGTCAGTCCGAACAGTACATTTACTTTTAAGGGTGTTAAATTACCTTGAGTAGTTTGAGCAAATGATGATTTAACACTTGCAATAACAATTAACATTGTGATGATCTTTTTCATAATTATTTTTTTAATTCAGCACAAATGTCTTATGAAAAAGAGTCTCAATCGCCTCAAGTTATCGGATGAGACCTGTTTTAGGTGTTACCTGACCGGATGGGACTATTGTCGAGGTATTGTTTTGGTGTTAAACCGGTATGATTTTTAAAAATACGATTCAATGAGGCCTTAGAGTTAAAACCACTTTCCAATCCCAAGCCTAAAATTGTAAAATTGGCATTTTTGGGTTCTTTTAAAAGCATCTTTAAGTGCTCAACCCGATAGCCATTAACCAAATCGTAAAACGATTTTTCTTCTACTTCATTAATAATGGCAGAAACAGTATGTGTATTTTGATCTAATAAATCTGATAAATCTTTTAACCCAAATTTAGGTTGCAGGTAAACCTTAGAATCCTCAAAAAGTTGAATCATATTATGATGAATATCTGTTTTTGATTGCTCATTTACCGATATCTTTTTTACTTTTTTCTCTTGTAAAAGCTCTTCCTCTGTATATTCCTGATCCAACGTGTAGTGTTTTATACCTTGAAAATTCAGGTAAAAGGTTGAAAATACCAACACACCATACAAAGCTCCAAATACCTGACTAATATTAAGTTTTAGTAGTCCCAGGTTTTGTGATAAAAACAAAACAAAGGTAAACAACAAGATGAATAGGTAGATTAATGTAAAATTTCTCAACCAACCTATACTAATGGTTTCGATATAAGAAAAACCATCTTTAATCTCTTTTCTGAATTGCCTAATTCGTGTAAGTAACCAGAACAATATAATTATAAAGGTAATTTGACTCCCTTTAAAAAACAGATGATAAATCAGCGTTGGATTATTAAAGTGTTTAATAAGTGCTTCCTGATCGTATGATTGAATAACGAAGTGGTCAATACAACTGTATAAAATGAAACTGAAACCAGGTAAAAATATCAGCCGCCATAAGGGGTTGACTTTCTTTCCGGCATAAATATACTGAAGTGCGTAATAAACAAACACCGGAAATATAAATAGTGGTACGGCATTCTGAAATATAATAGCAGGTGAACTTAAATCTGCTCTTACCCAAATATCAGAAATCAAAAAACTCCCTATTAAAAGATTAAGTACAATTAATAAATAATCGGCATTGTTTTTCTTTTTCTTTTGAAAAATCAAATAAATGAATACCAAAATCAGGGTGCATGTTGCCGTATATAGATAATTCATTGGTCTGTCTCTCTAATTCAGTTAATCACATTCCTGTTAGTTCATTAAATTATGTATTTATCCCCATCATTAACACAAACTGTTTGATCAAAAACCGTTTTTGCTTCAAGTTCCAACTCTTCGGTTGATTTATATCTGGCAGAAAAATGCCCAAGCAATAATTGTTTTGCACCGGCTGCGTTGGCTACCCGTGCGGCCTGCAATGCCGTTGAATGAAAAGTAGCTTTAGCACGATCCTTTTCTTTTTCAAGGAAAGTAGCCTCATGGTATAAGATATCCACTCCCATGATCGACTCATGCAAGTCACTGATATATTTGGTATCAGTGCAAAATGCATAGGATTTTATTTTTGGTGGATCGGTTGTCACCTCACGACTTAAAATTACCTGCTCTCCCCGTTTTATATCCTCTCCCTTTTTCAAAGCCAGTATTTCAGGAATAGTTAATTTAAATTTCTCAACAGCCTCTTTAATCATCCCTCTTTCCTTTTCTTTTTCTTCAAAAAGGTAACCATAGCAAGGAATTCTGTGCTTTAATGGGATAGCCGATACTGTCATAAGATTATCTTCAAAAATCACGGTTTTTTCCTTACAACTCACAGCATGAAAAATAATCTTATAGCAAAGTTTAACGTGTGTTAATTCAAATTGATGATTGATGATAGTTTCAAGTTCAGGTGGACCATAAACATGAAGATCATTGACTCTTCCTAATAAATGCATTGATGCCAGCAATCCGGGCAATCCCAAATAGTGATCGCCATGTAAATGTGATATAAAAATATATTGTAAACGCTGAAATTTTACGCCGAATTTGCGTAGCTGTAACTGTGTGGATTCTCCACAATCAACCAATATCCGTCGTTCGTTAAAATTAATATATTGCGCTGTTACCCCTCTGGAAAGAGTAGGCGTAGCTGCACCAGAACCTAATATCTGAATGGTTATCATACCTACATTCCAGGCATTCCCATTCCACCACGCATGCCTTTAAACTGACGCATCATATTCATCATGTTTTTCTTATTACTCATCAGATGCATCATTTTTTTGGTTTCGTTAAATTGCTTAAGTAATTTATTAACTTCCTCAATTTTATTTCCGCTTCCTTTAGCAATACGTTTTTTTCTTGGTCCGTTTATGATAGATGGTTCTGCTCTTTCTTTGGGTGTCATTGACTGGATAATGGCCTCAATTCCTTTAAATGCATCATCATCAATATCAACATTTTTCATGGCTTTTCCCATACCCGGAATCATCCCCATCAAATCTTTTACATTACCCATTTTCTTAATTTGCTGTAACTGATTATAAAAATCGTCCAGATCAAATTTGTTTTGAGCTATTTTCTTTTGAAGTTTCTTCGCCTCCTTTTCATCAAACTGCTCCTGGGCTTTTTCAACTAATGAAACCACATCACCCATTCCCAGAATCCTGTCAGCCATCCTGGATGGGTAGAATATATCCAGGGCATCCATTTTTTCTCCCGTACCGACAAATTTAATCGGTTTATTAACTACGGTTTTAATGGTAAGCGCTGCCCCACCACGGGTATCACCGTCCAGTTTAGTTAAAATAACACCATCAAAATCGATTCTGTCATTAAAGGCTTTCGCTGTATTTACAGCATCCTGTCCGGTCATGGCATCCACAACAAATAAAGTCTCTGTTGGGTTAATCCCCTTCTTAACAGCCTCTATTTCATCCATCATCTTTTCATCCACAGCCAAACGACCAGCGGTATCCACAATCACAACGTTAAACCCATTACTTTTGGCATACGCAATGGCATCCTGAGCAATTTTTACCGGATTTTTTTCTTCCCTGTTCGAAAATACCTCAACTCCCAACTGCTCACCTAATACATGAATTTGATCAATCGCTGCCGGACGGTAAACATCACAAGCAACTAATAAAGGATTTTTTCTTTGTTTATTCTTTAAAAAATTTGCCAGTTTACCTGAGAATGTAGTTTTACCCGACCCTTGCAGACCTGACATTAAAATGATTCCCGGATTACCCTTAAAATTAATTTCGGAGTGCTCTCCTCCCATTAATTCCACTAATTCTTCATGACAAATTTTAGTCAATAATTGACCCGGAGAAACAGTTGTTAAAACATTTCTACCTAAGGCTTTTTCCTTAACAGTATTGGTGAAATTTTTGGCTGTTTTAAAGTTAACATCAGCATCAAGTAAAGCACGGCGTACCTCCTTTAATGTTTCAGCAACATTGATTTCTGTAATCTGTCCATGTCCTTTTAAAACTTTAAAAGCTCTATCAAATTTTTCACTTAAATTTTCAAACATACTGGTTTGGATTTTTTATTGGATTGCAAAGGTAATTAAATTTCAGCAAAACAAGCGGCTTCAAAACAATTGAAACGGTTAAATTTCTTTACTGTCGTATTCCAAAACGACTAATTACTCCTGCTTAAAAACTTCTCTAACGTTCAGGGAAATAAGTTCCTCTCCTTTATGACCTGTTAACTTTAACTCAAAAGGGTGGTCTTTTTGACCTGCAGACACTGTACTTTCATACATTGCGAATTCGGTATTGTCACTGAATTTAACAGCAAATTCTATACGGTCAATATCATAAGCCGATTGATTTTTAAGATGTCCGTTAATCACCCATTTTCCAAACAAATTTTTCTTGTAATCAAATCCTGTTATTTCTATAAAATTGTTTGAGATAGTCAGTTCTGTCCCTGCCTCTTCATTATCACCACTTTTCGGAGCATCATTACTCAGAATCAGATATCCTATTCCTGCAACTAGAACAACTGCTAAAATTATTAGCCACATTTTTTTTGACATAACGCTTGAGCTTTTAACAAAAATAGAAAAAGAAAGTGGCCTTGAAAGTATTTTCAGTTTATTTACTGGATAATTTCCCCAAGTGAAAAAACTGACTTTCCGTTTGCTGACATCATAGTTTGAGCTGTATAATCAGGCATCAACATTGAATGCATGGCATTCAAATCCCATAAATGCGGATTTTTATACCATTCTGCAATATCCATTTTAATTTCAATAATAGCACAATTACTTAAAGTAAATGAGGACTCTGGTAATTTTACCCTGAAATAATTTGGTTCAAAAACACCGGTTGTTGCTTTGGTAGCACTTCCATTATGAAATTGGTAGGATACCGTATCATTATCAGCATCAATGAATCGACCTTCCATTTTCATTTGATGGTAACCTCCTCCAATTTGATGAGGCCAAGACCAGCTTAAGAGGTTTAAATCAGGGTATGCTCCTGTAACATTATCAGATTTATTAAAACCAAAATTAAATCCTATCGCCGAGTATTCTCCTCCGTCCAACATCTCGTTAAGTCCATAACTTAATGTTCCCGGATTTTCAAGATCAATAAAACGGTACATATCAACTACTACACTATCACCATCAGGCTTATAAAACCTTAATTCTGAAATTAAGTATTGTAACTTGGTAATACTCAATTTCTCGCCATGTGCTATCGTATAATTTACGTTATTGAAATCAGACACAGTAATAGGTTGACCATTGAAATTTTGTGTAAACTTTAAGGTTACCTCCTGCTGATAATGACAGGAACCATCATCTTTTTTAGCTTTCGAATCAAAATTAACTGCTGCTTCATCAGTACATCCCTTTCGGCATGCTGACAATGTCAAGCTTCCAATTAATATGAAACTCAACATCAGACCCTTTAACCTCATATATTATTTTTTTATATTGTATGTTAATCCGATATTTATTCTGTCACGGGTCAATAGCTGGGTGTTCCCATACATGTTTTGGCAGAGCACCGGTTGGTACTCAGCCGAAAGCATTAGTTGCTTATATCCTACTCTCCACTCAAGATTTCCAAAAATAATCTGGCCACCTGTATCCTCATGAACAACATCAGATTCATCAAACCCTGTAAACTCAGTATATATCCCTGTCATTAATATAAACGACACTTTTTTGACATTTGTTTTCCAAAAACCGGTTATTTTGGAATTTAAACTGTATCCATAACGGTAATTATCCTGATTTCTGCCATTTAATTTATAATTGACATTGGCAAATCCACCCCATGTTTTGTTACTGATATAATAATCAACATAACCTATCCCACTATAAGCGCCTGATCCCGGCTGAAAATCAAGGTTAGGTCTGAATCCTTCAACATTTACATTGGTTAAGCCAAGCGGTAGTTTCAACCCCAGTCCCACACCAATTTTTTGGTTAAGACCATTTTTTTTATCCAAATAAAAATTTCTTGTTTCTAATATTACCGGATCAGAAATACCACTGATTCTAAATCTTTTTTCCGAATCCAAAAACTGATAATTGTTAGTAAAAGGTAGAATTATTGTTGTTTTCCACTTTTCTTTAAAGTAAAAATCTCCTCTTATTTCAACAGTTTGATACCGTTCAATAACCGATCGGTCCCAAAGATTTTTATCGTTAGCATGGCCTGTGTGCTTCATAATCATTTCCCCTAATGCACTAAACTCACCAAACGTGGTTCTTTGCCTGGTATAAATGCTGATTTTATTTTCCGTGTTATAAGCATTCATTCCAGTGTAAATATTACAACCATCACAGGCGAAACCTGCAACTGACTGAAATACCACTAAACATGTAAAAATCCTTTTAAACAACATATATGCTTATACTTTTTTAATACAATCACAGCCTTCATCATGCATACCACACCCCCTGATTTCACAGCCATCAAATTTACGACTAAATTATTTGATAAAAAAATGACTTTTGTCCAAATTATATCGTAATATTGCAATATAATTATGGGAATAACAAAAACGACACTTTATACTGACGAGCAAAATGAAATTGCCAGCTTACTCAAAGCGTTTGCTCATCCGGCCAGAATTGCCATTTTACAGCATTTAGTAAAAGCCAATGCCTGTATAAACAGTGATCTGGTTAATGAACTAGGTCTTGCACAAGCTACTATCAGTCAACACTTAAAAGAACTGAAGACTATTGGCATTATTCAGGGAACAGTTGAAGGTGTTAGTATGAATTATTGTATCAATGAAACACAATGGAACAAAATCCATCAACTCTTTGATACTTTCTTCAAGGCTTACGACTTAAATAATAAAACAAATTGTTGTTAAATTTTATCAGAAATAAATGAAACTCTCAGAACTAAAATTACAATTAAAAGACATTGAAACTTTAAACTTCATTTTACCTAACGGTAGCTTTGTACCAACTCATTTTCATGTTACCGAAATTGGGTTGATCACTAAAAAATTTATCGATTGTGGTGGTACACTCAGAGACGAATCAGTAATTAATTTTCAGCTATGGGAAGCCAATGACTTTGACCATAAACTGGCACCAAGAAAGCTTTTAGGTATCATTGGACTATCCGAAAGAAAACTGGCACTGGAAGATCTTGAAATTGAAGTAGAATATCAGGCAGATACTATTGGAAAATACGGGTTGGATTTTGACGGTACAAATTTCCTCCTTACACAGAAAAAAACCAATTGCCTTGCTATGGACAACTGTGGAATACCAGTTGAACAGTTGGAAGAATCAGATAATACTAATGCTTGTACACCTGGTTCCGGGTGCTGTTAACTTGAAGGATGGATACTACTACTTTAAACTCATTTGTTAATAAATGCATTGGTAATTTTGACACAATTACTGATGAAAGGAAACAAAAACTCTCCGTACTAAGTGACTATATTCAAACAAATATCGGGAAGGAAAGTCTATCACTAATATTCATTTGTACACATAACTCGCGGCGTAGTTTCTTTACTCAGGTTTGGGCTCAGGTTGCAGCATATCATTTTGATATGCCTCATATCAATGTCTACTCTGGAGGGACAAGTGAAACAGCAATATTTACCGAAACGATTGCAGCGCTTCAAAATTGCGGATTAGAGACCACTCAACTTTCGCAAGAAGAGAATCCGGTATATAGTGTCCGGTTTCACCCACAGACTCATCCTGTCATTGGATTTTCAAAAGTGTTTGATCACAATTTTAATCCCAAAAGTGATTTTGCCGCTGTAATGACTTGTGGTGATGCTGATGCGAACTGTCCTTTTATCCCTTCGGCAAATGCCCGAATATCATTGACCTATATTGATCCTAAACAGTATGACAACACCCCTGAACAAGAATCAGGTTATTTTAATAAGTCTGTAGAAATTGCTACAGAAATGTTATTTGTATTCAGTCAAATTAAAAAATAATGTCCCAGAAAAATAAAATTGCTTTTTTTGAAAAATACCTGACTGTATGGGTATTACTTTGTATTGGAATCGGAATTGGATTTGGCTATTTATTTGGTGATTCCATTACCGTTTTAAGTGAATGGAACCTATACACGGTCAATGTACCGGTTGCCATCTTAGTTTGGTTAATGATATACCCTATGATGGTACAAATTGATTTTTCTTCGATTAAAAATGTTTCTAAAAACTGGAAAGGTTTAGGATTAACGGTGACCATTAATTGGATTATTAAGCCGTTTACAATGGCCTTATTTGGTTATATTTTCTTTTATCAGCTTTACCAGGGGTGGTTACAACCGGAAGATGCTGAACAGTACCTGGCCGGAGCAATTCTATTAGGTGCCGCTCCCTGTACTGCCATGGTATTTGTTTGGTCATACCTCACCAATGGGGATGCCAATTATACCCTGGTACAGGTTTCTGTCAATGACCTGATACTCTTAATTGCCTTTATTCCAATTGTCGGACTTCTATTCTCTGCTTTTGGTATAAATTTCACTGATACTTCAGGTGGTCATGTCGGGATCCCATACGACACATTGATCACTTCAGTAATAGTATTTGTGGTTATTCCTTTAATTGCAGGGTATGCTTCAAACAGAATACTAATCAAATTAAAAGGAGAAAACTGGTTTAAAAACACCTTTCTTAAACGACTAAAACCTATCTCTATTTTTGCTCTGCTTACCACTTTAATTCTGTTGTTCGCATTTCAGGGAGAAAAAATAATTCAACAACCTATTGCAATTCTTCTAATTGCAATCCCACTGGCTATACAAACTTATTTCATCTTTTTTGCCAGCTGGTTTATCGGTAAATATTTAAAACTTCAACACAATATTTGTGCTCCGGCAGCAATGATTGGGGCCAGTAATTTCTTTGAACTTGCTGTAGCAGTAGCCATTGCACTTTTCGGGCTTAATTCCGGAGCATCTCTGGCCACTGTTGTTGGCGTTTTGATAGAGGTTCCTGTAATGCTATCTTTGGTTAAGTTTGCTAACCTTAATCGATATTAATGGTTTTGTAAGAAATTCAAATTTGGGAAAACTAATTCCAAAACAATTAAAACACTCATAACTATATTAATAAGAAACTTTTAACTTTCCTATAAATTTAAATTTACCTCCTTTGAATTAAAGTTTTTTTCGTAACTTAGGGTATCCGCCCCGCTATTTTTTATTAAAAGCAGTACTATTTCAATATGAGTTTAAGCCAAATTGATGAGCTTAAAGCGGATTTTAAGTTTCAGAAAGAACGTTTTGATGCCCAAAAAAAATTACTGATTCAGGCTTATCAAAAAATCCAAAAAACAGTTAGCGAGTTAAAAGAAACTCAGGATAGGTTGATAAAAATAGAGAAGATGGCCGCCTTGGGGAAACTGGTGGCAGGAGTAGCTCATGAAGTAAATACTCCTCTGGGCGCTATAAATGCCTCAAGGGATGTTATTGAATCCAATTTACGTACAATAACGACTGATCATTTAGATATGATTAATCAATTGACAAAAGATGAATTGGAAGTTTACAAAGCTCTCCTGCACAAATCTTTTAAACCTGATGGCACCCATTATACCTCCCGGGAGCTGAGGAAGATCCGTAAAAACCTTGCAAGTACACTTTCTGAAATGGACATAAAAGATGATCCTGACGATATTGCCGATCAATTGGTGGATCTTGGTATCTATGAAAGTATTGAAGCTTTTGAAACACTTTATTTAAACGAAAATACTACCGAAATACTCGAGTCAGTTAATGCATTAACCCGCATCTTTGATTCATGTATGATAATAGAAAATTCGGTGCAAAAAGCATCAAAAATTGTATTCGCACTTAAAAATTACTCTCATAAAGATGATTCCGAACCCAAACCCATTTCAGTTGAAAAATCTATTGAGTCGATATTACGAATTTACGACTCGAATCTTAAACATGTTGAAGTCATAAGACATTATGACGAAACGGATTTGGTGGATGCTATACCTGATCAGTTAGGACAGGTTTGGACGAATATTTTATTTAATGCTCTTCAGGCAATCAATTTTACAGGTAAAATAGAAATCTCAATACTTAACAGGGAGAGTTATGTTGAAGTTTGGATAAGAGATTCCGGCCCTGGTATCCCTGAAGCTATTCAAAGCAAGATTTTTGAACCCTTTTTCACTTCAAAGCCTAAAGGGGAAGGTACCGGACTGGGGCTCTCTATCGTAAAAAAAATTGTCGAAAATCAGGATGGTAAAATCTCGTTTGAAACCAGCCATAATGAAGGCACAAAATTTATTGTTAAACTAAAAAAACATTATAAATGACCCTATTACTTGAAAATGATTTTGCGGAAATACTCCGCCATGATAATGTTAAAGCATTTGAACTCAGATATAAGCCAACATCAGTGAATTTGTTTGGAGAGCGATTTATTGAACAAATGACTATTTTAAAAGATCAGATTATTGAACAGGCCGCACTCGGCCACACTTTCCAAAATTTAATTATTAACACCATTAACGGCGGACCAACCATTGAACCGGAAGTCCAGGAATGGATGCACTCTACATTCTATCCACTACTAATTGAAAATAATATTACCACAAAGGCCTATTGTATGGGTGAGGAAATCATATCAAAACTATCTATTGAATTAACAGCTGACGATAAATCTAACTCTTCTTTTAAATATGATTATTTCAGTTCATTGGAAGACGCTTTGAAATGGATTAAAAATCAAAATATTGAAGCATAGTTATGAGGTATTGAAATAGAAAACAGACTTACAACAACTGATATAAATATTAAACTCGCTGAATTATGACACTATTAGAAAAAAATGAATTCGTGGAAATTTACTTACACAATGATATTAAAGCATTTGAACAACGATTTTTAAAACCATCATCTGACTTATTTGGTGAGAAATACATTGATCAAATGAAACTTTTTGGAAATGTAATCACTCAGCAATTAAATGCAGGAATAAATTTCCCTAACTTAATTATTAATACTACTCAGGGAGGGCCAACCATGGAACCTCTGGTTCAGGACTGGATGCATAGCGTATTTTACCCGTTCCTGGAAGAAAAAAAAATTACTACAAAGGCCTATTGTTTAGGAGAAGAAATTCTTTCCAAATTATCAGTTGAATTAACAGCTGACGATAAATCAAATTCTCCTTTTAAATACGATTTTTTTGCAACACTTAAAGAAGGCATGGAATGGCTGAAAGCCCAGAATGCTATAACCTGAAAATATGATCTGGCACTAATAAACCAAACAAACTTCCATTAGTTAGCAGTCTAAACTTTAAACCGCTTAACATTCGACTTATGATACTTCTCAACAAAAATACATATATGGAGATTTACAGGCACGATAACGTTAAAGCTTTTGAGCAAAGGTATTTACCTGAATCTGCAAATTTATACGGAGAAAATCACCTTAATCAAATGATTTTATTCAAAGAGATCTTACTCAATCAACTGGCAGGTGGAAAGTACTTTCCAAATTTAATTATCAATACTGTTAATGGAGGGCCAACTATGGAGTTAAACGCCCAGGAATGGATGCACAATGTTTTTAATCCGTTTTTATCAGAAAATAATTTTACAACAAAAGCTTATTGTTTGGGAGATGAAATTTTATCGAAAGAATCAGTAAGAATAACTGCCGAAGACAACTCAAATTCAACATTCAATTTCAATTTTTTTTCAACACTGGAAGATGGTCTTACATGGCTTGAAGCTCAAAACCTCACCTTATGAAACAGTTAATCCTATTTACTGACAATAATATAAACGACTTAAATACATTGAATAGTCAGTTGAAAAACAAGTTTGACGAAGACTATCGGTTGGAATTTACAACAAGTGTTAAGGAGGCAGTGAATATTTTAGAAGAATTTGACTTT
Organism: Putridiphycobacter sp.; assembly: GCA_965230195.1. Taxonomy (GTDB): domain Bacteria; phylum Bacteroidota; class Bacteroidia; order Flavobacteriales_D; family Crocinitomicaceae; genus Putridiphycobacter. The sequence continues at coordinate 4,661,592 of OZ245997.1, forward strand.
AAAGCAATTCCCTCAACAATTATTTGCGATTGGGTTACTATTGGCAATACCGGTGAGCAGTTTTTAGTTGAAGTTCATAAGAATTTCCCCAAAGTCCGAAAAATGATACTCACCAGTCATTCAAATAAAGAGGATCTGAAAAAGGCTATGAATGACCTCAATGTTTTCAGATGCATGAAAAAACCATGGGATATTGAAGAGGTCATAAAAGCCATTAAATCTCCAAACTATTCATTTGACTCAAAAAAAACGACAATTCTTTGTGTGGATGATGAACCGGTTATTTTAAAGAGTTTAAAAAATCAACTTAAGAATTTTTTTGGATCCAGATTTAGTATTTTAACGGAACTTAGTGCCACTGAAGCCCTCGAATTAATGAACGAGTTAGACGAAGAAAATGCTCTTCCTCATATGGTCATCTCGGATCAGCTTATGCCGGAAATGCAGGGAGACGAATTTCTTTCAAAAGTAAAGGAAAAATACCCTGAGACTATCCGAATACTCCTGACAGGACAGGCCAGTCAGGAAAATATTGTAAATGCCATTAATCGTGCAGGACTTTACAGATTTATACCAAAGCCATGGAATGTAGATGACCTGAACCTTACCGTAAAAGAGGGTATTGAAGCCTTCAATAAAAATGATCATTTAAAGAAAGAAAGGCAACGTGTGGTTGACCTTTATCTTTCATTGGAAGAACGGGTCACACAACGTACGCGACAATTGGTCCTTCAAAAGAATACGATTGAAGAACAAAACAATAGTATAAAATCCAGTTTATCGTATGCGCAACGTATTCAAAATGCAATACTGCCTTCAGTTGATTCTATCAAAAAAAACTTTAAGGATGCATTTGTAATCTATCTTCCAAAAGATGTCGTGAGTGGAGACTCATACATGTTTTGGGAATATACTGATCAGATATCTTATGTGGCCACAATCGACTGTACCGGGCATGGAGTACCGGGTGCTTTTTTAACCATAATGGCAAAATTTATTCTGGACATAATCAATTCAAAGAAAAGAGGAACTCCACCAAACGAAATTTTAGAAATTTTGGATAAACAGCTTATTACAACATTACATGGTGAGATTTTAGAAAACAGTAAGATGATTAAGGATGGGATGGACATTGCCTTATGTAAAATAGATAAGCAAGACCATATTGTTGAATTTGCAGGTGCATATCACTCATTGTTCCATGCTACAAAAAAGGAAATTAACCACATTAAAGGTGATCGGAAATCAATTGGTTTTTGCCCGTTTCACAGTGAGACAGGACCGAAAAAGTTTAAACTTCAAACTATAAAGTATAATTCCGAAGATAAACTTTTTATGTTTTCTGATGGGTATACCGATCAATTTGGGGGACAAAACAAGAAAAAATATTCCAGAAAACGCCTGTTCAATCAGTTACAGACAAATATCCATATGTCCTTACAAGAACAAAAAGAAATATTAGTAGAGGCGTACTATAACTGGAAGGGTGATATTCCTCAAACAGATGATATTGTTGGTGTTGGTATTGAGCTTTAGGTATTAATATTTAGTTGCTCCTCCACGCCTTGGTGCAAACCTCAATGAAAACTCCAGACCACCAAAACTACTGTTATGGTCTTTCAGTCCGGATGTAGTAATATCATAAGTGGTCATAAACTTCAGGTTCCTATAATCCATTCCTATTCCCAGTACAACTGCATCTTTAACTCTGTAAAAAAATGCACCTGTAATCTTAGTATTTGATCTGCTGTCAACCAAATAGTCTAATTCAAACCCCATATAATATTCACTGGCTCTGCCCTGCCACATCTCCCTGGTTTTAAGTTCAAGGGTGTATTCCTGGTTTATTTTATAAATTACACCGGCATGTAAGAGGTACCTTCTTGGTAATCGGGATGGATCAACGGATGTTTCAATAAATTGATTTTTCGGACTGCTGATATGAAAAATAGAAAAACCTATATACGGTTTAAAAGGATACCAATCGCCATATTCATAGTACAATCCAAAATTAATTTCCGGCATAAATTTACTGAATCGTTCAAAATTTTCTTTACTGGTCATGTCAGGATTAAAACCGCCTCCCTGATATTGATTATTGAACGTTAACTCCTTATCGTTTATATTTTTATTAATAAATCCGATTTGTAATCCGGTACTTAATACATGAATGTCTTGTCCTGGTTTTGTAATCCGGTAAGCTCCTGATAAAACCAAATTGAATTCATTATATACTTTTGCCCCATCAAAATTGGTAATATACCCTCCAACTCCCCATCTTCTATTAACAGGCATTTCATAACTAAGGTTAAAGGTTGAGAAAGGTTTTACAGACAATGACCGCCATTGGTTTCTGTACATAATTCCCGACTTATATGAGTAATTAGAGAACATGCCGGTCATCCCTGCATTCATTCTTACTGAGGAAGCATCAAACTGTGAAAAATGATAATCCTGAGCAAATATTCCACCAGATACTACGAGTAGAATAAGGGCTAATATTTTTGCAATACTTTTCATAATAGTCTTTTTATCCGGTTATTTAATAATTGAAACACTGCCTGTAAATGAATAGGACTCTCCGTCAATCGTGACAGCTTTTACTGAATAAATATAGTCTCCAACAGGCATCAACTTGTTTTTCCATGTTCCATCCCATCCGACTTCAACATCTTCCGATTCAAAAATCAAATTACCCCAGTTATTATAAACTTTAAGTTCTATTTCTGTGAATGGTCCTCCTCTTACCAGAAGCATATCATTTTCCCCATCATTATTTGGAGAGAAACCGGAAGGAACTGCCGGAGGATATACTAAGTCTTCATTGACATCAATTATCTTGGTGATTGTATCAGAACATCCTTCAGAGTTTGACACAAAATACTCTACTGTATAAGTTCCGGCAGTCGGATAAGTATGGGTGGTATTTGGTGTTGTTATTACGGTAGTACCATCTCCAAAATCCCATGAATGTTCAGTTGCTCCGGAGGACTGCGTTGTAAAGGTTATTTCCTGATCAATAGAAGGGCTTAATGGTGTATAATTAAAGTCAGCAACCGGTCCGGCTTTAATTATTATTGACTTGAATTCACTGTCAATACAGCCTAAACTTGAAGTTACAGTTAACTTAACCTCATAAATCCCGTTTTCATCATATATGTGAATGGGGTTTTGGGACTGCGAGGAGTCTCCATCTCCAAACTCCCATAACCAATCAGTTATACTACCGGTAAGCACCTGTGTAGTATCATTAAATAACATTGGCATATTTTCACAGGTTTCATCATTTTCAAATCCAACAATAAGGGGTTCAATGATATTCACTGTCAATGTATCTGTTTTATTAGCACAAGACACAGCACTGGTACTGGAATATGCCAACATAAAAGTACCGTTTGATATATCTATTGCACTTGGTATATAATATACATTAGCACTATCAGCCGAAGGTGAAAACTGTCCGCTTCCGCTTGAAGTCCATACCCCGCTTGTAACATTGGTAAGAATAGCTGACAATGCAATTGAATCGGTATTAGCACAGATACTTTTATTCGCACCGACATTAATTAATGGAACGGGCTCTATAATAATTTGAACCGTATCGGTACCTGGAGCACAGCCTCCGTTATTGGTAGAATTTAACACTAAATCAACATAGCCGTTAATCGAATCTGTTGGTGATGGTATATAAATCGCATTGAGAACAGTATCAGACGGATTAAAAATTCCTGACCCCAGACTTTGCCACTCCCCTGTAATACTACCACCACTTACAAAACCTGACAGGTTAACCAATCCGTCATCTGCACAAACAATCTGATCAGTACCTGCATTAGTAAATACCGAATTACCAAAAGTAAGTTCCACAGTATCTGTTTCAGCTACACAGGAACCATTATTGGTGGAGGTTAATACCAAAATCACTGAACCAACAGTTGTATCTGCCGCACTAAAATGATATTCAACAGTAAGTAAACTATCATTTGGTGAAAAGGTTCCTGTTCCTAAAGTACTCCATACACCACTTACCGATCCATTGGTAACGAGTCCCTGTAGTAAAGCAAAATCAGCAGTAGAGCAAACTTGTTGATCAACTCCGGCATCAACTGAAATACCATTCGATATAGCTACAAAAGTAGAATCGTATACCGGATTACAATTACCATTACCGGTTGATGTTAAATATAAAAATACCCCTCCATTAGCAATATCAGCTGCACTTGCATTATAGGTCATTGATAAGTTCGTAGCAGAAGGAGAGAAAGTTCCTGACCCTGTCGTGGTCCAAACTCCTCCTACAGCATTACTAACACTACCGTTAACCGCAATACTAGGGTTCGTTCCGCAAATAGACAATTCAGGTCCGGCATCAACAACCGGTGAAGCTGTAAATGCAATACTCATAAAATCGGTAGCCACATTGCAACTGTTAGTTGCAGTTAAAATTAAATCGACACTACCTAATGTCACGTCTCCCAGGCTTGGGATATATGTCGCATTTAAATCAGTATTTGAAGGTACAAAAACACCAGAACCGGATGTTGACCAGATACCCGCAGTTGCACCACCGGTAATAGCGCCATTCATTAAGGCATCTGCATTATTGCTGCATAAGGTTTGGTCTGCACCGGCATTGGCTACTCCAGTAGGGAATATATTAACGTTTATTGAATCAGTAACGGCAATGCAGTTACCTACATTAGTTGAAGTCAAATAAAGTGTTACACTTTGATTAACGGAGTCAGCAGAACTGGCATTATATGTTGCATTTAAACTCGTATTTGAAGGAGAAAAACCACCAGTTCCCAATGTTCCCCAAACACCTGTTGTATTTGCTCCATTTACTAATCCAATCAGCGGAATATCCAAATCAGTAGCACAAACGGTTATATCTGCACCAGCATCTACCACCGGAGCTGGAGTTATAGTAACAGTCATATTATCAGAACCTGCATTACAACTGTTAGCTGTCAGTATTAAATCTACCGTTCCATTTGCGATATCAAATGCACTTGGAATATAACTGGCGTTAAGTGTAGAATCATTTGGCGTAAAGACACCTGTTCCTGTAGTAGACCAGACTCCGGTAACCGCTCCACCTGAAATTCCACCGTTAAGTGTTATATTAGAATTATTGGCACAAACAGTTTGATCTGATCCGGCGTCAGCAAACCCTGCTGGTAAAATAGAAATATTCATCACATCATCAACTGCCAGACAAGACATATTATTAGTTGAGGTTAATGTTAATGATATTGAACCGTTAATAGAATCGGCGGCACTGGCAATATAGGCGGCATTTAAACTGGTATTATTGGGCACAAATGTACCGCTTCCTGAAGTCGTCCAGATTCCTGTATTAGTTATTCCGGAAACCGAACCGGAAAGAATAAGTGTCAGATTATCAACACAAATTGTTTGATCAGCCCCTGCATTTACGGTAGGGGCTGCATTAATTATAATATCAACATCATCACTTTCGGTATTACAATTACCTACTCCTGTAGTTGTCAAAGTTAGTGTTGCAATACCGGCAAGTATTTCGGAGCTTGAAGGAGAATAAACTGCACTTAAGTCAGTAGATGAAGTACTAAACGTTCCTGCTCCTCCAGTCCATACTCCACCTGTTGCTACCGAAACCGTACCGGCCAGCGAAGCATCAGAATTATTTTCACAGACATTAATATCCAAACCTGCATCAGCAACAGGTGCTGGTGTAAAGTTTATAGTTATATTATCTGTTTCAGGGTTACACTGTCCATTTCCGGTTGAGGTTAGGGTTAAAGTAACTGATCCGGAAGCAATCTCCGTTGCACTTGGCGTATAAACGGCATTTAAAGTATTATTATTTGGTGTAAAAACACCAAGGCCTCCACTCCACTGTCCTCCGGTTGCAATTAATACTGTTCCATTTAAACTAACATCAGCATTGTTCCCGCACAGTGTTTGATCAGGACCTGCATTTACAGTTGGAGAGTCAGTTATTGATATTGTCATCATATCAGTTGCAGCCTGACAGGAACCATTTCCTGTTGTAGTTAACGTAAGCGTTGCTGTCCCGGCTGTAATCTCTGATGCAGATGGTGTATATACCGCATTTAAATCGGTTGTTGCAATTGAGTAAGTTCCACTTCCACCTGACCAAACACCACCAGTTGCGTTCTGAACACTACCCGCCAGATTGACATTTGGATTATTAACGCAAGAAGTCAGATTAGGACCTGCATTTGATATAGGGTCCTGATTAATTGTAATGATCATATCATCTGTCTCTGCCAAACAATTTCCATTTCCTGTTGTCTCAAGCGTCAGCGTAACACTTCCGGCAGTAATTTCAGTAGCTGTAGGCGTATAAGTGGTACTTAAACTATTATTCCCCGGGGAAAATGAACCTGAACCACCCAGCCAAACACCTCCGCTTGCTATGGTAACAGTTCCTGTTAAAGCAGCGTCAGGGTTATTGGCACAAACATCTATATCTACACCAGCATCAACCGTTGGTGCAGCCGTAAAAGTAATGTCAACATCATCTGTTACCGGGTTACAATTATCATTACCTGTACTGGTCAGGGTTAATGTAATATTTCCTGAAGCTATTTCAGAAACAGTTGGTGTATATACAGCATTTAAAGCGGAATTATTAGGGGTAAAAATACCTAAACCTCCAGTCCATATCCCTCCTGTTGCAATTGTCACACTTCCATTCAAAGTAATATCTGCATTATTAGCACACTTAGTCTGATCAGGTCCTGCATTAACAACTGGTTCTGGTGTATAGGTTAATGTAACATTATCTGACTCTACATTACAATCTCCATTCCCGATTGATGACAAAGTAAGTACAACACTCCCGGTTGAAATTTCTCCTGCTGTAGGGGTATAAACTGCATTTAATGCGTTTACATTTGGTGAAAAAGTCCCTGCACCACCACTCCATTGTCCACCTGTTGCAATGGTCACCGAACCTCCAAGCGTTATATCCGGATTATTGACACAAGCTGACTGGTTAACACCGGCATCCACCACTGGTGAATCAGAGAAGGTAATTTCTATCCCGTCAAATTCAGGATTACAAGTCCCATTTCCTGTAGACTCTAAAACCAAGTTAACCACACCTGACGATATCTCAGCTGCTGTAGGTGTATACGTTGTTGTGAGTGACGTATTATTGGGTGCAAATGTCCCTGCTCCACCACTCCAGATTCCTCCTGATGATATAGTCACAGCACCATTTAAATTCACTGCCGGATTATTTTCACATGCAATTTCATCTACGCCGGCATCAACTGTTGGTGCAGGTGTAAAATTAAGCGTTAACTGATCCTGAACCGGAGTACAATTACCGGTAGAGGTCAAAAAAAGTGTAGTTGAACCTGCAGAAATATCGGCAGGACTTGGAACATAAGTTGCATTTAAATCGGTTGGGTCAGGTAGGAACTGCCCCGACCCGGAAGTTGACCACACACCTGTAGTCGTTCCACCACTGATCGAGGCAGTTAATTGTGCCGTATCATTAGCACAAATCGTTATATCTGGTCCGGGGTCGAGTAAAATCTCTGCCGCGAACTCCGAAAAAAAGCCATACCTGCAACCTGTTGCAGCTCCTCCGTTTACAATTGCCAATGTAAAAACATCAGATGTATTTGTAATTAAATGCGCCTGATTAACCGGTATTTCTGCAGTATTATATTGTATCTGAGCAGCCATCCACGTTCCTGCTGTTCCTGGAACAGCCTGGAATGATGTTCCATTTATGGTTCCTGTGCCCGGGCCAGTCACTGTAAAATTATTTTCGCTTCCGGTCCTGACCATAATATTGAGGTAAAAAGGTTCAGATGTAGACCTGATGATACTAATTTGTTCTGAACCGGCACAACCTAATGGTGGTAATACAGCCTGACCTTCTTCACAACCAAAACCGGTAACATGGGTCACATAGGCTGGTTTTGAAGTTACAATGTAAACGCTATTATCGGTTGATGTAGCCAGATAATCCATATCGTACCGGTAAGTTTGTCCTGCAAATAAAGTAGTGGTAGGAGTTGTTGCTCCATCTATATATACTTCAGTATTGTTTTGTGTGGCTAAAATGAATACACTTTCATCTCCTGTTGCATTTAACTGTCCCTTCACAGCAATGTATTCAGTTCCAACTATCCCAACAGGAACTATTTGATCTCCCAATAAATCATAACATCCACCAGATGGATTATGATTAGAGTCGTCCTTAATTGTAATAGCTATATCTTTATCACTGATAACCACTGCACCAGAAGGATGATTACTTGGAATACTATAAATTGGTTCATTACTGCCACGGTAAGGATCAAACTCAAGGGTCTGATCAGTATTAGCACAAGAATAAGTTTCTCCTTGTTGTAAAACAACTGTATGTGGTGTTAAAGCCGGAATACCGTCAACGTCAACAGGAGAATATATAATTACTGTTGTATTATTTTGTGTGGCTACTATATCAAAAGAAGCATAAGCCAGATTAGGCACTGAGTAAGTATCGTGATTCCAAAAAGCTTCATGTTTATGTAGTGGAATATAAAACTCCTTTCCAAGTGATGAATTACCCTTCAATGAGAAAATATCTGCATTGTTTGAGTTACTGACTTCGTAATAAGCGGTAATTGTATCCGTTGCCACAATTCTTAAACCAGTATTCAGAATGGTATTTGTGGGTGCGGTTTCCAAATCTGCAACAAAAGCTGTCAAATCTTCCTGGTGGGATACATTTGGTCCCAGAGATAAAACAATGGGAGTAAAAGCCAGGTTAGCCGGCTGATCAATGGTAACAGTTGCAGCATCATTGAAAGTTGAAATATTCAAATAAATGGGTACACCACCTGGTGAATTATGAGAAAATGTAACCTCTGGTGGAGCAAACCAAAATTCGGTACCTGATTGTGCAAACACAATAGAGGTAGAAAAAAAACAAAATAACAACAGCGTCAACTGATTTTTCATGGGGCCTGATTTACAATTAAAAAACGATACGCATATAAAAGCCTGATTTTAAATTCAAAACAGGGTATGCGCGTTGATCGAAGCTACGCCATTATTTTGAGATCAAAAAAAAAATGCCTCTAAAAAAACTGTTTTTTCGACCAATACGGCAAACTAACAATCCAAGATTCCAATATTACTGATAAACAAATTTTAGACTGTTACTTTAACGTTTAGACTGAACACAACACCCTTTTAACAACTTAAAAAACAATCACTTAGACAAAACACTTTAGACAAACCTATTTTTTTTATCGTTAAATATTAGAAAATTCACCTTTTTTCACTCCATAAACCACATTAAAAACCTATTAAACAATAAATTAACTAACGGTAAATTCAAAAACGTAAATTAGCTTTTATTCAAGATTTAATATTAAATCCTATATTTTTTAATAGTATAATGTTGTTTAATGATAGTATTACTATTATATTTGTTATCAACGTTATTATGGAGAATCTTCAAATCAATATTAAAATCAGTTCTGATTTTTACATTAAAGATCCGGATTCATCCGATTTGGGCAGAAAGATCATATCAAAGAGTATTGAGTTAATTGATGACCTGGGTTTTGAGGCTTTCACTTTTAAAAAACTGGGAGATGCAATCGGTTCTCCGGAAAGTTCAATTTATCGTTACTTCAATAACAAACATAATCTCTTAATTTATTTAATCTGTTGGTACTGGAGTTGGCTGGAATATAAAATTGTTTTCAGTATGATCAACCTGGACTCCCCCGAGAAAAAGCTTATATCACTGCTTAAAATCTTGACCAAACCTATTGAATTGGATCATAAATTTGAGCACATTAACGAAAAATTATTAAATCGGATTGTTATTGCTGAATCAACGAAAGTATTTCATACGAAAGCCGTTGATGAGAAAAATGAAAAGGGCTATTTCAAGGTTTACAAACGATTAGTTCAAAGAATATCTGATATTATCACAGAGGTGAACCCGGAATACCGATACCCTCATATGCTGGTATCCACAGTTATAGAAGGCGTTCATCAACAAATATATTTTGCCGAGCATTTACCGGCACTGACAGACAATCCGGAAGAAAAAAACTGTATCTCTTCTTTTTATACTAACCTTGTAATTAAGGCAATTAAATAATTTGACGGCAACAAAAACATATCGTGAAATTACTATTAACTCTGTTAGAACATTCCTGATAATTCTGCTTACATTCGTTTATGTTCAGCAGCCCCTTAGCTTTTATATTTATCAAACGTCTTCTTTTCAAACTGAGTTTCATGAATTTGAAGGAGAGGAAGATTTTGGTGAGGAAGAAACAGAAGATTTTACGCATAAATTAAATTATACTGAAACATTCTTCAAGCGGAAAACGAACCTTCTTTCGGAAATGATACCTGATGGTATTAATACCAGAGATAAAATCAACGCTTATAAAGAATTTCAATCAGAGATACCAGTGCCTCCACCACAATCTTTGTGGTATCATTTGGTTTAATATAGAGTCGGTTTCATAAACCTGGATCATCCGACTTTATCTGATTGGTACATTTTAATCAAGTCCGGGAAGTTTAATTAAAAAAATTAATTTTTAAAAATGAGTAACGATAGTACACATCTTTTCAAAAACTTAGGAAAAGATATCCCAGCCGGGTTAGTGGTCTTTTTAGTGGCCTTACCGCTTTGTTTGGGAATTGCCCTCGCATCAGGGGCACCATTATTTTCAGGTATAATTGCCGGCGTTGTAGGAGGTCTTGTAGTAGGGGCAATTAGTGGATCTCCACTTGGAGTTTCCGGGCCTGCAGCCGGATTAGCCGTGATTGTTGCAGAAGCCATCAGAGAACTTGGAACAATTGACGGGAATTTTGATATGATGGTTGGATTCCGGGCCTTTATGGTAGCTGGAATCATTGCCGGAATCATTCAAATTGTTTTAGGCTTGGTAAAAGCAGGAATTATAGGTTATTACTTTCCGTCTTCGGTCATTAAAGGAATGCTTGCCGGGATTGGAGTTACCCTGATTCTGAAGCAAATCCCTCACGCTATGGGTTGGGATAAAAACCCTGAAGGTGATTGGGCATTTTACCAGTCTGACGGACACACCACTTTTTCAGAAATATGGTATGCCTTTGAAAACCCAACCATTGGGGCTATTATAATAACGGTAATTTCATTGTTCATATTGATTTTGTTTCAGCAAAAGTTCATGAAACAAAACAAGATATTAAGCTTGATTCCCGGACCACTTGTAGCGGTAATAGCAGGAATTGTTATCAATGAAATATTTAAAGGGTCTTTTCCTGATCTTGCTTTAGTAAATGAAGCAGAAGTTATTGGCGAGCAAACCCGAACCAACAATCACATGGTTATGATTAAAGCTGCCGATTCAAGTCAACCGTATTACGGTTTATTTACTTTCCCGGATTGGAGTATTCTTTCCAACCCAAGAATTTATGTGATAGGATTTATTATGGCCATTGTAGCCAGTTTAGAGACCTTATTATGTGTAGAAGCTACAGATAAACTTGATCCTCAAAAAAGGGTAACACCGACAAACAGAGAGCTATTAGCTCAGGGTACTGGTAATGTTGTATCATCTTTAATCGGAGGATTACCGGTGACTCAGGTAATTGTAAGAAGTTCTGCCAATATCAATTCTGGTGGTAAAACCAAAATGTCATCAATTATTCATGGTATTTTCCTTGCTTCATTTGTATTGTTAATGCCGTGGTTGTTAAATATGATTCCTTTATCCTGTCTGGCAGCTGTTTTACTTGTTGTAGGTTATAAACTGGCCAACGTAAACTTGTTTAAAAGTATGTATAAAGCAGGTTGGGGACAATTTGTACCATTTGTTGTAACCATTGCCATTATTGTTGGTAAAGATTTACTTTGGGGAATCAGTATTGGATTAGCGGTTGCTATCTTCTTTATTCTTAGAAATAACTTTAAAGTTCCTTACCATATTTTCCTTAATAATAATGAAGGTAAGCAAGATTACAACATTGTTTTATCAGAAGATGTGACATTTTTAAATAAAGCATCAGTATTAAAAACGCTGGACGAAATTGCTGACAACAGTACAGTAACAATTGATGCCTCTAAAACAAAGTTCATTCACTATGATGTTAAGGAAATTATCGAAGATTTCTTAATTAATGCTAAATCCAGAAACATCAAAGTAAACCTCATTGATTTAGACGCAGAACGCGAAGGTTCCCCGATACAACATTTTTCTATTAATAAATAATTAAAAACATTATGTATACTCAAACAAAAGAAACTCAAAGTAAACATACCCCGGACTCAGTACTTCAAAGATTGACTGAAGGGAACAAGCGGTTTGTTGAAAACCAAAAAACCAATAGAAACCTGATTGAGCAGGTTTCTGAAACCGGAGATGGTCAATTCCCATTGGCTGTTGTACTTGGTTGTATTGATTCCAGAGTTCCTGCAGAACTTGTATTTGATCAGGGAATTGGAGATATTTTTAATGTAAGAGTTGCCGGAAATATCGTTAACGAAGATATTTTGGGTTCAATTGAATACGGATGTAAAGTAGCAGGCTCTAAATTAGTGGTAGTTCTGGGACACACTAAATGTGGTGCAGTTACTTCAGCCTGTAAAGGCGTTGAACTAGGTAATATCACTCCTTTATTATCGAAAATTCAACCTGCAGTCAGTGCCATTTCAAATGGTAATGCAGAATTTGATCAGAAAGCTATTGAAGCTGTTTCTGAAGAAAATGTCAGACAATCAATTGCCAGAATAAAAGCTGAAAGTCCAATTTTAAAAGAAATGGATGAAAACAACGAAATTAAAATCGTTGGTGCAATCTATAATGTTGGTACCGGTGCTGTTGAATTGATATAATTTAAAACGCAAAAAATAGCAAGGCCATCAATTTAAATTGATGGCCTTTTTTATGCTTAAATCCTTCCGGAAAAATAATGTAAAACTTCAGGCTACAACACCCTTTCTATTTCCTCGATAATAGTTGAAACAGTAAAATTACCAATCTCAACTTTTAGTTTTTTTCCTTTAATCTCGCTAACGATTCCCGTTTTACTTTGATTTCTTAGCTTGATCCGAACACCTACTTTAATGCGATCCATAGAAATATTTTCAACTTCAGGTCCAACATTTTTTTCCTGAGGCTCAGACTTAGCTTTCACCTTGAGCTTTGGCAATTCAGGTTGCTTTAATTTATGGTTTAATTCAACCGGTTTTTCCTTTTCAAGAACTTTCGATTTTTCAATGGCCACCAACTTTTTTACGGCTTCATTTAAAGCTTTATTCGTTTTATGGTGTTTGTATTTTTTTAAAAGCTCATATATTTTTTTCCCGGTGTTCAGAAACTTGTTTTGCTGTTCAAAAAACTGACCCTGCCTCACTCCTTTCTCAGTTAAACTAGTCAGCTTCCTTTCATATTCACTAATTTTTCTATTTGCTTCTGCCCTTGACCTGTACTGTTCGGTATTGATTTTTTTATACTTTGACTTTTCTTGTTGCAATGCCACAGTTAACTGATCAACTTTAACTTTGTTTTCTGAAACTTTTGTTTTGGCACGTTCAATAACATCATTTGAAATACCATTATACTGAGCTACCTCGAAAGTAAAAGAGGACCCCGGCTGCCCAACAGATAATTGATAAAGTGGTTGTAGTTTTTTAGTATCAAACAACATACAGGCATTTGAAGCTGCCGGTAAAGAAGATGTTAAAATTTTGATATTCGTATAATGGGTGGTGATAATCGCAAATCCATTTTTTTCATAGAGTTCTTCATAGAATACTTCAGCTAATGCCCCTCCTAATTCCGGATCAGACCCACTTCCAAATTCATCCAGCAGCAACAATGTCCTTTCATTGGCTTCCTTAAGAAAAAAAGCCATTCTGTTTAAACGATAACTGTATGTGCTCAACTGATTTTCTATCGATTGATTATCTCCTATATCTGATAGTATCTGTTCGAACCAACAACAGGAACTTCCATTATCAACCGGAAGAAACAAACCTGACTGAAACATCATTTGTAATAAACCAACCGTTTTAAGGGTAATAGACTTTCCTCCCGCATTGGGACCCGAAATGACTAAAAATCGATTCTCATTATCTAATTCCAAATCCTGACCAATGGTTTCCAGCCCGTGTAAATTATTGTTTAGATACAAGAGTGGGTGTTTTGCATTTTTCCAGTACAGTACCTGATCATTATTGATACCGGGCTTGACTCCATTATATGATAAAGAAAAATTAACCTTAGCATTGAGTAAATCGAATCGAATGAGTAACCTCTGAAAAGCCTTAAGGTTATTCCTCTCCCCTCTTAACTTAATTGTCAGTGCTTCAAGAATTTTAAAAATCTCGTGTCTTTCTTCAATTTTTAACTGATCTAAAGCATTATTCAAATGTTGAGTTTCAGCAGGCTCAATATAAGTGAAGTTACCCTTTGCACTTAGCCCGTAAACTTTCCCCTTAACTCTTTTTTTGTATTGGGAAAGTACGGTCAACAATCTGCGGTTCTCTAAATGTGTTTCTTCAGTATCACCTAAAATATCGTCTGCCCTGTACTTTTTTAATACCTGATCAAAATTCTTATTTAACTCCCTAAGCGTTGACTTTTCCTTAGATCTGATATCATGCAATCTTTCAGTAGCGGTACTTTTAATGATTAGTTTTTTTTCATCTAATACTTCAGTAATGATTTTAAGTACATCATTAATTCTGTCAATGTGTGAGCAAGCATTGAAAATCAAAGGAAACTGTACCTTATTTGATTTGGCGAAATTGGTCAATGTTTTAGTGCCTGTACACAGTGCATAGATTTTCACCAGCTCATCAAGAATTAAAACACCATTTTCTATTTTAAGTAACTTTAACGCACCATCAATATCTTCTGCATTAGGATGCGGAAAATTCATTGAATCATCCTGATAAACCGATTGAATTTCTTCAATTAAATCCAATTCCTTTTTGAGCTGATCAGGTTGATCAAAAAAACTGATTTTCAAAGCGTTTTCCTTTGCTTTTTTCGAATGGCAGTATGATGCTAAAATCTCCCTTACCTGATCAAACTCCAAATCCTTACTACTCTGTTGGTCTATTTGCATGAATAAAATACCTTAAAATATGTTTAATGAGGCCAAAATTATTGTTCCTGTGGCACAAATGTAATTAATAGATGGTTTACCGAAGTAAAAATAATTATGATATACACTTTGTTTATCAGACAGAAGTCCTTTCACTTTGAAAATCTCTTGGACTTTGTCCCGTTTTATTTTTAAAAACCCGGGAAAAGTAGGCATAATCCTCATAACCTAATATTAATCCAATTTCAGTAAAATTAGATTTGGAGTGCAACAACATTCTTTTGGCTTCCAGTATAACCCGATCTATAATTAATTCAAGTGTGGTTTTACCTGAAACAGCCTTACAAATCCTATTCAGATGTTTTGTACTCATATTCATCAGGTCAGCGTACACAACCGGGGATTTTTCAGTTTGAAATTTTGTTTCGATCAACTGCTCAAGTTCATAAAATCGAATACTGTAATTGGCATTTGGCAATGAATCAGTCTGATAATTTCTTAAATAAATCCTGGATAACTCAATATAAATAATATTGATCAGACTGGAAATTTTCTGATACCTCATCAAGCCTTTAGAAAATGCTTCCTCAACAACTGCTTTAAAAAGATCCTTTACTGTATCTAAATCTTTAGCACTTAAATTAAGTAACGGCGGATTATAACTTGAACTGAAAAAGGGAAATTGATTAACAATAATCGAATGGTTGGTTGAAGCATAAAATGATTGTGAATGAAAGAATATATAACCTTCAATATCTTCTGACAGAATCCAGGAGTGCATTTGACCTGGTTTTAACATAAACACACTTCCCTTTTTAATTGGATAAGTTTTAAAATCAATTTCATGACTTCCCGTCCCCTCGGTAAACACAACAAAAAGGAAAAAATCATGTTTATGCGGAATCGAAATTTTTGATCTGTTACGTTTTAAATGTTGGCTAAAGTAATTGGCATAAAAATCATTCTCGGAAACCGATTGATTAAATGCCTTTATGTTCAAAACTGAAATACTCACCGAATAAAAATGTCCGTATAATACAAGAATAGGTCTTTTTTAGTTAAAACACAAAAGAGTGAAACATCTTAATTTTGCATAAAATTCAAAAATTATGTCACGACTCGGTAAAATCATACAAGAAAAATGTCCAAATTGTGAGCAAGGTGATATTTTTATCTCAAAAGGGAATGTTTTCAAATTAAAAATGCCCAGAATGCACCAATCCTGTAGTCATTGTCAACATAAGTTTGAAAGAGAGCCCGGCTATTTTTTTGGAGCTATGTATGTCAGTTATGCCTTTGTGGTTGCTCAGGGAATAGCAACTTATGTTATATTACAGTACTTTATTGAAAATCCGTTTTTCATTATTGGGGCAATTCTTCTGATTTCCATTTTACTCAGTAATATCAATTACCGTTACTCCAGAATAGTTTGGATGTACCTTTTTACCAAATCAAAATCGAATCTATTAACTTAGTACAGCAGCAACCACATCTGTAAACTCTGGTATTACTTCCCGTTCAAACCACTCATGTTTAGCTTTCCATATATTGTTTCTGGGAGAAGGATGTGGCAGCACAAAATATTGAGGTAAATAGGACTTAAAATTTCTCACCGTTTCAGTCAGGTTTTTCATTTTATCAGCACCTAAATAATAATCCTGAGCATACTTACCAACTAATACAATCAACTCAGGATTTTTTATGCTATCCATTAATTTTTTATGCCATTCCGGTGCACACTCTTTCCTGGGAGGCAGATCACCTGTTTTTCCTTTTCCAGGATAGCAAAACCCCATAGGGATTAAAGCAATACGCTCTTTATCATAAAATGTCTGAGCATCAATACCCATCCATTTTCTAAGATTATCTCCACTTTTATCATCCCAGGGAATACCTGTTCTGTGAACCACCGATCCCGGAGCCTGACCAATCACAATAATTTTACTGTTTACACTGGCCGACAGTACCGGTCGACAACCATTTTCAAGGTATGACTCACATATTTTACAATTTGATATATCTCGAAGTAATGTTTCCATCTCAATAAACTGATAATTGTTTAACAATTATAACAGTTCAAATCCACGCTTATACCTTACAAATTCAAATCGATTTTACCTGAGTCCAAATGATAATATCCCGGAACAATTTTTAGATTACCTGCATCAACTGCATTGTTTATTATTGAAGAACGCTCCTGAAGCGCTTCACATGTTTTTTCAGCATTTGTTTTAACAACATCATTTACTGCCGCTCCATCAGCCGAAGCACTGATTGCAGGTGTAATATGTGACAATAAATGATTTAGATTATGACCGTTATCACCACCATTCACTGCTGCTGTAACCGCACCACAGTTTTCATGACCTAATACAATAATAACCTGTGTTTTTAAATGAGCCACAGCATACTCAATACTAGCTATTGAAGAGGTATTGGCAACATTTCCGGCCACCCGTATTGTAAATATTTCTCCCAGACCGGTGTCAAAAGCCAATTCAGGTACCACCCTGCTGTCTGCACAGCTCAATACTATAGCATAAGGACTTTGCCCTCCGGTTAACTCGTCTCTTCTTGAACTGTTTTGTAATTTTCCATCTAATTTATCTGCTACGAATCTTTCATTACCTTCCGATAATCTGTCTAATACTTCATTTATTGTCATTGTTTTTTATTTTAGTTTATGTTAGTTGTACTAATTTAGCAAATATTGTAACCACATTTACAATATCATAACAGATTCTTTGTATAAAATGTGAAGCCATAAATAAGCTTTATTTTTTAGCTATTTTACCAGTATCTGCAAAAAAGGGTACCCGAATAATCCGATACCCTTATCATGTTAAAGCCAATAGAGGTTTACAATCCCAATCGTTCTTTCATCATTGAAGTAAATTCACCATCATTTAATTGTTTTCTGGCGTCCAGTAATTGTCTGGCATCTTCTCCGGCGTGATAACGTAATTGGTCAGATCCATCTGTTGCAGCAGTGTAGATAACTTCAGCAACCATATCCGGAGTACTCATGTTTGCAGGGTCCATCATTGAATTAAACTTCTCCATCACTCCCCCAACAAAGTTATTGTATTCTGCCAGAGACTCATCATGCTGAAAGTCCATTGATCTTCCACCAAAATCAGTTGCAATTGCTCCAGGTTCAACAATTTTTACTTTTACCCCAATTGGAGCTAATTCATAATTTAATGATTCGCTAAACCCCTCTACTGCAAACTTGGTTGAATGATAAAGTGAAATTAATGGAAAGGTAACATGTCCCCCAACTGATGACACATTGATAAACATTCCTGATTGATTCGCTCTGAAGTGAGGCAATGCTTTTTGAGTGACATCAAAAAGTCCTAAAACATTTACCCCAAATTGTCTGGCAATACTCTCTCTCGGTGCCGACTCAAAAGTTCCCATTAAACCATAGCCCGCATTATTCAGTACCACATCAATTTTTCCAAATTTGTCAATCCCCTCTTGTATTGCATTTTCAATACTTTTCAGGTCAAGAACATCTAGCTTTGTTACTAATACATTATCCAATTGATTGAGTTCGTTTTCATTTTCAGGCGTTCTCATTGTAGCAATCACATTCCATTCTTTTTTATTAAAGTATTTTGCTGTTGCTCTTCCAATTCCTGTGCTTGCTCCGGTTATTAAAATTGTTTTATTCATTGTTTTTTGATTTTGTGATTAATTTATGATACAAATTTCGGTCAATATTTTAGATTTCAATATCACAAATCTCTGTTAAGCAAACACTTTTTACTGAAAGTGTTATTTTAATGATAGTTGTAGTAGTAAACATCTATACAATAATCTATGTACAAAATATGACTTACCTTTGCCATTATAATTATGCAAGCCTTAAAACAAATACTACAGGACTCAATAACCATTACTGATGCTGAATGGCTCCTTTTTAAAAATGAATTGAAAGTTGAAAAATTTAAGGCAAAAGAAACAATAGTAAGAGCAGGAAAAATTGCGACGAATATTTATTTCATAGAGTCAGGACTTATGCGATCGTATTACCTACAGGATGGGAAAGAGATCAGTACTTACTTTGCTTGTGACAATCAGTTTATCTCAACTTTTTCAAGCTTTATAACCCAAACACCTTCGTTCGAATATTTAGAGGCAATAGAAGACACAGTAGTATATGCATTACAGTCCTCAGTAATGACTGATTTATATAATCAATCATCAAAATTTGAAAAATTAGGCAGAATACTGGCTGAAAAGAATTATCTCTGTATTCTTGACAGAACAATGGTTATGCAAACAAAAACTGCGAAAGAGAAATACATTGATTTTCTAAATTCTTACAACAGGAAAATAGTAATGAACGTACCTCAACATCAAATTGCCAGTTTTTTAGGTATTGCCCCTGAATCATTAAGCAGAGTCAGAAAAGAAATTGTTAATTCTTAACAAATGTCAATGCACCTCAAATGGTGGTAATGTTCCTTTGTATTATAAAATTTAATACAAAAAACATGAAACCAAATAAAAACTTACTACCTGTAATTTCAATACTCATCATAAGTATAATCATTCAGGCTTGTTCACTAAAACCTAACGCATGGACACCTCCGGTTAAACCAAAACCAGAAGGATCAATTGCAGAAAATAAGCTCTTGGAAACTACTGAGTGGATAGATCTTGACGGTTGGTATGGACCGGAAGATATTGCGGTAGACAGTGAAGGTAACTTGTATTGCAGTGCTCATATTTCACCAACTGATTTTACTGATGGTCGAATATTGAAAATTGATTCAGATGGAAATGTCACCATTTTTTGCAATACAAATTCATGGGTAACCGGTTTGCATTTTGACGAAAATCAGAACCTTATTGCCTGTGATCAAAAAAGAGGATTAATAAGTGTTGACAAATCAGGTAAAATTACTGTTTTAACTGATAAAGATGAAAAAGGAAATTCTTTTTTAATTCCAAATGATGTCGATATAGCCTCTGATGGAATGATCTACTTTTCTAACACATCATCAAAGGTTTCTTTTAGCCAAAAAAATGCACGGAAAATTTTAATGGAGGTAAAACCTGACGGAGGACTATACAGCTACAATCCAATCAATGGAAAAGTCACCACATTAATTGATAGTTCATTTTTTGGTAATGGTGTAGCCGTTTCAAAACATAATGATTTTGTACTAATGGTTGATTTAACCAAATACCGGGTGCTTAGGTATTGGCTAAAAGGAGTTAAAAAGGGAGTGACTGAAATATTTTTAGAAAACCTTCCTGGTTTACCAAATGGTATTTCAAGAAGAGAAGATGGTAGTTTTTGGCTTGGTTTTACAACCCGGAGAGATGATACTTTAGATAAAATACAACCCAAAAAAGGTTTAAAAAAATTTATATATGGTGTACCACTATGGTTACAACCAAAACAAGAACCGTTTGGTATGATAATGCATATTAGCAATAATGGAGACATTCTAAAAACTTACTATGACACCACAGGTGAAAAGGTATCTGAAGCAAGTTCAATAGAAGAATATAATGGCTATTTATATTTAGGTGGTGATTTAACAGATCATATTGGAAAGTATAAATTGTAAAATCCGGGACAAACTCATAAAACAATCAATTACCAAAAAATATACACGAAACGAAAATGTGTATAAAAGATCTGACCTACCCCTAATCTACCTTTGTAATAAACAATTAAAACTTATAGTCATGAGTAATCAATTTGGTAAAAAAGGTTGGACACCAGAGAGAATCGGTAACCTGAACAGAAAAACATATATCATAACAGGGACCACCAGCGGAACCGGATTTGAAGCTGCAAAAATTCTACTATCTAAAGGTGCAAAAGTAGTGATGCTTAATCGTAACGCAAAAAAATCAGAAGAAACCATCTCGGCCTTAAAGCGTGAACTAGGTAAGAATATAGATGTATCTAATATTCTTATGAACCTGGCGGAACAAGCTTCGGTGAAAAAAGCTGCAGAAGAAATACTTAAAACTGTTCCACAAATAGATGCATTGCTGTGTAATGCTGCTATTGCCCAAACGCCAAAGCGAAACTTAACCAAAGAAGGTTGGGAACTTCAAATGGGTGTGAATTATTTCGGACATTTTACTTTACAAGCATTGCTTTATCCGTTAATTGAAAAGTCAAAAGGACGAATTGTAACAGTGGGTAGCTTGGGTTATGATATGGGTATCAAGGCCATCAAATTTGACGATTTGAACTGGGATAAGGATTATACACCTAACAATGCCTATAGTCAAAGTAAATTAGCACAAATTATGTCCATGTATGAGTTAAACAACAAGTTAAAAGCAGCGGGAATAACAGATGTAAAAGCTTATGCTTGTCATCCAGGGTCTTCACGAACCTCATTGATCTCGACAAATGGAAGCTTTATGATGAAAATGATTTTTGGCATTATGAAATTAACACCTTTGACTCAACCTGCCGAAAATGGAGCCTATCCACAGCTAATGTGTGCCACTGAACAAGACCTTGATCAGAATGGCTTTTATGGTCCAACTGGAAGGAACAATTGGGTTGGTCCGGTTGGAGAACATAAAATAGAACCACATGCAAAAGATAAAGTAGCAATGGAAAAACTATGGACTTTATCTGAAAAAGAAACAGGTATTAGCTGGAACATTTGATTGATTAAAAAATCTGAGTCTTAACGTAAACAAAGTGAAATGGATATATTAAAAACAGCTATTGAATGGGCTAAAGACGAAGTATTCTCTTCATGGATATTTATCCTTTTTGGAATTTTATTTGTGAGCACAGCAATCATTTTTTGGCAAATAGGTAAAACAGACCTTTCAAAAGCATTCATTATTCCGATATTAATTTCAGGAGGATTATTACTTGCGGCCGGATTTGGATTTTACTTTTCCAACAAAGCAAGGATTTCTAATTTTGAAAATGAATATCACAATGACATTACAACGTTTATAAGTACCGAAAGTAATCGCGTAGAAAAAACCATCCTTGAATACGAAAATATTGCTTTCAGGATTTTTCCCATTATAATGATAATTGCTGCCTCATTGATTATTTTTATAGATAAACCTTTGTGGAGAGCAATTAGTATGACTACCTTAGGACTACTGATGGTGATTTTGATGATTGACAGCCATGCACATGCCAGATTAAAGAATTACTATAAACAATTGCAACAAGAACAAAATAGTTAAAGCATCATGAAACATTTTAAAACACTTTCAGAATATTTTGAATACATGGAATTGCCTGGACCTGAACATCCAATGTTAAGTGTGATGTCAGCGATAAAAGATGATTTTTTGCCCTGTCCCAAAGAAAGTTCGCCGCCTATAACTAATGACTGTTTCTCCATTAGTCTCAAAAAAATAGTGAGTGGAGAACTAAACTATGGTCGTACTAAATATGATTTTACCAATGGTGCAATGTTTTTTATGGCACCGAGACAAGTATTGCAATGGGACAAAAACGCAGTGTTTGAACAGAAAGGATTTTCTATTAATTTCCATGAAGACTTTATAAAAGGAACAGATTTGGCACAACAAATAAAAAAGTATGGCTTCTTCTCATACTCTGCTAATGAAGCCCTACATCTTTCTCCCCGGGAAGAAAAACAAATGGAATCAATTGTTGAGAACATTGAGCTGGAATACTACAATAACCAGGATGCGTTTAGTAAGGACATCATTATTTCTCAATTGAGCACATTGTTAAAGTATGCAAACCGTTTCTATGAACGCCAATTTCTTAACAGAAAGGAGTTATCGAATGATTTGTTGGAGAAGTTTAATACACAGTTAGAAGTCTATTTTCAGTCAGGTCAACTACAGGAAAATGGGATCCCTTCTATTGAAGAAATCGCTGCAAAAATGTCAGTAACCCAAAGATATTTAAGCGATACTCTAAAAAAAGAGACTGGGAAAACGACCACAGAACATCTACAACTGTACTTGATAGATGAGGCTAAAAACATGTTATTAAAACCAAATAAAAGCGTTGCTGAAGTGGCTTACGAATTAGGGTTTGAATATCCTCAATATTTTTCCCGTCTGTTTAAAAAGAAAGAAGGGATCAGTCCAACAGCATATATAGAAAAGTATAAGTTGAATTAATAATTGGCATTTTCAGTAATTTGAAAGCCCCAAAGTTCTAATTTATGTTGATAAGCTTAATTTAAGTATTGTTACACCTACTCTTAATAAAGGGATTATTCATGACCCAAATATCTTCTGCGTGGCCTTCAAAACAAAACCTGATTATCTCATCTCTCTAAATAAAATGTTTTAAACGTAAAAAAGCCGATTCGTTTGAATCGGCTTTTTAATTTTGATGGGTGGAAGATGGGATTTACTTCGACTTCACTCCGTTACGCTCAGTATGAACCTCTCATCCCATTAATCAAATAAAAAGTTTGGAGTATAAAAAAAGCAGCCTATAGTTAATAGACTGCTTTGAAATTTGATGGGTGGAAGATGGGATTCGAACCCACGGCCTCCGGAACCACAACCCGGCGCTCTAACCAACTGAGCTACAACCACCATCTACGTTCCGCAATGCGGAGTTAGTAACTCCCGTCCTAATAGTTATTAGGATTTGGGAGCGCAAATATAACAAGTTTTTACTTATTTAAAAAGCTTTGAACCTAAATTATTGAAAAATTTCAAAATTCTTGGAAACACATCATAATACAAGGTGATAAACATTCCCAGCGACATTACCCACAATATAATTACATTGGCTGTAAAAGTGGAAACCAACACGCCAAATACATTTTTTGTAGGGGCGTAAAAATGTGCCTTAAAAAAGCTTTTTCCTACCGGATCCAAATAAATTGGATCTGACTTCTGAATCAAGTAACCATCTTTTTCAATGATTTTATCTAAATCAACTTTATTAGTTACAAACTGCTCAAGTCCTTCATTATGGTATTTGTCATACGCTTCAATGAATTTTTCTTTTCCAATCTTGTCAACTAATTTTGATTTATAATCATCAATTCGTTTTCTATTGTCATCAACAATGGCTTTATACTTATTTCGTAGCACATTTTGAAAATAATCATTGATTTGCTGGTAGACCTCATCATTATACTTTTCAATAGATAATTGATCTGCACACCCTTTGCAATTATTTGTTGCAGCTTTTTCTGTATAATATTGGCGTTCCTTTGTTATTTCATTTTTCAGTACCAAAAGGTCATTAACCACTTGCTCTTTATTTTCAGTATTCGAAATATTATTATTTACAAAATTTAATTTGGCACTAAGCTCCTTTAACCAATAATCCTTTTTCCATGTTGCCGTTCTTTTTGCCTTTTCATAATTGTAAACCCGTTTATTAAAGGAATTATCCTTAAACTGTGTTACGGCCAATGCTTCATAAGCCCATCTGGAAGCCATTATATTTCCAATGGCTGGCACCGAATCCTCTTTATTAAACATTGGATTGATCTTATCAAATTTCACAATTACTCCACTGAATAACAACTGAGGAATAATAATTAGAGGAATGGTAATATAAATTACTTTAACTGAATTGAAGGTTGCTGAGATGTTTAACCCAATTAAATTTGACAAGCAGGATAATGAAAACAGAACAATCCAATAACTCAGCCACATACCCTGGATTTCAAGAATCAAATTTCCAAGCACCACAAATGTCAATGACTGAATCGCTGATATGAGAAACATTATCGAAATTTTAGCAAACAGGTAAGAACCTTTACTCAAATTCAAAAATGATTCCCGCTTTAGTATCTTTCGATCCTTAATAATCTCTTCGGCAGATACTGTTAAGCCAATAAACAGCGCAACAATAACCGAAATGAAAAGATAAGACGGTATATTCTGGTTAAGTCGGAACACATACTCCAACTCTCCATCCCGCATTGTGAATAATTTCAGGAAAAAAGCCAGAAATATGGCCAATATTGGCGCTTCCAACATATTAATAAACATGTATTGCTTATTGGTCAGTTTAGCCAAAATATCCCTGATAAAATAGGTTTTAAACTGTTTCAGGAAACTTGGAACTTTAAAAATCCGCTCAGGCATTGGAATCTTTTCAGTTCCATTTTCATTTTTAACTTCAAGTCTTTCTTTATAATACCGATTCCACTCTTTAGCAGCTATTTTACGGTTAATGGTCTGTTTTCCGTATTCATCAACTACCTTAGATTCAATAATGTTAAAAATCTGTTCAGGGTTGACATTACCACACTCCGGACACTCACTTTCGTTACAATTTACATGATTGATCAACGTTTTAAAGTAGATAACCGCATCTACAGGATTTCCATTATAAATAGGGAAACCACCCTGATCTAAAATCAATAGTTTATCAAACATTTTAAAAATGTCTGACGAAGGCTGATGAATGACCACAAATATGAGCTTGCCTTTTAAAGCCAACTCATTTAATAAATCCATGATATTTTCCGAATCTCTTGAAGACAAACCTGATGTTGGCTCATCCACAAACAAAACGGACGGTTCCCGGATTAATTCCAGGGCAATATTTAAACGTTTTCTCTGCCCACCTGAAATGGTTTTGTCTAAAGGGTTTCCTACCTTAAGATCTTTACTTTTATACAGCCCCAATGCTGTTAACAGCTTTAGAACCCGTTTAGCTATTTGCTGATCAGATAAATTACCAAAACATAGTTTGGCATTGTAAAATAAGTTTTCAAATACTGTTAGCTCCTCAATCAAAAGGTCATCCTGCGATACATATCCAATAACTCCTTCAATCTGATCTTTCTCCCGGTGGATATCAATACCGTTAATAGTAACTTTACCGGCTGATGGCATATAATTACCATTCAATACATTTAAAAGAGTAGATTTTCCTGCTCCAGAACCTCCCATTATTCCTAACAACTTCCCTGATTCTTCACAAAAATTAAAATCGTGAAGACCTAATTTATTATTTTTAAACCGGTACTCTATTCCATCTGTTTTGAAAACAACTTTGGCGGAAGTCTCATCAGAAAGGAATTTACCAATTATATCACTATAATAAATCGGCTTGACCTTCGAGGAACGTATGGAACTACCATTATTAAGAATGATATGTCGCCCTGGTACAATCCCCTGACCATTTAAATCAAGAGAAGCATCCCCTAAATACTTGAAAAAGTAAAAGTTTACACTGGTTACATTCAGAACTCTGATTTCTCCCTCAAGGTTTTTAGAATAAATATGCTTAGCATCTTTAAACGTTTCCTTTTCAACATTGGTTATATAAAGCAGATTAGGCTCATCATTTTTCTTTTCCAATGGCGACCCAACAAATTCCTTAACCTGAAGGTATTCTTCATCTGAAATATTAAAGGTTCTGGCAACGGTTTCAGCAAAATCTAACTCTTGTTGCGTGATAAACTCATTGGCATTAATAAACTCAAAAATCCTAATCAATACGATTATCTTTTGATTTTGAGCCAGTTCTTTATTGATATCGGTACAAATTCTAAGAACTTTTACAGAATGAACAGATGTTCTTTTTGCCTTACCATCCTTACGTTTTTTACGTCCCTGGTAAGAAATTAAAAAGTCATCAAACAATTTCAGGTACTCCTGAACATCATTAGAATTCAGCTCCTGACCTAAAAATTCTTCAACAATTTTACGGCCATCACCATGTGTTGAAGGTTTTTCGACACTTATTTCTTCATCAACCCTTGCAATAATAGAAAAGAGTTGCATTAAAGCTTTTAATATTCTTTCACTCATTTAGTTCCCCAGATTTCTATTTTAAAAATCCATATATTGCTAAATTACAAAACAATACACAAAAAAATCATCTCTGTTTTTCGTTCAAGATAACAATTTATTGTATCTTCTACGCAAAAAATTAGATAAGGTTTTTAAATTCGATTCAACCCGTCAAATACGCAGCTATTATTAAACTGCTTTGGGTTAATCTGTCATCATGCTTTGCAATATCCGAAATATAATGCACAATTTATAATAAAATAGTACTTAATGGCTAAACATATTTCAATAAAAAACCAATCTCTTGACGATCGTCCAAGGGAAAAATTAATTTCAAACGGTCGGTCAACCCTTTCACATTCTGAAATACTCGCCATTTTGATAGGGTCCGGAACCAAATCAAAAACAGCTGTAGAATTATCAAAAGAAATTTTAAACTCGGTTAATAACGACTTAAGTAACCTGGCCAGGTTATCGGTTTCTGATTTACAAAAATTTAAAGGTATTGGGCAAGCTAAAGCTATTTCAATTGCTGCTGCTTTAGAATTAGGCAGAAGACGTGGAGATGAAGTCAAACCTGAAAGGCCATTAATTAGATCATCAATTGATGCCTACCATTATTTACTGCCTGTTTTTAAAGACCTGGATCATGAAGAGTTTCACATTTTAATTTTAAGCCGGTCTAATCATATTAAATCTTCGGTACTGATTTCAAAAGGCGGACTGAGTGGAACAATAGCTGATGGTAAGTTAATTTTTAAAAAAGCACTTGAACTATCAGCAGCTGCCATTCTATTGTGTCATAATCATCCTTCCGGAAACTTAAAACCGAGTCAGTCAGACATCAAGCTCACTAAAAAACTGAAAGAATTTGGACTATTAATCGACTTGCCTGTTCTCGACCATATCATTTTCACAGATAATGATTACTTTAGTTTCGCTGATGAAGCACTACTATGACACACCCTCACACCAACATTCTGGTTTTCACGGAAATTAGTTCTTCGAGACTAAAATACTGTCTGGATTTTGTATTTGAAGAAAAAGAGATCAGTTATAAGACAACTAACAATTTTGAATTGTTCAAATCCTCGCAAAGCATCAGGCTTAATTATTCCGATAGAGAAATTGAAGGAGTGCATCAAATTAAGCCTTCGGGACTATTGTCAGAAAACAAGATCAGACAAGATATTAGGATAAAATATGACCAAATAAACAAGGAATGGCTGGTTGATCAAAAACCGGATGACCTGAGTACTATCTTTTTCTTGCTCAGCAGATATGAAGAATATACCGAAACCAGAAGAGATGAAATGGGAAGATTTCAGGCCATTCATTCAGTACTCTACGAAAATGGAATGTTAGATGCCCCTGTTTGTGATGTTCTTGTTAAACAACTTTGGGAAAAACTTGGAATTCCCTATCAAAGCGTTACCGATAAATTCAGACTACTCCCCTCTTTTGATATTGATGTGGCATGGGCATATAAAAACAAAGGTTTTTTACGAACTGTATCAGGAAGTTCAAAAAGTATTTTGTCCGGAAAATTGCCAACTGAACGCTTTAAAGTTTTAAGCGGTAAATTACAGGACCCCTTTGATAGTTATGAATTAATTGATCAAATTGTAAAAAAACATGGTGGGATTTTGTTTTTTTTATTGGGAGATTGGGGAAAGTACGATAAAAATATTTCCTGGAAAAACATAGGTATACAAAAACTAATTCAATCATTTTCCAACCAATCAGAATTTGGCATTCACCCTTCTTTTGAATCCTATTTGAAAACCGATAAAATTAACAGTGAGATCAAAAGACTTGAAGTCATTTCAGGTAAAAAAGTAGTTCAAAACCGTCAACATTTTTTAAGATTAAAACTCCCCGAATCTTACCGAATACTTATTGAACTAGGTATTACAAAAGATTATTCAATGGGATATGCTGATCATTATGGATTTAGAGCAGGTACCTCATTTCCCTTTTATTTTTATGATTTGGAAAAAGACAAAAAAACTGACTTGAAAGTATTTCCGATTACCTATATGGACGGCACTTTAAAAGACTACATGAAACAGACCCGGGATGAGGCCATTCAAACCATTATTAAACTTAGAAAAACAGTTGAACAATTTGGCGGGCATTTTATTCCGGTTTGGCATAACCATTCTATTACAGATTATGGAGAATGGAAAGGTTGGCAAACTGTTTTCCAAGCCAATTTTTCTAACAAAGAATCATAAATAATCCCCTAAGTCCTTAGTTCAAATATTTTACTATATTTGATTGTAACTAAAATTTTTAAATTATGTCTGAGGATATTATAATTGATCAGGAATCTAATTCACCTTCAAGTGAAGGGAAGACGCGGGCAATTGTTGCGCACATTACTATTATCGGTACTATCATTGCAATTGTACAAAACAAACCAAAAGATGAATTTGCCAGTTTTTACATTCGTCAGATGTTAGGTCTGTTTATTATTGGAATTGTTATTAACATTATTACCAGAATTCTGCCTCCTAGCCTTGGAATGATCTTTAGTTTATTGGGATTAGGAGTATTGGTACTTTGGATTCTAAGCCTGATTGGAGCAATAAATGGAGAAAAAAAGCCTACTCCTGGTGTTGGACAAATGTTTCAGGATTGGTTTAAATCTTTATAGAAAATAATTTTGTCAATAAAAAAGGCCTGATTCAATCAGGCCTTTTTTATTATTACATTTTTGCATTCTCTCTTTCTTCAGGATCCTCTTCCTCAATCGGGAACAGCTTTTCAGCATCAGGCATCCCTTGTAATCTGTCCAGAATATCTTCCAGTTGTGCAATAGAAATTCGCTTATATAAAATCTTATTGTCCTTATCCAATACAAATATTCTAGGTGTTGAGTACACATCATAAGTAGTTTGATAATTTAAACTCTCAATTGTAGTTATTCTTTTTGACAGCAGGTCATACGGATTCTTTTTAACTTCAATGTAAATAGATTTTGTTAGTCCAACATTGGTAAATGTCAGGTTATGGTCCGCAATATATTTCTTCCACAACTCAAAGTCTGATTCCATAGCCTTACCTACAGCATAAACCTCAATATCTCTTTCCTTAAACTTTTCCTCATAAAGCTTTTGTAATTTTGGAGTGGCTTTTTTACAATGTCCACAAGTAGCTTCCCAAAAATAGAGCACTTTATATTCAGCATCAACCTTATAGAGATCAATCCAGTTTTTCTCTGTTGAATCTGTTAAAACAAGTCTGGGTGCTACACTACCAATCAATGTCGGACGCAGTTCATTAGCACGTTTACACACCTTTTTCAATCCCTCTTCATCCATCCAAAATGCTTTTGACTCTCCATCATTACAGTAATACTTGTCTAACATATGAACATATACATTCTCCATTCCCATGAACTCAGATTTACCTGATGTTGAAGCGATATGTGAAACGATATATTGAAAAACAGTTCCTGTATCAATTGTTTTATCAATTAACTTGTCAGCATATTTGATGATCGTATCCGGAACCTGAAGCAATACATTTCTGGACAAATAATTTTCAAGTTTTTTATGGAAAGTTGGAGTTCTGATTATCGCATTATTTTTTAAATTAACATTATCCCAGTAATGCTCAATAAAATAATAGTATTGCCAGTTTGAATCAATCAAAACACCATTCTCATCTCTGGGTGCATCAGGAATCTCAACTTCAATATTCAATCGAATCAGGTCACCTAAAAATTTTCCTTTATTGGCCTCAGCCATTTCCTTTTGGAAATCAACCACTTTTTTGTTAAGCGCCTTTAATTCTTCTTTAAGGACTTTTTTTCTATCTTCTGAAGCAGTCTTTATTTCTCCGTCCGTCTTAGCTCTTTTACGGATATTATTTGTCATGAAGTCTACATATTTATAAAATTCCTGATTGTTTTTCGATTTATTCACAGTCAGGGTATTTTGCATATTGTCTTTATCCTTAATAGAGAAATCAACCCGTTCTCCCTCATGAACAAAGTCCAGCATCTTCTGACCCGGCAGGTATAAAGCATACATTCCTGTTTCTAATTTGCTACCGTCAAATTTAACCGATCCATCTTTGAATTCGGCTGTGTCCGCATAATACATTTTATCTCCAAGATACTTGATGATGTTGACCGTAGTATCCTCCAAATTATCTATTTTGAAAGTCAAATCTTGTCCAAACGAGATTCCTGATAAAACCATTGTCATCAGGGTAAGTAATGTTATTTTTTTCATTTGCATAAATTGGGTGTTTTCTTATTTCACAGAAGACGTAGTTAAATCATCTTACGTGTTAATTTTAACAAATTTTTAACTTTTTTTAATCTTTCGAAATTCTGAGAATTAACCGCTGAATTTCAATTTTAATTACAAAAATAAAAAGTAATATCAGAAGTATTACAAATAATATTCCATAAATCAGACTTTCATTTCCTAAAGTGATACCATTATCCAAAAATAACTGCTGTATTAAAAGTAATTTAATAACCAAAACCACTCCCAAAGCAATTAGTGATATTACCCCTACTGTTTTGAGCAATTGAAACACCACAAGGCGGCTAATTATCACTGGTTGATATCCTATTTCGAGTAATACTTTTATCTCTGCTTTCAGATTAATAATCATCATCTGGAAATATTGAACTAAACTTAAAATGGCCATGGTTAGGATTAACAATGAGAAAATCAGGACAAAGAAAATAATATTACCAGCATAGGCTTTTAATTGGCCAAGTCCTAAGGCTGACTCGGAAATGTCAAGATTCATTTCCTCAATCAGGTTCCTGATTTCAGAAAAATTGTCTTCATCTGCTACCACAAATAACCTGTTAGGTAAGCTCTTCTTTGAATGTCCGTATAAATCATTAGAATAATTAATAAACGATTCCGGTACTAAAACAGCATTGATTTGAGAAGAGAATCCTACAACTTTAGCTAATCTAACATCTTTCAAACGATTACCTTCCATATGTAATCTTAACCTTACTGATTTTACAAACTCTTCCGAAACCTGTGGCAATCCCTGACTTGGTGCAATTCCGTAATTAACAAGAATCAAAAAGTCTTTTGGTAAAATAACCGGAATAAATTCTGATGCTTCCGACCATGACCAATTCAGTGAATCTACCCCCTTGATAAATCGGTCCGGTGCTGATTGTAAGAACATATTGGCATAAAATCCTGGCAAACCATCTCCAGGGTTTTCAGAAATGCCTACCTCATAATTAGCTGATAAAAATGTGCCCAGATCTTTAATTGCCGGATTGTCAAGCAAAGATTTTACTTCTGTATCCGTAAAACCAGTCGAGTTAAGCCCCATACTGGTCATTCTGGTTACTCTTTTTTGTAAAATCATGCTATTAGCTCCAAAAACGGATTCATTTGATTCACCGGCATTCATCAAATCAATGTAAAGCATAATCCCCATTAATGTTGTCAGCGTTCCTAAAAACAATCCTGAAACAGAAAACCAAAACTGAATTTTATTCTTTCTGGCAAACAATATTTTTTTCAGAACACTCATAGATTAAAAACTTTGGCTTCCTTTAAATTATAGA
Organism: Putridiphycobacter sp.; assembly: GCA_965230195.1. Classification (GTDB taxonomy): domain Bacteria; phylum Bacteroidota; class Bacteroidia; order Flavobacteriales_D; family Crocinitomicaceae; genus Putridiphycobacter. Next base: position 4,693,963 of record OZ245997.1, read on the forward strand.
TATCGTCAAGAGTGGTTAGAATAATACCCGCTTTTTGCTTTGAGGCTTCATCTAAAATCAATTGAAGTGCAATTTCAGTATTCTGGGGATCAAGATGACTAAATGGTTCATCCAAAATGAAACATTCTGTTGGTTGACAAAGTGCCCTGATAATAGCTACCCGCTGCTTTTGTCCCATTGATAAGGTTTTACAAATCTGATTTTTTTGTTCCTGGATACCAAGAACCCCCATAAAATGCTCAATTTCCTCCAATTGATAGAAATCTGTCAGTTCATTCTTCACCAGAATATTATCTAAAACAGTCAGATTTTCAAAAAGTTTCAGGGTTTGAAACACAGTTGATATTCTATTTTTTCTGAGTTCAGCCCAATCATTGATGGTCAATCGATTGATATCTTTTTCATCAAACAGAATTTGACCCCTATAATCATTTCTTTGTCCCGTCAGGTAACTTACAAAAGTACTCTTTCCTGTTCCGCTGGCCGCACGAACAACCGTAATTCCATTTCCGTCAATCACTGCATCCTTATCCCATAAATCACTGCTTTCGAAATCCAGGTTCGAAATCATTTCAGGTTGAATATTGTTAATATGGATTTTCATTTACTAATTGTCCTTTATCATTTCAATATGTGGAATTCCATCTTCTAAATACGATTTTCCGGTATATTCAAAACCGATATTAGCATAAAACTTTTCCAAATGAGCTTGTGCTGATATCCTGATAGAATTACCAGGCCACTTTTCCTGAATAAATACTAATACCTCTAACATCATTTTTTCTCCCAATGATGCTTTTCTGTATGTTTGCTCAACCGCAACCCTGCCAATTGAGGCCTCCGGATAGGATATACCGGGAGGTAATATACGGGCAGTTGCAATAATTTTCTCATCTTTTATTCCCAGATAATGAAAAGCAAGTTTATCCTTCCCATCCAGCTCAGGATATGGGCAATCCTGTTCAACTACAAAAATATTTGTCCTCAATTGAAGAACATCATATAACTCGTTAAGGCTTAAATTACTGAAGTTTTTGATTTCGGATTCCATTTAATCTTCTCATTAAAGTAGCAGACATACAATTCTACGAAGCTAACAAATATCTGTTTTTAAAATATTTTAATTTAGTGTTAATACTGTTAAATATTACCTAAATTTGATAACATAGATAACCTACAAAATTAATATTATGAAGAAATTTTTACTTTCTGCAGTTGCTTTTTTTGCGCTGTCTGTAAGTTACTCACAAGTTTATACCTGCAATGATTCCTTAGGATTTTCTGCATGGACTGCTGCTGACCTTGATATGGACGGCAACAATTTTGGCATCATAGACATGACTGGTGCCGGATCATCAATTGATTCGCAGGGTGAGTGTGCTTTTTCCAGATCATGGGCTGCCCCATCAACTGCATTAAACCCGGACAACCTTTTCATAAGCCCCGCTATTGATTGTTCTACCGGTTCGGGTATAACACTTAGTTGGAGTGCCGGAACACGTGAACCGACAGCTGATAATTTTTATGCTGAGCATTATGCCGTATATGTTGTAACAAACGTTGCTTCAGTAATAACGGGGAATTTACCAACACCGGTTTATGAAACAACACTGCCTTCCGGAGATGCTATGTTCCCTCAAAATGTTGACATTTCAGGTCTTGCTGATGGTCAGGGAGCAGTTTATGTTGTTTTCAGACACTATAACTGTAGTGATTTAAACTTTATTGTAATTGATGATGTTGCTGTAAATGGTGATTTTGTTTCAGTTGAAGAAAATGAATTAACTGTATTGAATGCTTATCCGAATCCGACAAATGATCAGTTTAACATTTCTCTGAATGAGCCTGCTTCATCAGTTTCAGTAATGACAATGGATGGAAAAATTGTAGCGAATTACAATGAGATTAATTCAACACTGGTTACTGTTGGTGTTTCTGACCTGGAAGCTGGTATGTACATTTATGAAGTGACAACAAAAGAAGGAAAGAAAGTGAGAAATTCCTTCGTTAAGCAATAATCCAATAACATTTTTTAATTTTAAAGGTGATCCATCATGATGGATCACCTTTTTTTAGCCATCAGATGGAAAAAGAAATCATTATTCAACGTTTAACAGAAACAATTAAACAAAAATTTGAGGGAGATTCAAGTGGACATGACTGGTTTCATATTGAAAGAGTATGGAAAACAGCAAAACGCATTGCCCAACATGAAAATGCCAACGTATTTATCACTGAACTTGGTGCTTTATTACATGATATAGCAGATCATAAATTTACTGATAACTTTGAGGAGGCATCAATTAATTTAACTGCAGAAATGCTCAGCCCATTTCCTATTGATGATGCAGATTTGAAACAAGTTCAGCATATCGTTCTGAATTGTTCATATAAAGGTGGAGTTACAGCAAATAAAATGCAATCAATTGAAGGAAAAATAGTTCAGGATGCTGATAAACTTGACGCTATTGGGGCCATTGGAATTGCCCGTGCTTTTGCATTTGGAGGCAAGTTCGGATCTATTTTGTATGATCCGACCATTTCACCAATCGATCATCAAACCCTTGAATCATATCAAAAAAACAGGAGTCATACCATAAACCACTTTTATGAAAAACTACTAAAGTTAAAGGATCTGATGTATTCAAATACGGCCAGGGAACTGGCACAACAAAGACATGAATTTATGGAGGCGTACCTTAAACAATTTTATATTGAATGGGAAGCCAAAATTGATTAACTTTACTGGTTATGAAATCCTTTTTTGCACTCACAATACTATTAATCACCTCACTCAACCTTTTTGGCCAAAATAACAGATTGGGAGTTGAAATCACGCCAACCTACCACTTTCAGTTACTAAAAAACCAGCAAACAAATCTTAGGTCTACAGTATCCGGGCAAGGATTTTCAACCGGTATTATTTACCAAAGAAAATTTGGAGATTTTACACGTTTCGACACAGGGTTAAAATTTGATTTCATTGCCTTTAATCAAAAAAGCGGAGACTTTTTATTGACCAGTTATCGTGCATCAGGTTTAAACGTACCATTGGTGTTTTCCAGAAACATAGGACTTTCTGAAAACTGGCATTATGTTTTTGGTGGTGGCTTTTCTTACCTCTTTTCCAATCGAATTCTAAGTCTGGGTAACTGGATTAACATCAATTCTACCGTTAATCAATTACAACCTTATATTACTCTGGGGTTTAAATATCTTCCAAGAGTAGATAGTCATTTTGAACTGGTTGTAAATGGAAGATATGGTGTAATTGACAATTATACTAAGCCTACACAAAACTCTTCTGATGCTAATACACATTTGGCAGCATTCGAATTTTCAATCAAATATTTTATTCAGACTGGTAACGAAAACTGAAAAAACAGTTAAATTTACAGCAGTATTGTACTGAATAGTCGCGGTACGACTTTTGCAAGCCATAAAACCAAAACAGTCTAAATGAAAAATTATTTAATACTTCTGGGGTGTCTCCTAATTGTTAACAATGCATTTAATCAGGACGAGGATGAATCGTGCACAATGCCTGATAAAAAAGTAATGAAATTAGTGAAAGCAGCTGAGAGTCCAAAAATAGACTTTAGAGAACGCTCACAACTCTATCTTGAAGCAATAGAACTGGATGACGAAAAAGCCTTTACTGTTTTCGCCTATGCTGAATACTTATTTGACAGGGCACAAAAGAAATATGAGGATTACAAAAGAGGTATGGCTAATTATGCGATTGTAAAAAATCAATTCAATGCAGTAGAATCAAAATACCAGACGGTGATAGATTTATGTCCTGAATTTAATGCCACAACGTATTACAAATTAGGTTTTATCAATTTTTACATACAAAATGATAAGGAATCCGGCAAATCTTATTTCAAGCAATTTTTGAGCTACCATAGTGATGATCCCAACCGGTATCCTGAAGAATATGTTGAATTAAAAAGTGGTGTTACACGACTGTTGGAAGAACTTGAAAAAGAAGAATCTTACGCCAAAGCATTTTATGATAACCCTGTACCATACGACCCTGTAATGGTTAGAAATGTATCTACTGAAAAGGATGAGTATCTGCCAATGATTTCGCCCGATAACGAGCTGATATTTTATACCAGACGAGGGGATGAACGGAACCTTGGTGATTTTCATACTAATCTTAAAGAAGTATTTTCAGTTAGTCAGCGACCAAATGTACTGACAGATTTTAATCGTGGAAATCCGCTTGTCAGACCATTTAATACTGACGAATTTGACAATTATGGGGGAATATCACTCTCAATTGATAATAAGGAAATGTTTATATGTGCATGTAAAGTTGAAGACGTTCAGGGACAGCCATTTAAAAATTGTGACATCTATGTAACTTATTTTAAAAGAAGTGGCAAAGGGGGGTATGACTACGTTTGGACAGACCTTGAAAATCTAGGCTCAAATATCAATACTAATACTGGTTGGGAAGCACAGCCTACCCTGTCAGCAGATGGTAATACCTTGTATTTTTCTGCATTCAGAAAAAATACCAAACTGACTGACATCTACTATTCTGAAAGACAAAAAGATGGTTCATGGTCCTTAGCTAAACCGGTTCCCGGACCAATTAATACTGACGGCCATGATAAATCTCCCTTTCTTCACCAGGACTCGGAAACAATGTATTTTGTTTCGCAGGTGAGTGAAACCAGAACCGGAGCCGGAGAACCAGGTAATTTTGATGTTTTCTACTCAAGAAAAGATGAAAATGGCAACTGGGCTGAACCTAAAAACCTAGGCTACCCTATTAACAGTGCTGACAATGAGCTGGGATTAATTGTTTCAACTGATGGTAAACTGGCCTATATCGCCAGTGATAAAGGAGAAAGTAACAGCAGTGAAGGTGGTGGTGTGGATTTGTATTACTTTGAGCTTTATGAAGCTGCACAGCCTCAAAAAGTGTTATTTGTAAAAGGAGAAGTAAAAGATGAAGAAGGCGACCCGATAAAAGATGCCAAAGTTGAGATTCAATACAACGAAAAAGGAGAGTCAGTTGAAGTTAATATCAATGGGGATGATGGTAAATTTGCCGCTGTTATAGAAGTGGACGAACCGCAAGATGTTCTCGTTTCAGTAAAAAAGAAAGGTTTTTCTTTCGATACTCAAATCATTACAAAAGAAGAAATTGACCACAGGAAAACGGCTGATGAAACCTTTAGAAAAGAATCATTTAGCATGGAAATAGATGAGCTGGAAGTCGGGAAATCTTTTACAATCAACAATATTCTTTTTGCAACAGACTCATATGAATTGAGTAAAAGGTCCAAATTTGTTCTCAATCAATTTATCTCCTTCTTAAAGGAAAATCCTGATATTACAGTCACTATTGAAGGTCATACAGATGATGTTGGGGACAATAATAAAAACTTGACCTTAAGTAAAAACAGAGCAAATTCGGCAATGAATTATATAGTATCACAAGGTATTTCTGAAAGCAGATTGAAAGCTATTGGTTATGGTGAAACCCGACCAAAAGTACCCAATACTTCAAGTAGTAATCGCTCAAAAAACAGACGTACAGACTTTAAATTAACTGGAGGAATCTAAGATTACCCTCTCAATACTACTTTTCGGAAGATAAGCGTAGTGAAAATGGAGAAAAATAAGGCCATTACCAAACCAAAAGCCAGGTAACCTATTGCTAAAGATTTTGCCGACAAAATTGGTGTAGCCTGATCCTCCTGATTTTCGATATAGTCAAGATAGGATTTATCGGCCCAGGTTGGATCTTCCTTTTGCAATTTTAAATAAGTAGCCTCATCAGGTACGTTTTGTATATTGGCATCTAACCTTTCAATCAATCTGCCTTCTACATATTCTGTATCAATTCGCGTATGATATAAATAGGTGAATAGCGCTAACAATAATACAAACACTGCTCCACCCTGCATACTTATTTTAAAATCATCTATAAATGAATTTTCTACAAAACCTTCCTTTTGTCTTACCGTAAACAAACCAATTGCTATAGCTGATAGTAATAAGAAAATGTTCCAGAATCCGTTTAACTCAGCTGCAATGATCGGTTTTCCACCATAATAAAAGCCAAGTGTGATAACTATGGAAACCAGGAAACAGATCAATGCAATTCGAACCGGAATTTTCATAATTTAAGTTATCTTCTTTTAGCTTTTGCTCTTTCTTGCTGTAATTTTTGAGCCTCCTCCAAACGTTGTGCAAATCTTGACTTTTCTTTCTTCTTTTTAGGATTAGCCATATTTGCCTTCATTTTGGCATGAATCTTATCTTCATCAATCATAAATTTCTTGATGGCAAACATGATTCCCATTGTCATTAAAGTTGAAATGAAATAGTAAAAACTTAACCCTGAAGAATAAGTATTAAACCAGAAAATCATCATGATAGGAAAGAAATACATAATGTATTTCATATTCGGCATTCCTTCCTGGGTTGGTTGCTGTAAATTAGAACTGTTAAAATGAGTATATAATAAAGTTGTAATAGCCATCAACAAGGTAAATAAACTGATGTGATTTCCATAAATTGAAGTTAACACTGGTACCTCTGCAGTCCAGGAAGCAATTTGATCGTACGTCGATAAATCCTCAGCCCATAAAAACGTTTTTTGTCTTAAATCAATTGATGATGGAAATAACCGGAATATTGCAATCAATATTGGAAACTGAATTAACATTGGTACACATCCTGACAGCGGACTTGCTCCGGCTTCCTTATACAAAGACATCAGGGCCTGCTGCTTTTTCATTCCATCCTCCTTCTTTGGATATTTCTTTGAAAGTTCAGCTATTTCAGGTTTTAAAACCCTCATCATTGCTGATGATTTATACATTTTATAGTTTACCGGACTTAGTACAAGCTTAACAATAAACGTTAATAGTAAAATAGCCATACCAGCACTTAGTCCCCACCCCATAAGTGATTTAAACAAAGGCTGAAATGCATATACATTAATCCATCTGAAAATACCCATTCCAAGGTCTACAATATCTTCCGAACCGTTATTATGCAAAGCCAACACATCATAATCATTTGGCCCTATATACCAATTTAAGCTAACGGTTTCATTCATATTGGACAGACCTAAGTTCAAATCTGCCTCAAAATCTTTCAGATAAGTTGAATCTTCTCTCTGCTTTACTGCTAAAGACGATCCTGCACTAAAACCGTCATCAGTCATTAAAATGGCGGAGAAAAACAATTGCTTAAAAGCAACCCAGTTGGTTTTAGCTTCAAATTCAAAATCATCATCTCCGGTTACTCCCATATAGTCGTACGACCCTTCGTCATCATAATAGAATGTAGCATTACGTTGCTCATTCAACAAGTATTTTTCCGTTGATTTCAGCTTAAGGTCAGCAACCAATTTTGTTTTATTGGGTGCAGCTTTAGAAAAACCGTCAAATTTAATCAGGTAATTCAGGTCATAGGAATCATCCAGTAAGGTATAAACAAATGCTACAGTTTCACCATCAATATTTGAAGATAATGTGATGCTGTTTTCCGAAGATTCAATAGTGGTAAAGTCATAATCCTTAGTATTGATATTATTTCCACTTATTTCAATGTCAATTCCATAAACAGAATTAGAATCTAACAAATGTAAGTAATCATCAGCATCACTTGCATAAGCCTCATAAGACTTATAGTTCTTAATATAAGCATTTTTCAAATGCCCTCCTTTAGAAGTGAATTCTAACTTTAACTTATCATTCTCAAGTGTGTAAATTTCTTCAGCCTTAACAACCGGCACTACATCCTGAGAGACCATTTGTGAAGAATCAGCAATATTTGAAGTATCTTTAACTTCAGCAAGAACTTCTTCCTGCACTTTTATTGAAGCCGTATCTAAATTGGCCTTAAGACTATCTACCTGAGCTTGTTTTGCCTTTGCAGCATTTACTTCATCCTCAGAAGGTGCATTGAATATACTAAATGCTAATAATATCCCACCTATTAACAATAATCCAATTACAGAATTTCTATCCATTATCTAAAATTTATGAATGTGCAAAATTAACAATAAATAGGCAATAGGTCAGTTAAATTATAACTTTTTAAGCTTTTTATACAATTATTAATTTAGACAGCTACATCATGTGTTCGCAACGCATCATTTAGTGATGTTTTTTTATCGGTACTTTCTTTTCTTTTCCCAATTATAAGTGCACATGGCACATTGTATTCACCGGCTGGAAACTTTTTGGTATAAGAACCTGGAATAACCACACTTCGTGGCGGAACAAATCCTTTAGACTCGACTGGTTCATCACCGGTAACATCAATAATTTTTGTTGACATGGTTAAAACCACATTGGCTCCCAGTACTGCTTCTTTACCTACCCTTACACCTTCAACCACTATACATCTTGAACCAATAAATGCATTATCTTCAATAATAACAGGGGCAGCTTGCAATGGTTCTAATACTCCACCAATACCAACACCTCCACTCAGGTGAACATTTTTGCCTATTTGTGCACATGATCCCACAGTAGCCCAGGTATCCACCATTGTACCTTTATCAACATAGGCGCCAATATTGACATAACTTGGCATCATGATTACTCCTTCTGAGATATAAGCACCATATCTGGCAACAGCATGAGGTACTACCCGAATTCCTTTCTCTTTATAATTCGATTTCAGCGCCATTTTATCATGAAATTCGAAAGGTCCAACCTCAATAGTCTCCATTTGTCGAATAGGGAAATACAATACCACAGCCTTTTTTACCCACTCATTGACCTGCCAATCCCCATTTTCCAGAGGTTCTGCCACTCTTAATTCACCTGAATCAATTTTCTCAATAACTGTATTTATTGCCTGAATAACCTCATCTTTCTTTAATAAAGATCTGTCATCCCAAGCCTTCTCAATGATTTCTCTCATTTTGTCAATTTTTGCTCCAAATATAACTTATGTTCTTTATTTTTGTGTCTAAATTTTAGAATTATGTTCGGTAAAGGAATGATGAAAAAGTTGCAGGATATGCAGCAACAGGTTGAAGAAACCAAAGCGCGTTTGAATAATATAAAGTTGATTGGAGAAGCCATGGAAGGCAAAGTAAGAGTGGAAGTGAATGGAAATGGTGTAATTACAGATATTAAAGCAGATGATTCCTTAGAAAAAAAGGAATTAATTGACCTTATTCTAGTAGCGTCTAACCGGGCACTTGAGCAAGCCAACAGAACCAAAGAAATGGAAATGGCACAATCGGCTAAAGGCATAATTCCGGGAATGTAATGGGCTACTTGTATTTAGCTCTTCTTTTTCTTGTATCGTTTGGAGCAAGTTGGCTGACTTTTTTTAGTGGTTTCGGTTTAGGTACCATATTGACCCCTTTTTTCTATCTCATTTTTGAAGATTTAACTTTGGCAATATCAGCTACCGCTATTGTTCATTTCCTTAACAATGTATTCAAGTTTGCTCTGATGCAAAAAAAAGTCAACTGGAAAATTGCCATTCCTTTTGGATTGGCAGCAATTCCAGCTGCTGTTGTTGGAGCAATGATCATGTCGGAATATGACGATACCGGTGGATATGCTTACTCAATATTAGGTTACCTTAAGGAGATCAAAATCATTAATGTTGTTTTTGGTTTGATTCTGATTGCCTTTGCCCTGATTGAAATTGTACCCAAATGGACCATTGCTTTCTCTAAGCAAAAGCTTTGGCTTGGAGGTGCTATTAGTGGTTTTTTTGGAGGATTATCAGGTCATCAGGGCGCACTTAGAACAGCCTTTTTAGTTAAGTATAAACTAGATAAAAATACTTTTATCGCTACAGGAATTGTGATCGCCCTGGTCATTGATATGGTTCGTACCCCTATTTACTTTTCGAAATTTGAAATCGGTGAATTGCAAAGTCAGTGGGCTGGTATTGTCAGTGCATTATCCGGTGCATTTTTAGGAGCCAGAATCGGGAAATATTACCTGAAAAAAATCAAACTTCAAACACTAAACAGTATTATTTCAATTGCCATGATTATTTTTGGTTTAACATTAGGTTTAGGACTACTGGAATAATGAAATCTGCCTTAAGAGAAAAATATAAGCAACTGAGGACAACATTAACCGGGGGTGAAAGGGAAAGTTTATCCCTTCAAATCATAAGTAATCTCTTGGAAAATTTTAAACTAAAATCGAAATCAGTCAGTGTTTTTGTACCTATCGAAAGATTTTATGAAATAAATACATGGTCGCTGATTAAAAATACTCCAGCCAACTTTTACCTCCCGGTTGTACAGAATGATGTTCTTAAACATCTAAAATACGAAAGCGACAAACAGCTTAAGATAAATAATTGGGGGATTCCCGAACCTCAATTCGGAATAGAAATTGAACCTCACCAATTTGACTTTGTACTAGTACCATTATTGGCCTACGACACCAAAGGTACAAGAATTGGATATGGCAAAGGGTTTTATGACGGCTTTTTGAAAGATTGCTCAAATAATTGTAAATTTATAGGGCTAAGTTATTTTGAGCCTGAAGAAAAGGATATTGAGCCTTACAGTACTGATATTCCTCTGCATTTTTGCGTAACACCAAAAAAAATATATGAATTTTAACTTTTTTGTAAGGTTAAAAGATATTTTGAGACTATTAAATCATGAAAAAATTATTACTTGTAATACTGATGCTGGGTTCACTTTCTGTCTACTCTTCTACTAAGGCAGATCACAGTATTTGGAATGAGCTGCTAATGAAAAATGTAAGTAGCTCTGGCAAGGTAAATTATAAGAGCTTTAAAGTTGATCTAAACAAATTAGCAGATTATTTGATCGAACTAAAAAAACATGCTCCTGCGGGTGATTGGAGTAAAAGTGAAAAAATGGCTTATTATATTAACCTTTACAATGCCTATACAATCCAGTTAGTTTTAGCTAAGTACCCTGTAAAATCTGTAAAAGATGTCCGTTTCAGCGGGAAAGACATTTGGCAGGTTAAACTGGTAAAATCAGGCGACAAGATCTATTCTTTAAGTTATGTTGAAAATGGGATACTCAGAAAAATGGGAGATCCGCGAATACATTTCGCCATTAACTGTGCCTCCTACTCATGCCCAAAACTATTAAATAAAGCATTTACTGCTTCAAACCTTGAAGCTAACCTTAAAAAATTAACTGTTGCTTATATTAACGATCAAAAACACAATATTATAGCTCCGAAAAAAGTCAAATTATCACAAATATTTGAATGGTATGCAACAGACTTTACAAGTAGTAAGAGTACTTTAATTGATTATTTAAACAAATATTCGACAATACCAATAAATACAAACGCTAAAATTGAATACATACCTTATAACTGGTCATTAAATGAGTAACATACTAATACAAGAAAAGTGGACAGCAGACAAACAAATAGATGTACTGTCAAAGGTTCTTCCCTCCCATTTGACTTTTAATCAAAGAATGAAGGAGAACAATTTATTACCACTTCAACCTTCAAAACTGGAAATATTACAAATTAACCTTGGCTATGTCTGCAACCTTGAGTGCGCACATTGTCATGTTGATGCTTCTCCAAGACGAAAAGAATCAACCCCAAAAGAGATCCTGGAAAAATGCCTGGAGGTCATAGATGCATCACCAGATATCCATACGGTAGATTTAACCGGGGGAGCACCTGAAATGAATCCTCACTTTACCTGGTTGATTGAAGCACTTTCATCCAGAAATGTAGAGGTGATTGTAAGAAGTAATCTTACTATTTTGGTTGAAGGAAAATTTAAAACCTATCCGGAATTTTTAGCTAAACACAAAGTAACCGTAGTATCATCTCTTCCGTGTTACACTGAAGAAAATACTGATGCACAACGTGGGAATGGCGTTTTTAATAAATCAATTCTTGCACTTCAAAAATTAAATGAACTTGGCTATGGAACCAATCCGGAACTAAAACTTCATTTGGTATATAACCCTGGAGGTGCTTCTATTGCACCGAATCAAACAGCTCTGGAAGCAGATTATAAAAGAGAATTAAAGCAAAACAGCAATATAGATTTTGATCAGCTATACACCATCACTAACCTGCCAATCAGCCGGTTTTTAGAGTACCTAAGTGAAAGTGATAAGCTTGAAAAATATATGCATTTATTATCAACCAGTTTCAATCCTGAAGCTGCAAAAAATGTAATGTGTACCAATACACTTTCAGTAGATTGGAACGGTAATTTATACGATTGCGATTTTAATCAGATTCTTAAATTGCCTGTTAACGTAAAAAATTCCAGAAACATAATGGACTTTGACATCAATGAGTTATCTTCCAGAAAAATTGTATTTAACAACCATTGTTTAGGTTGTACTGCAGGAGAAGGTTCAAGTTGTCAGGGCGCAATAGTTCAATAACTATGAAATTACTTTTAACCATTATCATTGTTTCTTTCGGCTATACAATCTATAGTCAGGAAAAAGAACAGACTTTTGATGAGATGGTAAAATCTTATTATAAGAACACTGTTCCACTCATCTATCCTCATCAACTATACAGAATGATAATCAATGGTGAGAAATTTAATCTTTTAGACACCAGAGAAACGAAAGAGTATGAAGTTTCTTTTATAAATGGTGCAATACGGATTGGATACAATAACTTTTCACCATCAAAAATCACGTCTATTGATAAATCTCTTAAAACAATTGTTTACTGTACGATTGGTGCAAGAAGTGAATCCATTGGTGAGAAATTAAAGAAAAACGGTTTTAATAAAGTCTACAACCTTTACGGAGGAATGATTTATTGGAAAAATCAGGGATACCCAACCTACACTTCTAACAAAACCAAAACCAATAATGTTCATGTTTATAGCCAGGAATGGGGCAAGTGGTTAAAAAAAGGAAATGCAGTTTACTAATAAAACAGACACATTAGCCGCTTTTACCTTAAAGGGAAACAACTATTAGTTAAATATCTCCTGTAAAAAAAGAATTACAAACACATGAAAAAAAACGCACTAATAATTTTCGCAAAAAATATTGTTCTGGGCAAGGTTAAAACCAGATTGGCCAAAACTATTGGCGATACAGGTGCTTTTAACGTTTATGTTAAACTATTTGAAATTACAGAGAAGCAAAGCATGAAGGTTAAATCTGCCGACAAGCACATTTATTTCTCAGATGTTGTCATCAATGCCAAATGGAAGAACTGTAAAAAATATGTTCAGGAAGGTGACGATTTAGGCATGCGGATGCTTAATGCATTTAACAACGTTTTCGAACAGGGTTATGAGAAGGTAGTCTGTATTGGATCTGATTTACCTGAACTTACCGCTGATATTATTGAACAAGCCTTCCTTAAACTGGAAACCAATGATTTTGTTTTTGGACCTGCAGCTGATGGTGGATACTACCTTGTTGGCTTAAAAAACAGTAAGCAATCTTATATATTTGAGAACAAACCCTGGAGCACTGACCGTCTCCTGGATATAACACTAAAAGAAATCGAAAGCAATAATCATGATCATGCTTTATTAGAAGTATTAAATGATGTTGATACGATAGATGACTTAAAGAATTCAATACTTTCAAAACAATTTAAACATTACCATGAGTTACTTGAACGAAACCAATAATTTATACAAAGAAGCTGCTTTAACACCTGACGTTGGTCTATGCTGCACCACTACCCCAGTTTGGGCATTACCTGAATTGGATATGCCTCAAATCATGCTTGACATGAACTATGGATGTGGAAGTACTGTAAATCCAAGAGATCTGGTCAATTCCCCAAAAACACTTTATGTAGGTGTTGGTGGAGGGATGGAGATCTTTCAATTCTCCTATTTTTCCCGTCAACCTGGTGGAGTTATAGGAGTTGATGTAGTAGACGAAATGCTTGAGGCTTCAAGAAAAAATCTGATAACAGCTGCTGAAACAAATCCATGGTTTGACCCTTCTTACGTTGAACTTAGAAAAGGAGATGCCTTAAACCTTCCTGTTGAAGATAACTCAATTGATGTAGCAGCACAAAACTGTCTGTTTAATATCTTTAAAATTGACGACTTAAAAACGGCGCTTAAGGAAATGTATCGGGTTTTAAAACCTGGTGGTCGTTTGGTCCTATCTGATCCTGTTACGGAAGATCCAATGCCGGAAAATTTAAAAAATGACGACCGGTTAAGAGCACTGTGTTTATCCGGATCCATTCCATTGCAGGATTATATTGATTTGATTACTTCTGTAGGTTTTGGTACGGTAGAAATACGGGCTAAAAGACCATACAGAGTCCTGTCTCCAAACCATTACGATACTGATAAGCTCATTTTTATTGAAAGCGTGGAGGTTTGTGCAATAAAAGACGAGGTTTTACCTGATGGTCCATGTGTTTTTACGGGAAAAACCGCTGTCTACTATGGTAACGAAGAGTATTTTGATGATGGCAAAGGTCACGTACTATTGCAAAATTCACCATTGGCCATTTGTGATAAAACGGCTAAGCAATTCAAAGCACTAAACCGGGACGATATTTACATTTCAGAATCAACTTATTTTTATGACGGAGGAGGTTGTTGTTAGATCTTTTGCTGAGACCAAATCATTAATGCAGGATTTCTAAAACTATCTTTCATATTTAATTTGACTGTTTAAATAATTGATTAATTTAGCTCTGACAGTGAATCTGTTTGCTTAATTTTAAGCAGTACGAACTGAATTAATTACTTTCTTTAAATATGAAAATTTTACTCCTGATTTCTGCGTTATTCTATCTTGTCAATACTTCTGCTCAGGCCCCAATTCTTAATTGGGCAAACCGTATAGGTGATAGCGCAAATGATGAAGGTTATGGCATTGTAGAAGACAGTAATGGCAATGTATATATTACCGGTATATACGAAAACTATACTGTGGATTTTGATCCGGGTCCCAATTTCGAGGGCTCCTCAAATCAGGGAGGTAATGATTGTTTCATTTTAAAGTTAGATGAATTTGGTAACTATGTGTGGGCAAAAACCTTTGGAGGTTCCGGAGACGAAGAAAGTTATGCAATTGCAATCAATCATGATGGGGATGTAATTGTCACCGGCAATTTTGAAGGAACCGTTGATTTCGATCCTAATAGCGGCACGCAATTCATTACAGCAACAAGTACCAGTGATGTTTTTGTGTTATGTCTGGATTCAAATGGAAATTTTAATTGGGTCAGTACTTACGGTGGAGGCCCCTCAACTTCGAATGCTTTGGTTATTGATAATGACAATAACCCTATAATTACCGGGCACTTTTGGGGTACTATTGATTTTGATCCAAACTCTGGGATTGACACACTTCAAACCAGTAGTGCATTCACTGACCTGTTTGTAATTAAAATGGATCCAAACGGACAAACTTTATGGGCGAAATCTATCAATGGTCCGCAACATGTTCTTGGTGAAGGTATATGTGTTGATCCACTGAATGATATTTTACTTACCGGCACTTTTATGGATTCCGCTGATTTTGATCCGGGATTAAATGCTGTCTATCGTAGTGTAGTTGGAGATCGCGATATTTTCATTCTCAAATTAGATCCAAATGGTGATTTTATTTGGGTAAAAACTATGGGCGGAAGCGATTCAAACGCCAGGGGCTATTCCATTACCACTGATACAATTGGCAATATTTATTCTACCGGTCGTTTTTTTGATACGGTTGATTTTGATCCGGGAATAAATACATTCAATTTAAGTACTCCTAACTCAAACTCAAGTTCATATGTGCAAAAACTCAATCAAAATGGAGACTTTATATGGGCAAAAGCCACACAAGGCCTCTCTTATGATGTCGCCAGATCAATTCATGTAAACAATGAGGGAGATTGTTATGTAGGTGGACTATTTAAAGGCACTGTGGATTTTGATCCGGGTAACGGACTATTTAACTTAGTTTCTAACAGCAATACCTCAACATTTATTCAAAAACTGGATAGCTCCGGTAATTTTTTATGGGCAGTCCCTTTTTTATCAAACTCTAATACTACATTTGGCACAGGCAGGAACTGCATTTGGATCAATGAGTTTGGAAATGTGTTTTTGACCGGTAAATTTCGTCAAACGGTAGATTTTGATCCACAAAATGGTACGTATGATTTATCTTCTGATTCTCCTAACACCTATGATGCTTACATGCTAAAACTGTTCGAGTGTCAACCTTTATCATCTACTCAAACAGAAACGGCTTGTTTCTCCTATACATGGCCGGTCAATGGCGCAACCTATACCGCCTCAAACACCTACAGTTCGGTGCTTACTACCTCGAATGGCTGTGATTCTACAGTTTATCTTGATCTTGAAATCACCTCTGTTGATAATAGTGTTTCGCTGAGCAATTTTACACTTACAGCTAATATGTCCGGAGCCACATACCAATGGCTGGACTGCAATAATGCAAATGCGCCAATTGCCGGTGCCACTAACCAGGATTATTCTCCACTTGAAAATGGTAGTTACGCAGTAGAGGTCACATATAATAATTGTACTCTAACCTCTGATTGTATTACCGTATCAGGTCTGGCAATTTCTGAAAACGAGCCTATATTTCCGGTTAATGTTTACCCTAACCCAAGTTCAGGATGGATAACCGTCGAATTTAATAACCTGAAAACAATTCAACAGATCAACATAAAAACTGTTAATGGACGACTCGTAAAAAGTTATTCAACGAATGGTGACAACACTTTTTTTATACCATTACCCGACACCAATGGTATTTACCTGGTGGAATTTGTAGGAAATGATTACTATGTTGTAAAAAAGATAGTTAATCAAAAGTAATCTGAAACGATTGTACAATAGCTACTCTCCAATTTTATAACGTAATCCTATTCCAAGATTACTGTTAAAATTCGAAACCAATCCGATTGTTTCCAGATGCTCGTTGTAAATATCATTGTAAATTCTGTCCCTTACCAATATGTCAAAATTAGCGGATGCAGCATAGTATGCCGTTAGTATAAACTTTTCTCCCAGAGGAACATGAAACGAAGTCGTAAATCTTAGTCCCGGAGACAAATACTGACGATCCCTTCTTGCCTCCAGACTTACCATT
This sequence comes from Putridiphycobacter sp., assembly GCA_965230195.1. Lineage (GTDB taxonomy): Bacteria > Bacteroidota > Bacteroidia > Flavobacteriales_D > Crocinitomicaceae > Putridiphycobacter. The sequence goes on from OZ245997.1 coordinate 4,711,013, forward strand.
GTTGGATAAATCAACCCGTTTGCAACATTGGTTGGAAACTGTTGATATCTGGACCTAACAATATCGCGTCTCAGTTTATATCCCATTTCAACATCAGCTCCTACGGTAAAGTATGATCGGTTTAAACTTACTAATTTACGCTGCAATCCGTAGCGCAATACAATACGCCCCTGACTATAAGAGTAATCTCTGAAATGTACTAAAGAATCTTCCACCTCTTTTATGTAAAAATTGTTTCCTATAAAGCCAGAATTGCTGAGCTGAGCACCCAGTCCTATTCTATGTGCATAATGTTCTCCAAAAAACTTTCTGTATTCAATCATGCCATCAAGAGATCCGAAATCTGTAAGCAAACCTACATCTTGTTGACCAATTGCACTGCTTTTACCAAAAAGCCAAAACATACTGATTGCCAAAACTTTTATACCAAAACCTTTCATTTTATCTTTTTAAAAGTAACGACCAACCCTGTAAAATATTGTTTTAACATTAATTAAGATCATTTTTTCAATACTATGCATGCATAGTATTATTTTTTTTATTATCTTTATAGCATCAGGACTAAAAAATGAATAAAGAAGAGCTATTTGAATTCCATATACGCAATAACTGGTTTAAAATCTCAAGATACTATAACCAGTTGGCTGCTCAATTTAACACCACCTTTTCGTGGGGTTTTATAATACTTAACATTGAGAAGGGAGGTACGCCAAGTACTGCTCTGGGTCCGAAAATGGGAATGGAATCCACCAGTCTTTCCAGAACCTTAAAGAAAATGGAAAATGATGGTGTTATTGTGAGAAAGACGGATGAGATTGACAGAAGAAAATCCCTTGTTTTTTTGACTGATAAGGGTATTGAAATGAGACGTCAGGTTAGAAGTGTTGTTTTAGACTTCAATCAGAAACTTTATGACCACATTCCTAAGGAAGAAATAAGGGCTTTCTTTGATACCATGCAGAAAGTAAATGAACTGGTTAGTCAATTGTTGGATAACCAAAATGAAACGATATAAAACACGTTAAATGAATCGAAAAATTAAAAAAGTTGCAGTATTGGGGTCAGGCGTAATGGGCTCGGCCATTGCCTGTCATTTTGCAAACATTGGTCTGGAAGTACTTTTGCTGGACATGGTTCCCCGTGAACTATCAGAAAAAGATAAGGCAGCCGGACTAAGCCTGGAAGATTCTAAGGTAAGGAACAGTATAGTTAACCAACATTTAAAAGCTGCTTTAAAATCTAAACCATCACCAATTTACAAAAAGGAATTTGCGAGCAGGATTACAACCGGTAATTTTGATGATGATTTTGAAAAAGTTAAAGCTGTTGACTGGATTATTGAGGTTGTTGTTGAAAGACTCGATATCAAACAGATTATTTTAGAAAAAGCAGATCGATACAGAACCGAAGGTACCATGATTACTTCCAATACTTCAGGTATTCCTATTCATTTGATGTTGGAAGGACGTAGTCAGGACTTTCAGGATCATTTCTGCGGAACTCATTTTTTTAATCCACCAAGATATTTAAGATTGCTGGAAATCATTCCATCTCCTAAAACAAAACCGGAAGTTATCGATTTCTTTATGCATTATGGTGCCCGTTTCCTTGGTAAAAAAACAGTTTTATGCAAAGACACCCCTGCTTTTATAGCAAATCGTATTGGGGTGTATTCAATTATGTCTCTCTTTCATATTGTTGATCGAATGGGATTAACGGTTGCAGAGGTTGACAAACTAACCGGTCCGGTATTAGGCAGACCTAAATCAGCTACTTTCAGAACTTGTGACGTGGTTGGGCTTGATACATTAGTCCATGTAGCAAATGGTGTGAGGGAAAATTGTCCTGAAGACGAAGAAAAAGAAGAATTTGCCTTAACGGATTATGTTTCCGGATTAATTGACAGACAATGGTTAGGCGCTAAATCCGGGCAAGGATTTTATAAAAAAGTAAAAAACAATGGCAAAAAAGAAATCCTGTCTTTAAACCTGAAGACCATGGAATACGAACCTGGTGAAAAAGTTAGTTTTGCAGCTTTAACTCAGGCTAAGGCCATTGAAGATTTAACAGAACGTACAAAATTCTTATACTCGGATAAAAGTCAGGCCGGAGATTTTTACAGACAATCGTTTAACGGAGTTTTTGCTTATGTCTCGAACAGGGTTCCCGAAATTACAGATGATTTGTATAAGATTGATGATGCTATGAAAGCTGGATTTGGATGGGAATTAGGACCTTTTGAATCCTGGGATGTCATAGGATTAACTCATTCGCTTGAACTGATAAAAGCTTCGGGCAAAACAGTGGCACCATGGATTAATGAAATGGTGGAAAACGGTTTTACATCATTTTATAAGGTGGAGAATGGTCAAAAAAAATATTACGATATCAAATCCAAAAACTATCAGGTTATACCTGGAACAGAAGACCTGGTTTTCCTTGATAACCTAAGGGATTCAAATACTGTATGGCAAAATAATGACTGCCACTTAATCGACCTAGGAGATGGTATTCTCAACCTTGAATTCCACACTAAAATGAACACAATAGGTGGAGGCGTTTTACAGGGGATTCAAAAAGGTATTGATTTAGCTGAACAGGAGTATAAAGGGCTTGTAATTTCAAATACGGGTCAGAATTTTTCAGCTGGTGCAAATGTTGGTCTGATATTTATGATGGCTGTTGAACAGGAATATGACGAGTTAAATTTCGCTATTAAGCAGTTTCAGGATACAATGATGAGAATTCGGTACTCCTCATGCCCGGTAATTGTTGCGCCTCATAATATGGCCCTTGGTGGAGGTTGTGAAATGTCAATGCATGCTGATAAAGTCATTGCTCATGCTGAGCTTTATATGGGCTTAGTGGAGTTTGGAGTTGGTTTAATTCCAGGTGGTGGTGGTTCAAAAGAATTTGCCAAACGAATTTCTGACAACCTAAATGAAGGAGATGTCAGAATCAACCGATTCAGAGATGCTTTTCTGACTATTGGACAAGCCAAAGTATCCACCTCTGCACATGAAGCCTTTGAACTGGGATACCTGAGAACCGGCATTGATGAAATTGTTATTGATAGAGAATACCAGTTAACCAGAGCTAAAGAAGCTTGTTTAGCACTCTACAATGCAGGCTATTCTCAACCACCAAAAGAAAAGAACATCACTGTACTGGGACAAGAAGGACTGGGAATTGTATATGTTGGTGCCGACACTATGGAGCATGGGAAATATATTTCCGAACATGATAAATACATCTCAGAAAAATTAGGATTTGTACTGGCTGGAGGAGATTTATCAGAGCTCACTAAAGTGGATGAACAATATCTGCTTGACCTGGAACGAAAAGCATTTCTTGACCTGTGTACAAAGAAAAAAACACTGGAAAGAATTCAATCCATTGTTACAAAAGGCAAAATTTTGAGGAATTGATTGGGAGATGATAGATGATAGAAAAATAAAGGAAAAGGAAAATGCACAATTTTAGGGATTTAAATATTTGGAAAAAATCAATTGAATTGTCCGTTGAGATTTATGAAATTGTTAAAGAATTCCCAAGTGAGGAACGATTCAATCTCATCAGTCAGATAACGAGGGCTTCGGTATCTATTCCATCAAATATTGCCGAAGGTTCCAGTAGAATATCTGACAAAGATTTTTCAAGATTCCTTCAAATGGCATTAGGATCAGCATTTGAACTTGAAACACAACTTACCATATCAAAAAGATTAAAATATATAAATGAAGATGTCTATCACAAGACATTAAATAATATAACTGAAATACCAAAGATGATTAATGGATTTAGAATATCCTTAAGAACAAAATAATTATTAGTGATTAGATTCTATAATCTTGTTTCTGATAATCTAACAATCTAAAATATGAAAACAGCATATATAGTAAAAGCATACCGAACTGCAGTTGGAAAAGCAAAAAAGGGTGGTTTCAGGTTTTCCCGTCCTGACGATCTTGCAGCTGATGTGATCAAACATTTACTAAATGAGGTTCCGGAACTTGACCAGGAACAAATTGATGATGTCATTGTAGGTAATGCTATGCCAGAAGCAGAACAAGGTTTAAATGTCGGACGGTTTATTTCCTTAATGGGGCTAAACACTGAAAAAGTACCTGGGATGACCGTTAACCGATACTGCTCTTCCGGACTTGAAACCATGGCCATAGCCAAAGCTAAAATAGAAGCCGGTATCGCAGATGTAATCATTGCAGGAGGAACGGAATCAATGTCAGCCATAGCAATGGGAGGCTGGAGAGTAGTACCAAATGCAAAAGTCTCGAAATCACATGCCGATTGGTACTGGGGTATGGGAAACACAGCAGAGGAAGTAGCTGATAAATATGGGATTACTCGTGAAATGCAGGATGAATTCGCTTTTCATTCTCACAGAAAAGCACTGGAAGCTATTAAAACAGGTCGATTCAATGATGACATTGTTCCTGTTACCGTTAATGAAGTCTACCTTGACAAAAATGGGAAAAGGGCTGAGAAGCAAAATGTAATCAGTATTGATGAAGGTCCACGCCCGGGGACTAATATTGAAGGATTAAGCAGGTTAAGACCCGTTTTTATGAATAATGGAACTGTTACTGCAGGAAATGCCTCTCAAATGTCAGATGGTGCAGCATTTGTATTGATGATGTCGGAAGAAATGGTAAAGAAATTAAACCTTGAACCTATAGCCAGACTCGTTTCCTACAAGGTAGTTGGTGTAGAACCCAGAATTATGGGAATTGGACCTGTGGATGCTATTCCGGGTGCAATTGAGATGGCTGGTTTAAAAATGAACGACATTGATTTATTTGAACTGAACGAAGCATTTGCCTCACAATCACTTGCTGTAATCAGGGAAGCCGGATTAAATCCGGATATTGTTAATGTAAATGGAGGTGCAATAGCATTAGGGCATCCATTAGGTTGTACAGGTGCAAAACTATCTGTTCAAATCATGAATGAACTGAAAAAAAGAAATCAAAAATATGGTGTTGTAACCATGTGTGTAGGTACCGGACAAGGTGCTGCTGGTGTAATTGAAATGTTATAAAATTGGAATTGAAATTGACAACCATACAGGAAATAAAAAACAGTCAGGACTTATACCCGTTAAGGCATGAAGTTTTATGGCAACATAAACCCGAATCCGAATGTGGCATTGAACCTGACACACTGGAAACTACTTTTCATATTGGTGCCCTTGATGAAAAAAGTACAATTATTGGTACATCTACATTTATTCTGGAAACCAACCCTGCAATTGAAGCTGAAAAGCAGTACCGACTGCGTGCCATGGCCACTCACCCATCATCAAGAGGTTCAGGACTGGGAAAGGAAATGATCAGAAAGGCAATGGGAATGTTGAAGGAAAAAGGCATAGAAGTGTTATGGTGTGATGCCAGATTAAAGGCCAGTGGTTTTTATAAAAATTTAGGTTTTAAAACCAAAGGAGATGTTTATCAGGTACCGGAAATTGGCCCCCATTACCTGATGTATATAAAACTGAAGGATAATTAATAAATAAAACGACATCAGGTTATAACCTGATATAAAATACAAAATATGAAAGCAATAAAAGGAGGAGAGTTTATAATCAGGGATGTCGATTGTAATGACATTTTTACACCGGAAGATTATACAGAAGAACAAAGTATGATCGCTCAAATGTGTCTGGATTTTATTCAGAAAAATATTATTCCTAATCTGGATAAAATTGATTCACTTGAAGAGGGATTAATGCCATCATTATTGGAAAAAGCTGGGGAATTAGGACTTTTAAGTATGTCGGTTCCTGAAAACTATGGTGGAATGGGTATGGACTTCCCTACCTCACTTCTGGCAACCGAATATACAGGACGGGGACATTCATTTTCTGTAGCTTATGGTGCACATACCGGTATTGGAACTTTACCAATACTATACTACGGAACAGAGGAGCAAAAAAACAAGTACATTCCAAAACTTGCGTCTGGTGAATGGAAAGCCGCTTACTGTTTAACCGAACCTGGATCTGGTTCAGACGCCAACTCAGGAAAAACCAGAGCTGTTTTATCTGATGATGGATCAACTTACACCATTAACGGACAAAAAATGTGGATTACCAATGGCGGGTTTGCTGATGTTTTTACGGTATTTGCCAAAATCGGGGATGATGAAAATTTAACCGCATTTATTATTGATGCACATGCTGATGGTGTCTCACTCAATCCTGAAGAGAAAAAAATGGGAATAAAAGGTTCATCTACCAGACAGGTTTTCTTTAATGACGTTGTTATTCCTGCTGAAAATTTATTAGGTGAACGCAATAAAGGTTTTAAGATTGCACTTAACATATTAAACATTGGCCGTATTAAGCTGGCAGGTGGTGTTTTAGGAGGTTGTAAGGAAGCCGTTAACCACTCGGTTAAATACGCTAATGAAAGAGCTCAGTTCGGACGCCCGATTGCAAAATACGGCGCTATCCGACACAAAATCGGAGAACAGATTATCAAAACCTTCTCCTTAGAATCGGCAGTATACCGGCTGGCTTTTGATATTGACAACGCCATACAATCTTTGATTAGTGAAGGCATGGAAAAAGGACAAGCCACACTTAAAGGCATTGAAGAATTTGCACCGGAATGTGCCATGCTTAAGGTTATTGGATCAGAAGCATTAGACTATTGCGTTGATGAAGGTGTTCAAATTCACGGGGGCATGGGGTTTTCAGCTGAATCCGCTGTTGAAAGAGGGTACAGAGATGCCCGGATTAACCGAATTTTCGAAGGCACAAATGAAATTAACCGATTGTTAACGGTTGACATGATTTTAAAACGAGCCATGAAAGGAAAACTTGATTTAATGGGACCTGCAATGGCTGTTGCTAATGAATTGATGAGCATTCCGGATTTTGACGAACCAACTGGTGAGCTGTTTGAAGCAGAAAAAAAATATCTGAAAAATTTTAAGAAAACTTTATTGATGGTTGCCGGAACAGCGGTTCAAAAATTAATGGCTTCCCTGTCAAAAGAACAGGAAGTTTTAATGAATATTGCAGATATTGCCAATGAAATTTATGTTGCTGAGTCAACCCTGCTAAGAGTGGAAAAAATGGTCAAATCTAAAGGAGAAGAAGCCTCAGCAATTTATATTGACATTGCAAGGGCTTATATTTTTGATGCTGCTGACAGAATCAATAAATCAGGTAAAGATGCCTTAATGTCGTTTGTAGAGGCAGACGAACTGACTATGATGTTAATGGGACTAAAAAGATTCACCAAAGTAGCACCTTTTAATATGGTTCAGGCCCGAAGAAATATTGCGGCAATAGCTATCGAGAAAAATGAATATTGTTTTTCGGATGCTATAAATTAATGATTTGGACTCAATGAATCTTTTGACTTCTTTCTGATTTTGAATTAAGATTCGAATTGAGATAGACCTGTTAAAATATTACAAAGTTTCAGAGGCACTACTATCCTATTGATTTGGTTTTACAATATAAAATTCGTAAATCGATAGTATTAAGATGTTTATAACAAAACATTTAAATGCTAATCAATTTAGTAAATATGAAGCTATATCAAATAGTATTATTTTTTCTCTTTGCTGTATACGGTATGCAAGGGTTTACTCAAACATTAAAAGGTATTGTCATTGACGAAAACAATAAACCGATTGTAAACGTTACTTTAACAGACACTATTAATCGAACACAGACCTTAACAGGTAAGGACGGACAATTTGAATTAGAGGTAAGCGACAAGAGCATTGTAAAAATAAGTCATATTGGTTACACAACTGTTTTTCTCAATAAACAACAATTTTCAGAACCATTTCAAATTTTCAGGCTATTACCCTTTAACCACCAATTAAAAGAAGTTACAGTTTCAGGAAACCGACTAAAAAAAGTAATTGATGACGAATCAGAGAACATATTAGATTACCTTGTCTATTCTGAATTTATTTTGGTTTTAAAATCATATCGTGGTCAAAAATATATTTCACTAAATGATCAAAAAAAAACATTTGACTCATTTTTACTACCTGACATAAATGCTAAAAAACTATTTGAAGATTGCTTTGGAAATGTCCATATCCTAAGTAAGGACAGCTGTTATCAGATACATATCGATACCAGTTTATACATAGTTGATGTTAACTCTATTAAAAGATTTAACAATTATCTTAAACCATGTGTTGCCGAATTCGATAGCACACTTGTTTTTTCATCCTTTACCAATCATAATAAAAAATACGCACTAACCTCCGTCAACAAAGGCTCACCTGATAAAAAAACTTTTTACGTTTCATGGGATAAAGTAGCTGAAAAAGTTGCCCGGGAGGACTTCTCCATAATTTTAGCCGCCTACTATCTTGAAACACCTGAAGAAGAAAATATTGTTGACTTAGGTATTTGGAGCGGAGACCTGATTGAAGTAATTACTAACTCCAGTTCCAACCTTCCTCAGGTTGTATGGTATAAGAATATCAGCAGCAAAGAAATTAATGTAAGCACCCTTAAAAGCAGAGACTACCTCATCACTTTTGACTTTCTTAACCAGGATATACATAGGTTTGACCATAACGGTAAAGAAGTAAATCAAATAAAACTACCGGACACACCTGGAAAAGATAAGTCTATTCAATATGACCGGCACCAAAACAAGTTTTATCTTCAAAGCAGAAATAAAAGTACTTATCATTTTTTCAGTATTGACCCTAAAACAGGTGAAATGACAAAAGTATTACACCTATACGAAGAAGGTTTTCCTGAAAAAGTTAAAATTCATAACGGTTGGTTGTACTTCTTAAAATCCCATTCGGGCTTCTATAAACTTTATAAAGTTAAATTGCCTGAAAATGGATAAAACCTGGGATTAGCTTCTTTTACCAAACCCGGTAACAAATTGCAATAATACTCCCCATTGTCTTTCGTCATTATCTTTAATGTAAGAGTAATAGTGATTTAAACGGATTCTGGTATGAGGTGAAAACGTATATGTCAAACTATTAGCATTTGTATAATTCGAGCGGTAAGAATGTGACAATCTTGACTGGTGATGATTAATCGCAAATGAGGTACTGACAAAAAATCTGTATTTCAGAAAAATATCTGCAGTAGCCTGACCATTAACACTCGTAAACACATCAGCCTTATAGGAATAAGTATTTCCTAAAGTCAATTGACTACTCAGCTTAAATTTTTCATGATATTTAAATACCCAGTCACCTCCAAATCGTATCACATTATTTAAATCGTCAGGAATAAAAGTACTCCTGATTTTTCCCGCCAAAACTATCAATCCAACTTCATTTCTTTTATAGGTTGGTGTTCCTATTCTTGAAGTCATTAACCATGTATTTTCATACTTATAATCTGCAAATGTAAACTGCGGTTTAGCATCCGGATCATTTGGATTAGCCAACAAGTTATCACACACCATCAATGGCTGATTCAAAGCACCTCCTGAAGTCAGAGCCCATTCTAAATCCAACTTTGATGATAATGGTGTTTTAAAGAAAATTCCTATGTCCTGAGCAAACCCAATATCCATTTTAATAATATTGGTCATAAAGCTCGAAACAGGATCCAGTTTAGGGTTGTGTCCGTAAGGAATAGACTTATTACCTATCCAAAAACTGGTTCTGTCCCATTTTGTATTAAACTTTACCCAGGTATCTAATGCCTGAATTTTAAAGTTAGCCTCTTTAACCCCCAAAGTGTTTACAGTTTTCTGAAAAGGAACCGAAAATCTAACTTTATAGGATACTAATGCAAAATTCTTTACATAACCTTTTTGCAAAACCTTTTTGTTTTTCGAAAACAATTGAAAAGCAATTTGGTTATTTGGAGAACGGTTGGCTACATCCCATCTTGAACCATTAATATCATTAATGTATCCTCCGTGAAGGTTCAGCTGAGTGTAAAAGAAAGTAGTTTGCTGTTTATAATGCTTGACCGCCTTTTGACCAAACGATAAAACAGATACTCCCAGTAATAATGTTATAAATAAATGCTTCATATTAATAATTATACATTCCTTTTCTAATTCTAACTTTTTCTCTTAAATCTTTTGGCAATTTTACTTTTGCCATCCAAACCGGTATAATTCTCTCGTACGACAGAACATGTACCATCAAATATTGACGTTCAAGACTCTCATAGGTCAAATACATCTTTTCTATACCCTTATATTGATTATTAACCCAGTTTCCGGTCTTTTTATCAGTTAGTATCAAATACGGCTTGAGTTCATTAGGAAGCAAATCTGCATCATATACAATTGTACTTTGCACCGGGTTATAGCGCCTTCCTTTTGGATAAGTATTAAAGCCGAAAAGAAAACCAAGCAATTTTTGCTCATCCACCAGCGCCAAATCTACATTTCCTAATGTAATTTCGTAAGGTGACCATTGTCCGGTAATCGTCAACTGAACATAAGCTTCGGTCCCTCTGACATCAACAACATCAATATAAATTGAATCCAGATACTTCATCCAGTTTAAATTAAACACTTTAGGTGTCGCTGGCGTATAAAAACCTTCATTTTTAAACTGTGTGGTGGCAATATCTTCCTCAAGAATGGTAGTGTAGGTTTTAGATGTATCAGACAATATTAAATTAAATTGTTTCTTATAAAATTGCTCATTGTCTAAAGGCTCTATCTTTCTTCCACTTTTATAACCAAATTCAACCACTTCCGATTTCGCTCTGTACTTGATTGGTTTTCTCAAAAGATTAAAATCAATGAATATATTCTCGGAAAGATTTGATAAAGAATCATAAGGAATTGCTGCTATTTCACGCGTAATTCTTGGATTTTTTAAACGAAGTAAGCTATAATACAACTCGCTGTCAACATAAAACCAACTGTGTGATAATATTTTGTTCTGATTTAGGTTTTCCTTGTTTTTTAGTCGGGTACTAAAATCTGAATAGTCTTCGGAAGTCAGAGCAAACTCCCACTTAGTTGGTGCCAGGCAATTATTAACTATTTGACAACGGTAAGCTCGTTCCTTGGCATCAACTTCATCCTGACTTGAATTATTGTTCAGCAAAATATCAAATTCATTATGCTCTTTTCTGAATGAGAAGCCAAAACGGTTAAACTCTTCTAATAAAACCTCAGGATAAATCATATCTCCGGGAGCATCATACCGTGGTACTAATCGCAAAAGATCTACGGCTTCTAATCTTACAATATTACCTTTATTATCTCTAAAATCAATATCTGTCAGCACTTTGCCGTATGGCATTTTGTCCCTTAGCTTTATTGAAATTTTATTAAAACTGAAACTTGAACTATCCTTACCGTAATACTCATCCTTCTCCCCTATATCATACTTATAGGCATAAGCAGGTGACTTTGCACGAATGTTAATCGTACCGTTATCATGCGAATCGAAAATTTTCCGAATTGAAGCAGGTGCAGGCTGTTCTACACTATAGGTATTAATTTTATCCCAACCCGTAGAATGACAAGATTGGAAAAATACCCCTAATAAAAATAAAAGTCCTAAAATTTGATTTGTCTTCATCTCTCTAATAAATGAATAATGCCCCGCAAAATTAGACGAATAATCTTAATTTCAAGTGACATTAGTCAGCTATTACGTACAAAAACCTATTTAGTTTCCTGTTTTGAAAGCCAAAAATTAAAGCCTTTCAAAAAAACAGCTTTTGCAAATATACGCATTTTTTTTGAATTAAATAAATGCAACCAGACAAGTAAGACATTCAAAGCAATTTCCTCGGCCTTATTACCATGAAATTTTGATTTTAATTACTTCTCTTTACAAAACGATCAAACGCTTTTTCTGCAGCTTATTATCGCTCCCTAATACCATAACAACATATGAGCCTGGTTTCAAGTCAAAGTCCACTTCAATGCTGTTTTGATTTATCTCTGATACCCTAAAGATAACTCTCCCTCCGATATCAACGATTTCAATGCTTCCGTTTTCAAAATTTTCGGATAAATTGATCGTAAACCTGCCTTGAGTTGGATTAGGATAAACTAAAAATTCACTACTTAAATCAACTTCTTCAACAGTTACAGTAGTAACATCAAAACAGTCCGAGGTCAGGGTACAATTATCGAGTGAAACAGTTACAGCATAACTTCCATTTTCAACAGCAGTAAACACTTGATTCGTTTCACCTGGAATCGGTAGGTTATCCTCGCAATTAATCCATTGATAGGTAGCAGCGGGATCATTTTCATTTGAAGTTAAAATATTTTGATTCTGACTCACACCTACTTCCACTATAAAATCTAAATTGATTGTTATTACACTATCACACCCCTCGGTATTCATAACTATATCTTGATAGACTCCACTGGTGTTCCAAACAAAATCACCACTTGGTGAAGTATAATTATTCTGACAAATCATTTCATTTATTGCTGATGATGAAGATGAGTTAATTGTTAGATTGATTGTTTGAATACTGTCACAGCCTAATACTGTAGTAAACATTTCCTGATAAACTCCACTTGTTGTCCATGTATTATTACCACTTGGGGAAGTATAAGAATCACAGGCAACGGGATTTATATTAGGATAACTTGCTCCAATCCCTAAGGTTATTATTAATATACTATCACAACCTGCTACTGTTTGAACAGTATCATGATAGATTCCTGCTGCTGACCAGGTATAATTTCCACTAGGGGAAACCAGTGAATCGCAGACGGTTTCAGTATACGCATTAACAATTGGAGTAACAGTCAGATCAATGGCAATGATACTGTCGCATCCAGACATATTTGGAATAATATCAGTATAGACTCCTGTTGAAGTCCATGTGTAATTTCCACTTGGACTGGTATAGGCTGAACAGGTCGATTCAACAATACTACTGGAAGTCGCGCCTGAAGTTATGACCGGACCATTCACCCAATTAGAAGTTGCTCCCGTTAAGCTAAAATTATTCAACGTCCCGGCATTATTATTTCCAGATTCATCTACTGCCACAGTATTAATACTATTGGCTCCCAAAGCAATACCATCATTTAATCGATAATAAGCTATAAGACCTGAAGGAATACTACAGTATTCTGAATTCATCTCAGCTGTAATCTGCGTTGCTGTTCTGGCATAGTCGAATATTCTGACCTCGTCAATACTTCCTTCAAACAAAATTGATCCTCCAACTACCCTTTGTCCTATTTTTAAATCTTCGTTCCCTGACGGTGTATTAACTGTTGTTAACGAACCTGTTCCTACCTGAACACCATTAACATACAGAAAACCGGTTCCATTATCCAATACAAAGGCTACATGAGTCCATTGAGCAACCGGAACCACATTAGCCGGAGATGCTATATTTGCATTAGTTCCTCCAGACAAATACCTAAGACTCCTGTCTCCTCCAACCCCAAATGTATTTCTGGAACCAACAGCGTTAAGCCCATAATCTACGATAGCCATATTAGATGTGGTTGTTGCATTTAAACCAACATAAACCCATGCCTCAAAAGTCCGGTCCGCACTTCCCATTATTCCGGGATAGGTTGTCTGCACATAATCATCATTGCCATCAAAGTTTAAGCTGACATTCTGTGCTTTTAACGACGGGAAAAATAATGAGGTGCTAATAAATAATAGCAATAGTAGTATTTGTTGTCGTCTCATAGAATTATTTTAAGCTTTGGTTAACCAAGGCTTAAAATAGTTCAATTCATGATTCTTTTTGGCTTTATGGACCTTTTTACAACAAAATAAAACAATACTGTTATAAAAATATATCTTTAATACAAATTTTAACGGTAGGCGTCACAAGGTACGTGCTTTTTCTTTCGCTTTTTTCCTGATCTGGAGAAACCTCCTGATCTTCCCCTGTTTTTACACTTTGGGTTTCTGTAAACCGGAATTTTGACCATAGCATAAATATCTGCTCCATAAACATTAGAAGGAACAAAAAAGTTCAACAATTTATCTGTTCCAATAGTTAAAATATACAACCTGGTGCTCAGGCCAATTTGAGGGTATTGATATTCATATAATGAAATTGGTAATGCTGCATCAAACCACTTACTTTCAAAGCGGGGTGTTACTGATAAGGAATGCGCCCTTCTTGGCCCAAAAGCACCTTTTGTAGGTGGGATTCCATGGATCCAGCTTGCATTAACATACAAAAAGTGAGGCAATATATTATAGTCCAACTGTATTGCAATTGTTGTGGGTAAGCTCACTTTATGCGGTTGTCGGATCAAACCATCTGTTGCAGCACCGGAAATTTGATTTATAATATCATCTATGTCCGAACTGCCTTGTAATAAATATTGGAGATTGCTTTCCTGATAACCATAGTATTCAATCACATCCGGATTAAATTTCGCATACCCAAGGTCATTTATTGCTACTCCAATTTTATACTTATAATGTTTTGGAGAACAACCATTTTTTCTGGAGTTAGGGTAATAAGACCTGACCTGATCATACATTTTTTGGTATGTAAATCCAATGTCAAACCCTACACCTCCATTAAATGAAAATTCCGGTTGGGTATTTACCATAAAATCACCCTGAAAATTATTAAGAACCAGCAGGGAGTCATCAAAAACATTATAATTCAATTCATGAATTTTGAGCCCTCCTCCCACTACAGGAAAAATCTTTTTTAGAGAAGCACCTAACATAAACATCTCGTTACCTGTCTTTTTAAAAGTATAGGCATAACTCAATTTTGCTTCACCGTACGACAAAGCATTGATTCTAAAATTAGTTAATGAATGTTGTAATAAAGGATCTATCGGAACACCTGTAATACCATCCTCAATAATCCGGGCCACAGTATTGTCTACCCGTCTCACGTCAGTATAGGTATAACCATTAAAACTCAATCCAAAAGCGTGATCTCCCTGACTTAAAACGGCACCTAAAACCTGAACAAAATTCCTGTTGTACACGTGATAAAACCGTGGGTTTTGTCTGAAAAACAAGTACTCTGCATCAAAAGTTCTCGAATTTCTTAACCTGAGTAAAGTGGTATTTTCGGCTGCAATAAAATCGTTATTAGTATAACTTCCAACACCTACTAAATGAATATCCAGCCAGGTTTTGGCATCTAACATTGAAGATGGGTTGATATGAACGCTATTAGTGGGAGAATAATTCGAATTCAAAGCTCCAAAAATATCCTGTGCATTTGAGAAATATCCCCAAAATAAAAGCACAATAACCAATCCCCTACACTTCAAGTTTATCATTTATACAGATTACGTATACATCTATGTAACGAATATTCTTTTTATTAGTTACCTGATTTATACCTTTCTTTTAAATATTAAACCCTCTCCGGGAGAAAATATTGCATTCCTACATATTTCTTCTGTATTGTCCCCCTACCTCAAATAATGCGTTGGTAATCTGACCTAATGAACAGAATTTTGTTGCTTCCATCAAATATTCAAATATATTCTCATTTTGAATAGCCGCATTCTGAATCTTGTTCAGCTCCACTTCAACTTGTTCCTTATTGGTTTCGTGTAGATTTGACAACATTGATAATTGGTATTGTTTCTCATCCTCGGTAGCCCTGATAACCTCAGCAGGTAAAACCGTTGGAGATCCCTTTTTATTCAAAAATGTATTAACACCAATAATCGGAAATTCTCCTGTGTGTTTCAAAGTTTCATAATACAAGCTTTCCTCCTGAATTTTGGACCTTTGATACATGGTTTCCATTGCACCTAACACACCACCTCTTTCAGTAATTCTATCAAATTCCATTAAAACGGCTTCTTCTACCAAATCAGTTAATTCTTCAATGATAAACGATCCCTGAATAGGGTTTTCATTTTTAGCCAGTCCTAATTCCTTATTAATAATTAACTGAATAGCCATTGCTCTTCTCACGGACTCTTCAGTTGGTGTGGTAATAGCCTCATCATATGCATTTGTATGTAAAGAATTACAGTTATCGTAAATCGCATATAAAGCTTGTAAGCTTGTTCTGATATCATTAAAATCAATCTCCTGGGCATGTAATGAACGTCCTGAAGTTTGAATATGATATTTTAGCATTTGCGCTCTCGGATTAGCCTTGTATTTATTTTTCATGGCCTTAGCCCAAATCTTTCTGGCTACCCTACCTATCACGGCGTATTCCGGATCAATACCATTTGAAAAGAAAAAGGATAAATTCGGTCCGAATTTATTAATATCCATTCCTCTGCTTAGGTAATACTCAACATAAGTAAATCCGTTCGCAAGTGTTAATGCCAATTGTGTAATAGGATTTGCTCCTGCTTCTGCAATATGATATCCTGATATAGAAACCGAATAAAAGTTTCTGACACCATTATCAATAAAATATTCCTGAACATCACCCATTAAGCGAAGCGCAAATTCCGTTGAAAAGATACAAGTATTCTGTGCCTGATCTTCCTTAAGAATATCGGCCTGAACCGTTCCTCTAACCTGTGCCAAGGTTTCAACCTTAATCCTGTTATAAACTTCTTTTGGCAACACTTCATCACCGGTTACTCCCAGAAGCATTAAACCTAATCCGTCATTACCTTCCGGTAATTCTCCCTGATATCTCGGTCTGTCAGTCCCTCTCTTTTTGTATTTAGCTTCAATTTTAGCTTCTACCTCAGCCTCCAGGTCATTTTCCTTGATATATTTTTCACAATTCTGATCGATAGCCGCATTCATAAAGAAGCCTAATAACATTGGAGCCGGCCCGTTAATTGTCATTGACACAGAAGTTAACGGATGAGACAGATCGAATCCTGAATACAACTTTTTGGCATCATCCAAACAGCATATTGATACTCCTGAATTACCAACCTTTCCATAAATATCAGGTCTTGCATCCGGATCATTACCATAAAGTGTTACCGAGTCAAAGGCTGTTGACAATCGTTTTGCCGGCATACCCAGACTCACATAATGGAAACGTCTGTTGGTTCGTTCCGGACCTCCCTCACCTGCAAACATCCTTGTTGGGTCCTCACCGGTTCTTTTGAACGGATATAAACCAGAAGCATAAGGAAATTCTCCCGGTACATTTTCCTGTAAAATCCAGGTTAGTAAATCTCCCCAGGCTGTATACTTAGGTAATGCTACTTTAGGTATTTGCTGATGTGAAAGTGACTCCGAATGTGTCTCTATTTTTATTTCTTTATCCCTCACTTTAAAAACATAAAGCGGGTCCTTATATTTTTTTACTTTTTCGTCCCAATTGATAATGTGTTCCCAATTGTGAGGATCAAGGTTCATTTTAATACGATCAAATTCTTTTACCAAAAGTGTTAAAAATTCTGCCTGATCTTCACTAATTTTTAAACCCTCTGTATCAATACCTGATTTTGTCAGAGATGGTTTTCCATCACAAACTGATTCGATTGTTTTATGAATACCATATAATTTTTGGGCCACTTTCGCCTGCTCTTCTGACCATTCATCATAAGCACGATTGTTTTCAGAGATTTCAGACAGGTACCTTGTTCTTGCTGGCGGAATGACAAATATCTTTTCAGACATTTCTTCAGTAATCGTAAAATTGCTTTTCAATGCCTTGGCATCAGTCTTTTCCACAATTTTATCCATGATCGCTTTGTATAGCGTATTCATTCCCGGATCGTTAAACTGAGAGGCAATTGTACCAAAAACCGGTAACTCTTCCTGAGGTATATCCCAAAGGTTATTGTTTCTCATATACTGCTTCTTTACATCTCTCAATGCATCCAAAGCTCCCCTTTTATCAAACTTATTAATAGCCACTAAATCAGCAAAATCAAGCATGTCAATTTTTTCCAATTGTGTCGCAGCTCCAAATTCAGGTGTCATTACATATAATGATACATCTGAATGATCCATGATTTCAGTATCGGATTGACCGATTCCTGATGTTTCTAAAATAATTAAATCATAATCAGCTGCCTTTAAAATTTCAAGTGCTTCTGATACATGCTTACTCAAAGCCAGGTTAGACTGACGCGTAGCCAGTGACCGCATATAAACACGTTCATTTTTAATGGCATTCATCCGAATTCTGTCTCCTAATAAAGCGCCACCTGTTTTACGTTTGGATGGATCAACCGATACAATGGCAATATTCTTATCCTTAAAATCAATTAAAAAACGGCGTACCAACTCATCTACTAATGATGACTTACCTGCCCCACCTGTTCCGGTAATTCCTAAAATAGGTGTATCCACATCTTTAGCTAAAGTGTGAATTTCATCTAATATATTTTTTGACTCTTCCGGAAAGTTTTCAGCAGCACTGATCAACCTTGCAATCGAAGTAACCTTTTTATCTTTTAGCTCACTAACTTCACCATTCAAGCCTCCGCCAACAGGAAAATCACTTTGCTCCACAAGGTCATTAATCATTCCCTGAAGTCCCATTGCTCTACCATCATCCGGATGATAAATCCTGGTAATACCATAGGCCTGTAACTCTTTAATTTCGGAAGGTAATATTGTACCACCTCCACCAGCAAAAATTTTAATGTGATCTGCTCCTCTTTCTTTCAGTAAATCATACATGTATTTTAAATACTCCGTATGTCCACCTTGATAAGATGTCATTGCAATAGCCTGAACATCTTCCTGAATTGCGCAATTTACTACTTCCTCAACACTTCTGTCATGCCCTAAATGAATAACTTCACATCCGGTTGACTGGATAATTCGTCTCATTATATTAATTGCAGCATCATGACCATCAAATAAAGATGCGGCAGTGACTATCCTCACTTTATTTTTTGGTTTATAAGGTGTTATTTGTTCCATCTACATTAAATTTTCTAGTGCCGACAAATATAATTAAAATACATCCAATTTGGAACGGAATTTGTAATTGATTGGGTAAATAGATCACATGAAAAAGATTAGTTTAATTGCAATTTTATGCCTGGGGATACTCAGCTGCACAAAAACAACAAAAGGGGAATGGATGGTTTACGAAGAGGAAGTTTGTCTTCCATTCTGGGTAGATGAGAACAGTAATAACAAATCCAAAGACAATCTGGAAAAGTATTTAAAAGGAGAAGGGATTATTCCTCTAAAAATCAGAATTACAGGAGAACGTTTTCCTGAATGTGAAGATTGTTATTGTAAAACAGGTCTGGAATATGAAGTCCAGGTTGATGAATCACAATCGTCAGATATGCTCTATTATGGTTTTAAGACGCGCTAATCGCTCTTTTTAGTGCCATAATATACCCCAAATGCATTCCTTCATGAACATTATTAAAGGTAATTGCTTCTTCAATATTACTTAACAAAACACCAAAGCTTGTTAAATAAGAATCGTAGTTTTTAAACATTGATGATTCGAAGTCTTCTTCAAGTTTTGATGGCAATGTTTTAAAGAAATCAAGCAGAGTCTGCCATTCTTCCTGCGTATACTCAGTCTTAGGTTTACTGCCCTTCCTAAAACCGTCAATAATTTCCTGATCTTTAATATGCATAGGTAAACCCGAATTTTTATAACACAATAACTGTTGTGTTACAGCCAAGTGTCCAATATTCCATAAGATGGAATTATTAAAACCTTCCGGTATCCTGCACAATGCTTCAAAACTAAGTCCGTCAATTACCTTCAGACACATAGTTCTGGCCTGGTTCAAGTATTCAATATTTCTTTTTACCTCTGTTTTCATGATTGATTCACTTACTTTTTTTCTTTAGGAAAGATATTATCAGTACGATCAGTATCAGCCATTCGATATGAAGGGTCAATTTCAACTTTGCTAATCTGTTTTCTTGGAATATCAATACAAAGTGTAAACTCAGGATTTGTCCATGGCCAGTCGGCACTCACCACCTCAAGCTGATCATAAACACTCTTTGTTTTATACCCTCTCATAATTCGCAATGGCACATTGTAAGCTTTAGTTGAACCATCTTTAAGCGTAACTACAATATCTAAAGGCATTGGCATAGTTCCTTTTTTTGTAAGGGAAATCTCGGTTGTATTTTTATCCTTTTTCGCAACAGCTGTTATTCCATAATCAATAGTATTGATAGTACCTATAAACTGCTCAAAATACCAATCCAGTTCCACTCCTGACACCTTTTCCATTATCCGTTTAAAATCTTCAGGGGTAGGATGCTTGAAGCGCCATTCATTATAATAATTCATCATTCCTTTCATGAAGGCTTCTTTTCCGATAATGTAGCATAACTGATCAAGAAAAACAGCACCTTTACTGTAAACTGACACGCCATATACTCTGTTATGTTTATAGTGGTCGGCATGTGTAGTCAGGGGTTCCTGAACATTAGACTTAGCCAATGCCAAATAACCCCGTTGTGAACGCATATTAGGATTAACAGCATTTCTTTCGTATAGATGATCCAGGGTTAAGTTTTGAACATAAGTGGTAAAACCTTCATCCATCCATGGGTATTTTGATTCATTAGTTGCCATCATTCCCTGATACCAGCTATGAATACTTTCATGAACTATTACACTAACCAAACCACCAAAGCTACCATGAGCTGTAATTAAAGTTGCCATAGGATATTCCATTCCACCATCACCACCCTGAATAATTGAATAATCAGAATATGGATACTCTCCGAAATGTTTATTTACATACTCAAACGATCTCTTGGTATAATCCTGAACTTTTTCCCAGTTTTCCTTTAAGGTATCTGCCTGATACAGGAAATGGATCTTTGTACCGTTATTAATTGTAATGATATCATGAACAAAATCGGGATCGGCAGCCCATGCAAAATCATGAACATTTTTAGCCTTGAAATGCCATTTTAGTTTTTCATCAGCACTTTTAAGTTCAGGATCTGCCGCTCCATAACCTTTTCCTACTTCATCAGGGTTTTGAAGCACTCCTGTACCACCAATCATATATTTATTGTGCATTTTTATTCTGACATCAAAATCACCCCAAACCCCATGAAATTCTCTTCCAACATATGGATTGGCATGCCAACCTTCTTTATCATACTCTGCAATTTTAGGGTACCATTGCGTCATTGAATAATCTATCCCTTCTTTACTATGTCTCCCACTCCTTCTGATCTGAATCGGCACCTGCCCTCTGAACTCCATCTCAAAGGTTGCTGTTTCTCCCGGCTTGATTGGTTTGTTAAGCATGACCTCTAAAATGGTACCTACAGTTTCAAACTTGACCGGCTCCCCATTCATTTTTAAACTAATGATATTCTGAAAACCTGTTTCCTCAGGCTTTAACTTTGAAATTCTGTCACCTACCCTTGGATCCGGGTCATCAATGGTTCTTGACCGGATATCCATCATACTTCCAGGCTGAAATGCATTAAAATACAAATGGTAAAACACCTGATTTAATTCATCCGGCGAATTATTAGTATATGACAAGATCTGTTTACCTGAAAACTGATGCAATTCGTGATCAAAATCAATATCCATATCATACGACACCTTTTGTTGCCAGTATGATTGTCCGTATGCTACCTGCACAAAAATGGTTGCGATCAGTGTTAAGAAGTAAGTTAATTTCATTTTTTATATCATTTTAATATTGGCCTAAGATAAATACAGCAGGTGATTTATCAAATTTCATTTTTGCTTTTTTCCATTCACCAATAGATTTGGTTACTATATATTCTTCGTCTCCGGTAATATCTTTAGCTATAGTCAATTTTATTCCGTCATTCCCATGCTTCATTACACTATCAAACATAACCTGATTACGGTATGGCGTTTCAATAAAAATCTGAGCAAAACCGGTATGAACAACTGATTGGCATAATGATTTTATTTTGGAAGCACGCTCATTTTCTCCCTTAGGTAAATATCCGTGAAAAGTAAATCCCTGACCATTCAACCCGCTTGTTGCCAAAGCTAAAAAAACAGAGCTTGGCCCAATTAACGGAATGACTTTGATATTATTTTGATGTGCCAGCTGAACAACTCCGCTCCCCGGATCTGCAATTCCCGGATAACCTGCTTCTGATATTAAAGCAACATCATTCCCACTTATCATAGCAGAAAGTAATTCTGACTCAAATTCATAATCCTTATGCTTGTTCAGTTCAAAGAATACGGAATCATCAATTGGGAAAGAACGGTCTGTTTTTCTTAAAAACTGGCGTGCGGTTTTTATCTTTTCAACCGCAAAAAAACGAATAGCTTTGACCACCTCAATATTATGTTGAGGAATCACATATTCATGATTATTATTACTAATTGGAATAGGAACAATAAATAAACGACCTTTCATTTACAGATAGTTTTCTATCACTTTATCGGTTGCCCGATCCAATAGATCAAACACCTCATCAAATCCTTCCTGACCACCATAATAGGGATCGGGAACTGCAATATTTTCTCCTGGATGAATTTCATTTAGAATCATCTTCACTTTAGAACGATCAGACTCGTCATCCGCCAGGTTAATTACATTATTATAATTAGACTGATCCATTACAAAAATAAGATCATACTTTTTAAAGTCTTTACGTTTAAATTTTCTCGACCTTAAATCAGAAATATCCACTCCCTTTAATAATGCTGTCTTTTGCATTCTTCTATCTGGCTCCTCTCCGGCATGATGTCCGGAAGTACCCGCAGACTCCACCCAGGCATTGAGATTCTTATCTTTAATTTTATCACGTAATATACCCTCGGCAAGTGGCGAACGACAAATATTACCCAGACAAACCATTAATATCTTCATTGTTGTTAATTATATTAATCCTAACGTTTTCTTTTTCACAAAAAAAGTCCTTTTAAAAAGGACTTTATTATATTAGTTTACTGCTAATTTCTTTTCTAAATCGTCAAGATACCCTTTGAACTGCTTATCAGTTTCTGCCAGATTATTCACTGTTCTGCAAGCGTGCAATACTGTAGCATGATCTTTTCCGCCACATTGTGCTCCGATACTAGCCAACGACCATTTTGTCATTTTCTTAGCAAAGAACATGGCAATTTGACGAGCCTGAACTACTTCACGTTTTCTGGTTTTAGATTTCAATAACTCTATTGGAAGGTTAAAGTAATCACACACTATTTTGTGAATGTAATCCATAGAGATTTCACGGGCAGTGTTTTTAACAAACTTGTCGATCATCTTTTTAGCCAACTCAATATTAATGGCCTTTTTATTCAATGTAGCCTGAGCAATAAGCGAAGTTAAAGCCCCTTCCATTTCACGAATATTGGTATTAATACTATAAGCCAGATACTCTAAAACATCTTCTGGTAATTCTAATCCATTACCATAAATTTTCTTCTGAAGTATGGCAATTCTGGTTTCTAATCCCGGAGCCTGTACATCTGCTGATAATCCCCATTTGAATCGAGACAACAACCTTTGCTCAACCCCTTTCATTTCAACCGGTGGTTTATCAGAAGTCAATACAATTTGCTTTCCTGATTGGTGTAAATGATTAAAGATGTAGAAAAATGCATCCTGAGTTTTCTCTTTTCCTGCAAAAAACTGTACGTCATCAACAATTAACACATCCATTAACTTATAAAAGTTAACAAAGTCGTTAGTCGTATTATTTTTTATAGAATCTACAAATTGTCTGGTAAACATTTCAGCACTAACATACAATACTGTTTTGTTAGGAAATTGGTTTTTAATTCCAATTCCGATAGCATGTGCTAAATGTGTTTTTCCTAATCCTACCCCACCATAAATTAACAATGGGTTAAATGCTGTTCCTCCAGGTTTATTAGCAACGGCATACCCTGCACTTCTTGCCAACCTGTTACAATCTCCTTCAACAAAATTATCGAACGAATATGTAGGATTTAAATTTGAATCAACACTTACCTTTTTTAACCCTGGAATAATAAAAGGGTTTTTAATCGGGTTTTCCTCATTATTTAATGGCATGGAAACCGGAGAATTCGATAAGCTTTTTTTATCGTTTGTTGGAAGGTTAACTGTATAAGGTGCTTTTTTATTGCTGACATTTCTATCCATTACAATAGAATACTCCAATTTTGCTTCTGCCCCAATCTCTTTTTTGATCACCTTTTTCAAGAGATCAATATAATGCTCTTCCAGCCACTCGTAGAAAAAATGAGAAGGCACCTGAATTGTCAAAACTTTTTCTTTTAGTTTAATAGGAACAATAGGTTCAAACCACGTTTTAAAACTTTGTAAAGAAACATTATCTTTAATTACATCAAGGCAATTTCTCCAAATTGTTTCGTGATTCTTTTTGTTACTCATTTTTCGTTAGGGGTTTTGTAAATTACAAAATTTGCAAATATTAAACTATTATTAACTCTCCATTAACAACAAGACAAATATTCAAATAAAAAAGTTAATAAAAAAATGATTTCAGTATTGTTTTTTCACTTTTTTTTACTTCGAAAAATAAATTGATTTTTCTCTGATTTTAAAGTTGTAGATTCGAAAAAAATTTTATTTTAACACCGCCTTTTAAACGGATAATTATGTATTCTAAAACTTCCACAACCCGCATCAGATATGGAGAAACAGACCGAATGGGATATTGTTACTACGGCAACTATGCTCAATTTTTGGAAGTCGGCAGAGTGGAATGTTTAAGGAGCCTGGGAGTGAGTTATAAAGCGCTGGAAGACTCGGGAATTATGCTACCCGTTTTAGACTTAAAAATTAAGTATATCAAACCTTCTTTTTATGACGACTTATTAACAATTGAAACAACAATTGTTAATCTCCCTACATCCAAAATAGAATTTACCTATAAAATTTTCAACGAAAAAAAAGAACTCATTACTACCGCTTCAACAACTTTGGTTTTTGTAGCAAAAAATTCAATGAAACCAACCAGAAGTCCGGAGACATTATTACAAAAACTAAAGCCTTTTTTTGATTAAAGCTTAAAGATCGACGCAAGTATATTCAAAATTTAACTTATCAGTCGTACTTTCTTCCAATCTGTACGCATCTTCAATAGTGAAAGTTTCACCTCTCTTAATGCATTCATCTTTAAATACAGCACCATCTTCATCTAACACCCAACCGGTCTCAGTTGTTACCACCTCTTCCTCTCCGTTTACCGTTTGGATAGTTTCAATTTTTGTATAAGTATAAGAGCACCCTTTACATTTTTGACAGGAGGTTGTATAAAACAATGTACCGACAGATAATATAAATAGAATTCTTCTCATAACTTTGTTCAAATTGTAATACAAAGGTATAAAACAGATGACAAGAAAAGTAATTCAGACAAAAGATAATTCCAAAACTTTGTTAATTACCGAAAATGACGATACATACCACTCAATTCACGGTGCACTAACTGAATCGAATCATGTATTCATTAAACATGGCTTAAAATCGTCAACACATCAAAATGAGTTGAGAATTTTTGAAATGGGATTTGGCACCGGATTAAACTGTATGCTTACATTGGATTATGCCATAAAAGAAAACCTGACCATTTTATACCATACTATTGAAATCCAACCGGTGACCCCAAAAGAAATTTCGGAATTAGAGTATGAGTCGCTTTTCCCACCGGCAATTCAATCCTATTTTAACACCATTCATACCTGTAGTTGGAATGAACAAAACGCAATACACCCCAATTTTACAATAAAAAAAATTCAATCAAGTCTGCTGCAACACCATGAATCATCCGGCTATTTTGACCTTGTTTATTTTGATGCTTTTGGTCCTAAAAGTCAACCTGAACTATGGGAGACCGAAGTCATGAATAAAATGTTTGAATGGTTAAAACCGGGGGGCACAATTATTACCTACTGTGCTCAGGGACAATTTAAGCGCAACTTGAAGGCTGCTGGCTTTACTGTTGAAAACTTACCGGGACCTCCGGGAAAAAGGGAAATCACGAGAGGAATTAAACCTCTAATTTAAATCGATTAATTATTTTTGAATAAAAAACTAAATAAATGATGTCAGAACTGTTTACTATATCAAATCTATTCACCCTTTTAATGCTCATCTTACTTCAGGCAGTACTGGGGTTTGATAATTTACTTTACATTTCCCTTGAATCAAAAAAAGCCCCTAAGGAAACACAAAAGAAAGTCAGGATACAAGGAATTGGAATTGCTATTGTACTAAGAATAGTATTACTTTTCGTGCTGGTATCTGTTATTTCTTCTTTTCAATCCACTTTTTGGTCGGTCCATACCCAATTCCTATCCTTTAATCTGAACTTTCATAGTGTAATTGTTCTTTTTGGAGGTGGCTTTATCATGTACACAGCAATTAAGGAAATCTGGCATATGATATCTCATGAAGCCGGACATAAAGAATCTAACAGTTCAAAAAAAACTGCGAGAGCAGCGGTAATTGCAATAGTGATGATGAATCTTGTATTTTCGTTTGATTCTATTTTAAGTGCTATTGCACTTACGAACAGTATAGGAAACCCTACTGTAGAGTTAATTTTAATGGCTATTGCTATTGTAACCAGTGGTTTATTAATGATGTTTATGGCTGACAGGGTTTCTACCTTTTTGCAAAAAAACAGGATGTACGAAGTGCTGGGTCTTTTTATCCTGTTTATTGTAGGTATAATGTTATTAACCGAAGGCGGTCATATTGCCCATATTACTATTTTTGAGCAACATGTTGAGCCAATGAGTAAGACAACTTTCTATTTTATTATTGCTATCTTAGTAATAGTTGATCTTGTACAAACGAGATATCAAAAAAATATAATAAAAGCAGAACAACTGGAAGAAAAGAAACAAAGTGCAGACCAATAAGATGACTGATATCCAACAAAAAATAAAGAAATTAGAGCAGGAGCTTGAAGCGCACAATTACAATTATTATGTAAAAAGCGCACCAACAATTTCAGACTACGACTTTGACCAACTCCTTAAAGAACTCGAAAAACTGGAAGAAGCTCATCCCGAATTTGCTTCTCCCAACAGTCCTACCAAAAGGGTTGGAGGAGACATCACTAAAAACTTCCCTGTTGTTACGCATAAATATCCTATGCTCTCTTTAGCCAATACATATTCTAAAGATGAGATAGTTGACTGGGAAAACAGGATTAAAAAAACCATTGAGCAGAGCGTGGAATACATCTGCGAGTTAAAATATGACGGTGTTGCAATTGGTATTCAATATATTAATGGAGAACTTTATCAGGCTGTAACCAGAGGTGATGGAACAAAAGGAGAAAATGTTACACATAATGTACGAACCATTAAGACCATCCCTCTTAAACTTAAAGGGGATTATCCGGATGACTTTGAAATAAGAGGTGAGATATTTTTTCCATTGGAAAATTTTGACAAATTAAATGCAGAGCGTAAAGAAAATGGAGAAGAACAATATGCCAATCCAAGAAATACAGCCTCAGGCACTTTAAAACTTCAGGATTCAAGTGTTACCGCTAAAAGAGGATTAGACTGTTATCTTTATGGCATCTACGGCACTAATAAAGAATCCAATCATTATAATTCCATTCTAAAGGCTTCGGAATGGGGGTTTAAGGCTCCCAGACCTGAAAATAACTTTATAAAAAAAGTAAAATCCATTGATGGGATCATGGAGTTTATTAATTATTGGGATGAGGAAAGAAAAAACCTTCCTTTCGAAATTGATGGAATTGTACTCAAGGTTAATGATTATGACAATCAGGAAATACTGGGATATACTGCTAAAAACCCCAGATGGGCCATTAGTTATAAATTCCAGGCTGAGCAATCAGAGACAATACTCGAATCGGTATCGTATCAGGTAGGAAGAACTGGTGCCATTACACCTGTAGCCAATTTAAAACCTGTATTACTGGCCGGAACAACTGTTAAAAGAGCCTCATTACACAATGCTGATCAAATTGAAAAATTGGATCTGTATATCGGAGATCATGTTTATATAGAAAAGGGCGGTGAAATTATCCCTAAAATTGTTGGTGTTAACGTTGATAAACGTGACCTCAATACTGCCGAGCCGGTCAACTTTATCACCAATTGTCCGGATTGCGATACTTTATTGGAAAGAAAAGAAGGTGAAGCACAGCACTACTGCCCCAATGAAATAGGTTGTCCACCTCAAATACTGGGAAAAATAGAACATTTTATCTCAAGAAGAGCCATGGATATTGATGGTATAGGACCTGAAACCATTGAACTTTTTTACAGCAGTAAACTCATCCGGTACCCTAGCGATTTATATCAATTGACTTTCCATGATATTGTTGAACTGGAACGTATTGCAGACAAATCAGCCAACAACATTATTAAAAGCATTGAAACCTCAAAATCTGTTGGTTTTGAACGAGTTTTATTTGCTTTGGGAATTCGCTTTGTTGGTGAGACAGTTGCTAAAAAACTGGCCCGACATTTTGTTTCCATTGATAATATAATCAATGCTACATACGAAGAATTGATTGCAGTGGATGAGATTGGTGAAAAAATAGCACAAAGTATCATTGCTTATTTCGAAAATCCGATTCACCATGAAATCATTGAAAATTTAAAAAGCCAGGATGTACAATTGGAAATATTAAATCCGGTTGAGATTAAAGATACATTGGAAGGAAAAACATTTGTAATTTCAGGTGTATTTCAACAGCACTCAAGAGATGAGTTAAAAGCTTTAATAGAACTAAACGGAGGGAAAAACACCTCCTCCCTGTCAAAAAAGACCGACTACTTAGTTGCCGGTGATAAAATGGGGCCCTCCAAATTGGAAAAAGCAACCAAACTCAATATAAAGATTATCTCCGAAGAAGAATTTCTTAATCTTATTAACTGATATGGCATTGTTTTCTAAATCCGATAAAAAAAAGAATACCTCGCGAAGGATTGTGCTACGTGAAAGAAGTGACTTTAAAAAACTCATTGTTTTAATTGATAATCCGGAAAACATAGTTCACAATGTGCTCCATAAACAATTTCCTAACGCGGAATTTTCTTTTTTAACAAATCGGTCTGAAAAAGTAGACATTTCAACAGGGAAGAACTACACTTTCAATAAAAAAGATTTTAAATTTGCGACGTTAAAAAATGAGCGACTTAAAGATCTGTTATTACAGGAGTTTGACCTGTTAATCGACCTGAGTCAATCAAATGATAACCTAAGGTATTTTGCTGAACATATTAAGGCAGATTTAAAAATTGGCTGCTTTGATACTTCTAAGAATTACCTGTATGATATTTTAGTGGAAAAAAAAGAAAACATCAGGAAAATTCTTGAACAAATAAAGATTCAACTGGACCTCCTGACAATACAATAAAAATGAAAGAACTAAAAGGCCTGGGTGTTGCAATGGTTACACCATTTTTGGAAGATAAATCTATTGATTTTAAAGGATTAGAAAAACTAACCGAATTTTTAATTCAAAATGGTGTTAACTACCTTGTTGTACAGGGCACAACAGGAGAGTCGCCAACATTAAGTGATTCAGAAAAATCAGAAGTACTTAAAACTGTTATTTCCGTCAACAACGGAAGGCTTCCTGTTGTTTATGGCATAGGAGGAAATAATACCGAAGCAATAGCTCAAAAACTGAGGCAATTCAACGTTGAGGGAGTAGACGCAATTTTATCTGTATCTCCATACTATAACAAACCAACTCAAAATGGCATTTACGAACACTTTAAAACCATTGCCAATGCTACTAAACTCCCAATAATTCTTTATAATGTTCCGGGCAGAACGGCTTCAAATATGCTTCCTGAAACGACATTAAAACTGGCAAACGACTTTTCAAATATTATTGGGGTAAAAGAAGCCAGCGGAGACCTGGAGCAAATCATGAATATCATTCAAAATAAACCTGATGATTTCCTTGTCATATCGGGAGATGATGCCATTACAATGCCTATTCTTGCAGCTGGAGGAGATGGTGTCATCTCAGTAATTGGAAATGGTTTACCAAAACTTTTCTCTGATATGACTACTGCAGGACTAAATGACAACACTGCTATTTCCAGAGACTTG
Source organism: Putridiphycobacter sp. (assembly GCA_965230195.1). Taxonomy (GTDB): domain Bacteria; phylum Bacteroidota; class Bacteroidia; order Flavobacteriales_D; family Crocinitomicaceae; genus Putridiphycobacter. Next base: position 4,740,856 of record OZ245997.1, read on the forward strand.
CATTACAAATGTCTCCCGTTAGTGAAACACCTGTTTTCTGAAGGAAATCCAGCCGGAATTAAGGAAGTTTTGAAATATTATGACATCTGTGACACACCTGTTAGACTCCCGTTAATCAATGTTTCAGACCATACTAAGCAACAAATAATCGAATTTCTAAACAATCTTTAAATCAGATATTACAAATAAATCAACATTTTATATATATTTGTCTAAAAGCATAACAATTTAAAATTCATGAAAAAAAGTTTTGTAAAAGGGTTGACTATTCTATGTTTAGCAGCTTTTAGTTTCACAAGTTGTGAAGATGACAGCCTTAATGTTGAAGAAACTGTTGAGGAGAAAGTTGACGAAAAAGCTAATGTTGAGGAACAACTGAGTAAAATATCTTATTCGGTTCCTACACCAAACGAATTATTCGAAATTGTAAAATCGCTTGGAGGAGAACTCAATGTTGAATTAATCAACTCCTTAGATAATAAAGACAACTATGTAGATTTAAAATCCAAAGCATTAAACTTTGGTGTTTACTCTGCTGACTTGGGTTATATGAGTTGTTTTGAAAACGGAATTGAATTTCTGAAATATACTAAAGCCATTGAAAATTTAGGTAATGAATTGGGTATATCGGAAGTATTCGATCAGGACTTGATGGATCGTATTTCAAATAACGAAGATGATTTTGATTCATTATTCACGATTTCAAACGAAACTTATTATGACAGCTACCTGTACCTTGAGGAAAACAAAAAAGGACAGGAATTATCGCTAATCATCATTGGAGGATATATTGAAAGCTTATACATCATTACTAATTTGGTGACAGAATATTCTGATGATAATCCTATTATCGAGAAAATCGGTGATCAAAATTTAGTACTTGAGAACATTATTGATTTTTGTGGGCAGTATGCAGATGAAGAAGCTGTTTCTGAAGCCCTGAGTAATATTATGGAGTTAAAATCAGTTTTTGACGAGAATATGAGTTTTGTTGAGGCAGATGAGAATAGTGAAGCAACCGAAGCTTCTGAAGGAATTGTGACGTTGAAAAGTACCGGAAGATATGCTATGAATGAGCAAACATTCAATATCGTTAAAACGGAAATAACTGAATTAAGAAATAATATAACACAAAAATAGGATGAGAAATAAGATTATTTTTGGAATAGCACTTATAGGCTTGATAGTAATTCAATCAGTGCAAGCTCAACAAACATGTAGAAAAGTACATAATTTTTGTAAGTCTGCAATTCCTGATGAAGAAAGATCAAAAATCTGGGAACTGAATAATCAGTCTAAATCTGCCACTGTAGAAAAAGGGAAGGTTTACGAAATGAGCTTTATTGCTTATAAAGATTTTGTTTATCGAATTTCTACCTGTACAGATGTAGAGGATGCTGAAAAAATTAACTTTGAAATTTTCCATATGGAATTGGTAAGAAGACCAGATAAAAATGGAAATCCGAGAATTTTCAAAGAGAAAGTTTCAATATTTAACAATAAGGAAAATGACATGACTCAATTTTACAAATTCAGAGTTGAGAAATCAGAGAAACTGTTTGTTAAGGTAAATGTCCCTTCTTCCGGAAAAAGCGAATCAAAACAATTTAAAGATTCGGATTTTGTTTGTGTTGGTGTTCTTTTGGAACACTCCAAAGCCGAAAAATTAGGATTTTAATCGCTTAAAAAAATTATACTAAAACCGTCTCTGAATGTATTTCTGAGGCGGTTTTTTCATTATTGATATGTTCGAAGTAAAAAAGATTAAACAATTACAGGAATGGTTGGAAACAGCCAATAACATTGTAATAACTGCCCATAAATCAGCTGATGGTGATAGTATTGGAAGCTCACTGGCCCTTTACCACTACCTTAAATCCATTGGACACTCCCCTGTAATATGTCATCCGGATAAAATGCCTGACTTTTTCCACTGGTTACCCGACAGCGATCAAATAGAAACCTTTGACGGCAATAAAAATCTTGTCAAAAAAACTTTAGCTGATGCCGATATTATTTTTTGCCTTGACTTTAACCATCCTTCAAGGGTCGGTGAAATGGAAAATGACCTCAGGAGTAGTCAGGCCAGGAAAGTAATGATTGACCATCACCAGGAGCCCGATTTGTCTTTCTTTGATATTTCATTTTCTGCACCCGCAATCAGTTCTACATCAGAACTCATTTACAGCTTTATCGAAGCCAATAACCATCTTGATAAATTAAATGAACTAATCGGCACGCCTATGTATTGTGGTATTATGACGGACACCGGTTCATTCAGGTTCCCATCTACAACAGCAGACACACATAGAATTATTGCACACTTAATCGATTCGGGTGTTAAGAACCACACCATCCACGAAAACGTATTTGACACCAACTCTATCAATCAAATTCAATTGACAGGCTTTGCATTGTCCGAAAAACTGGTTGTGTTGGACGAGTTCAAAGTGGCCTATATCACCCTTACAACCGAAGAATTACAAAGATATAAAGCAACTAAGGGAGACACTGAAGGCCTGGTTAATAAAATCCTTTCCATTTCAGGTATCAGAATGGCAGTGTTTTTCAAAGAGGACACCGATTATGTCAAAATTTCTTTCAGATCAAAAGGAACCACTTATGTTAACGAACTTGCCAAAACTCATTTTGGAGGTGGGGGGCACATTTATGCGGCAGGTGGAAAATTTCAGGGATCAATAAATGATGCTATTCAAAAACTGGTAACAAAATTACCTCAATACGTTATCCTCTGACATGAAGCCTTTTTTATCTCTGATTATTTTATGTTTTCTCCTGTTTTCATGTAAAGAGGAGGCAAAAAAAGAGCAAGCAGTCAAATGGACTAAGGAAGAATCTATCAGAATGAATGCCACTTTCTCTGGCGAAGAGGAAGATGCTATTGATTCATTTCTAAAGAGAAGACCAGACTGGAAGATGACAAAAACCGGAACCGGACTCAGGTATTTCGTCTACAAAAAGTCGTCATATACCGATTCCGTTCAGATTGGAGACGCCGTTACCGTTTCTTTTACCATCACCCTGTTAAATGGTCAGGAATGTTATAATTCAAAAACTAACGGACCTGAAACCTTTATTGTGGAAAAAACCGACATTGAAAGTGGCTTACATGAAGGCATCAAATTTTTAACTCTTGACGATCATGCCAAACTGATTTTACCCAGTCACCTGGCTCATGGTCTGATTGGAGATCTCGAAAAAATACCACCTTTAGAAACCGTGGTTTATGATATTCACGTATTAAGAATAGTACCAAAACATGAAAACTAAGTTCCAATTAATTCTTATTCTGTCAGCCGGTTTAACGGCTTGTACGTTTGAAGGAGTGAAAGATTCATCAACACAGATAAACGATAAAGATACACTCCATAATAAACTATCAAAAGTAGATTCTGCATTCATCAATATGGAAGATAATCTTGTAGAGGAAATTAAGCCTGACACTTTAGAAAGTGGAAAACAAAATGAAATGGTTTGGATGAGTCCTGAAGGAATCAGAATAGAATGGCGTAGGAAGAAAACAACTGAGAATATCAGTACAGACAATGTTATACTGGTTAACTACGAAGCAAGAGTGGCCAGAGGGGAAATTTATGACAGTAATACCGAAATCGGGCATCCGGTTCCTTTAAAATTAGGTGTTGGACAACTCGTCAAAGGATGGGAACTTGCTCTTTTACAAATGCATGCAGGAGATATGGGAAGAATAATGATTCCTTCTTCAATGGCTTATGGCGAACACGGTTATCTGGGAAAAGTACCACAGAATGCTGATATTATAGTAGAGATTGAAATCGTAAAAAAAATTACCCCTGTGAAACTGGATGAAGGTGTACGTGTTTACATTTATGAGTATGGTGATACCGCAAATGCATTACCCGAAAAAAATCAGGAAATAACCTTTGACTATTTTGCCTACCGGAAAGGAAAAACAGCCGGCATTTACGACAACTCTTATGCTAAAGGCGCTCCTTTTACGGTGAAATTCAAAAATGATAATGTGGTGGATGGCCTTCACCAGGGACTGGAAATATTAAGACAGGGCGATAAAGCCTATATAGATATTCCTTCACAACTGGCATATGGCAAAAAAGGAATGCTCGACTTAGTTCCGTCAAATACTGACATTGTTTACGACATCAGAATTCAGGAGATAAAATAATTGCTAACCCTCAGGCAACGTTTTCAATTTCTTGTTGTATCTTAGATACAAGAAGTACATTAATGAAACGCTTTTTATAGTATATCTTGGACAAGCAAAGGCTAAAAAAAAAATTTTGCGAAGGCAGCAAGAGGGCATTTAGAATTGTATATGACTCATATTCTGATGCAATGTATGCGGTATGCCTGAGGTATACTAAAAATACTGATGAAGCAGCCGATATACTTCAGGATGCGTTTATTAAGATATACGAAAAGTGCCATAGTTTTAACCCTGAGTATGAATTGGGTGGCTGGATAAAAAAAATTGTAATTAATACCGCCATTAATCATATCAGGCAAAACAAAAAATTTGAGTTAACTGATAGCTTTGATGTTGGTTTTGAAAGCGAACAAAATGAAGAGGTAGAATATTATGAAACTAAAAATTTACAGGAAATATTGATTGAGGTTTTAAAAGAAATACCTGTTGGCTATCAAACCGTATTTAACCTTTACGTATTTGAAAATTTAAGTCATAAGGAAATTGCTGAGTATATGGGTATATCGGAGAGCACTTCAAAATCTCAATTATTCAAGGCACGAAAAACCATATCCAAAATCTTAATCGAACGTAAAATTATTAAACCATAGCATGGGGAAAGAGTTTAAAAATATTGATGAACTGTTCAAATCTGCCTTAAATGAGCATCAGGTTAAGGCACCCGTGCATGTAAAAAAAGCTGTATTCTCAAAATTCGGTATCAACTATCTGGGTACCGCTATAATTGCCATTGGGGTGATTGGAGCCTCTATTTTAGGTTACAATTTGTTGCCTGACACCGAAGACACCACTTCTTTGGCTATGAATACCGAGGTAGTTGTTAATGATGAATCTGAAAAAGCTGATAATTTATGGACTTCAATAAAGGAAAGTCCGGTGGAAACAACTCTCCAATCTCATACTTCCAATTCATCAACCGATCAGTCTGTTGGTATAAATAACACCGATCAGATTGAACCAGTCAGTGACAATGATATTATTAAAGAAGAGAAAACTATTTCAAAAAAACAGACTGTTCAGTCTCCGATTTCAATAACCACAAAAAAAGCTAAGGCTCAACCAACTCCTGTCAAACCGGAGTTTCAACCGGAAAATAGCATTAACGATAACAGTACAACTATTACAAATACACAGGTAGAAAAACAGACTTCAGAACCTGCAAAGAACAATACAAATGAAATTGAACAAACGGAAAACAAGGTATTAACTGAAATACAAGAATCAGTAGCGGCGGCTGATACACAAAATAAAACAGTTCTAAAAACTGCTCAAACAGATACAGATATTAGCGATAACTCCAATGACAAGGATATCATTGTTTCTAACAATGAAGACATCACTCTTGCTGTTGCCAACACCAATAAAAAACAGGATGAAAAACCGCAAAGTGAATCCCCTGCTTTTAGCAAAAAGACTGATGCTGACCATACCGAAAAAGTTAATGAAGAAAAAGCTGTTACTGAAAATACTACTGGAGAAAAAGAAGGTACCTTAGAAGAAAACGCAGAGACAATAGCTAAAACTGAGACTGATGACAAAGTGAATGAGGTTGAAACAAAAGAAGAACCGGAAGAAAAAACTGATGACTTGATTGAAAAAATAACGCGTCCTAAAAATGGTTATTGGATGGTAGGCTTTAACGGAGGCTTAAAAATTAACAACTCCAAATATAATGGACAGGATACCGAATTCAATTCGTTTCTTGCCAAAAACCAGGTTGACAAATTTGGTTATTTTAGCCAACTAAATGCATCTTATACCTTTAACAGTGGTCTAATGCTTGGAGCAGGTGTAGGCTATGAAACCCAAAGCCTTAAAACATCATATTGGAAAGATAGCACTACCTATTCCTATGAATTCCTTGGTGAAGCCTTTAGTCATACTGAAATAATTTATGTTGACACTGGTGGAGGTAATAGTGTTGCTGTTACCGACTCTGTTTTTGTCCCTGTATTCGATACAACAGCAGTAACCAGCATCTATAGTGAATTTGGAACAAACAAAGCCAGTTATGTTCAATTACCAATTCGCTTAGGTTATCAGTTTGAAAAAGACAACTGGATTATTGGTGTCAATGGAGGGATTCAAATTAATTACCTTTTAAACACCAGCGGTACCTACTTTTTAAACAATCAAATACTGGATTTATCTAAGAACAGTAATATACTTAACAGACCGGTTATTCACTATAATATTGGAGGTAGTTTGAACTACAAACTATCAAATAACCTATTTATTAATGGTCAGATTGATTACAGCCCAAGAAGTACTAATTACTATAATAGTAGTTATTCAACTAAGTATATGAACTACTTTCAGCTAGGTTTAGGGCTTAACTTAAAACTCTAATTAGAGTTTTTTCGACCAACAATATAACCAATAAGGAATACCACCCCGGTTAAAAGGGCAGACCCCCAGTTTTTAAATAGAAACTGTACTAGTATCAGTGCACCTACAACACCTAAAATGATGATTAAAAAATCCTTCGTTTTTTGATTCATAATTAAAATATTAACGATTCAACATGTGCTAAAGCTTCTGGTATTCCTCCAGGATTAGCACCTCCTGCAGTCGCAAAAAATGCCTGTCCTCCTCCACCACCTTTAATAAACTTAGATGATGCTTTTACTAAAGCTCCTGCATTTAAATCTTTTGATTCAGCAAGATTTTCAGAAATAATGATCGATATAGTTGCTTTACCATTGGATTCACCTCCAATCACACCAATAAAATTATCGTGTTGAGATTTTAGTTGGAAACAAATATCTTTAATTGATCCTGCATCCAATTTTAAACTTGTGGACAAATAATTAACCCCATCACGTTCTACAATCGAATCTGCCAGACCTTTTCGGATTGAGTTAGCTTTTTCCTTTTCAAGAGCCTCCACTTTTTTCTGAAGCGTTACATTTTTCTTGATTAGATCTTCAACAGATTGAACAAGGTTTTTCGGTTTATTAAATAAAACAGCTATCTGATCCAGTTGAGTTGCTCTCTCAGTAAAATATTGCTCAGCCGTATCAGCTGTAATAGCTTCAATTCTTCTGATTCCTGATGCAACTGAACCTTCTGATGTGATTTTGATTAATCCGATCTTAGCCGTATTATCAACGTGGGTTCCACCACAAAGCTCAACAGAATCGCCGAATTTAATAACCCTGACTAAATCACCGTATTTTTCTCCAAACAATGCCATTGCTCCCATTTCGTCAGCAATTGCCATTGGTACAGCTCTTTTCTCTTCTAAACCGGTGTTTAACTTGATCAATGCATTAACATTGTTTTCAATTGTTTTTAATTCTTCGTCTGTCACCTTTGAAAAATGAGAAAAGTCAAATCTCAAATAAGATGAGTTCACTAATGATCCTTTTTGTTCAACATGATCACCAAGAACCTCTCTTAATACATGATGTAATAAATGGGTTGCACTATGGTTAGCTTCTGTCAATCTCCGTTCTTCAACATTAACTGTTGCCTTAAATACAGCATTAACATCTTCAGGCAATTTTTCAACCAGATGTACAATCAGATTATTCTCTTTTTTTGTATCAAATATATAAATACGCTCTCTTCCGTTATCTATATGTCCTTTGTCTCCTACCTGACCACCACCTTCAGCATAGAAAGGCGTGATATTAAATACTAATTGGTAAAAACTCTTTTTCTTTTGCTGAACCCGTCGGTATTTTGTGATGAAAACATCTGTTGACAGCACATCATACCCAATAAACTCCTCTACATCATCTTCTTTAATAATTATCCAGTCATCCGACTGAATCTGAGTAGCAGCTCTGGACCTGTCCTTTTGTTTCTTAAGCTCAGCATCAAATCCATCTTCATCAATAGTCAGGTTATTTTCCCTTGCAATCAAAGCAGTTAAATCTTTTGGAAAACCAAAAGTATCATACAATTCGAAAATAGCGCTTCCCTCCAATTCAGTTTTATTGACATTCTTAGTTTCACTGATCAGGACATCAATTTTCTTTAAGCCCTGCTCAAGTGTTTTAAAAAAGCTCGATTCCTCTTCAAAAATTACTTTCTCCAGCAGAGCCTTCTGATTTACCAATTCAGGGAATCCTTCTCCCATGATATCGGCAAGTTTTGCCACCAGACTGTGCAAAAATGGTTCCTTTAACCCTAAATTTTGATAACCATATCTTACCGCCCTTCTTAAAATTCTTCTGATCACATATCCGGCACCATTATTAGAAGGCAACTGACCATCAGTAATTGAAAAAGCAATGGCTCTGATATGATCAGAAATAACACGCATTGCAATATCTGTGTCCATTGCATTTCCATATTTTATACCTGAAACGGATTCAATATGCTGAATAAGGTATTGAAACTGATCAGTATCATAATTAGAGGTAACCCCTTGCAACACCATAGCCAGACGTTCCAATCCCATTCCGGTATCTACATGTGTATTAGGTAATTTTTCAAGTGATTTATCAGCCTTTCTGTTAAACTGCATGAATACTAAGTTCCATATCTCTATCACCTGAGGATGATCCTGATTCACCAAATCTCTTCCATCAACACTTTTGCGCTCTTCATCAGAGCGAATGTCAACATGAATCTCTGAACAAGGTCCACAAGGTCCGGTCTCACCCATCTCCCAAAAATTATCCTTTTTGGAAGCCGGTATAATTCTTTCAGGGTCAATATATGTTTCCCATATTTTTTCCGATTCAATATCCTTTTCAAGTTGATCGTTCTGATCACCTTCAAAAATAGTTACATATAATCTTGACTTATCAATTTTATAAACTTCGGTCAGAAGTTCCCAAGCCCAGGCTATAGCGTCTTTCTTAAAATAATCTCCAAACGACCAGTTTCCCAGCATTTCGAACATGGTATGGTGATAGGTATCTACCCCTACTTCTTCCAAATCGTTATGTTTACCAGATACTCTCAAACATTTTTGAGTATTTGATACCCTGACATCCTTTGCTTCATTGTACCCCAGAAAAAAGTCTTTAAACTGATTCATTCCTGCATTTGTAAACATTAAGGTAGGGTCATTCTTAACCACCATTGGCGCAGAGGATACCACTTTATGAGATTTATTCTCAAAAAAATCCAAAAATGTTTTTCTTATATCAGTTGTATTCATTGTTTATTCTTTTGGTACAGCAACTTAAAAAGACAAAAACCACCTGTAAAACAACAGGTTATATATTTTTTAATCTCCTAAATAAATGTTAAATTTTCAAAATTGAATACAAATTTATTCGAATTAACTTAATTTTGTCAACTCTTAGTACAATTTATTGACTGAGACGAATGAAATGTAATTTCAAAAAGTATGGCAAGAGGAGAAAAATACAGATATAATCCGGAAACGCTCGACTATGAAAAAGTTGAGTTAACCTTCCGTGAAAAGTTTTTCAGGTCTTTATTAGTTATTGCACCTGCAATTGTTCTGGGGTTTGTGTTTCAGTTTGCATTTTCATTTTGGTTTAAATCACAAAGAGAGATTGAACTGGAGATAGAAAATAAATTCCTTTCAAGTGAAGTTGAAAAACAAGGGGAAAAAATGAATTTCGTTGAAGAAGTTTTAGCTGATCTTGAAAATAAAGATAATGGTATTTACCGAATCATATTTAATGCAGAACCTTTTCCGGCAGAAATGCGTCAAATGGGAACAGGAGGGTCTGATAAATTTGAGGAACTTAGAGGGCATAAGCTTTCAGACAAATTAATTGCAAACGCAAAAAAAATAGAATCGCTGGAAAAACGACTTTACGCACAATCTATTTCTTTTGACGAAGTAATCAAACTCGCTAAAGAAAAAGAAAAAATGTTAGGCGCAATTCCTGCTATCCAACCTATTACCAATCAGGATTTAAAAAGAATCGCTTCCGGATTTGGAATCAGAATTGACCCCCACTATCATACAAAAAGAATGCATGAAGGGTTAGATTTTACTGCCACTACAGGAACCAGCATTTTAGCAACTGGTAACGGTGTTGTAGAAACGGTAGAGACAAAATTATGGGGATTCGGTAAGTCAATTGTCATTAATCATGGTTACGGGTATAAGACACGTTATGCCCACCTGAATGGTTTTAATGTAAAACAAGGGCAACAGGTAACAAGAGGACAAATAATCGGTTTTGTAGGTAGTACAGGAAAATCAACGGCACCTCACCTGCATTATGAAGTCATAAAGAATGGAAAAAAGGTTAATCCAATTCATTTCTTTCACTCTGATCTGACGCCTGAAGATTTTGAAAAGATAATTGAAATGTCAAATAATGCCAACCAGTCATTTGACTAATAATTAAGGCATTGATTCTTTTCAGTTACTGACAGATCATTTAAAGAAGGAAATAAATTATTTTTCGCTTAAATGCTGTTTGATTTTACAAAAACAGTTTATTTTTGTCACAAGAATAAATAATTAACATCAGATATTATGAAGAAGTTTTTTCTTGTAGTACCCTTACTAACCGTTATCCTCCTCAATAGTAATTTGATTGCCCAAACTCTAAAAAATGATATTTCAGTTGGACTTCAGTTCGGAACAATAGAATATCGTGGAGATCTTGGAAGTGAGTTTTTTACGCTGGATGGCGTACATCCTTCAATCGGATTTAATATCTCTAAATATGTTACCCCATCATTTGATTTAATGGGTAAAGTTCGACACGGAATGCTCGATCGTAATGTTTTTTCGAATTCTCTGATTGATTTAAATCTGATGTTAAAATACAAATTCAACAATGGTTATATTTTCCAGGAAGAAAGTCTTTTTTCCCCGTATTTATTTATTGGAATTGGAGATGCTATCTCCATTTACACTGATAAAACCACAGGGATTAGGGAACAACCTTTAGCTGAATTTAATCTTCCTATGGGAGTCGGTTTCAAATTCAATCTTACTGAAAGAATGAGTGTATCACTTGAAACGCATTATAATTATGTTATCAACGACAGACTTGATGGTGTACTTCAGGGAAAATGGGATGATTCTTTTATGTACAATGCTGTTGGATTCAGTTATAATATCCCTTCAGGTCCTGATACTGATGGAGATGGCGTAAAAGATAAAGATGACAAATGTCCGAATATTGCAGGTTCAAAGGCTTCTGGTGGATGTCCAGATAGTGATGGAGATGGGGTAATTGACATTGAAGATAAATGTCCGAACGTAGCTGGAATTAAAGGTGAAGGCGGATGCCCTAAATACTATACTCAAAACGTTGAGATAATGGCTAAAGCCAGACAAGGTCTTTTATTCAATACCGGATCGGCTGTAATAAAAGAAGAGTCGTATAAGGTACTTGATAATGTAGTAAAGGTTTTGAAAAACAACCCTAACTACAAATTGAACATTGATGGGCATACTGATAATACGGGAGATTCTGAACAGAATCTATCATTATCACAGAAAAGAGCAGATGCAGCAAAAAACTACATTGTAAGTAAAGGAATTGACGCTAAAAGAATTATTGCTACAGGATATGGCGATAAAAAACCAACGGCCGACAATAATACAGAAGAAGGAAGGACTAAAAACAGAAGAGTAGAATTCAATATTAGATTTTGATTCACTTTTGTTTTCTAAAATAAAAACGCCTTGCTTTGCAGGGCGTTTGTCATTTATTTATGGAGCCAACATTTAATGAGTTTGAACTTGAAATTGCAACACTGATTCCGGATTTAGCAAAAGCCGAACTGTTTATAGCTATTAGCGGAGGTATTGATTCGGTTGTTTTGACTCATTTATGTGTTAAAAACAACTTAAAACCACAATTACTCCACTGCAATTTCAAATTGAGAGGTCAGGAATCTGACGAAGATGAGCAATTTGTGTATACACTGGCTAAAAACCTTGATTTAAAAGTTCATGTTAAACATTTTGACACCGAAAATATTGCCAGACAAAACAAAGTAAGTATACAAGAATGTGCACGAGCATTAAGGTACGAATGGTTTAACACATTTTTAAAAGATGAGTACTCCTGTTTATTGACTGCCCATCACCTTGATGATTCAATTGAAACCTTTCATATTAATAGTTTAAGAGGAACCGGTTTAAAAGGATTACGCGGTATTCCAAAGCGCCGAAACCAAATAGTGCGCCCACTTTTGAATTATACCAAAATTCAGATTGTAAACTATGCTAAAGACAATGGTATTGTTTTCAGAGAAGATTCAAGCAATCAATCTGATAAATATTTGAGAAATCAGATCAGACATCAGATTATTCCGGAATTGGATCAATTAACCACGGGATACAAAACTAAAATGAAAACTTTACTTAATGAACTGAACGATATCAACCATTTTATTGAGCAGTTTTCTTCTGAATTTAAACAAAATCACCTCATTAATACATCTGGTATTATTAAAACAGATCTGAGACTGATACAATCTTACTCACCCGCCATTCTTACCCGGTTATTTTCTGACTTTGGTATTACCAGAGCGAATACAGATCAATTGGTTCAGTTGATTAAAGCTACAACAGGTGCCGAATTTGAAACAGAAACATTTGTTTTTTTAAAGAACAGGACCCAGTTGCACATTACCAATAAACAACCAAAGGAAATCATCCTCGAAACCGTTACAAAAGACGATACAGTAGTAGAAACTATTTATGGCGACCTTCATTTTAGTATTATTGATAAAAGCAAGAGCGTTCAATATGAAAAAGGAGTAGCTTATCTGGACTATGAAAAGATTACTTATCCCCTAATTGTCTCAAATCAATTTAAAGAAAAAAAGATAAAACCACTGGGGATGAAAGGCAAAAAGCTAATCTCGGACGTTTATATCGACAATAAATTGAGCAGATTTGAAAAAGAAACTCAACTTATTTTACAAACTGGTGATACCTGCCTTTGGGTGGTTAACCTATCAATCAACGAGGACTATAAAATTACTGAAAACACAAAAAGAATTCTTAAAATTAAATATTCAGAATAATATTATAATTTTACCGTTTACTTTTCAAACCACCCACAGGGCTAATGAAACAATACTTAATCCTTATTCTAACTATGATTTGTTCTACCTTTTTAGGGTATGGGCAAACGGTTAAAGTAAGTGGTATTGTCGTTGATAAAGAGGGTCGAAAAGTTGCTTCAGCGGTAATTAAAGTTTCTGATTCAAAGGCTCCTACTTTTACCAATTCCAAAGGAGAGTTCAAGCTAAACCTGAATGCCAGGAAAGACTATAAATTGACTATTAATGCGCTTAATTATTACGATAAAAAGCTCAACTTTAATACGGGAAGTACTGACCTTTTTTTAGGAACCATAACGTTGACCCTGAAAGAATCTCAGGTAATAGTTGTGGAGTCGGACCGGACAACCAATACAATTGAAAAAATAGCACCACCTGACCTGGGTGTCATTCCCTCAGGTACCGGAAATTTTGAAGATTATATCAAATTAACGGGGTTAGGAGTATCTTCAAATAACGATTTAACTTCTAACTACAATGTAAGAGGGGGGAATTATGATGAAAACCTGATTTATGTTAATGGTATTGAAATTTACCGTCCACTATTGGCAAGGTCCGGACAACAGGAAGGTCTAAGTTTCATTAACTCGGCTTTTGTAGACAATATCTATTTTTCTGCCGGAGGTTTTGATGCAAATTACGGAGACAAATTATCTTCAGTTCTAGATGTCAATTATAAGGAAGCAAGCGAATTTAAAGGATCGTTACAGTTAAGCTTACTCGGTGCAGAGTTTCATGTTGAAAATACCTTTGGAAAAGGTAATCGTGGTAATTTTATCACAGGAGCACGATACAGATCAAGTGCATACCTGCTTAACTCTCTCCCTACAAAGGGGGATTACTTCCCGGTCTTTTTCGACTACCAATTATTTGCGAATTATTACACTTCATATGATGATCCTGACCGTTATCAAAAAATCTTTTTCCTTGGACATTACGCCAACAATAAATACACATTTATTCCTCAAACCAAAACCACACAATGGGGAACAGTTAACGAAGCTTATCAATTGAAAATTTTCTTTGAAGGACAGGAAAAATCAAAATTTCATACTATTACCGGTGCTTTAGGTTACCAATGGAAAGTCAGTAAAAAACTTGACCTTAAGTTAACAGCATCTGCTTTTAATGCTGATGAAAATGAAAACTATGATATTCTGGGAGAATACTGGATCAATACGCTGGAAACAGATCCTTCAAAAGAGGAATTTGGAGACTCAACTGATAATATTGGGGTTGGAGGCTTTTTAGATCATGCCAGAAATAATCTCAATACATGGATTGCCAACATCAATCATACCGGAACTTTTAAATTTGACGATAAAAGAGTTTCTGAGCAAAAGATCAATTATTCCAACCTATCATGGGGGGCCAAATTTCAATATGAATACTTTGACGATTTATTAAGTGAGTGGAGTATTATTGATTCTGCGGGCTACTTAACACCCATTGATAATCAAGACCTCACGATTGCTAATTTGATAAAAACAAGAAACAGCGTTGAAAACATCAAGCCTTCTGCCTTTCTCCAATATACTTTTAACCGGGTGAGCAGACAGGACCACATTGTCAGTTTAAAACAAAAAATAAAGACCGATTCTTCTAAACACTTCATTTTTAAGACTGATACTATTTCGGATTCACCTGCAAAATGGAGCTTTACTTTTGGTGGGCGGGCCGGTTTGAGTACTTTTAATAGGGACAGTTGGATTACCCCAAGAGGAAATGTATCCTACTCTCCCCGAAGCTATGTATTAACGCCAGAAGGTAAAATCAATCGCCGACACATCAAATTCAGATTTTCAAGTGGTTTATACTATCAACCGCCTTTATACCGGGAAATGAGAGACCTATTCGGTAATGTCAATAATACTGTTATCTCACAAAAATCATGGCACAATGTATTGGGAATGGATCTCTATATACAAATGTGGGGGCGTCCCTTTAAACTGGTAGCCGAAACATATTATAAGCATATGTGGGATATTAACCCCTATGAAATTGATAATGTCAAAATAAGATATTACGCCAAAAACAATTCTGTTGCTTATGCCTATGGTTTTGATGCTAAGATCAACGGTGAATTCATAAAGGGAGTAGAATCGTATTTCAGATTAGGATTACTCAGAACAAGAGAAGATTTGCTTGATGATGATTACTATGATTACTTCAATTCTGATGGAGAAAAAATTATTCCAGGATTTACACTCAATGATGTTCCAACGGACAGTACCCTGATTTCACCGGGCTATATTCCAAGACAAACTGACCAGTTGATTACTTTCTCAGTGTTTTTTCAGGATAAGATCCCTAATTATGAGGATTTTAAAATTGCGGTCAATATGCAGATAGGTTCGCCATTACCTTATGGACCACCAACCTTTAACCGGTATCAGGACATTTTAAGAGCCAGGGCTTATTACAGAGTTGATTTGGGAATTATATACGATATTAAGCTCAAAAAGAATATCAGGATAAATCCAATTACCAAACAGGAAGAAAACAGGTATTACGACAGATTATCATTGAGCTTAAATTCATATAATTTACTGGATTTTAAAAATGTAATTTCCTTTAACTGGCTCCAGGATATTAGTGGTCGGTATTACGCCATTCCGAATTACCTGAACGGATTCAGGTTAAATCTAAAATTGGTTGCTGAATTTTAACGTAACCATCTGGTATGGTGCTCGGCCTGATCAAAATTACCTGTTAATACAATACCTGCTCTAAATAAATCTATACTGAAGTCAACCTGACTTTTTATTTTTACCCAGGCTTCCTGCATGCCTTTGCTCCAATAAATATCATCAAAAACGAAACAGGTATGATTTGCCGTGTATTGCTTAAAAAAGTCGAAATAGGCCAATGTCGCTTCATAGGAATGGTTCCCATCAATATAAACAAAGTCAATAGTGCCGGATATTTTTACAACTTCTTCCAACCTTTCCGAAAACTCTCCTATCAGGGAAGTGACATTATCAAGATTCTGTAATCTAAAGGTTTCAACAGCAACTCCGGCAATTTCTTTACAACCTTCCACCGTAACTACATTCGCTTTCGACATGGCTAAATAACTGGTTCCAATACCAAAAGAGGTTCCCAGTTCAACCACATTTTTATAATTAAATTCTGAAATAATACCTGTAAAAAGACGGCCAAATTTTGGCTGTACAGATACAGTTTTAGCAATATCACCTATTGTCTTTTCTTGCTTATCTACTCCTACCTTTGAACCTGCCCCTAAATCCTTCAGGTTGATCTTTTCCTGATTATCCTTTAGTGATTTTAGCCTTTTCTGTATTGCTGAATCATCAAGTGAAGACAAATCCGATTCAATCAAAGCCAATAATTTCCCTCCCAAAACATTATTACTCTGTGTTTTAAAAAACAGTCTGACTACATATTTTAAATAATAGAAAATCATTTTAACAAAGGTAAAATAAATGTATATTTAACGACCCGAATACTAGTCAATGAGATACAGAAATTAGTATGGAGGTTAAATATTAGTATGTTCTAACAATTAAAAGTTTTGAAAGATAGTAAGGATATTCAATTAGATAAAATATTAGCAGGTAATCCAAAAATTAAGCTTGTTAAGCCCTGTAGAATAGGAGATGGTATTTTGGCTGTTGACGACAACGATATCAAAAGACTGGAACAACAATTTGAGACAGAAAAAGAGCAAAAGGAAATCACATTTTTTATTCCGGCATCAGGATCAGGATCAAGAATGTTTGATTCCCTTTTTGATTATCTAAAGTCGAAAAACAACATTGCTCCGGAAACCTTTAAGTTCATTGAAAAACTTTTAAGTCATATTAATGAGTTTGCCTTTTATAATAAACTGCCTCGTCACTTTAAATCGGATATTAAATCAGGAGATGTAAATATTCGGTCCTTAGTAGAATATATCCTTTCAGAAAAAGGTTTGAACCTGGGCGTAATGCCTAAGGGCCTGATTCCTTTTCACAGATACGGTAAATTTATTATCAATCCTTTTCAGGAGCATATTCTTCAGGGCGCTAAGGTGGCAGGTGATAAAACCCACTTTCATTTTACGATTAACAAGAAATTTGAAAAGGAAATTGAAAGGTCCATCCAAATTATCAGGGAAATTTCTGGCGTGGATTTTCATTACCATTTTTCAGAACAGGATACGGCAACACATGCTTATGCATTTACCAAAAATCACGAACTGGCCGTAGATCAGGATCAAAATGTTATCAGGAGACCTTCAGGACATGGTGCATTGATCAATAACCTCAACGATATAGACAGTGACTTAATATTTATTAAAAATATTGATAACGTCCAACACTACCAGAAAGCTTTCACTTCACTTCAAACCAAGAAAGTTCTGGCCGGACTGACTTTAGAATTTCAAAGCAAAGTATTTAAGCTCATCAGGGCAATCAATGCAAAAAGTGACATAATTGATGAATTGGCCCTGGATTTAAATTTAAACTATCACCTAAACCTGACTGAGCGCGAATTACAGGATCATTCTTTCTTACTCTCGTACTTCAATAAACCTATCAGGGTTTGTGGTATGGTGAAAAATGAAGGACAACCGGGAGGGGGACCATTCTGGATTTCGGATGAAGCAGGTAATTTGAGCAAACAAATTATTGAGAAGTCACAAATTGCAACAGACGATAAACAGGTATCAATTTCATTACACGCCACTCATTTTAACCCTGTAGAATTAATTTGTGCCGTTAAAGATTTTGAGGGTAATAAATTCAACCTTAATGATTATGTTAATAATGATCAATACTTCCTGGTGAATAAAACACATATGGGGGTAGATATTAACTATATTGAACAGCCAGGTTTATGGAATGGAGGAATGTACGGATGGTTAACCCTATTTTACGAAATCGATTCCAGGTGCTTCAGCCCGGTAAAAACAGTTCTTGATTTACTAAATCCATTACATCTTGAGAAATAATACTGCGAATTAATAAAATTCATAGTCGAAAACCTATATATTTGCTACCAAATTATTATTTGAAAGAGAAGTAATGAGTAATATAAAAAAGCATCTCATTTTCTTGTATTTAATTTTGGTATTCATATTCCTCGGTAATGTGGCTACCAAAATGGTAATCAATCCTGATAATTCTGTTTTCAAATATGTTCCTCTTGAAAGTGATCTTGTTATTGAAATAAACATGCCAAACTTTATTCGTGAGGTTGGTTTTCAAAAAATATACAGATCTGATTATTTTGAGGATGAAGAGGTATTTGACAAATTTGATTATGAATACGACACCATTAAGAATAATGGAATCGATTTATTCTCCAAAGTCATTATTTTTCGCGAAACCTGGGCACATGAACCAATTTGGTTTATGGTTGCAAAAATACGGGATAAAGAAGATTTTGAATCTTTTACTAAAAGTTACATTGACCCCAGTGATATACAATATGACGGCAGTTATGCCGTACTTCAGCTTAATTATACAGATAAACAAAAGCAAGAAGAAATCAGTACACATATCAGCAATATTGTCAATAAAAAGGTCAAATCTATATTATCAAATCCATTAATTGCCGAAAAGTTTTTGGTGAATAATGAGGTCAATATTTATCTGAAAACCTCTAAATCAGATATCATTACAGATGGTTTTCTAAATGTCAATTTTCACGCTGACAATATTGAAATTTTGGGTAACTTTTCACCTGTAGGAAACAATACCCCTGTTGCCCCAATTCAATACGCCATAAATGATGATAAGGCCTTTAGTCTTCGATCTTCCCTTAACTTATTGCAAACTTTGTATCTGTTTAACAATTCAAAACTCGAAGAAATTCCGGATTATAAGCAATTGAGCTTTGATTATGACGGCGCTACTTTACTCACCGTAAACGAAGACATTCCTATACATACTTATCCCAAAATTAATCTGAGGATTGAGTCAATAGTAGAAGAAACACTGATGGAGTATCTGAAAGAGCTTGAGAACAAACAAAAAATTGAGTTAAAGAACGATACAATTATGATAAATTCGGCAACTAAAACTTTTATTAAGTACCAATTATCAGAAAAAACATTTAGCCTGTATCAGGATATTGAAGAATTTAATGAAAACACAGATTCATCCATCTTTTTTAATCTCACACTCACCCCGTCAAAACTATTAGACCGGACTTTTTTCAAAAAAGATGAAAAGAATCCGCCGAAAATGTTCGCCAATTTAAAAATTAACGTAATCCAGGCAATATTAGAGGACTTTCAATACCTCAATCGTGTTCAGTCAGTTCAATTTTCAATTTTCAGAAATGACTTAAACTCTGACTATATCAGTAAAGGTAAAGTCATTTATGATTCAGACGGGAGCCATGCCATGATTGAGTCATTTATTCTTTCTAAAAAATTAATGGAAGCTTTCGGGTCCTTACCGGATATCAATTAATTTTTTGACAGCTCCAGTACCAGAGCAACTGTATTTCTGTTTTTAATATCGCAACTAAACTGTGCCGTTTTTCCGGTCTTAAACCTGATATCATTCACTAACTCATCTTCAAGGGTATTCATTACTTTCTTCTCAAAAGTTCTTCCCCTTGACACATTAATTGCTTCTGCCAGTTTATTATAATTCAGTTGTTGTTTAGAAATAACTATGGCAATATGATCCTTTCGACCCTTTTTATCCGGATAAAAGGAATAGTCTCTTGGAAATAATCTTGTCCCGGTAATTCCACAATAAGGGGAGTGTTTTGCTGTGTAAGGGAACAGAGTATAGCATGAGCCATCCTCCTCTTCTCCAAAAATGTACACATAACATTCTATTGAATTGGTAATTTCGACCTTAAAATCTTCATCAACCTTTAAAGGCTCCGCATTTCTGAATTTAATTCCGCCTTTATGTTTTAACGGCACATTTTTCCCATTTTTATTAAGTACCAGCCCGATAGAAGCTTCCAGTTTTTGAGACGAAAATTTTTCAGAATTTCCCATTGGATAAAGCCCATAAGCTTCACGTGTGAAATGTTTAAAATCCGAATACCTAATCCAGAAAATCCCTTTTTTACCCCATGATTCTCCCCATGAATTCATAATCTGAAAAGCACCTTCCTCAGCTGTTTTATAGTCATCATAACCAATAACGCACATGGCATGACCACCAAAGCCACGTTGTTGATAATCTCCCTTATCAGGTGTCCACAACTCCTTTCCATTCATTCCGCCCATAAATGATCCTCCTACCATCATACCAATTACAACTGGAGCACCTTGTGCCAAATTCTGTTTTATGGCCAATAAATTCACTTCATATCGATTCCCCCCCATTGATAAACGGTTAAATCCTTTGGTACGGAATTGAGCTGCATCATTTAACTGATCATTACTCGGTAATTTCCCACAATCATTTTCATTATACCCAAACCTGGTAAACGGAAGCGATCCTTTGTGATACATTAATTCCATTGCTCTTTGAAGGTAAGTTCCCTGACACCCTTCCAGGGCTATCTGATTATAAACGAAGGACGGGCTAAAACTAACCCTATCAGGGTTTTCGCCTGTGGCTCTGGCATATAATATAGTCCTTGCAGCATATCCACTACTCCACCCTACACAAGATCCCTGCTGCCCCTGATTTCTTCGTTTAGGACAATATTGCTCCAATGAGACCTTTTCAGGGAGAGGATTCTTGACATTATCGGCTAAAGGTTCAAAAACTTCAGCTTTATCATAAACCTTTTGGTCCATATTTAAACCTGTTCCAAACAGGCCGGATAACATTTTTTGTCCACTATCAGACTCGCACATTTTTGCGCCTCCTAAAAAGTAAATGGCTGCCAAAACCGCAACTGCAATCAAAACAATTTTCGGATTCTTTTTAAACAGGTTTAAGGCAATAGGCAGTAGTGCACCTCCCAAACCAGCCCCTCCACCAGAACTGGTATTGCTTTTGTATCTTCGTTTACCTGATCCGGATCTGTTTCCCCTTTTATCCTTCCGTATTCTTATTGGCATGTTCTGTAAATTTTAATCAATTTCTCATTTTCATAAAACTCATTTACCGCTGCTCTGTCATAAATATAATGCAGCTCGTTATGAAATGAATCTTCCAATATTTCACTTAGTTTCGGGATGCCTCCGGAATAATCAAACTGATGATTAAAAAAATACAGAGAATCCTTCTTTACTATATCTAAATAGCAGGGGGAATAACTGCCTTTTTCATATTCAAAAATGTAAATATCTCCCGCCTTAGGAGAATTATACAGTTGTTTAAATTGGTAATAACTATTAAATCGATAGCCTAACCAGGCCAAAGTAAAGCAGAGTAAAATGACTAATCCCCAATTTTTTTTTATGAGATTCTTCACTGACTGCTAAAATGTACTAAAATTGTTTAACCTGGATAATTTCAAAGTTTAACTCAGGAAATAATATTTTTAACTCTTCTCCCACTTCTTCCATATCCTCATCATCCTCTTCAAAATACCAACATACTTTGAGGTCGGTCGTGGAATTGAAGTCCTTTAATCTTCTAATAATGTTTCTAATGATTAAGGTTGTACTGGTATTGAAATATTCAAGCTTAAATTCAACGATAGTTTTCTCATTCGGATCCTTCATATAATCACTGATAGCAGCATGAAACGGGGCATAAAATGATTTTGGATCTTCAGGAATAGAAATACCCGAAACATGAATCAGACCTTTTGAAGGTATTACTTTGAGTTTTGGAGTTTTCGCGGTAGCTTCAATTTTCAAAGACATAATATTACTTACATTTTATTTCAAATATATAAAATTTGAAGGGATGATTAAAACAATTGTACATAATTTTCCAATATATACATTTTTCCCTTAATAGACTAATTTCATTTCTTTAATTAAATGTTCTGCTCCCCCATATTTGTCTATTACCCACAATACATACCTGATATCTACAGTAATATTTCTACATCTTTTTTCACTAAAGTAGAAATCACTCATAGTGCTTTCCCAGCTTCTGTCAAAGTTAATCCCCATCAAATCACCATCAGCTCCGATCACAGGACTACCGGAATTACCTCCTGTTGTATGATTAGAGGCTGTAAAACAAACCCATAACTCATCATCTTGTAAATACTGACCAAAATCTTTCTTTTTGTATAGTTCCACAAATCGGTCAGGTAATTCAAAATCAGGGTTTTCATTATCATATTTTTGCATGATACCATCAATGGTAGTGTAATGCAGGTATTCCATTCCATCATACGGGGCTGATCCATCAATTTTCCCATAAGTTATTCGTAATGTCGAATTAGCATCAGGCCATGTTTTCTTATCCGGAAACATCACCATAATCCCTTCTAAATATGTTTTCATAAGGCCTTTTTCCTTTTCATTGAAAACTCTGTAATTAGGATTAACTTTAGTAACATAAGCCTGGTACACTTTTACAGCAAATTGAAGTGCCGGATCCTTACTGATTTTCTTAGCCTGTTTTTTCGAATATTTTGCCAAAGCTGCTTTAATTTTATCAGCATCCATCAACAAAGATTTCGAGAAAATTTTGTCTCCGGCCTTTTCCCAACCAGATTTAATCTCATCAGGAAGCAAAGACTGATCAACAGCATTGAGGTACTGTGGTGTTAATTTATAAAAGATTTTTTTGTCCAGCGACTTATTGTAATTCTTATAAAAACTTTCAACTTTTGATTGCATTCTCTTTACCTCAGCATCCAATTTATTCTCCGACACGAGCTTTTCGTAATTCTTTGAAATGTTGTAGAAATCAAAAGCATATCTGATAAATTCAGGCCCTACATAGAAATACTCAATAAACATTGCACGGGCAAATTCATATTTTTGATTCTCTTTTTGCAGGCTTGATAATTGTCCGATTACAGGATAATACTTTTGTTTCCATTCATTCTTTTCAGCTGCTTTTGCCAGATAAATCTCCTCCCACTCTGCTTTCTTATCTAATGCTTTTAACTCATTTAACCCTTTTATCTGTCCGATCCATTTTTTCCAGGCATTAGCTATTCTTGCCTGCTTTGAAGCATATTGAATTCGAATCAAATCATCCGCATTCATAGCTGGCTTCATAATATCTAAAGTACTTTGACGCATTTTTATCCGTGCAGGGCGTTCTTTTTCAACATAGAATTGCAATTTTGTTTTCGAGTAATGTTGATCAGTTGACCCCGGAAATCCATAAACCATTGTAAAATCTCCCTTTCTTTTTGGCTTCATACTAATTGGTAATGAGTGATCCGGGTTAAAAGGCACATTATCTTTGTTGTATTCAGCAGATTTATTATTCTGATCAGCATAAATTCTGAAAACAGAAAAATCACCTGTATGTCTTGGCCATACCCAGTTATCAGTATCACCTCCAAATTTTCCAATTGCCGACGGAGGAGTACCAACCAAACGGATATCATTAAAATCCTCTGTTACCAACATGAAATACTGATTTCCCAGGTTAAAAGGCTTTATTTTAGCCTTGTAGTTATTACCTGTTGTCGTTGTTGTTTCAATAGATTTAATATTTTGACCCATTAATTTCGACTTTTCAGCTGTACTCATATCAGGCTTAATACCCGACATGACCTGATCAGTAACATCTTCAATTCGCTTAACAAACGTTACTTTAAGCCATGGACAGGCTAACTCTTCAGAAAAATTCTTTGACCAAAAACCATTTTTTAAATAGTCATTTTCGAGTGATGAGTGTCTTTGAATTGCATCAAAACCACAGTGGTGATTAGTTAATAATAAGCCTTTATCAGAAACAATTTCAGCAGTACATCCACCATTAAAGTGAACAATAGCATCTTTAAGTGATGTAGAATTGGTTGAGTAAATTTGCTCCGGGGTTAGTTTCAATCCGTAGGTTTTCATATCCGAATGAAACATATCAATCAATGAAGGAATCCACATCCCCTCAATAGCATGTCCAACATTTATTCCAAAAACAATCAGTAGTAATGCAATAATTTTTTTCATTTATTTTCCTTTTTATTTTAAATTCTCTGAAAAATTGTTCTCTTTTAACCAATTTCAAGCTAACAACATTCACTGAAATCAAAGATTATTCAGACCGGTAAAGTTAAACGATTTTTTATGATTCCTCATGATATTTCAGTAATATTACATCTACGGTTGAGAGAATCAATAAATGTCCGAAAATGAATATCAATAAACTTATCACTAAAGCAAAGGAATCAAAAGGAGGTTTGAACCGATTAAACCTGGCTCTCAGAATAGGCATTCCTTTCAATAAACCTCATTCCTTTAAAGTTCATCAATTATCAGATCACAGTGCTGAAACCCTAATACCTTACAAAAGAAGAAACCTGAATCATTTAAAGGGAATTCATGCTTGTGCTCTGGCAACGGGTTCTGAGTTTGCATCCGGAATTTCTCTGCTTTCTAATCTGGGCAGTACGCAATATCGATTTATACTGGCAAAAATCGAAATAAACTATCATTATCAAGCCAAAAAATCCTGCTTTTCAAAAGCTGAAATTTCACCGGAATGGTTGGAAAAAAATGTAATTGCTCCTTTAAAAAACAACGACAAAATAACCGTTATCCACGAAGTTAAAACCTATGACACAGACCAAAACCATATTTGTACTGCGCTGATTAGTTGGCAAATTAAACTTTGGTCGGCAGTTAAAACTAAACTATAGTTTCAGGAATGTCTATTTGATATCCACAATTAAAATGCTCGAGTGGACAAGCCTTTTTTCCATGTAAACCACAAGGTCTGCAGGTCAAATCCTGTTGGGTTTCAATAATAGTAGACTTGTCCGACAAAGGACCAAAGCCAAACCCGGGTATAGTTGAGCAAAAAAATGCAGTTACAGGAGCATTTACAGCACTTGCCATATGTAGCGGTCCTGAATCATTAACGTAAGTCATGGTAGCAGCCTTTATCAATGCTACCGATTCCATTATACTGAGTTTACCAGCCAGATTTTCTATTTTCGAATGCTTAGCTTGTGACAGAATTTCTTCATTTAAGGCTTTATCCGCAGGACCTCCTAACAAATATATTGTCATATCAACCAAAGCCGGGCTATTAATCAATTCAACCCATTTTTCTTTAGGTAATTGCTTAGTTTCCCAAACTGAAGCAGGGGCCATACAAACCAGAGAATCATTGACATAGTTTTGAACTTTTTCGTAATCAGCTAAACCGGGATATAATCTTGGTTTAGCAAATTCAGCATCAGTATAAGCCTCTATCAGTTTTTGATTGCGTTCCACCTCATGCAATCCATTACCGATTTTGTGCTCAATTTTTTTATCAAACAAAAAAGACAATGGGTTTTTATCAAACCCCACAATTTCCTTTGCTTTACTTCTTCCGGCAATAAGGCCTGACGCACCAAACCTCTGTAAATTAACAACTAAATCGTACTTTGAAGATTTTACCGCTCTGATTATCCGCAATAAATTTCGGTACTTTTTATTTTTTTTGTCCCAAACCAGTACCCGATTAATATGAGGATTATTCTCTACTAAAGTTTCATTCCCTTTTCGAAGTAAAAAATCGATTGTCAAGTCAGGATAATGCAAACGCAGTTTTTCAACCAGGGCTGTTGCTAATATAACATCCCCTAAAAACGCTGTTTGTATGATTAAGCATTTTCTCAAATTGATTCCAATAACTTTTCCTTCACTTCGGGATTAATGGCAACTGGCTTACCAGACTCCCCTATTCTAACAAAGATAAATATTGTTGAACAAACCAATTCTTCCTCTCCTGAATAAAAATTCTTGGTTCTGGCCTCTACATACAATGTGATTGATGATTTACCTACAGCCTGTACCTTTCCATAAATACTAACCTGATTTCCAACTTTTACCGGTCTTTCAAAAACCATTTCATCAATTTTAACCGTAACCATATTTGGGTTCCGGCAAAGTGTACATGACCAGGTAGCCGCCACTTCATCCAACCATGAAATTAAGGATCCTCCAAACAAATTACCGTGTACACCAATATCTTTGGTCATACACATTTTCGTCGAAAGGTGTGTCATTTTCTGTGAATTTTCCATCATAATTCAATCGATAATATTTTTTTTGACCAATCTGAGGTCCTGTAAGAGGTTCCCAATTCATTTGACCTCAAACACATTGATTTATAGGTTTCATGATCCAACATCATCATTTTCAGGAAGGCCTTTTTTAACCCTTCAACAGTTGGCTCTATCATTACACCATTTTTATCTTCTTCAACAAATTTCTCTGCAGCACCAACAACATTACTAACCACCATAGGACATCCCATAGTCGCAAACTCATGAACAGATACACCCCATGGTTCAAATGAGCTGGGTAATACGTAAACCGGTTTCTCCTGAACATATTTTTTGAGGTCCTGTGGTTGAACAAAGCCCATGTGCTTAATTTTGGAATGTTTGGTTCTATTTTCCCATTCTTCTCCGGTGCCAATGCAAACCATTTCCCAATCAGTAATATTGTTTTCTTCAATAACCTGAATAAAAGCCTCCCACATTTCAAATATGGATTTGTGCTTTACATATCGTCCCACATATAAAAATTGTTTAACCGGTTTAATATTTTCTTTGTCAAAACATTTCTCATGAAGATCCACGTCGGCGCAGTAAAAACCATCAATAATTTTATTGAATCCCAATTTTTCAGCAAATTTAATTTGCGGACTTCCGGGAACCCAGGCATGTGTAAATTTCGATTTAAGTAAAATTGGAGAAGCCAATGTTGCTGCCTTCTGTTTCCAATTACCAACCCAATGGTTATCTAAAGTTAATACAGTAGGAATACTTTTCTTGTAAGATTTTACAATTTTCAGGTAGTCTTTATCCATCCACCCGGAACAAACAATCTTAGTTGGTTTAAAATTTTTAATCAACTGTTGTAATTCGGAAAGTGAATAATCACTCTTTTCTACAATACGAATATTTTCATGCGAATCGAATTTAAAAGGGGCTTCATTGTTGACTGGCCACCGTACAATCAACACATCAGCAAACTGTGATAATGTTTTAGCACAAGCAATGAAATAACCCGCAATTTCTGAGTACAAAAAAACTATTTTTGGCTTTGGTGACATACTTTTTTATTATACTTTTGGCAAAAGTAATCAATCCTCTAATGAAAACCAGCAAACACACTTTTTTTTGCGAACATATAGATGGTTTGAAGCTTTCTAAAGAAGAAGCTCATCACGCATTAAAGGTACTAAGGCTAAGTAAAGGCCAACCTATTAATGTTACAGATGGGAAAGGTATACTTGTCAATGCCGAAATAGAAGAGATTAATAAACAAGGATTGACATTTTCCATTATAAAAAGAACACAACAACCCTCCCCTTCTAAGAATATCCACATTGCCATTGCGCCAACCAAATCAAATGAAAGGATTGAATTTTTCATTGAAAAAGCAGTCGAAATTGGTATTTCAGAAATCACTCCTATACTCAGTTCTAATTCTGAAAGAAAAGTAATTAAACCTGAACGCTGGCAAAAAATAATTGTATCTGCTGCCAAGCAATCTGGTAATTTACACTTTCCTAAACTGAATGATATGGTTAGCTTTTCTTCATTTATTGGTCAGTCACATAAAAATGAATCAGCTCATTTTATAGCCCATTGTGATGAAGATGATGACAAGTATTTACTGATAAATTCAATAGGAGACTCTAAAAATATTTGTATTTTAATTGGTCCGGAAGGAGATTTTACTTCAGAAGAAATTAACTTAGCAAAAGAAAATAATTTTAAACCGGTCAGTCTGGGTAAAACAAGGTTAAGAACAGAAACAGCAGGAATAGTAGCATGTCATACAGTAAATTTAGCGCAATAATCATTATTATTTTTTCCATTTCATTCCTTTCGGTCAGGAATGCCGAAAACAATGAAAATACCATTCAAATTGCCTTATTAAAATATAATGGAGGTGGGGATTGGTATGCCAACCCAACGGCATTAAAGAACCTTGCTGAATTCTGTAACAAACATTTAAAAACCAATATCAGTAATGATATTGCTACCGTTCAGGTAGGTTCGGCCGATTTGTTTAATTACCCATTTGTCCACATGACAGGACATGGAAATGTTGTATTTTCGAATGAAGAAGCTACCAATTTGCGAAACTATTTAATAGGAGGAGGTTTCCTGCACATTGACGATAATTACGGGATGGATAAATTCATCAGGGTTGAAATTAAAAAAGTATTCCCTGACAATGAACTAATTGAACTACCATCTGACCATGAAATATTTAACCAAAAGTTTAAATTTAAATATGGCTTACCCAAAATTCACGAACACGACAAGAAGAGAGCACAAGCCTTTGGTATAATTCATGAAGGTCGGCTGGTTTGTCTGTACACCTATGAAACCGATTTGGGAGATGGCTGGGAAGACCAGGAAGTACACAATGACACGGAAGAGAAAAGACTTGAAGCATTAAAAATGGGGGCAAATATTATCAATTATGTGTTTACAGCATATCACTAGAATTTTCTTCTGTCTCTTTGGGTTATTGATTTTTAGTAACCATACTTCTGCTCAAACTTTTCAGATGGAGCGGTATGATACTGAATACAGCCCTTATTTTAAATTTCGTTTTTTTAAAAGAGGTGAAAAAAGTGAAATTATTCGTCAGGAACTGGATAAATTAGAACAGATTGATAAAGTAAACTGGACATTTGATGACAGCTTAAAATTTGCTGAAATTTCACTAAAAACAGGAAATACTGAGTTAGCAAAGTATTACACTGATCACCTTTCCAGTCATAACCCTGTTAACTGGTCATTACTAAAGTTATCTGTAATTATTTGCTACACTCAAAAAGATATTCCCCGGACCAAACAATTGGTTGATATGCATTTTAAAGATGCCCGGTTCCAGTCAGAAGATTACTTTTTAAAAAAGATCCTATTAAGTATTGATCCTGATGAAAACGCAGATCAACCAATATTGGGAATTTGGAATGAAAAACTAACAACCCTTAGAAAAGGATCAGCAGCTTATAAGGAAAAAATTATCTCACCAATTACTAACGCCAGAAACGCCTTGGAGTTTTATGTTTTCTATATCCATGAAAATGATCCCCGATTGGCAAATTGTTTTAACGAGCTGGGATTAGTCCTTCAAAACAAAGTTAGCCTTAACCAGGCCTATATTGCCTATAGTATAGCCAGAACATACAATAAAAAAGATGCTGATATACTGGAAAATGTGAAGCGTATTAAAGCAAAACATATTAAACGAAATTACAATACACCTAATTTCAGAAAATATTTTCCCCGAATTGAATATTGGCGTTTTGATTATGAGATACTAAAGGAGAAGATTATCTCGGAAAAAAATGATACTATCCCTAAGTTTACACCTAACCTTGTTGGTCCTACCAATCTCATTGAAACGCCCTTTCCAAAGGATGTTATTATTCCGGTTGGTTTTATAATCCTGATCATCCTGATCCTTATTTTTACTAAACCTGAAAGAAAATAATATTTACTAAATTTGGACTGTTATTTGTACTATCAGTTATTAAAATTATTATGAAACAATTTACTTTTATTCTATTTTGTCTCTTTGCTCTAAGTTGTGGTAATTCAAAAAAAGCAAGTGAAAACAATGCTGAAAATGAAGAAAAATCAACTGAACAAACGGTCAAAAAATGTATTTTGACTCAAAACTGGAATGAATACAAAGACTCAGATCCTTATAATATTTTAAGTGCCAAAGTTTCAGGAAATATTATGACACTGGATGTTTCGTACAGTGGAGGATGTGAAAAGCATAATTTTGACTTAATTGGCTCTGCATTTATTATGAAATCACTCCCACCAAAACGTGGAATTAAATTATATCATAAAAGCAATAATGATAGTTGCAGGGAACTTGTCCGTGAAACTATCAGCTTTGACATCACTGATTTTGCCTACGTCAATGGAGAAATTATCTTAAACCTTGAACATTATACTGAATCTATTTCATATACAATGAAATAGTTGCTCTCTTTTTCGTGGACTCTGGAGAAACTTACTCTGTCACCATTTTATCAGGACATTTCTCAGCCATTGCTGCAGCATATCCTTCATCAATAAACACAGACTTATCGAATTTCTTCTCTGATTCCTCATTACAGATATAATACAAAATATCCGGATCCTCGCCTTCTTTACTTAAACATTCACACATGAACTCGGCAGCTTCACCTTGTTCTTTTGTATAGTCGGCGCAGGAAAGCATACCACCTAAAACAACCGTAAATAATAATATATTCTTTTTCATCTGTCTATAATTTCTTTTTATGAATCAGATGGAATCCATGAATTATTTTTTGGCAACTGTAGCACAAACTTATGTGGATTTCATCTGTATTTTTAAATCGTTAACGAATATAATAAAATATCATCACTTTAAAAATACGGCATTTACCATTTCATAACCAGCTGCTTTATTAATAATACTAATCAACTTTTCTTTATGTTGAAACAGTTCATCTCTCATTACCGAAGAGCTCATTTCTACGTAAAGCGTTTTTTCTTTAATGGTAACATAGTCGGTTCTTAGTGCTATTGGCTTCCCTACAAGTGATTCCCACTGTGCTAACACCTGCTTTTCACGGTAAACCTCATCCAATCCGTTTGCCTTTAGAAAGGAGTCAATCGCCTCACGCATATTTTTAGTATCTCTTTTTTTTTCTGTCATTCGATTTTAAAAACTTTTTTCTCTCCTTTCACTGATTTAAAAACTTTATCAATCCTCTCAATGTCTGTATCAGTGACTAAAACCTGCCCGAAAATATTATCGGTAACCATTTTCATTATACTTTCAACCCTGTGATGATCAAGTTTATCAAAAATATCATCCAACAAAAGAATGGGTTTTCTATCTAATAATCTGCTAATATAGTCGAATTGAGTCAGCTTGAGCGCGATCAAAAAGGATTTTTGTTGACCCTGAGAGCCAAATTTTTTAATTGGATTATCATTAATTGTAAATACCAAATCGTCTTTATGAATTCCTACACAGGTATACCCTACCCTGGCATCCTTTTTTGAACTTTCTTTAAGTAAAACGGCGAAATCTTCTTCCAACAACTGTGACTGAAATGTAATCCCTACTTTTTCCTTCCCTTCAGAAATCTGGTCAAAGAAGTATTCAAACCGCGGTAAGAAGTCCACTAAAAAAGCCTTTCTTATTTCATGAATTTTATTGCCTAACTCAACAAGTTGAATATCCCATACATCAATCGATTCCTGATCAAATATTCTATATTCCTGAAATTGTTTGAGTAATGAATTTCGTTGAGCTAATACTTTATTATACCTCATCAACACCTCAAGGTATGATTTATTATGCTGCGATATAATACTGTCAATATATTTTCTCCTTACGTCACTGCCTTCTGAAACCAGATTAGAATCGTATGGTGAGATAACCACTACAGGAAATGCTCCAATGTGATCTGCCAGTTTTTCATACTCTTTCTTATTATTTTTAACCTTTTTCTTTTGTCCGTTTTGTACACTACAGGTTATATTATAAGTTTTATCGTTCTTTTTAAAATCGCCCTGTACTAAAAAGAATCTCTCATCTATTTTAATATTTTGTCTGTCGATTGGATTTAAAAACGACTTACACATTGATAAGTAGTAAACCGCATCAAGAATATTGGTTTTGCCCACACCATTATTACCTACAAATACATTTATCTCTTCAGAAAGATCAAATTGTTTTTCTGAGTGATTTTTGAAATTGATTAAATTTAGATTTATGAGGTGCATGCAATCAGAATATAAAAGTTCAAAGATAATACTATGAAACCGCTAAACAGAATTTTCTTATAATTTTGTATCCATGAATCCTGAATTAAATTTACCGCCGGCAGAACTGAGACTAAAAGACGGCAATGTATGGGATTTATTGAGAAAAAAATTCGTTAAACTGACCCCGGAAGAATGGGTTCGTCAGCATTTTATCCATCATCTGATTAATCTGGGCTATTCAAAAAATTTGATGCAATCAGAACAATTGGTCAGGTACAATTCTATGGCAAAACGCTGTGATATCGTAGCCTTTAATAATCAGGCCGTTCCGGTTTTAATTGTCGAATGCAAAGCACCATCAGTACCTTTAACGGAAGATACCTTTTATCAGATTTGTAAATATTATCATGCCCTTAAAGCCCCATTATTGATTCTTACCAATGGTATCGATCATATTTATGCGTTGTTGAATCCGAAAACGAACGAAATGAATTTTCTAAAAACCTTGCCTGACAAACAAAATCTGGAGCAATTAATTCATAATTTTTAAACTACCGTTATTCAAACTTTTTAAGAAGTTGGACCATGCCAACGGATTAAGGAAATTATTAGGCGCCTGCTGGCCACGATAATAAATTTGATTCAGATAATTTTGAGACTGGTACTTATAGGAAGAGGTAGCGTTAGAACCTAAATTACCATAAACAAAAGCCATCTCCTGAGGAGACAATCTTTTTCTGGCCAGATCCATTGCATCATTATCAATTTTTAGGTTGACAAATGCCTCTGCAAATTCCTCTCTCGAAGGCCAGGGGTAAACGTCAACCGGTTTAGATTTCAAAGAATCACTTTCTAGTAATGTTACCAGACTCAATTCATTAGTGGAATCAGTTTCAGGAATAATATATGACTTCTTTTTATAGCCAATAAATGAAAACTGGATTGTATCACCTGGGTGAACCACTAAGGCAAAATAACCAAAATAGTCAGCAATTACACCTCTTTTGGTTGATTTATCATAAACTGCTGTAAAAGGTAAACGCTCAAGACTATCGTTTACAACAATTCCTGTCAGTTGAACATATTTTAATGTATCTTCCTGAACATTTTCTTCCAAATCCTGCCCCATTAAGTGACCAAAAATAAGGACAAAAGCCAATGATAAAAACCGGTTTAGATTCATAGTACAAATATCGACAAAAATATGAGTAAACCGTAATATTTAACATTATTTAGACTTATTGCATGCTATTACTTTCAATTAATTTTCCTTTTTATTACCTTTGCACGAATTTATTTTTAAAATTTAAATTCAGGTCATGGCAATTAATAACTTTTCCCAAATTAAAGAAGGACTTACATTTGATGACGTTCTTTTAGTACCAAGATTTTCAGATGTGTTACCAAGAGAAGTAACACTAGCGACCAAGTTTACTAAAAACATTGAATTAAAGGCACCTATTATTTCTGCCGCAATGGATACCGTGACTGAATCGGAACTGGCAATATCAATTGCCCAACAGGGTGGAATCGGAGTGATTCACAAAAACATGGGTATAAAAGAACAGGCACTCGAAGTTCGAAAAGTAAAACGATCCGAGAGTGGGATGATTTTAGACCCTATTACTTTACCACTTAATGCTAAGTTGGGTGATGCCCTCAAATTAATGTCTGAAAATAAAATTGGTGGTATTCCTGTTGTTGACGACAATAAAATTTTAAAGGGAATTATCACTAACAGAGACCTTAGATTTGAAAAAAATGTAACTAAAAATGTTGCAGATGTAATGACTTCTGATAAAATCATTACAACAAATGAAGGAACAAGTCTTGAAGAAGCTGAAGAAATATTACAGCAACACAAAATTGAAAAACTACCTGTTGTAGGCGAAAATAATAAGTTATTAGGCCTGATTACCTACAGAGACATTATAAAAGTTAAAGAACATCCGAATTCGTGTAAAGATAAATTTGGAAGATTAAGAGTTGCTGCAGCTGTTGGTGTCACACACGACACACTGGAAAGAGTTAGTGCTTTGGTAAAAGCAGGTGTTGATGCTATTGTTATAGATACTGCACATGGTCATACATTAACTTTTGTTGAAAAGTTGAAAGAGGTAAAAAAAGCTTATCCTGATTTAGATGTTATTGCAGGGAATATTGCCACTGCAGAGGCCGCTAAGTTTCTCGCTGATGCCGGAGCTGATGCTGTAAAAGTTGGTATCGGACCAGGATCGATTTGTACTACAAGAATTATTGCAGGTATTGGGGTACCGCAATTAACTGCCATTAATGATGTGGCAAATGCCTTGGAGGGAACCGGTGTTCCGGTAATCGCTGATGGAGGAATTCGTTATACAGGGGATTTTGTAAAAGCTATTGCAGCCGGAGCCGATACGGTAATGGTGGGATCTATGTTTGCAGGTGTGAAGGAATCACCGGGAGAAACAATCATTTATCAGGGCAGAAAGTTTAAGGCTTACCGAGGAATGGGTTCTGTTGAAGCTATGCAAAAAGGTTCTAAAGACCGTTACTTCCAGGATTCGGAAAATGACGTAAAAAAATTAGTTCCTGAAGGCATTAGCGGACGTGTACCATACAAAGGGAACCTGAGCGAGGTGATGGTTCAGATAATTGGTGGAATCAGAGCCGGAATGGGATACTGTGGTGCTAAAAACATAGAAAACCTTAAAGGAGCCCCGTTTGTAAAAATATCAGCAGCCGGAGTTAATGAAAGTCATCCTCATGACGTTTCAATTACTCGTGAAGCGCCAAACTACAGTAAGAAATAGTAACAAATAAAATTTAATTTTTGAATATGAAAATTTCAGTATTAATGTTTAGTGTTATCCTCACTAATATTTTATTCGCTCAGAATAGTACGGTACTTACCATAAACGAAAACAATTATGATGTGTCGGAGTTCAACTACATCTACACAAAAAATAATAGTAATGCCAGCTATAATGACGATACATTAATGTCATATGTTCAAAAATATTTTATTGATTACAAACTGAAAATAATTGAGGCTAAAAGATTAGGGTACGATACCTTACCAAGACTTCAAAATGAATTAAGACAATATAGAAATCAATTGTCGAGACCTTACTTAATTGATAAGGAAAAAAATGAAGCATTGATAAAGGAAGCCTATGACCGTACTGTAACTGAAGTAAGAGCCAGCCATATTTTAATAAAGGTTGGACCTCAAAGTTTACCCGAAGACACTTTAAAAGCCTACTATAAAATACAAGGGTTAAAGAAGAGAATTATTGACGGAGAAAGCTTTGAAGCATTGGCTAAACAATATTCTGACGATCCTTCTGCAAAATCTAACGGAGGGGATATTGGATACTTTACTGCACTTCAAATGGTTTATCCTTTTGAGGAAGCAGCTTATAATACTGAGGTAGGATCAATTTCAGTACCTGTTCGAACACAGTTTGGTTACCACATTGTTAAAGTAACTGACAAAAGAAAATCGCTTGGTAAAATTAAGGCTTCACATATTATGATTATCAGCAATGGTTCAGAGGAGCAGGAACAAAAAAGCAAAAGCAAAATTGACGAAATTTATAAATTGCTAAAGGATGGTGGCAATTTTGAAGAACTGGCACAAAAATACTCTGACGATCAGTCTTCAAATGCAAAAGGTGGTGTATTACCTGAATTTGGTGCCGGATCAAAACAAAGAATGGTTCCTGAGTTTGAAAGTGCTGCCTTCGGTATTAAAGAAGATGGTGGTTATTCTGCTCCGTTTAAAACAAATTACGGATGGCATATTGTTAAAAGAAACAGTGTAAAGCCGGTAAGTGAATACGATCAATTAAAGAGGGAATTAAAATTGAAGGTTGAAAAGGACCTGAGATCTCAAAAAACACAACAATCGTTCATTAATAAAATTAAAAAGGAGTACCGATTCAGAGAGAATAAATCTTTATTGGCTGAACTGAATGCACATGTTTCTGACAATGTATTCTCTGGAACCTGGAAAAGTATTGATTCATTATTAGTGAGCAGAGATAAAGAGTTAATGGCTTTTGCAGATCGCAGCTATAAACTGGATGATTTTGTAGTTTATATTGAAGGTCAGCAACGTAAGCAAAAACCTCAGTTAATGGATGCTTATATTGAATCGAAATACAAAACATGGGTTAACCGTTTAATACTAGATTACGAAGACACTAAACTGGAAGAAAAGCATCCTGCATTTAAAAATTTAATGCAGGAATATGAAGAAGGGGTTTTAATTTTTGAAATCATGCAAAAGCAGGTTTGGAATAAAGCATCTACAGATACCGTTGGTTTACAAAAATATTACGAAGCGCATAAAAATGAATTTACCTACAATACCAGATATGATGGTTCATTATACAAATGTAAAGACAAAGCTATAGCCAAAACGGTATTAAAAATGGTTAAATCAGGAGCACTAAATAATCAGGAAATTCAAGACTCTCTGAATCGTGATTCTCAACTTAATGTAAATATCAAAAAAACTGTATTTAACTATAATGCGAAGGAATTTACAGGAAAAAAAGAAGGTAAATTCAGAAAGTTTAAGTCCGGTAAGGTGAAGTTATACCAAAAAGATGGCGAATATTATGTATTTAACAATGCCAAGACTATGCCTCCTTCAATCAGACCATTTGAAGAAGCTAAAGGGTTAGCTACTGCAGGATATCAAAATGAGCTGCAAAAGAAATGGCTTGAAGAATTACGGGCTAAGGCAGATATCAAGGTTAATACTGAAGTATTATACAAGGCTGAAACCTTTAAGTAAAGCCCCTAATAATTGTTAATATATAGTATTTATTAATAGCTGGTGCAGAGAAGTATTTAGTTTTTGACTAGCTTTAAATCATGGGATTTAAACCTGTAATATTGTCTTTTATTTTACTGATGTTTTTAGCATGCTCTGGTCAGAAAGAAGACAAGATTGTGGTCTCTGTATTTGATACTAATTTGTATCATTCCGATATTGTCATGAAAACCAAAGGCAAAAATCTGTCCTATGACGATAGTGTAAAATTTGTATCTGACTTTATTAAACATTGGACAGATGAGCAAATTTTGGTTCATTATGCCAAATCTTCAGACAAAATTGAAATTGATGATATCGATTACCGCGCTATGCAGTATCGTAATACACTACTTATCCATCAATATCAAAATTTAAAAATAACAGAACAACTGGATACTACTATTTCAATGAGTGAAATTAAAGCGTATTACGAGTCACATAAAACAGACTTCCTGCTAAAAGACTATCTGGTTAAGGTGATTTATATTAAAGTGGCTGAGGATGCCCCTGAAATTGATAAAGTAGCACGGTGGTACAGGTTAAATAAAGAAACTGACCTTGATGAAATCAGAAAATATGTTAGCCTTTATGCCACTAACTTCTACTATGATGAAGAGAACTGGGTTTATTTTGATGAAATAACCAAGGAAATACCTTTGCATGATATTAATAAGGATCGCTTTATTACCAGAAAATCTGCAGTAAAGTTTTCAGAAGACGGCTATTATTATTTTTTAAATATTATAGATTATAAACTTAAAGATGCAGCATCACCAATTGAATTTGAAACAGATAATATCAGACAAAGAATATTAAACACCCGAATTTACGATTTAAGAGAAAAAATTAAAAACGAATTAATACAATCAGCTCATGAGCAAAATGCAATCAAAATACATTAAAACAGGAATTTTAGCCATCCTGTTGTTTTTATCATTCGGTTTGAAGGCCCAGACAGGCATAGTTGATAAAATAGTGGCGCAAATTGGTGAGGAGATTATTATGTTATCCGATATACAAAAGGCCAAATTGCAAATGTTACAGGAAGGTATTGAGGTATCTAAGTCTTCAGACTGCGGTATTCTTGAGGATTTGCTCTTTCAAAAATTATTGATTAACCAAGCTAAAATTGATAGTGTTGAAGTAAGTGATGATGCTGTAAATTCTAATATGGAGCAAAGAATCAGGTATTTTGAGGCACAAATTGGTGGTAGAGAGAAACTGGAAGAGTTTTATGGTAAATCTATCGCTCAGATTAAAGCTGAATTTTTTATGATTATCAAAGACAATATGCTTGCTGAAAGGATGCGTGAGATCATTACCGAAAATCTGGTGGTAACACCAAAAGATGTTGAGACATTTTATAACTCACTGCCTAAAGATAGTATCCCTTATATTAATTCAAAGATTTCGGTTGCACAACTGGTTCTTTACCCTGAAGTAACCGAACAGGACAGAATTAATGCAAAGAATAAAATTGAGAAAATCAGGAAGGATGTAATGGATAAAAAAATGAGATTTGGTACAGCTGCTATCAGATTTTCAGATGATACCGGTAGTCGTTTGCAGGAAGGGGATTTAGGATGGCAGACTAAGGGAACCATGGTGCCAGAGTTTGAAGCTATGATTTTCTCGATTAAAGAAAATGAAGTATCTGAGGTTTTTGAAACCCAATTTGGATACCATTTTCTTGAATTATTAGATCGGCGGGGAGACAATTACCACTGCAGACACATACTAATATCAACTAAAGCTGATGACAGAGCTCTTGATATTCAAGCAGAAAAAATAGAAGGACTTTACCGTGACATAAAATCAGGAAAAATTAGTTTTACTGATGCTGTAAAGCAGTATAGTATGGATGAAAACTCCAAAATTAATATGGGTAAAATCGTTAACCCTTATACTAATGATTTTTATTGGGATATCAATAATATTAATGAAATTGACCCTCAACTGTATAGAATCATTAAGAACCTTGGTGTTGGTAAAGTATCTTCACCTTCACTTTACGAAAATATCAGAGAGCAAAAAGAAGGATTAAGAATCGTAAAATTACTCAATAAAACCAGCCCGCATTTAGCCAATTTAAATGACGACTATCAATTAATTCAAAATGCCTGTGCAGAGATTAAAAAACAGGAAATTATTGACCGCTGGATTAACAATAAAATTACTGAGGCTTACGTAAGGGTTGATGGAAAGTATACTCACTGTGCCTTTAAGTATAACTGGCTAAAGAAATAGTGTAAAAAAAATATAGGATACAAAAAATGCCGGAATGAATTCCGGCATTTTTTTATATTCTGAAATCGCTTAAACGATTATTATTTCTTTTTTATTGAGGCAATTTTTTGTTGTACTTTCTTTTTTACAACTTCTTTTTTTGTTTGTTTTTTTGTATAATCTGCTTTTCTGTAAGCATCACAAGTATGACCTCCACCGCAGCTAACAGTGGCTAAAAATAACATTACAACTGATGATCCTATTAGTACTTTTTTCATGATATTGTGGTTTATTGATGTTTTAGTTCAAGCAAATATATAGATAAATGTTAAGTTTTCAAAATCTTTACCTTCTATCCTGCTTCCATGTATATAACGTAAAAGAAATTTTAAAGTTACAATTTATAGTATTTTTTTACTTTTTTCAGCAATGTTTCACTCAATTTATAGTACGATTCTACGCTCCATCCTCCAACATGAGGTGTCAAAATAACCCGATCTGATTTCAACAGGAATGCAAAAGCTTCGGGTATTGAATCTGAATTGGAGAACATATCTTCAAATGAGGATTTTTCATATTCAAGAACATCTAAACAAGCGCCCTGAACCTTACCTGATTTAAGCTGTGTTACCAAATCCTCCGTATTAATAATTTTTCCACGTGCCAGGTTTAAAACATAGATTGGCTTCAGGAATCGATTAAAAAAATCGGTATTCCCCATACCAATAGTTTCATTATTTTGAGGAATATGAAAACTTACAATATCCGAAAGTTCAAAAATCTTATCAAAAGCCACCTCTTTCGCATATTGATCACCATAATCTTTCAGGTATTTATCGTAAGTAATAACATTGACATCAAATCCCTGTAGTTTTTTGGCAAAAGCTCTTCCATTATTGCCATATCCGATTATCCCCACAGTTTTCCCCTCTAACTCTATTCCCCTATTTCC
The DNA here is from genome assembly GCA_965230195.1 of Putridiphycobacter sp. Taxonomy (GTDB): domain Bacteria; phylum Bacteroidota; class Bacteroidia; order Flavobacteriales_D; family Crocinitomicaceae; genus Putridiphycobacter. The sequence continues at coordinate 4,780,789 of OZ245997.1, forward strand.
TTCCCTGTCCCAAACTCCGTTTCTGACCTCACGATCAGATTTAACAATCTTATTAAATAAGGCCAGTAACATTCCCAAAGCCTGTTCTCCAACAGCATTTCTGTTACCTTCTGGTGCATTAAATAATTCTATATTTTTCGAATTACAGTAAGTAACGTCAATGTTTTCCATACCTGCTCCCGACCTTGCTATAAATTCAAGATTTGAGGCGTGTCGTAGAAATGCTTCATTCATTGGAAACCTGCTTCGAATAACAATACCGTGGTATTGATTAATCTGCCTGATGATATCTGCCTGAGCTGTACTTGTGAAATCGCTACATTCCCACCCTGATGCTGTTAATCCCTCTTCCAAAACCTGATGAACAATATCTAAAAATGCAACTTTCTTCATTTATTGATAGAGTAAATAAGCAATCATGAAATAAACACTCAACCCCAAAATATCGTTGGTTGTAGTGATAAACGGACCCGTTGCCAGAGCCGGATCTATTTTCAACCTGTCTAAAACTAAAGGAAATAACGTTCCAAAAATTGCAGCGATTATGACCACTACAAAAATAGATACACCAATGGTAATTCCCATTACACTATCTCCGGAAACAAAATAATTAAACAGAAAAATCAAAATACCGCAAATTACCCCAATCACCATACCTACAAACAGTTCTTTGAGTATTTGATAGAACATTCCCTTAAACTGAAAATCATTACCGGCCAAACCTTGTACCACAATAGCTGATGATTGTACACCAACATTTCCGCCAGTTGCAGTGATTAATGGAATAAAAAATGCTAGTGTGGGATTTATCCTGATTTCGGATTCATACTTTTGCAGAATTAAAGAACTCAACACTCCCCCTAACAAACCGATAATAATCCATGGCAACCTTGATCTTGTGTTTTTAATGATACCTGCTGAAGACTCAACATTATCAGTAATACCGGAAGCCAGTTGGTAATCCTTTTCGGCTTCTTCCTGAATAACGTCTACCACATCATCAATGGTAATTCGTCCAACCAAACGGTGTTGACGATCAACAACAGGAATTGTAATAAGGTCATATTTTTGCATAATCTCAGACACTTCGTCTTTATGATCATGCGTTTTTACATATTTAATATGTTTCTTTTTATACAATTCACTGATCAGAGTGTTTGGTTTAGCAAACAACAATCGTTTTAAAGATAAAACTCCAAGAAGTTCATCATTTTGATCAACAACGTATATTGTGTAAATTTTTTCAACCTCTTCCGCCTGCTTTCTTAATTCAATAACTCCCCTTTTAACAGTAAAATCATCTCTTACCATTACAAACTCCGACTGCATTAAACCACCGGCAGAATCTTCATCATATTTCAAAAGGTCTATTACCTCTGAAGCATGTTCTTTGTCTTCCATCTGAGAGATGACTTCATCTTTTCTCTCATCCGTTAATTCTCCTAAAAGGTCGGCTGCATCATCTGAGTCAAGCTGATCAACCTGTTCGGCAATTTCCTTAGATGAAAAGAAGCCCAGAATTCTCTCTCTGACATCTTCTTCCAGTTCAATCAAGGTTTCAGCTGCTACCTCTTCCTCAAGAAACCCAAATAATTTAATCCCCTGATCAATAGTCAGGTTTTCTATTATATCTGATAAATCTGCAGGGTGTAAATTGGCTATTTCGTCTTTGATAAAAACATCATTTGACTCATCCAAACCTTGTTGAATCTTCTCTAGATATGATTTGGTTAATTCAAACTTCACTTTGCCAATTTTAGTCACAAAGATAATTAGCTTTTCTTCTAAAACAAAAAAGCCCTTATATTTCTAAATATAAAGGCTTGAATCCGTTTTGCTTTTAATGCCTATTCGGTAATTTTATAGCCTTCGTTGACAAAGGCATTTAAGCCTCCACCTAACTCATAGATTTTTTTGAATCCGTTTGTTGCTAATTTTCTTGCCACAGAGGAACTTCTTCCTCCTACCTGACAATAAATTAACACAGCATCTTCGTTCTTATATTTCATGATTTCTTTTTGAAAATCAGAACTGTAACAATCCACATTTACAGCACCCTGTATGTGACCACTATTAAACTCCTTAGCAGTTCGCACGTCAATCAAAGTATATTTGTTTTCATCAATTTTTGATTTAAACTGTGCAGGGCTTAATTTTTCAACATTGTCTTTAGTCGCTAAAAAACTACCGGTTAAAAATAAGGTCAGAACCGGAATAAGCATTAATATTCTTTTCATAATTTCAAATTTAAATTGTTGTCGGACAAACAAATTCAGTTCGCTCGATACTGGTTTCTTTTTTAATCGCTCCAAATCCACCTCCAATATCAATTAAATTGTGAATTCCATTTGCTTTTGCAATCGATTCAAAAATAACCGAACGGTATCCACCTGCACAATGTACGTAATAAGTTTCATTTTTGTCCAGATTTCCTAAATTATCATTAATTGTATCTAATGGTTCATTAACCGCTCCTAACAGATATTCAGACTCATATTCCGATTGCTTTCTGACATCTAAAATTTTAATATCCTCTTTATTCAAAATTTCTTCAAACTCATTAGCAGAGATTTTTTTTATTGAATCTACCTCATGACCTGCAGCTTTCCAGGAATCAATACCACCTTTAAGGTATCCCTGAGTATTATCGTATCCAATTCTTGACAATCTCGTTACTGCTTCTTCTTCTTTACCTTCAGGTACAATTAATGCTATTGGACCGTTAATATCCTTTATCAATGCACCCACCCATGGGGCAAACTGACCATTTAATCCAATAAATATTGAACCAGGAATGTGTTCAACAACAAAATCATTTTGAGGTCTCACATCTAAAATCAATGCATTTTCCTCTTTTAACTTAACGATATCATCAACTGATAAGGGTTTGGTTCCACTGGTAATAATTTCATCAATTTCAGTGTTAATTCCCTTGTTCATCATAACATTTTTAGGGAAATATTGAGGAGGAGGAGTTAAACCGGTCAATACCTCTTTTACAAATTCATCCTCAGTCATATCAGCTCTTAAGGCATAATTAACCTGTTTTTGATTGCCTAAAGTATCGTAGGTTTCTTTACTCATGTTTTTTCCACATGCCGAACCTGCACCGTGATTAGGGTATACAATTACATCATCCTGTAATACCATTATTTTATTTCTAAGCGATTTGAAAAGATGCCTCGCTAAGTCTTCTTCAGTTAATGTTCCCTGCTTTATTGCCAGGTCAGGACGACCAACATCCCCAATAAATAATGTATCTCCAGTAAAAATGCACTGATCTTTACCGGTATGATCAGATAACAAATAAGTGGATGATTCCATGGTATGTCCTGGTGTATGTATCAGTTTAATTGCAGCATCACCTACATTGAATACTTCTTCGTCGCTCCCTTCGTGAAAGTCAAACTCTCCTTTTGCTCCCGGACCAAAAACAATTGTTGCTCCAGTTTTCTTAGCCAAATCAACATGTCCTGATACAAAATCAGCATGGAAATGTGTTAAAAAAATATATTTAATCTGAGCCTCATCATTTTTTGCTCTTTCAAGATATGGTTCCGTTTCTCTTAACGGATCAATAATAGCAGCTTCACCCTTTGATTGTATGTAATAAGCGGCCTCTGCCAAGCAGCCTGTATATATTTGTTCAATTTTCATAGTATATTTTGTTCTTGATAATTTTAAATCTATGCAAATTTAAGACATTAATCTTGAAAAAAAGTAACTTATATTACATTCCCTACTGACAAACATTAGTTATTTGAATGTTAATCTGACTGTTTTGAATGGCCTTTATGATAAGCAATGGCCTCATCAATAGTTAAAAACCTTCTTTGCACAGTGCTATCAGCCATAAAACCATAAGTATTTAATTTGTCTCTAACCGGACCTTTCAGAGCAGTTAAATAGAGTTCAATATCTCTGTTTTGGTATTGACGTATCATTTCTTCAAGCAATTTAATCCCACTAAAATCAATATCATTCATTGCTTTTGCTGTAATAATAATTGCTGAAACTTTATCTTTTCGATTTTCCAGGTGTGCTTCGATTGAAGATTTAAAATAAGACATGTTTGCATAGAAAAGCCTGGCATCCATTCGCATGATTAATATACCTTCTTCCTGTAATGCTTCATTAAACCGGTCTACGTTCATGTACTCCTGGGTACCTTTCAGTTTACCGAGTTCAGCAATATGTGGATAAGAAACATGATAAATAATAACCAAAAGGGAAAATAATACCCCGATAACAATTCCCTGCTGTATTCCTAAAACCAAAGTTGATATTAATGTTAACGAATAAATCAGAAATTCTAACTTATTCGTTTTCCAAATTTGAACTGGTATTTTAAAATCAATTAAACCGTATACTGCCACCAGAATAATTGACGCCAGCAATGTTTTTGGTAAAAAATAAAAGAGGTCGGTTAAAAAAAGTAATGTCAGGAAAATTAAAGCAGCACTGATTAATGAAGCGATTCCTGTTTTTGCGCCGGCCTGATCGTTTACTGCCGATCTGGAAAATCCTCCTGTAACTGAATAAGATGAAAACAATGAGCCTACAATATTACTCAACCCGAGTGCTATCAGCTCTTTATTGGAATCAATTTCATAATCATCATGTTTTTCTTCAATTGCTTTTGCAACAGATATTGCTTCCATAAACGCAATCAGGGCAATAGTTAATGCAGATGGGATCAAGGTTTTGATTAATTCATAATCAGCCAAATTAGGTAAGGACAATGGAGGCAATCCTGCCGGTATCGCCTCCACAATTTCAACTTTATGATCAATTCCCTGAAGATTTAATAAATACATTAAAAGTGTACCTCCTGTAACAATAATCAAGGCACCGGGAATCTTTTTTAAATACTTCTTAAACAAAAACAGAATTAATATACCTGCCACCCCTATACCTAATGTTGCGATATGAATTTTATTGGCTGATAACGCAATATCACGTACCAGCAGAATAACATTACTGTTTCTGTCAATAGCAACACCGGACAGGTGTTTAATTTGATTTAGACCAATAATAAATGCTGCAGCGGTTGTAAAGCCTGTAATAACAGGTTTAGACAAAAAATTCACTAAAAAGCCAAATCTCAACAAACCAAACAAAAATTGGATTACACCCATCAAAAAAGCCAGAAGGATTGCCAACTCGATATAGTGTTCGGGACTTTTTGCAATAGCAGAAACAATAGTTGCAACCAATAAAGAATCCATTGCCACCGGACCAACCGATAACTGGCGGGATGTACCAAATAACATGTAAATAACCTGAGGAATCAAAGCGGCATACAAACCATATTCAACCGGAAGTTCAGCAATACTGGCATAGGCCATTCCCTGTGGTATCAGCATAATACCAACCGTTAAACCGGCGGAAATATCACCGGACAGGAACGACTTTTTATAATTCCTGATCCAACCTAAGAACGGGATAATTTTGTTCACACTTATAATTTGATCTGAGCAAATATATTCATCTTAAATTTGAAAGCTGTAATTTTAGTTACATTTGTCCTCCTGCAAACTCGAATATCTGTAACTTTCCGGCATTAACACCAATAATCACTGCATTTTTTCCGGATGCCAGCTTAATTTTTTCAATACATCTTGCATCTCCGTTAATGTGCATTCCACTTTGAAGTCCTGATAATGGCGAAAACCTGAAACCTCCTTCACCCAATAACACGATTCCTGTACCGGCATCATTTCTAGTGGTTTCAACTTCTGTAGTATAATCATTTCCAATCCCGATAATATCCATTTTTCCATCCTCATTCACATCCATTAATTCAAAATCGGTTAGTGCTGATACCTGGGCCAAATTTCCAAATGGATGAAATCTGAAATTAAGATCCCCTTTATTCTCAATAACTCCACTCCTAAATTCTACAGCTCTCAAATGATATGCGGAATCCAGTTTTTCATTGGAATAAATTTCACTAAGATTTGAACTGGCAAATGATTCATAGGTTTTAAATTTTTTGTCAATGAATGGCATTTGCCCGGCCGAACATTCTTTTCCTCTCAGAGGTAGTTCTATCTGGTTATTGGTTACTGAAATAACAATATCATTAGTAGAGTTTTCATCAAAATCGTTCATATAAATATTTAAAGGTGAAAATGAACTTGGGTTGAATTTGTTATTGGTTCCTGCATTACCAACTAAAAAATCATCATCACCGTCACCATCAAAATCGTATTTTATAACTCGATTCCACCAACCTTGTAAACCAAAATCCTGTTGATGCAAAGTAAACCGACCTTTGTTATTCAAAAAAACAGTGAAGTCCATCCATTCCCCAACAATGATAATATCCTCGTCTCCGTCACCATCTGCATCAGTAATCAATGCATCCTGTACTATTCCTATTCTTTCAATTTCAGGTGCTAAAACTTTGGTAAAATCCTGAAAGTACCCCCTGTTATTCATCAAAATCGAAGTCCGACCTGCAAGTGGATAAGTTAGTGGTTTAGACTTACCGCAAATTAAGAAATCAGGGTGACCGTCCCGATTAAAATCATGTACCAATATTTTTCCACTATTATAACCTTTGTCTTCGAAAATCTTATTATTCTGAACTTTTCCAAACTTGCCTTCCCCGTTCCCCAGATATATACTACTCTTTAAATTTTCATCATGTTCAGGGTATTGGTACCCTCCATAACTAAATATAATATCCTTGTTCCCGTCATTGTTGATGTCTGTAATATAGATATCCTCCTCCTCAGAAAGCTGATTATTAAAAAATGCAGGGTTTTCTATCAATTGAAACTGGCTGTTTTTCGTTTGCAGATAAACAGATGGAATTTCACCCACACTTGAACCAACAATAATATCATCTAATTCATCATTATTAAAATCTCCTACCTTTATTACCGGACCATTTTGACTTAATCTGTGCGGCAATAAGCTTTCCTTTTCGAAATCATCAAATTCATTTTCTACATGTGTAAAATCAATATTATCAACTGGCAATTTTCTAAAAAGAGTGCTCTCAGTTTCAGTTCTTAATGATTTTGACTCTACAAAGTCACTTATTACCGGTTTTATTACAATGGTTTTACTCACCTCAAATGAAGCTGTTTTTCCATTATTCAATTCAACCTTTATTTTTTCAGGTATATCGGAGGACTCCCAGTAAAACATTTGCTTATGGGTTACTGATGACTGAAATCCACGGATAAAATAAGCTTCCTTTGATTGTAAAGTTTGCTTAGTTTCAAATCTGATTTTTGCTCCAATCCAATCTTTAATCCTCATATCTGAAAAATCTATTGTCACAACATTGTGTTCCTTCCCAAGATTATTTCTATAGATGAAAGCAGTGGTGTCCACATTATTAATAATCAAGTCAAGTAAACCGTCATTATTAAGGTCAGAATAAGCCATTCCATTTGAATTTACAGGCAGATCTAATCCATGTTGATCGCTACGATTACTAAAACTGAGATCCTTTTGATTCAAAAACAGTTGATTTTTTACTTTCGTAGATGGAATTAAATCCAAAAATTCCAGAATGCTCACATTGTTTCCGGCAGATTCCAGATAATCATCCAACATAGCCTTGATATCATTGTTTTTAGTATCTCTCTTATAGCCATTAGATACAATAATATCCTGCCAGCCATCAGCATTGATATCCATAAATAATGGCGCCCAACTCCAATCAGTTTTAGCCACATTGGCCAGGTAAGCTATTTCCTTGAAGCTATTAAATCCTGAATTGAGCTGAAGCATATTATGCATGTATTGATGATTCCAGCCTAATTTCACTCTTGTCCAGAATTTTGTTGGATTCATTGATGCCATATTCAGTTTTGATCTTTTACTACTTTGAAATGCCATATCCAGACTGATATAATCCAAAAGTCCATCATTATTAAAATCACCAACATCATTTCCCATTGAGTAGTTTGAAGTGTGCTTCAAATATTGTAATGACTCATCATTGAATCGACCGTTTTGCTGATTAATAAAGACATGATCCGGTTCGTCAAAATCATTGGAAACTATAATATCAGGATAACGATCAAGGTTCAGATCGGTGATGGCAATTCCCAGGCTATAGCCATATTCAAAAATACCAGCTTGTTGCGTAATATCCTTATATTTACCATCTACATTTTCCAATAATAAATCTGAATTTATCTCACCTTTTATGATTTTGTTATAGTAGGTCGAAAAATCTTCAGTATGTTTAAATGATCCGGGATGACAAATCAAATATAAATCCAAATCACCGTCCAGATCGAAATCAAGCGGTGCTGCCTGAACAGTATTATTTTTAATGTCTAATCCGTACTTTTCAGCTGACTCCGTAAATGATTTTCCTCCATTGTTTATATAAAGTACATTAGTTGTACCTTCCATTATGCCATCAATACCTGAACGGCATACATAGATATCATTAAAACCATCATTATTGACATCAAAAATACAGACTCCTGTGCTCCATCCATTTGAATTAATACCAAACTCTGCAGTAACATCCTTAAACTTAAAATTTCCTTTATTCAGGTATAGTTTGTCATCTACAAAGTTACCCGTAAAAAAAATATCGTCAAGTCCATCATTATTAACATCAATTATTCCCACTCCTCCACCATTATACAAATAATCAAATTTTAATATATTGATAGTCTCGGTCTCATTAATTTCGTTTGAAAACTTTATACTTGTTTGATCGGAATCAAGTAGCGTAAACTGTGAGTATGACAGACCTGGGATGAATAGAATTAAGAAAAAAATAAATTTTAATTTCCTGTTCATATAAGCTTTTCTGAATTATATTTACAAGGTAATTATAATTAAAATCTTGAAAAAATTTTTTAGGTTAAATATAGAGTTTGATGTACTGGAATTCGTCAAACTTATTGACCCTCCGGCTTATCATTTTGTTGATAATGGTGATTCAAATTTTATTTTAGGTTGGAGTTTATCTGAATCAGATATTATTGAATATGGGAAGTCTGATCACTTTTTTGATCAACTGGAACAAAAAAGTGATTATTTATTCGGCTATTTTGGTTACGACTTAAAAAATGTTTTTCTACCAGGAGCCAGCTCAGAAAATGATGATTTACACAATTTTCCTGAATCCGTTTTTTTTAAGGCAACTGATGTAATTATTAAAAAAAACGGAGAACAACTTTATTTTGGAGACAGTGTAAATTTTGAGCAACTAAAACAAAAATTAACTAAGTCCATCCGTTCTCAGGAAAACGTATTAGACTATAATATTAAATTGATTAGTAAAACGTCAAAAAAGGAATACCTTACTAATATAAATGGTATTAAAACTAATATCCAACGTGGTAATTCTTATGAGCTAAACTACTGTACACAATTTTTCAAATCTGATACAGTTATTGATACAATATCTATCTATCAAAAATTGCGTTCAAAATCCAAAGCGCCTTTTTCTACTTTATTGTCGATAAAAAGTATAAATGTATTATCTGCATCACCTGAACGATTCATTAATAGAACCAATGATGTTTTAACGAGTCAACCCATCAAAGGAACAGCTAAAAGATCAACTGATCCAAAACAAGATCAAAAGCTTAAGCAGGAATTGATGAATAGTGAAAAGGAAATTTCTGAAAATGTAATGATTGTTGATCTGGTTAGAAATGATTTCTCTAAAATTGCTCTGAAAAACTCAGTAATTGTTAAAGCACTTTGTGCTCTATACACTTTCCCTACTGTTCACCAACTCATATCAACCGTTCAATGTAATATTTCTAATGATATTACTATTGAACAGATATTAGCTGCTACCTTTCCCATGGGTTCAATGACCGGTGCGCCTAAGATAAAAAGTACAGAATTGATAGACCATTTTGAAAACTTTAAACGTGGAATTTATTCAGGAGCGGTTGGTTATTTAGGCCCTAATAAATCTTTCGATTTTAATGTTATAATAAGAAGTATTCTGTACAATTCGGAAGCTAAGAATCTAAGTTGCTCCGTTGGAGGAGCTATTACCATTAAATCTGATGCTGAATCAGAGTATGAAGAATGTCTGCTCAAACTCAACCTCCTTGCCAATATACTAGATCAAGCTGAATAAATAAAATAACAATTTCTTATTGTTATATCTAAAACTACTTGAAATTTCCATAAACAAAAAAAGCCTTACTTATATAAGTAAGGCTTTTTAAAAAGAGGCATTTACATACTCTCCCACCCTTAAGAGGGCAGTACCATCTGCGCAAGTGGGCTTAACTTCTCTGTTCGAAATGGGAAGAGGTGGACCCCACCGCAATAAACACCGAAAATCGTTGTTCCTTTGATTGGAACTAAATTTTTTATGTTATCTGCAGGTGTTGCAGTTATAACTGATTATTAATATTAATAGAGTAGAGAGTAAACTCTTCCTGGCGGAAGATTTAAATAAGTCTACGGGTAATTAGTACTACTCGGCTTTGATGTCACCATCTTTACACCTGTAGCCTATCAACGTTGTCGTCTTCAACGACCCTTAAAAGATATCTCATCTTGAGGCGAGTTTCGTACTTAGATGCTTTCAGCACTTATCTCATCCGAACGTAGCTACCCTGCGATGCAGCTGGCGCCACAACAGGTACACTAGAGGTTCGTCCACCCCGGTCCTCTCGTACTAGAGGTAGGTCCTCTCAAATATCTAACGCCCACAACAGATAGGGACCGAACTGTCTCACGACGTTCTGAACCCAGCTCGCGTGCCACTTTAATGGGCGAACAGCCCAACCCTTGGGACCTTCTCCAGCCCCAGGATGTGACGAGCCGACATCGAGGTGCCAAACCACTCCGTCGATATGAGCTCTTGGGAGTGATCAGCCTGTTATCCCCGGCGTACCTTTTATCCTTTGAGCGATGGCCCTTCCATACGGAACCACCGGATCACTATGCTCTACTTTCGTACCTGATCGACTTGTAAGTCTCCCAGTCAAGCACCCTTATGCCATTATACTCTACGCACGGTTACCAAGCGTGCTGAGGGTACCTTTAGAAGCCTCCGTTACTCTTTTGGAGGCGACCACCCCAGTCAAACTACCCAGCACACAATGTCTCCCACTTAGTGGGATTAGACACCAAATAATCCAAGGGTGGTATTTCAAGGATGACTAACTTACGCCTGGCGACGCAAGATCAAAGTCTCCCACCTATCCTACACATGAATTATCCAATGTCAATGTGAACCTATAGTAAAGGTGCACGGGGTCTTTCCGTCCCGTTGCGGGTAATCGGCATCTTCACCGATACTACAATTTCACCGAGCTCATGGCTGAGACAGTGCCCAGATCGTTACACCATTCGTGCAGGTCGGAACTTACCCGACAAGGAATTTCGCTACCTTAGGACCGTTATAGTTACGGCCGCCGTTTACCGGGGCTTCAATTCATTGCTTCTCCGAAGATAACAACTCCTCTTAACCTTCCGGCACCGGGCAGGTGTCAGACCCTATACTTCATCTTTCGATTTTGCAGAGTCCTGTGTTTTTGATAAACAGTCGCCTGGGCCTATTCACTGCGGCTCCACCGGAGTGGAGCGTCTCTTCTCCCGAAGTTACGAGACCATTTTGCCTAGTTCCTTAGCCATGAATCACTCGAGCACCTTAGTATTCTCTACTTGACTACCTGTGTCGGTTTGCGGTACGAGTACTCATTACCTATAGTTTAGAGGTTTTTCTTGGAAGTCTGATTAGGATCTTATCCAATTGTCTAAAAGACGCTTGGTACTATCAGGTTCATCAGGGTCTGCGGATTTGCCTACAGTCCCTATAACTACACCCTTTAACGTGCTATTCCGTCAGCACGCCGATCTTTCACTGCTCCGTCACCCCATCACAGTAATGAGTAGTACTGGAATATTAACCAGTTTTCCATCGATATCTCCTTTCGGATTAACCTTAGGTCCCGACTAACCCTCAGCCGATTAACGTAGCTGAGGAAACCTTAGTCTATTGGTGAGCAGGTTTCTCGCCTGCTTTATCGTTACTTATGCCTACATTTGCTTTTCTATACACTCCACAATACCTCACAGTACTGCTTCAACGCAGAATAGAATGCTCCCCTACCATTTTCATCCATAGCTTCGGTAATACGCTTATGCCCGATTATTATCCACGCACGATCGCTCGACTAGTGAGCTGTTACGCACTCTTTAAATGAATGGCTGCTTCCAAGCCAACATCCTAGCTGTCAAAGCAATTGAACAGCGTTTGTACAACTTAGCGTATATTTAGGGACCTTAGCTGATGGTCTGGGTTCTTTCCCTCTCGGACATGGACCTTAGCACCCATGCCCTCACTGCTGAGCATATGTCATAGCATTCGGAGTTTGTCAGGGTTTGGTAGGCGGTGAAGCCCCCTAGCCCAATCAGTAGCTCTACCTCTATGACACTCAATCTCAACGCTGCACCTAAATGCATTTCGGGGAGTACGAGCTATTTCCTGGTTTGATTGGCCTTTCACCCCTACCCACAGTTCATCTGAATACTTTTCAACGTATATCAGTTCGGTCCTCCACTCCGGATTAACGGAGCTTCAACCTGACCATGGGTAGATCACCAGGTTTCGCGTCTACCCCCGCTAACTAATCGCCCTATTCAGACTTGCTTTCGCTTCGGCTACGTATCTGAAATACTTAACCTTGCTAACGAGGAGTAACTCGTAGGCTCATTATGCAAAAGGCACGCCGTCACCCGAAGGCTCCGACCGCTTGTAAGCATATGGTTTCAAGATCTATTTCACTCCCTTATTCAGGGTGCTTTTCACCTTTCCCTCACGGTACTAGTTCACTATCGGTCTCTCAGTAGTATTTAGCCTTACCAGATGGTTCTGGCAGATTCAGACAGGATTACACATGTCCCGCCCTACTCAGGATACTGCTAGGTATAAAAATTATTTCGTGTACGGGATTATCACCCTCTATGATTTAGCTTTCCAACTAATTCCACTATAATTATTAAGTCCACATTGCAGTCCTACAACCCCAATTCTGCCTAAACAAAATTGGTTTGGGCTATTTCCGTTTCGCTCGCCACTACTCAGGAAATCACTATTGTTTTCTCTTCCTCCGGGTACTTAGATGTTTCAGTTCTCCGGGTTAGCGTCTTTCGACGATATGTCTTCAACATATCAGGTTGCCCCATTCGGAAATCTACGGGTTAAAAGTTATTTGCACCTAACCGTAGCTTATCGCAGCTTATCACGTCCTTCATCGCCTCTGAGAGCCTAGGTATTCACCATATGCCCTTAGTAACTTATTTGATTACTCTCTACTCAAATCAATATCAATAATTCAAAGAACTTTAAAAGTGGAAACGATAATCGTTATTATCTATCCCATATAGTGGAGAATATCGGAGTCGAACCGATGACCTCCTGCGTGCAAGGCAGGCGCTCTAGCCAGCTGAGCTAATCCCCCATGATTATGTAGTCCCGAGCAGACTTGAACTGCTGACCCCTACATTATCAGTGTAGTGCTCTAACCAACTGAGCTACGGGACTATTTCCCATTCCTCTTCCTTTTTAAAGAAAAAAATTAAAGACGAAAAATAATAAAACCTACAGTTATAAATAACTCTAGAAAGGAGGTGTTCCAGCCGCACCTTCCGGTACGGCTACCTTGTTACGACTTAGCCCCAGTTACTAGTTTTACCCTAGGCAGCTCCTTGCGGTTACCGACTTTAGGTACTCCCAGCTTCCATGGCTTGACGGGCGGTGTGTACAAGGCCCGGGAACGTATTCACCGCGCCATGGCTGATGCGCGATTACTAGCGATTCCAGCTTCACGAAGTCGAGTTGCAGACTTCGATCCGAACTGAGATAAGTTTTTGAGATTCGCATCCGCTCGCACGGTAGCTGCCCTCTGTACTTACCATTGTAGCACGTGTGTGGCCCAGGACGTAAGGGCCGTGATGACTTGACGTCGTCCCCACCTTCCTCGCGGCTTGCGCCGGCAGTTTTCTTAGAGTCCCCGACATTACTCGCTGGCAACTAAGAATAGGGGTTGCGCTCGTTGCGGGACTTAACCCAACACCTCACGGCACGAGCTGACGACAGCCATGCAGCACCTTGCAAAATGTCCGAAGAAAAACTTGTTTCCAAGCATGTCATAATGCATTTAAGCCCTGGTAAGGTTCCTCGCGTATCATCGAATTAAACCACATGCTCCACCGCTTGTGCGGGCCCCCGTCAATTCCTTTGAGTTTCAATCTTGCGACCGTACTCCCCAGGTGGGTTACTTATCACTTTCGCTTAGACACTGACTGTGTATCGCCAATATCGAGTAACCATAGTTTACGGCGTGGACTACCAGGGTATCTAATCCTGTTCGCTCCCCACGCTTTCGTTCATGAGCGTCAATAATAGCTTAGTAAGCTGCCTTCGCTATCGGTGTTCTGTGTAATATCTAAGCATTTCACCGCTACACTACACATTCCGCCTACTTCAACTATATTCAAGTTAATCAGTATCAATGGCAGTTTCGGAGTTGAGCCCCGAGATTTCACCACTGACTTAATTAACCGCCTGCGAACCCTTTAAACCCAATGATTCCGGATAACGCTTGGACCCTCCGTATTACCGCGGCTGCTGGCACGGAGTTAGCCGGTCCTTATTCGTTTGGTACCGTCAGCCCTCTACACGTAGAGGGGTTTCTTCCCAAATAAAAGAAGTTTACAACCCATAGGGCATTCTTCCTTCACGCGGCATGGCTGGTTCAGAGTTGCCTCCATTGACCAATATTCCTCACTGCTGCCTCCCGTAGGAGTCTGGTCCGTGTCTCAGTACCAGTGTGGGGGATAGTCCTCTCAGACCCCCTAGATATCGTTGCCTTGGTAAGCCGTTACCTTACCAACTAGCTAATATCACGCATACTCATCTTATACCGCCGGAACTTTAATTATGTAATCATGCGAAAACATAATACTATGGAGTATTAATCCCAATTTCTTAGGGCTATCCTCCTGTATAAGGTAGATTGTATACGCGTTACGCACCCGTGCGCCGGTCGTCAGCAAGAGCAAGCTCTCCTGTTACCCCTCGACTTGCATGTGTTAAGCCTGCCGCTAGCGTTCATCCTGAGCCAGGATCAAACTCTCCGTTGTATAAATTTATTAATGTTTCTATATCTAAAAACTGTATTATTTGGCTTTATTATTTCTCAATCTTCAATCTTTTCAAAGAACTTCTACGTGACATCTTTATGCCGAATAAGTCTTATAACTTTTGGGAGCGCAAAGGTAAACCTTTTTATTTAATTAACAAACCTTTTTTAATAAATTTATTAATCTTTTCCACTCCTTCAAATTCCCTAAAATGAATCGCTATTCATTTCGTTTGCGGGGCGCAAAGGTAAACCCTTTTTTTTAATCTCCAAACATTTTTTAAAAATATTTTTCACCCCCCTTTTTAATCCCTCAAATCTCCTAATCAAACCCTGCTTTCTTGCAAACCCCGTTCGTTTTGCGAGGGCAAAGATACTCACCTTTTTTTATCCCGCAAGCCTTTTATCACATTTTTTTAACCTTTTATTTATTTTTTAATAATATTAACAACCAAAATAACCACCCAAACCACTATTAAACAACCACTTAATGCCTTGTGAAAATATTTAATTTTTTATACGTTTTTTTTTATCTTAATACGAATTTTAAGAAAATAAGAGGCTATTAAAGGGGGATTATGGGAGAAGGGGAAGTATTAAAAAAAATTAATTTTGTTTCATATTTACACGTTTATTTAACTGCTAAGGAAAATACTTGACTATTTTTGTTTTTTTACATCATTTTTTTAAGATTAAAAAGGCGTATTGTTTATCTATGTTACTGACCAAAATTGACAGATATATTATTAGAAAGTTTTTAGGAACTTTCGTATTTATATTTATACTACTCATGTCAATCAGTATGGTCTTTGATATATCAGAAAAATTAACTGATTTTATTGACCGAGGTGCCAGTTGGTTTGAGATACTCACCGTATACTATTCTAATTTCATTATTTACTTTGGGTTCCAGTTCATTTTTATGATCAACTTTATTTCGGTGATTTGGTTTACTTCCAAGATGGCACAGAATTCTGAAATTATACCAATATTAGGAACAGGTGCAAGTTTCAATCGTTTTTTGAGGCCTTATTTTATCTCTTCAACCATACTTGTCCTGCTCACATTAATCATGTACAATTTTGTTTTACCACCATCAAATAAGGCAAGGTTAGAATTTGAAGAACGGTTTTACAGAAACTCTTTTAACCCGAGCAGCGGCAAAGTTCAATTAAATAATGAACAAAATGTACTTTATAACAGGTACTCCAGTGGAGAAAACAAAATCAAAAAGCTAACTGTTGAACAATGGGAAGGGGAAAAACTAATCTATATATTAACTGCTGAAGAAGCTGTAGGTGACAGTATAGAAAATATATGGCATTTAAAAAACTATAATGTACGGTATTTTGGCGAGAAAGATGATCGGTTTAAGGTTGGTTCATCAACAGACACTATCCTGGAATTTAAGTTAACCGACATTATATTTAGAGAAAACATCATTGAGGCAATGAATTTTTCAGAGCTAAACAGGTTTATTGAGAACGAAAAATTAAAAAAGTCGAAAAAAGTACCAAAATATCTGTTAGACAAACACAATAGAATTGCAGCTCCATTTGCCATTTATATTTTAACTTTGATTGGAGTTGTTGTATCAAGCAGAAAAACAAGAGGAGGAATGGGTGCAAACCTGGCACTTGGTATTATTATATGCGTGATCTATATTTTTGCCATGAAAATGACAACTGTAGCTGCCCTGAATGTTGGGTTCCCACCACTTGCAGCGGTTTGGCTACCCAATGTCATATTTTTGGGAATCGCAATTCTTCTTTACCAAAAGGCCTCAAAATAACTGACTATGATTAATACAAATCTACCCATAGAAGAGATAAACCGCATTAATAAAAATACATTAATGGAAGTTTTAGGCATTGAATTTACAGAAACCGGCTCTGACTATATTAAAGCTAAAATGCCTGTTGATAACAGAACACACCAACCTATGGGACTTCTTCATGGCGGGGCAAGTGCTGCACTAATAGAAAGTATAGGATCTCTTGGATCAGCATTATGCATTGATCAAAAAACTCAGGCCATTGTCGGACTGGAAATCAATGCAAATCATGTCAGAGGTGTTTCGGGTGGTTATGTTTTTGCCCATGGACAGCTCATTCACGAAGGTAAGAGCACACATTTATGGCAGGTTGATATTAAAAATGAGCAAGACAAATTAGTCAGTACAGGCAGATTAACAGTAATGGTTATTAATAAGAAATAATTTAATATTAAAGCTTTTGTTGCATATCGTCTCCCTGGTTCAAATACATTGAACAGCTTTTCAGGAAATGCAATCCCTATCGAATCGATATTAAATATTTCTGAAAGTAATGGTTTTGTATTTAACTCTTTTGATAACCTCTCCAATTACTTTATTTCTCAATTGAAAAAAGTGCACATTCGTGATTTTGAATTCTACTATTCAAACGATATCCCTTATATCATTGACAAGCGTAATTATCTTAAATCATGTAATCATTTAATTGACTTACTCAATAACAACCAGTTTAAAAAGATAATTTACTCCAGAGTTCACCAGGTATCATATACTGAAAATCCTGTTGACATATTTCAAAAACTTAATCAGTTAAGCACAAATACATTTAATTATTTAATCAGTATTAAAGGCATTGGCACCTGGTTAGGCGCAACACCTGAAGAATTAGTTAAACTTAATGACAGTCAACTACAAACCACCTCAATTGCCGGCACTAAAAAAAGTAAATCGGACCAATGGACTGAGAAGGAATTAGAGGAACAACAGATTGTCACCGATTTCATAAGAGGTGTTTTAACAACTAATAACTGTAAAGATATAGCACAGACAGGGCCGTTTGACCTGAATACAGGAGTGGTTTACCATTTAAGAACTGATTTTTCAGCGCTAACCTCTGCTAATGAATGGAAAAACATTGTAATGGATTTACATCCGACACCTGCCACATGTGGACTTCCACAACAAGAAACACTTCAGTATATCAAAGATTTTGAATCTCATCAAAGACATTACTACACTGGTTTTTTAGGACCGGTAAACGAAAACTCTGCCAATCTTTATGTTAATCTAAGATGTATGTCATTAAGTGAAAAAGATGCTTATCTATATCTTGGTGGTGGCATCACCAAAGACTCGAATGCAGAAGATGAATGGCATGAAACGGAAAATAAAGCCCAAACCCTTCTTAGATTGTTTAGTTAAACAAATTCAAAATCCACACGTCGGTTTAGTTGCTTCCCTCTAAAGGTCAGATTTGAAACTGCCGGATCTTTTTCTCCACGAAACTCTATTACAACTCTATCTTCAGGCATACCATATCCTACCAATACCCTTTTAACATTATGTGCCCGTCTTTTTGATAAATCAACATTATAAGCATCACTCCCGTTGGAATCAGTATGTCCAATTATTTTTATTCTTAAATCGGTATGTGAATTCACCACCTTTACCATCTGTTTAAGGTATGCATCAAAATCAGCTTGAATATTATCCATATCATGCGCAAAATAAACCGGCTTTATTTCAAAGTCCCGCATCTCTTTTTCTCTAACATACCAGGCATTCCACCCTCGTTTTAAATCATTTTGAAAATTAGTGACCCAGGAATGGTATTTTGAAACAGTATCAGATCTGGACATTTGGTACTTAGAGCGATATAGTGTGATTTTACCAGAATTAGACCTGCAATCAGAAGAGGTGTATCTGCCAGTGAGATATCCGGTAGAATCATTGTAAACTAAATTTGCTTTTAGCAGACACCAAAATTTATTCCCCGAATTCTTTTGATTACCCAACATTATATCTTCAAATGACATCTCATTTCGGGAAACCGATTTTCCTTTAACAGTTTTCATTGCAAAAAAATCCGTGAAAGGTGTTTCGCACCTTGACTCACCCTTAACAGTATTTGTTTCGGGGTCAATTTTAAAATCAATCCAAAATGCCACCGGTTTTTTAATTGTTGTACCTCCTCTTTCCAGAATACCCTGCCAGGTACCCTCCAAAAAAGCAGATTGGGCATTCAGTGAAAAACCTGATAAGAATAAGAATACTGTTAGAATATATCGCATCACATTTTATAGTTAATCAATATTTATACCATCCATCTGCATAGTAAGGCATTTAAAACCCTCAGATAATAATTATACGATTCAATCTAATATTGTTACAATTTTTCAATGAATAATTTCAGAAAGTAAAAAGTCTGTCACCCTACTCTCCATCATTTCGCTATAAAACATATAAAAATTAACTCACATAACATCAATGCTTTGGAATTGGGCTAGACTCATATTCAGCGCATTTCATTGTTTTTTAATCGGCACTATACTTTTCAGGCAACATTTTAAAATTCATTGCATATTAATTATAAGCGCTAACAAATTACGTAAACCAAAAATTGATCATTTATGCTGTATTTGACCGGCTTTTGCTTATTTCTAAAATATGACTTAACTTTACAAACAGAGACATGTAGGTGGTCTTTTGGATTACAATTCAATTTAGTCAGTGTTTTTTTGAAAAAAATGAATTGTAATTTGTGAAGCATATGAAATCCTACGTTTACTCTTCTCAAAATCATCTCCTTAAATTATTCTTTATCTTTATCTGGTTAGGTTTTACCTGTATCAATATATCTGCACGCGCCCAGGAAAATAAATGGACAATGGAACTTGACCCTGAGTGCTTTATTGAAAACAATGGACAATACATCCCCATCACTGGTAAACCTGTTTTGTTTAAGGCCAGAACCAGAGGGACTGATATCTACTTAACTGAAAGTAGTGTCGTTTATGTTTATAATACCCCTCTTTTTGAAGATTCAAAAACCCTAAAAAAACGTATTGAGGAAGGCGAAAGCGTAAAATTATATTCCCAACAGTACTTTAGAATTAACTTTCAGGGAAAAGTATCTAAACAAAATATAGTAAAAAAAGATAGGGTATCCCATACATATCACTTTTACAAAGGAGGTAAAACCCTAACATCACTTGCCTATAATGAAATTATTTACCAGAATTTTTACCCAAACATTGATTTGATTTTTCATTTTCATCCTGAAGGTGGTTTAAAATACGATTTTATACTTCATAAGGGTGCGCAATTGTCAGATATAAAAATTCATTACCCGGATGCATTATTAGTAGAAAAAGAGACTGATACAGAATTAAAAATTAATAGTTCAGCCGGTACTTTCTACGAGAAACAATTATCGGTCACCAATAATGAGAACCACAAAAAACAGAATATCAAATACAAAAAAACTGATCACAACACCTTCACTGTAGATATTCCTGGTTTTGACTACAACAACTCTTATCGAATAGATCCATGGATTGTTAATCCTTTTGGCGCAAACCTTAAAGGCCATAATTTAGATTACGATAATAAGGGTAATGTATATGTTGAAACCAGTGAACCAAGTATAGTTAAATACAATAGTTCTGGTGTTTTACAATGGACTTTTGCCCTTCCAAGTTTAGGGGGAGGTGGAGGAGGTATCTTCTTTGGTGGTTCTGTTTTTGATTTAACAGTTGATAGACGATCAGGTTCAATATACTATAATGAATTCGGGGTTAAAAAGCTTAACACAAGTGGTGTTTTAATTGATTCATTAGTTGTTTCTAATCCTGTTCCAGGTGAATGGTGGAGAATTGCTTTTGACCATTGTAATGACCAGATTATTGTTGGTAACGGTGCAGACTATCAACTTTCAGTTATTGATACATTATTAAATACTATTACATCCTATAATTACTTTGCCAGTTCTTTTACAGATGATGTGGCTACATTAGAGTTAGATCCCAATGGTACAGATCTTTATATTAATCCGGAGACATCTAACACCATGATGAATGGGCTTTTAATGAAATTTTCACTTGCAACTATTGGTACACCTACCTGGACTGTTAATGATAGTTTATGGTACCTCGAGCCTGCCAATGCCACGTACAAACCAGGGGCAAATGGTGTTAATGCTTCTGCCGTTGGACCAGATTATATATACTCTTATATTGGCGATACTATTATCAGACGTGATAAATCAAACGGTAACTTTTTAAATATGATCAATTCCGGTGGCACACATAAAGCGACCTATGGTATTGATGCCAATTTAGCCAGTAATGTTTTTGTAGGTGCCAATAACGAGATTAAAGTTTATGATCAAAATTTAAGTCAGCTGGGAACCCTTTCAATTCCTGATACCTGTTATGATGTAATGGTTACTGAAGATGGTATATTGTATGCCTGTGGTAATAATTTTCTTACTGAAATAGGTGTTTCACCATATAGTAATGTAATTAGTACCAATGTTCAGAACTCTACCTGTAATCAATGTGACGGACAGGCAGAGGTAATTATGTCTGCTGCTGACACTTCCGATTTCACTTACTCGTGGCAACCCAGTGGACAAACAAGCAGTATTGCCACAGGACTTTGTCCAGGTTATGAAATACTTTATGTTATTTATGGGTGTGATACTATTTACCAGGACTCTATTTATATACCTCAGAACTCATCTATATCAATTGATCTTGGAAATGACACAACTGTTTGTACTGGCTCCTTAACACTTGATGCAGGTGATCCAACCGCTGTTTGGCAAGATAGCAGTACCGGACAAACCTTTCAGGTAACCTCCAGCGGACAATATTGGGCAACCATAACCGATTCTCAGGGTTGTATAGCATCTGACACCATTAATATTTTAATTGATGAGATTGTAATTGACCTTGGTCCCGACACTTTAGTTTGTGAATTAGATCCGGTTAATATCACTTTTTCCTCAAATGTTTC
This sequence comes from Putridiphycobacter sp., assembly GCA_965230195.1. GTDB lineage: Bacteria > Bacteroidota > Bacteroidia > Flavobacteriales_D > Crocinitomicaceae > Putridiphycobacter. The sequence goes on from OZ245997.1 coordinate 4,802,692, forward strand.
AGGTAATTCTTATCAATGGCAAGACAATTCAACTTTACAAAGCTTCACGGCTACAACCTTTGGCACATACTGGGTTACTGTTGACAGTTCGGGATGTATTGGACAAGATACGGTTCAGGTCATCTCAATTCCTGCTCCTGTTGTTGATTTAGGAAATGACACCATACTTTGCGCAGATGAAACCTTAAATCTGGACGCTGGTAATCCGGGATCAGATTATAACTGGCAGGACGCCAGCAGTAATCAAAACTTTAACGTATCGGCAGCAGGTACATTTTGGGTAGAGGTTACGGTAGGAGGATGTGCTGCTTCCGATACAATTATTGTAGATTATGCAATCTTATCACTTGATTTAGGTAATGATACCATTGTATGTAATCCAAACTTTACGTTAGATGCAGAAAATCCCGGTTTCTCATATTTATGGCAGGATGGTAGCAGTAACCAGACTTATACTGTAACGGATACAGGTACTTATTTTGTCACCATTACTGATCCGGTTTCAAATTGTCAAATTAGCGATACAGTAATAGTTAGCCTTGGCAGTATTAGTGTTAATTTAGGGAACGACACTGCAATATGTGCTCCTCAATCTTTATTATTAGATGCAGAAAATCCGGGTGCAACTTATAATTGGTCAACCGGTAGTACGAACCAGACAATAAATGTAACATCAACCAATACCTATAGTGTTACAGTAACTGAAGGACTTTGTACCGATTCAGATCAGATTTTTGTTGAATTTACGCAACCTATATCGCAATTTTCAGTGAGTGACACTATTGGATGCGCTCCTCAAGATGTTGATTTCACTGACCTCTCAAGCCCATCAGACGATATTGTATCATGGCATTGGGAATTCGGAGATGGCAACACATCTGATGTCCAACATCCCTCTCACTACTATTCCAATAATGGCAATTATCTGGTCTCGCTTACAGTAACAGATGTCAATGGTTGTTTATCTGATTCCAGCAGAACTGTAAAAATTGAAATTTACGATAACCCTGTTGCTAAATTCACTTTTACTCCAACTGAGCCTGAAATCAACGAAGTGGTTCAGTTTACTGATATGTCCACTAATGCTATAACCTGGGACTGGAGTTTTGGAGATGGTAATTATTCAACAATTCAACATCCTTCTCATGCTTATGCAATACCATACACTTATTCGGTTTATCTGGTTGTAGGTAATCATGAATGTATCGATACCGCCTACGGTACCATTACCATTGAAGAGGAGTTGATTTTTTATATTCCAAATGTTTTTACCCCTAACCAGGATGATTTTAATAATGTTTTCCAACCGGTATTTACCTCCGGCTTTGATCCATATGATTTTAACATGAAAATTTTTAACCGTTGGGGTGAAATTATATTTGAATCATATGATGCCAGTAAAAGTTGGGATGGTACATACAATGGTAAAATTGTACAGGACGGTACTTATATTTGGCAAATCAGATTTGGAAATGTTAATGACGATAAAACCTATTTTGAAAGAGGGCATGTTACCATAGTAAGATAAAGTGTTTGTTCTTCACATGATCGGACTGTAAATACTAAAGTATTTACTAATTTTGAAAGGAAAAACTCAATATGAAAATAAAGGAATCCTTTATTGAGAGATATCCACTTTTAGATGAAGATGAGCTGATTGAAGAAATTTTTCAATGTGGTAAGATAACAGAGCTTCCAACTGAAGAAATATTAATTGATTTAGACCAAAAAATTGACAGCTTTCCTCTGCTATTAGACGGATCTATTAAGATCATCCGAGAGGACACTGAAGGAAAAGAAATTTTTCTTTACTATGTGGAGTCCGGGAATATTTGTGCCGCCACTATTTCATGTTGTCTAATTGAGGGTAAAAGCAGTATAAGAGCTATAGTGGAAGAGGATTCAAAATTTATCTTAATTCCTATTGAATATATGGATAAATGGATGCAGCAATACAAATCATGGCGTACTTTTATTTTCCAGGCTTTTTCCAACAGATTTAATGATATGCTGGGTGCCATTGACCAACTGGCATTTAAAAAGATGGACGAAAGAATTTTGAACTACTTAACAGAAACCGCTCAGTTAAATGATTCAGATACGGTTCATGTTTCGCATCAAAAAGTAGCCTTTGATCTTAATACTTCAAGGGAGGTGGTATCACGAATTTTAAAGCAACTTGAAAATGAAGGGCATTTAAAAATGGGGAGAGGGCAAATTAAACTCCTTTAGGTTTTCTTTTTCCGCCAACTTGAAAAATTAGATGTTACACTCAAAACATTTGAGGCGCCAGCTGCTGAATAAAATGAAACTGAATAGTTAAAATCAAACTTTTTAACTCTGAATCCAACTCCCGTTGAAAAACCATGAATACCTATTCTGTCTTCAATTCCAAATGTTTTTCTTCTGTCATAATTATAACCTAAGCGAATTGAAAAATGATCAGTTGGAATAATTTCAACTCCTATAACCATATGTCTGAACAATTTTTCCACAAAAGATGCTTTCGGAACCGGAATCGTATCCTGTGTTAACTGATCAATAGTTGGTAACGCACCCGGAATATTATAGGACAAATCCCAATCTGTTAAATCATGTCCCATTATACTGAATCTAAATGGTGCATGTGGCAGTTTATAACTGACTCCTGCTAAAATTTCAAGTGGTAATGGCTCTCTGTTTTTTTCAGTAAAACTTTTAAATTGAAAACCTACATTTCTAGCCAAAATAGTTGCTGTAAAATTTTTGTCCCTGTCATGATACATGGCACTAAAATCAACTGTTGCTCCAGCTGCTGTATAAGACTCGTAGTGCGAAAACAATAAATTTAAATTTCCACCTACTGAAATTCTTTCACTCAATTCTTTTCCATACCCTATCCCCAATGCATAATCCCCAGCGGTAAAAGAGCCCAGGTCCTGTCCTGTTACATCAGTCCTTCTGAATTTTCCGTACGATACATATCTTAAATGGCCAACAACCTGACCTAAAGATTTGATATTTTGTCCCACAACGATTTGACCAAAATTAATTCCTGAAGGAAAAAAAGAGTGATTTAACGCCACGTTTTGATTCATCTGAGGAGAAATTGATGCCGGATTACTGACAGCCAAATTAATATCATTATCTTTTATTCCGATATAATCACCCCCCAATGCTGCAGATCTGGCATTAAAATCTAAATCCAGAAATTGAAAGGCGTGCTGCCCCCCTATCTGAGCAAATGAACAGGCTGAGGTGAGTACGGCAACCAGTAAAATTATCCTTTTTATTGACATCAAAACTATCAACGATTAGTTTTTAAATTTATTTTACATTAATTCCTGCGGTCGATCCCCCACATCATTTTATTCCTGATGGTATTCAGGAAATTCTGATCTTCGGTTTGAACAATACCAATGCTGTAACTGGCTTTTGAAAGCACCAATTCTACTGATGAATCGATTGTTACGGACCTGGAATCCATTGAACATAATAGTTCATTACTTCTCCCCTCCATCCTCAATGTTATTTTTCTTGAATCAGGTACAACTACCGGACGAACGTTTAAATTATGAGGTGCAATTGGCGTTAATATAAAATCTGTTGCTCCCGGTACCATTATTGGTCCGCCACAACTCAGTGAATATGCGGTTGATCCTGTTGGAGTAGAAACGATCAAACCATCTGCCCAATACGAGTTTAAATACAAATCATCAATATAAGTATGAATTGTAATCATACTCGAACTATCCTTTTTATGAACCGTAACTTCATTTAATGCAAAATTGTTACTGCCAAACAAATTAGTTTCAGAATTCAATTCAATTAATGATCTGGATTGCAATCTGTACTTCTTTTGTCTGATCTTATCCAGAACATCTTTTATTTCATCTTTATGTGTTGACGCCAAAAAACCAAGTCTTCCGGTATTAACCCCGAGAATAGGAACTTTAGAATTTTTGACAATATGAATGGTTTCCAAAAAAGTACCGTCTCCCCCAATACTAATCAAAAGATCAATTTTCCCCACTACATCTTCATAAGAATTATATAAAACGGTATCATCATCAATTACCAGCCGTTCCTTTAAAAAGTTAAAGAAAGGATCGTAAATTAAATACTCCCAATCATAGATTTTAAGTGTATTGAAGAGTTCCTGAATGTACGGTATAAAACTATCCTGAAAATTCCTTCCATATATCGCTACCTTCATGCCAACAGTTTTATTACATTCTTAAATAGTTCATTAACTCGTCATACCTTCTTTTAAGGTCTTCAGTATAATCTCCCTTGGAATAGGATTCTTTAATGATATAATCATATCGCTCAAAACTTCGCATAATTTTATCTAAATCCGTTGCATTAATCTTAAGCGTTACCTGCATATTGGTTGACTCGGGGTGTGAGGTTACGTAACTACTTAAAATTTTAGCGTCATTTTCTTCAACAATTCGTGCAATTTGAGTGAGCGTATAATCGTGTCTGTTCATTTCCAAAACAAGAATACCTCCTGCCTCTTTAATTGATCCAACAGCTGTTATCTGAGACATCAAAAAAAGCAAATCGGTACACCCCATGTATTGATTATCCCTGTCCAGAATTGGGACAATGGTTATTTTTGTATCAGCAATCATTTTCATGACTTCGTACACATGAGAATCGGCATAGATAAATGGATTCAAAAGTGATGGAAGCTCAGACTTGATTTCATTTTTGGGGTCCTTCATATCATAAATATCATCATCTGAGATGATTCCAATATAAGTAGTCCCCTCAACTACCGGTAAATGACTGACACGAAACTCATTCATCCAGTTGAGCGCTTTTTCTCCGGTTTCTGTATATTTAATTGGTGGTATGTATTCTGATATTAATTCTTCAGCCCTCATTTTATAAATGTGTATTTTTTAAAAAATTCTGTAATTAACCAAGCAAAGTAAAGTATTTATTTTCTTAAATTTTATTTTTGCTCTATAAATGTATACAATACTTAAAAAATGGCAACAAAACTTAGCGTAAATATCAATAAAATTGCAACGATTCGAAATGCCAGAGGTGGGACCATACCGAATTTAGTCAAAGCTGCAAAGCTGATTCAATCCTATGGTGCAGATGGTATTACAGTTCACCCACGACCTGATGAAAGACATATCACTCTAAAGGATACTTACGACCTGAAACCTGTTGTACATACTGAGTATAATATTGAAGGTTATCCTAACGAAAGGTTCATGAAAATTATTGAAGAAGTCAGACCCACTCAGGCCACACTTGTTCCCGATCCTCCGGGAGTTTTAACATCCAATGCAGGATGGGATACTATTCAACATTTTGATTTTCTGAAATCGATCAATTCAAAGCTACAATCCCTTGGTGTCAGAACTTCTCTCTTTATTGAAACCAATACTGAGTTAATATCTGCTGCTGCCGAAATTGGAGTAGATAGAATTGAATTTTATACCGGACCTTATGCCGAACAATACGGGCAAGATAAGGATATCGCTATAAAACCGTTCTCGGAATCAGCCATACATGCCAATAAAGTAGGCTTAGGTATTAACGCAGGTCATGATTTAAACCTTGACAACCTTAGTTTTTTCAAGGAAAATATTCCTGAATTACTGGAAGTATCAATTGGACATGCCTTAATTTCAGATGCACTTTACCTTGGATTGGAAAATACTGTTAATATGTATAAAAACCTGGTTACCGATTAATTTAATGAGAATTACGAGTGTTTTACAGAGGAATTGATGAGTCGCGAATTCACTATTTAATTAACTTCTAATTTAAATCCAACACCATGAATATTATTAATACTCACTTTTTCGTCCTCTTTTAAGTACTTTCTCAGTTTTGTGATAAATACATCTAAACTTCTACCTACAAAATAATCATCCTGCCCCCATACTGCATTCAAAACAACATCCCGTGGTAAAACTTTCCCCATATGAGAGACTAAAAGAGATAGAATTTTAGCTTCCTTTTTGGTTAGTTTTTTAACCTCTCCATTAGTATATTCTAAAACAAACTCCTGAGATTTGAACAAAATATTTCCAATATTAAAATCGACTTCTTCATTTTGCTCAATTTCCGGCACCGAACGTTTTAGCAGAGATTTGACCCTCAATAAAAATTCTTCCGAATTAAAAGGCTTGGTCATATAATCATCAGCTCCTGTTTTTAACCCTTCAATTTTGTCCTCCACTTCTGACTTTGCAGTCAGAAATAATATTGGGGTTTGATTATTTGTTTTTCTGATATCCTTAGCCAGTGTAAATCCATCTTTTTTAGGCATCATTACATCCAAAATACAAAGGTCATATTTTTCTGAATTAAACTTTTGTAATCCCTCAACACCATCCATACAAAGTTGTACCTTATAGCCTTCCTTTTTTAAATTATCCTGAATAACGAATCCAAGATTGACGTCATCCTCAACTAATAAAATTTTGATATCTTTTTTCATCTGCGTATAGTTTATTTTTCAATGGTCAGATGGAATTCCTTACCTATTCATTACGACATTCTCATGTGCATTTTACAGGGATTTCATAATTATCCTTTATTATAAGGAATTACAATTGTAAATTCACTTCCTTCTTTCAATTGACTTTTTACAGTAATTGTACCACTTAGTTTTTCAATAATTGACTTTACATAAAATAATCCCAAACCAAACCCTTTTACATCATGTAAGTTTCCGGTCGGTACTCTGTAAAATTTATCAAATATAAGCTTCAAATTTTCTTTTGATATACCTTTACCATTGTCTTTTATTGTAATACTTATTTTGTTTTTTGAACTCTCGGTTGACACAACAACATGAGGCTTTCGGTCACAATATTTAATTGCATTATCCAGTAAGTTATAAATTACATTAGTGATATGAACCGGATCACTGTGAATGACACTATTTTTAGCATTCAGGTGTAACTCAATACTTCCATTCTCCCCCAACTGATTAAACTCCAGATTTTCCTTGGCCTCTTCAATGATTTCATGAATGTCAAAAGTATCAAACTTAAACCTGATTTCTCCTTTGTCTAATTTTGCAATGTTTAAAACCCTTTCTACTTGATGCTCTAGCCTTTTATTTTCTTTATAAATTATACTGGCATAGCGCTCAAGTTTTTCAGGCGATTCGGCAATATCATTTAATAATGTTTCACTTGATAAACGGATGGTTGAAATAGGCGTTTTAAGCTCATGGGTCATATTATTAATAAAATCATTTTTAATTTCTGACAGTTTTTTTTGCTTTAGTATAATGGATAAGGTATAACCAAAATATGCCAGTATAAATATGAGTATTCCAAAAATATAATACCAATACCCAACATTATTTGGTGTCCTTTCAATGGAATAACTTTGCCGGTCAGGAAAAGAAACAGCAAAATAATGAATATCTGTATCCAGTTTGTTTTGTAATTGTGGGTCCAACACATTATCATGGTCCGAATGCTTTTCAATCACGTATAATGAATCTCCCGCATATTTAATATAATCTCCGTAAATAATACTATCGGAATAACAGTCATAAATACCATACCTGAAGTCTTCCTTTATATTCTGATGATAAAATTCAGCTTTTAACAGGTTCTCCAACAAGTAAGGATGTAGAGTATCGTCCAGTTCAACTGTAAAATAATTCGAAGAAAGCTGCTTGACCTTACCATATAAGTCACTTTCCTGTAAATTAATCCTTTGTATTTCTGATGCTACATTTTTTAAAGCCAGGCTGACATTTTCGTTAAATTGTTTATCGCTTAAGCTGTCCTGGATATTTTGTATCTTAATATTTGTTTCCTGAAAATCAATATTCTTTTTAATCCAGAAAAACTGAATTGTTAAAATACAAAAAATTGAAATGATCCCTAAAACAATAACTGTTTTAACTTTTTGACTATTCATAGTCTAAAATTAATGAAAAATAAAGAGTTGAAATGCATAATGCAATATTTAAGGATTAAACAATTCCTTCTATATTTGTAAAAAAAACAACTATGAAAAAACAAATTTTGGGTCTTTTTGCTATGAGCGCCCTATTATTGAGTTGTGGTGAGACTGTAGAAACTGAGGAAACACAGGAACAAGAGGCTACAACAGAGGCAACAGTTGAAACTGCTGTTGAAGAAGAAACTGAGGAAGCGGAAAATGCAATAGCTTTTGATGGTGTTGAAAAAGGTGAGTTTAAATTGTATGGTCATACTGACATTAATACTGAAGATGCCGTTGACTCGGAAGCTATGTTTGCTTCATTTGAAGAAGAAGGTGCTTTTGAAGGTAAAGTAAATGTTGAGATTAATGAAGTTTGTCAAATGGCAGGATGTTGGATAAACATCAAAAAATCGGATGATGAAACTGTTAAAGTATTTTTCAGAGACCACTTTACTATTCCAATTGAAAGTTCGTTGGGGAAAGAAGCCGTATTATATGGTAACCTGGTAAGAGATACTATGACTGTTGAATTCCAAAAGCACTTATTAGATGATTCGAAAGCTAATGGAGAAGAGGTGAGTGAAGAGGAATATGCAGCCATTACTGAAGACAAAATTACAGTATCGTTTGACTGTGAATCAATTTTAGTTAAAAACTAATTTTATAATCCCAAAATCCATAAAATGAAAAGACTAATTTTATTTACGGTGGTTACTTCGATTGTTGCATTTTCATCCTGTAAAAAACAATACACTTGTGAATGTGATATCAAGACAACCGAAACAAACTTATTTGGTGGTGACCCGGTTGTAACTGAAAGCTCGGTTACTACCACTAAAGAATTAAAGAAAAAAGATGCAGAATCATGGTGTTCTAATCAAAGTTCAACTGTTTCCTTTTTCTTTACCACCACTCAAACAACTTGTAAGTTAAAATAACAAAGTGAAATTAATAAAAAAGGCCTTATCAATTGATAAGGCCTTTTTTATATTCTGAGAATAAAATTTTAATCTGTTTCAACTTGTTTCAGATCGTCCGCTTTATATTTTCCTTCTTCCAATCCTTCCTGAATTTTCTTAAAGGTTTCAATAGTATAATTAACGTCCTCTAATGTATGCGAAGCCGTTGGGATAAGTCTTAACATAATTACATCCTTTGGTACAACCGGGTATACTACAATTGAACAGAAAATATTATAATTCTCTCTTAAGTCAAATGTAATATTTGTGGCTTCTGCCAAAGTACCTGATAAAAATACCGGTGTTACCGCTGAATTGGTTCGACCAATATTAAACCCTGCCTCTTTAAGTCCGTTTTGTAAAGCTGTAGCTACTTTCCATAAATTTTCCTTATGGTGAGGTTGTGTTCTCAATAACTCCAAACGTTTTCTGGCACCAACAACCAATGGCATTGGCAAAGATTTTGCAAATACCTGCGATCGCATATTGTATCTTAAAAATTCGATAATATCTTCGGTTGAAGAGATAAATGCACCTATCGAAGCCATTGATTTTGCAAATGTTCCAAAATAAACGTCAATTCCGTCGTGACAATTTTGAAACTCTCCTGTTCCCATTCCTGTTTCTCCTAATGTACCAAAACCGTGAGCATCATCAACAAATAATCTAAAGTTGTATTTTCCTGATGTTCTGTATTCGATTATTTCTTTAAGCATTCCCTGGTCACCTGCCATTCCGAAAACACCTTCGGTAATGACTAAAATACCACCATTAGTATCTTCAACCAATTTAGATGCTCTATCCATTTGCTTTTCGAACGATTCCATATCATTGTGTTGGAATACAAATCTCTTACCTGCATGTAAACGTACACCGTCAATAATACAAGCATGAGATTCGCTATCATATACAATAACATCTTTTCTGTCTACTAATGCATCAATTGCAGAAAGCATTCCCTGATAACCAAAATTTAATAAAATGGTATCTTCTTTTTGCATGAAATCAGACAACTCTGCTTCCAGTGCTTCATGTTCTGAAGTTTGGCCAGTCATCATTCTAGACCCCATAGGGTAAGCCAATCCCCATTCTGCTGATGCATCAGCATCTGCCTTTCTCACTTCCGGGGTATTCGCTAATCCAAGGTAATTGTTTACACTCCACACTAAACATTCCTTTCCTCTAAAAGTCATTTTATTTGCAATTTCCCCCTCAAGTTTTGGGAAAGTAAAATAACCGTGTACGCCTTTGGCATGTTGACCTAAAGGACCTCTATTTTCCTTGATTTTTTCAAAAATATCTGTTGCCATAATTAATTTTTTATCAGGTTACCTGATAATTTCTCTGCGAAAGTAGAAGTTAATTTCAAACTTTTTCCATCTTGACACTAAAAATTATTCACATTTTTTCTTCTATAGCCCAATGGATTTACATTTTTTAACAAATCAAAGTGTATATTTGCAAAGAATTATAAAATGGATATGAATGTGTTTTTGTCTTAAATAGTAAGACTATCGTATTTCCAACTTCATTTGATACCTAATAAATACAATAAACGGATGATTAAAAACCTGAAATTTGTTTTAACTCTATCAATCAGCATTACAGCCTTAATTTCATGTTCTGATTTTAATAAGTTAATGAAGAGTGATAACCATGCTGAAAAGAAGGACGGTGCTATAAAATACTTTAATGAAAAGGAGTATGAAAACGCTGCAGCCCTTTTAGAAGATGTGATCCCGTTTTATAAATTATCAATTGAAGGAGAAAAATTATACTATTATTATTGCATGTCAAATTATTACACTGGCGACTATTATTTGGCATCCTACTATTTCAGAAGGTTTATTAACCAATATCCAAGCAGTCAGTATGCTGAAGAATGCCAGTTTCTAAGTGCTATGTGCTCAGTTTATAATTCTCCTGAATATTCACTTGACCAAACTGAGACATTAAATGCTCTGGATCAGCTTCAAATTTTTATTGATATGCACCCCAACAGCAGTCTGGTTGACAGCTCGAATCAGATTATGGACAGGCTTAATATGAAACTTGAAACCAAACAATTTGAGTCTGCCAAACTTTATTACCAAACTGAAAATTATAAGGCCGCTGTAACTTCCTTTAAATTACATCTGGAAGATTACCCTAATTCCAAATTCAAAGAAGAGGCACTTTACCTTTCTGTAAAGAGCAGATATTCCCTGGCAATTAATAGTATTGATTCTAAAAAATTGGAAAGATTGCATGATACTCTGAAAAGTTATCGTAAATTTGTAGCCGAATTTCCGACTTCCGAATACAATAAGGAGTTAAAGGACTTGAATAGAAAAGCCGAAAAGGAAATCAAATTAATAAATACATAGTTTTTAATATTACTAAGATGAGTATAAGTTACAAGAACACGAATGCAGAGAGAACTACGATAACCAGAGATGTAGAATTTCTTGACAAAGATACCGGAAATATTTATAAGGCTATAACAGCGATTTCAAAAAGAGCCGACCAAATTAGTTCTGCTGTAAAAGAAGAATTGATTGCAAAATTGGCAGAATTTGCTTCTAACACTGATAATCTTGAAGAAATTTTTGAAAACAGAGAGCAGATTGAAATTTCTAAATTCTATGAGCAATTGCCTAAACCGGCTATGATTGCAATTCAGGAGTTTATCGAAGAAAAAATGTATATCAGAGAAGTCAATAAGGATGACGAATCAAAATAATTGATTTTGCTATCCGGAAAAAAAATATTAGTCGGTGTTACAGGCAGCATTGCTGCTTACAAAACGGCTTATTTAATCAGAGAACTTATTAAACTTGAGGCAGAGGTCAGAGTAATTATGACTTCTGCCTCAACTGATTTTATACCCCCTCTCACACTTTCAACCCTATCCAAAAACCCTGTAGCCATTAATTTTGTTAAAAATGACGTTGGGGAATGGGAAAACCATGTGGAAATGGGACTTTGGGCAGATTTGTTTATCGTTGCTCCTGCAACGGCCAGTACCATCTCTAAAATGGCGTCCGGTCAGTCAGATAACCTATTACTGGCAACCTATTTAAGCGCCAGATGTCCCGTTTGGGTAGCTCCTGCTATGGATTTGGATATGTTTGCTCACATTACCACCAGGGAAAATTTAAGTGCGTTGGAGAATCATGGTGTTCGAATTATAGAACCTGCTTCAGGGGAATTGGCAAGTGGACTGGAAGGTAAAGGCAGAATGGAAGAACCGGAAGAGATTGCAGGACTGATTAATGCGTATTTTTCTCACAAGTCCATTCTGAAAGGGAAAAAAATAATCATTACAGGGGGTCCAACCTATGAATCTATTGATCCGGTTCGTTTTATTGGCAACCACTCCAGCGGTAAAACCGGTGTGATTATAGCTGATGAATGTGCCAAAAGAGGAGCAGATGTTACATTAGTACTTGGTCCATCTAATCATCAGCCTAAATCAAAATTGGTAAAGGTAGTTAAGGTAAGAAGTGCTGAGGAAATGTTTAAAGCTGTACAAAAACAATGGCCGAAATCCGATATTGGTATTTATTCAGCCGCTGTTGCAGATTACAGACCAAAACACTCAGCCGATCAGAAAATTAAGAAAAAGGATGATGACATGAGTATTGATTTGGTCAAGAATCCTGATATTTTAAAATGGTCGGGAGAAAACAAAACAGAAAATCAATATTTGGTTGGGTTTGCATTAGAAACAAATAATGAAGTTGAGAATGGAAAAGCTAAGCTTCAAAAGAAAAACCTGAACCTGTTGGTATTGAATTCGCTGAACGATAAAAATGCCGGTTTTGGCTACGACACAAATAAAGTAACATTTATAAAACCAAACAATATTTTGATTAATTTTGAGTTAAAACAAAAGTCATTAATGGCTAATGATATTCTCAATGAAATAGAAGCAGATTTATTATGATAAAAACGGTAATATACCTACTATTTTCTTTCGCTGTTGTAACCGGAATAACGCAGGAATTAAACTGCCAGGTAAACGTATCAGGTACTCCTGATTTTAATACCACCGCTAACGATAAGGAGGTTTTTCAGGATTTGGAAAACAATATCAAAGAATTTATTAATAATACCCGTTGGACCTCTGATATTTATGATATTGATGAACGAATTAACTGCAATATCACAATATTAATTCAAAATAAAACCGGAAATGATGCTTACAGCGGTCAGATTCAAATTCAATCCTCCAGACCGGTTTACAACTCGTCATATAATACCACTGTATTTAACCATATTGATAAAGACTTTGATTTCAGTTATCTGAGAAATACTACCTTAATTTTTTCAATTGACCGGTACAGAGATAACCTGACTTCGATATTAGCTTTTTATGTCTATATGATTTTAGGTTATGATTATGATTCCTTTTCTCTAAAAGGAGGAACTCAATATTTTAACAAGGCCCAACAAATTGCTAATAATGCCAAACACTTGCTGGGTACCGGATGGGATCCTAACAAAAAAGGAGCAAGACATACACGTTACTACATTGTTGATAACGCATTGCACTCTTTGTTTAACCCTTTGAGAGAAACTTACTATAAGTATCACAGACTGGGGTTTGATATGATGTATGATAATATTGAATCGGCCAGAACTACAGTACTCCAAAGTATTAATGCCCTGGATAGAATTCAAAGATCAAGACCTAATTCAATCAATCTTCAGATTTTTTTCAACGCAAAATCAGATGAAATAATTTCGCTGTTTTCGCAAGCAGATACCAGACAAAAAAATGCAGCCATTTCGATTCTTTCCAGACTCGATCCGACCAATGCCTCTAAATACCGGGAAATCCTTTAAACACTATGTTAAACCGGATTGAAATATCAAACTTTGCTTTGATAGAAAACGTAAACCTGAACTTTAAATCAGGTTATTCTGTTATTACCGGAGAAACCGGGTCAGGTAAATCAATTCTGTTAAAAGCACTTAATCTATTACTCGGTGAAAGAGCTGATTACAGTGTGATTGGAAATACTGAGAAAAAATGCATCATTGAGGCTGAATTTGACATTAAGGATCTTAAACTTAAAGCATCCTTTGATCAATGGGATATTGATTATGAAGAACAAACGGTTTTAAGACGGGAATTTGGGGCAAATGGAAAATCCAGAATTTTTGTTAATGATACCCCTGCAACTTTAGCTGTTTTAAAGGCTTTAGGAGAAAAATTAATTAAAATTCACTCTCAACATCAAACACTTGATTTATTCTCGTCTGATTTTCAATTAGAAACTTTAGATGCTTTTGTAGGAAATTTAGCAGCTGCAGAAGAATATAAACTCCTGTTTAATCAATTCAAAAAGAATCAAAAGCAATTAGTGCTTTTAATGGAGCAAGAGTCAAAAAACAGAAAAGAACAGGATTATGTTTCTTTTTTAATAAACGAATTTGAAGACGTTAAACTCGAGACAATCGATTTTGATGAATTGTTTGCCGGCTTTGATAAAATTGAAAACCGGACAAAAATAAAAACAGAGTTACAATATGCGCTTTCCTCACTACAGGACAGTCAGGAAACACCCCGGGCATTGATTCAAAAGACTATTGATGCAATAAATGAAATTACACCTTTTTCTGCTTCTTACAAAGTTTTGCATGAGCGTTTGGTCTCATTAAAAATAGAATTGGATGATATAGAAGCTGAAATTGAGCACCAACTTTCAGACCAGGAAATGGACGAAGAGGAAGCTCAAATTATTACTGAAAAGGTTAACAAAATCAACAGCCTTCTATATAAGCACAATGTCAATCACGGTTCTGATCTCCTGACAGTTAAAGCAGATCTTGAAACACAGATTGCAGGATTTTCCTCGATTGAACAGGAAATCAACGCCTTAAATAAATCGATTGCCGACGAGGAAAAAACGCTTAAATCAATGGCAGAAAACCTTGACAAAAAGCGTTTATCCGGTATCAATCAATTTGAACTTAATGTTCAGGAAATACTCTCTGAACTTGGCATGCCGGATGCCGAAATACAGGTCAACTTAATCAAAGGAGAGGCCCTGCTTAAATCCGGATTTAGTACAGTAGATTTTAAATTCAAAACTAATCTTGGAGGGCAATTCCTTCCTATAGCAAAAACAGTTTCCGGAGGAGAATTATCCAGATTGATGCTTAGTATTCTGAACATTATATCAACCTCAAAAAAACTTCCGGCACAGATTTTTGACGAAATTGACACCGGAGTCTCGGGAGATATTGCAGCTAAAATTGCAAACTTATTTTCCAAAATGGGTAATAACGGTCAAATTATTTCCATTACACATTTACCTCAGGTGGCAAGCAAAGCTTTATATCATTACCATGTTTCAAAATCGGCGGATGACACACGTACAAATACCGAAGCACGTTTATTGACTAATGAAGAAAGAATTCAGGAATTAGCCAAAATGATGAGCGGTGAAATTGTAACTCAAAAAGCCGTTGAAAACGCAAAATCTTTACTAAAAACTCATACTGAGTTATTTGATATTTTTTGAATTGGTCGATATTTTTTGTAAATTTGTCGACAGATTATCAACACTCAACGTCAACATGACAAAACTTACTAGCCTGTTAGTCATCCTCTTAGCTGTGACTAATGTTTTCGGCGCGAACAGGTATTGGGTTGCCAATTCAGCTGGAAACTGGAATTCTACATCAAACTGGTCTACAAGCTCGGGAGGTGCAGGTGGCGCTTCAGTACCAGGACCAGGTGATTTCATTTACTTTAATGCCAACGGACTAGGAAATTGTAACCTTGATGTTAATGCGGCT
The DNA here is from genome assembly GCA_965230195.1 of Putridiphycobacter sp. GTDB lineage: Bacteria > Bacteroidota > Bacteroidia > Flavobacteriales_D > Crocinitomicaceae > Putridiphycobacter. The sequence continues at coordinate 4,818,366 of OZ245997.1, forward strand.
TTTGATGGAATTACAATAAGTGGTTACACAGGAGTGATTGACCTGAATGGATTTAGTTTTGATGCTGCTGTTAGCGGAAGTGCAAATTGCACTTTTGCCAGCGGAACCATAAATGACACACCCGGAACATCCGAAATAAACCATACCTCTACCCTTCTTACAAGGTTTTCCGGAACCACGTTTGGAGCTACCATCAACATTAACTCCAATCAGGTAGACTTTGATGGTGGTATATTTAACGCACCGGTTACGGTACACGCTAATGGTAATGGAAGTACCAACGGAAACGGAGGCTGTACTTTTAATTCAACATTTACAGCTACAAATTCAGGTACGGGTTATTTTCTGATGGGGCAAACAAATCCTGACATTTTTAATGGAGTAGTTACTCTAACCAATACCAGTACCAGCAGAATCAGGATAGCCTATGCCGGGACCGGACATCAATTTAACGATAATATCATTGTAGAAAATACAGGTGGAGGTGTTTGGTTTGGAGAAAATTCCGGTGCCAGTACTTTAGCAGATTCAAGAACCATTAGTATCGGACCACTTGGTTATTCAAGCAATACGCTGAGAATCCAGAATATGATACAGGTTGGTAATACACCTCAAAATATTACACTTTCAGGAACCGCAAGACTATTTTTGAACACCGGAACTGTGTTTAATGCTGATGTTAATTTTGCAGCTCCGCAGTTTACCGTTCAAGGTTCCACCTTTAACGGAACAGCAATTTTATCGAAAACTGGTGCAAGCAGCAATGCCTCAGCCGGTGGAAACACTTTTAATGACCACACAACGATTAATAATTCGGGGACTGGTTACTTCTTGCTGGGTAATGGCTCTCCGGATATATTTGCGGGTAATCTTACACTAAACAATACCGGAGATAATAATATTTACATTGGCCACAACTCTGCCGGAAATACAATAGGCGGAGATTTAATCATTAATAATTTGGCCACCGGTAATGGCGGACTTATATATATTTCTACCTCTACGGCCTCCACCGTTTCAATTGCAGGAGATTTAACACTTATACAAAACTCACCGGGGACCAGTTCCGGAACATATATCGGAAATTCCGGCTCTATTGATTTAACAGGAGATCTTGAAATCACAGAACTCAGCTCAGGTTCAAGTACAGTATCAATAGCAGTAAGCGACACTGTTAATATTGGTGGGGCATTAACCTATACTAACACTGCAACCGGAAACAGTAATTTTTACATGGCAGACAATGCTGTTTCTCAACTTATAATCAGTGACTCACTGGGTGTCACAAACAATTCCAGTGGAAGTACAACAAGAATGTATATTGGAGATGAAGGAGACTTACAAATAAACAGCAATGTAAATTGTGTGAATGGGGCTGCTTCCTCTAACTCGCAGATCATATTCAGCAGAACCACATCTTCTAAAACAACCATTCAGGGCAATACATTTATTGATAACTCCGGGACCGGAACCAACTCCATATATTACCTTGGTAACAGTGGTGACATGACCTACAACGGAACTTTAACCATATTAAATTCAAGTAGCGCCAATGATTCCAGAATACTTTGTAACCATGCTACTAACAGTCACAGTGACTATAACGACCATGTAGTTATTGAAAGTTCAAATGCCGGTTCGGATGGTGTTTTATTTGGCGCAGGTGGTGGAAGTGCCGACCTTGCCACTACAAAAACCCTTACAATAGGTCCGGGAGGATTTGTAGCCGGACAATTATACCTTAGAAACTTTACTCAACCTGATAATATTGCACATACTTTTATCGGAACGGGAACAGCTTATATCTACCTTTATGATTCTGACTGGACCGGTAATGTAGATTTCAGAGCACCCCGAATGTATACAAGAGGAACTGTTTACAGAGGGACAGCTTATCTTGAAAAAACAGGTGGAATAGGTGATGATTATTCCTATGGAGGAAATATGTTCATGGATGATGTGGATATTGTAAACTCAGGTAGTCGTTCTTTAATAATGGGTGGTTCTTCTGCTGATACCTGCATGCAGGATTTAACTTTACTGAATACCGGAACCCGCCAGATTGGTTTTGCCTATGGGTCATCCGGAAATCTGGTAATGGGAGACCTTACCTCTACAAATAATGGTGTTGATGGTAATGCTCATATTTATGTTTGTACTAACGGCACAGCTGCCTCCCTTTCAGTTGAAGGTAATTGTACAGTTACAAATAATGGTTCAGGCAGTGGAACGCAACAAACTTTTTTTGGGAATACCGGAACTTTAGTGTTAGACGGGAATTTTACAGGCGTAAATAACGGCTCAGGGACAGCCGGTAATTTATATTTAGGCAATGCAGCCAATGTAACTGTCGGAGGAGATTGTTCACTGACTAATAACGGAACAGCAAATAATCAGATTATAGTGGCCAGTAGCTCGACTTCGAGTGTTGATTTTGGAGGTAATACAACAGTAGTAAATGCTGATTCCTCAAACTCCAAACGTATTTATTTAGGAAATTATGGAGATATCACTTTCAATGGTACACTTTCAATCACCAATGCAAGTCAGGCTGCTAACTCACAAATCTATTGCAATTACAGAGTGCAAAGCACAGGTATTTATAATGAAAACATCATCCTTGAAAGTACAGCATCTCTTTCAGATGGGATAAGATTTGGTGAAGCTAACGGAAATGCTACATTAGCCAGCACAAAAACAATTACAATTGGTGCAGGAGGATATGATGCCGGGCTGTTGTACCTCAGGAATTTTACTCAGGTAGGTCCTACAGCTCAAACGTTAAATACAACGGGTACTGCCTATATTTATAACTATGATTCCAACTGGGGAGGTGATGTAGACTTCAGAGCCCCCAGAATGAACACCAGAGGGACACGTTACAATGGCACTTCGTACATTGAAAAAACAGGAGGTATTGCTGATGATAACTGTACGGGAGGCAACTTCTTTACAGGTAACACAGATTTGGTAAACACAGGAAGTCGTCGCCTGGGATTTGGCTGGACTGTACCTGATACATGCCTTGGAGACGTTAATATTTCAAATACCGGGTCTCAGAGTATGATATTTGCCTATAATTCAACAGGAAATTATATAGGTGGTGATCTTACAATTACTAATACCCCTTCAGGTACTTCACCGTCAATTAATGTAGGAAGTGCCAGTGCCTCAACATTAACAGTTGATGGCAATTGTTCAATTACCAATACACCGACTTCCACCGGAACCTCTTCTGTTTATTTTGGTAACGCAGGAACCCATATAATAGGCGGAGATTTAACAATGGTTAATTCAGGGGCTGCTAACTCCCAAACCCTTATTGCTAACTCTTCCACAGCTGACGTAACGATTAACGGTAATACATCTATCAGTAATAGTGGAGGAAATACTTTGAAACGAATCTACCTTGGAAATTATGGTGATGTGACCTATAATGGTACTTTGGATATAACCAATGCAAGTGACGTCACAAATTCTGAAATTTATTGCAATAATTACTCTCAAAGTTCTGCCAACTATAATGAGAATATTACTGTAGAATGTACTGTTCCTAATTCTGATGGTATATTCTTTGGATCCAATACAGGAACAGGGGTTTTAGCAAGTGGAAAATCAGTGAGTATAGGTGCAGGCGGTTTTATTTCCGGAAATTTGAGATTCAGAAACTTTACTCAATTAGGTAATACTACTCACTCCTTAAATGCAACAGGAACAACTCTCTTATATCAATACGACTCTGAATGGGGAGGTGATGTTAACTTCAGTGCCCCACGTGTTATCACCAGGGGAACAGTATATAATGGTACTGCATATATAGAGAAGACAGGTGGAATTGCTGATGATGGTTCCTCCGGAGGAAATATTTTTTCGGGAAACACACAACTTGTCAATACCGGATCCAGAGATTTTAATTTATCTATTACCAATCCGGATACCTGTTTAGGAAATCTCACACTCTCCAATATTGGAACTGCTGACTTGATTTATGCCTACAATTCAGTTGGTAATTTGATCAATGGTGATTTAACCATTCTTAACTCCGGAACAGGAAACCATAACTACCTTTATTTGGGATATACCGGTTCTCCAACTGTTAATGTTACAGGAAATTTAAGCGCCACCAATTCAGGTTCTCCGGTTAATAATGGTAATATATATATTGGTAGTAACGGAACACTTGATATTGCAGGTGACGCTACAGTAACAAACGTTAGTACAGGAACCAATGGCTATGTTTATTTTGGTAATTCGGCAACGGTCAATCTAACCGGAAACTGTGACTTGATCAATGGTGGAACAGGAAATAACCTGATTTATTTGGCTAATGGAACAGCGTCATCAATAGATATTGATGGAAATGTTACAGTACTTAACGATAATACAAATGCCAACAAAACAGTTTACCTGGGGCATTACGGAGACATCACTATTGATGGAACATTAACTATGTCAAATAAAAGCCCGTCTGCAACGTCATATATCTACTGTAACGACCGTTCAAACAGCACCGGACTTTATCATGAGAATATTGTGGTGGAAAGTACCCATACAAACGCAGATGGCATCTATTTTGGTCGAAATGGAGGAAATGCCACATTAGCAGCAGGTAAAACAGTGTCTATTGGTGCAGGTGGCTATGTTGCAGGACTGTTACAATTCAGAAATTTCACCCAAACTGGTCCTACAGCTCAAACATTAAATGCAACAGGCACAGCTTACATTTATAATTATGATTCTGACTGGGGTGGTGATGTAGACTTCAGAGCACCAAGAATGAACACAAGAGGGACACTTTACAATGGAACTGCATACCTTGAAAAAACCGGTGGTATTGCAGATGATAATTCGGCAGGAGGAAATACCTTTACCGGAAATGCTGAATTGGTAAATAATGGTAGTACCCAGTTTTTAATGGGCAATGGCTCTCCGGATACTTTTTTAGCTGATCTTGACATTACCAATTCAGGTAGTGACCACTTTTACCTTGCTTATAACAGCGCAGGAAACTCAATTGCCGGAAACCTTAATATTACACAATCAAATACCGGGACTTATGGTATTGTTTCTCTTTCAAACAGTAATTCTTCTTCATTAACCATTGGAGGTACCACGGATTATAACCTGACATCCGGTTCCAATGATTCCAGATTTTACCTGGGTAACTCGGGTGATATCACCTTTGATGATGATGTCACCATTACTTACAATTCATCCGGAAATAATTCTTACGGATATCTTGCCACTGGTTCAACGTCAAATGCAATTATTAACGGAAACTTAACTTTAACCCACACTGCACCAGGAACCACCAAACGCATGTATATTGCTAATAGTGGAGACCTTACCCTTAATGGAGATCTTTCAGTTACACAGTCCTCTTCCGCAACCAATGCTACTGTAAGTTTATGTGAAGGAACAAGTTCTTCCGCAACTATAAGTGGGGTTACCAATATTACCAATACAGGAGGAGCTAATGAAAAACGTATTTATTTAGGACAAAATGGAGATGTAACATTTAATGATGATCTGACCATCTTAAATTCTGCTTCTGCAAACTCTTCACAAATCTACTGCAATAATGGCAGCAACAGTTCTAATTCCTACTTAGGAAACATTTTGTTAGAAAATTCTGACTCTGCAGGAGATGGTGTATATTTTGGTGGATCAGGGGGACAGGGTGTTTTAGCAAATGGCAGAAATATTTCGATAGGAGCCGGAGGCTTTGTTGCCGGCAACCTCTATTTCAGGAACTTTACCCAAACTGGTGGAACAAGCCAAACATTAATGCCAACAGGAACAACCACTTTTCAAACCAGAACTTCTGAATGGAATGGTAATGTCACCTTTACAGCTCCAAGGATGTATACAACAGGTACAACCTTTAACGGCACAACCTACCTCGAAAAAACCGGAGCGAACAGTGATGCAAGCGCAGGAAGCAATACATTCAATGATACCACAATATTAAGAAATTCAGGAACAGGTTATTTTATGCCGGCTAACGGAACCGGAAATGATTTTAATGCGGATGTAACCTATATCAAAGCCAACACCGGCCTGATGTATCCATCTTATAATTCAGTAAGTACCTATAGTAGTGATATTACTGTTGAATCGTCAACCGTTATTGTATTTGGGGCTGCTGGAAACGGTCGTGCAGTATTGGATGGAAATACCCCTCAGAGCATCAGTGCAACCGGAGCCAGTCCTGCACCATCATTCAGAGATCTTCAAACACTTAATTTAAGTGATGATATTACACTTAACACTCCTATTACTATCCTGACAGAATTAGATTTGGATGAAGGTAATCTGATTTCTTCAGACTTGAATTTAATCGTAATGAACGATAACAGTACGGTTTCATCAGTATCTGACAATGCCTTTGTTGATGGTCCGCTGGAAAAAATCGGAAACGATATTTTTACTTTTCCTGTAGGGAAATCAGACAGATACAGACCAATTGAAATCAGTACTGCTCCTTCTTCGTCATCTGCCAGGTTTAAAGGTGAATTTTTCCCAATTGATCCTGTTGATGACGGCTATCTTGATTACAAAATTCCTTCAACCATAAACCATGTTAGTGATTGTGAATATTGGATTTTAGACAGAACTAACAGCACCAGCAACGTTAATGTAAGATTATATTATGAAGATTATGCTTCAAATGATTGCTCAGGTGTTTTAGTTCAATCTGAATTAGTTGTAGCAAGATGGGATGACTCTCTTTGGGTAGATCATGGTAATGGAGGATTTGGTGGTACACCATCAGATGGGTGGGTTGAAACTGCAGGTCTGGTAACAGACTTCAGTCCGTTCACTTTGGCTTCAACAACAATAAATAATCCTCTGCCCGTTGAATTAGTTAATTTTGACGTATACAAAAAAATTGATCATGTTGAGATAAAATGGGAAACAGCATCTGAAGTTAACAATGACTATTTTGAAGTAGAAAAATCAACGGATGGTATTCATTTCAGTAGCATTGACAAACAAAACGGAGCTGTCAACAGTTCGAAAAACATAAAGTATATTGCTCATGATTACACACCAGATATTGGACTAAATTACTATCGTCTGAAGCAAGTTGACTTAGATGGTACTACTGAATACAGTGATATCAAATCGGTACTATTCGAATCTGAATCACCCTGGTCATTTTCCCCAAACCCTACCAATGGTCAAATTACGCTTAACAATATCAATTTAAGCAGTATTACTGCATTAAATGTCTATGACGAAAAAGGCAAAGTGGTTATCAGCACTGATCAGATAACAGACAAAAACCTTGATTTTTCACATTTGCAATCCGGAATTTATTATATTCAAATTATTCAAAACAGTGGCGTTAAAACCCTACCAATGGTTATTCTGTAATTATGTCTAAAAAAGTCCTCGTTTTTGCTTCAGTTTTTATCCTGTTGTCTATTGTTTTGGGAGCCATTGCAGCTCATAGTTTAAAAAATTTAATCTCAGAAGAATTGATTCTGTCCTTCGAAAAAGGAGTTAAGTATATGATGTATTCTGGTTTGGGTTTACTTATTCTTGGATTAAATGACAGTAAGTTTAATTTTTCGCTCACACCTGTTTACCGGTGTATAAAAATTGGAACCGTACTATTTTCGGGGTGTATATTTATTTACATCTTCCATGAGCAGTTACCGGCATTAAAGCATTTTGTACACCTTGTTCCGATTGGTGGAACCTTAATGATTATTGGCTGGGCTATTTTACTTTATAAATTATTAAAGTAACTTTTTTGGTTTTCCGGCAATAAAATCTTTCAGGTAAAAAGGCTCAAAATAGGCCAAATCCTCAAAAGTCTTGTCCAAAAACTTTTGATGTGATAATGTAACCATTCCACTTGCTGATACTTCAATATCCAAATTAAATATAGCATTACCGTGAGTGATAACTTCCCGACATTTATCCGCTCCCGGACCAATAAAAAGCACTGAATTTGCAACTAAAAACTCCGAAAAAGAAGACTCATCAATAATATTTGCTTCAACAGACCGGACTGTATTTAATTCCTTATCATATAAAGCAGAATAAACCTCCATTCTTCTGGCATCAAACATTGGACATATCAAGCCGTCATCCCATTTCGCTAAAGCAGCCAAAGACTGTAATGAGGGGATGGCAATTAAAGGAATATCCAAACCATAACACAAGCCTTTTGCAGTTGATACGCCTATTCGTAGTCCGGTATAGGAACCTGGCCCCTGACTGATAGCCACAGCATCCAAATCAGCGATTTGATAACCTGATCTTTTAACTGCCTCAATGATGAACAGGTTTAAATTTTCAGAATGGGAAAAATTTTCGGTTTTTTGCTCTTCTTTCCTTACTTCCTCTCCATCCTTTGCAATTGATACCGAACATACCTTTGTCGCTGTTTCTAAATTCAGAATTAATCCCATAATATCATTTAATTCGCCAGCAATATTACGCAATCTAATACTTATCTCAAAAAATTATTCCGGCGAAAGATTTTCCTATTCATATTTACCCTAAATTTATAGTTTGTTACGGAACGATAGCTTCAAAATACAAACTACCACAATGACAGACAGTTTTTACCATGCACTTGGCGAAGAAAGACTAACCATTTTACTGGACAAATTTTACGACAAGGTTTTTAGCAGTGAAAAAATCGCTCACCTATTCACTAAAACACCAAAAGAGGAAATAAAACGAAAACAACACTTATTTCTAACCCAGTTTTTAGGCGGACCGCCAAGGTACACCAATGAAATAGGAAATCCTAAAATGAGACAAAGACATTTGCCTCACCGTATTACAGAAGAGGCCAAAGAAGAATGGTTAAGATGTATGAAAGAAGCTATTCAGGAGCTTGACTGGGATGATCGGTCAAAGTATGCATTGTACTCGTGTTTTCCTAAACTAGCCGGACATATGGTTAACAGTTAAAACAACAGAGCAATGAATGATTACCTTAATAGTATCAGAAAACAATTCGAATATTATAAGTCCTTAGGCGATAAAACTTTTGAACAGATTTCGGATCAGAAGTTATTTTGGCAATTTAATGATGACAGCAACAGTATTGGCACAATTGTTAAACACCTCAATGGGAATATGCTGTCACGCTGGACCGATTTTTTAACCACCGACGGAGAAAAAGAGTGGCGCCAAAGAGACGCTGAGTTTGAAAATGATATTCGAACCAGAGATGAATTGATTGAAAAATGGGAAGAAGGCTGGACCTGCTTATTTAAAGCCATTGATTCGATTACTGAAGATGATTTTGACAAACCTGTTTATATCAGAAACATGGGGCATACAATGATTGAAGCGTTTAACAGACAATTAGCACATTACTCATACCATGTGGGTCAGATTGTTTATTTAGGCAAAATTGTGACAGATTCCTGGTCCTCATTATCAATTCCAAAGGGACAATCAAAAAATTATAACAAAGAAAAATTTGCCAAGCCAAAACGGAAGGAACATTTTACAGATGATTTGTGATTAGATTTTTAGATATTAGACAATAGATGATAGATTGTTAGACATAAGTATAAAGTAGTAAGAATTAAAGTATTTAATCTCTGTTTTTCGATCTCGAATTGGTTTACCAGTTAAGTGTTTATTGTTGAGGGTTAAAACAACCAGATAACAGACTAAACAGCATTTTTTTTACAGAACGATCAACAATTAACTGTAATTCACAGAGTACAGGTTGTCAGACTTCAGTAGGAATAAGTAGGAAGATTGCTAGCTTCTCAATTTAATCAGATCATGAATTCTGAAAACAGTTATTATCTTCCTAACTGAAAAGAGACCTGACCAGTACCTGCACAATCAGACAGGCATTAAGAATTAGGAATCAAAAATCCGAAACTATTAACTATCAGCAAACAACCGAATAACAATTAACAAAAGAGCCCTCTTGAATCGAAGAGGGCTCTTTTTTTATGCTTAGTTTCTGTTTAAATTAGGCTATACCGTCAATAATTGAATTAAATGTGATGCTTGGTCTCATAGCTTCACTGGTTAATTCATCATTCGATAAATAATAACCTTTAATATCGATACTTGCTCCCTGAACAGCGTTCAACTCATCCACAATTTTTGATTCGTTTTCAACTAAAGCCTTAGCAACAGGACTGAATCTTTCTTTTAATTCCTCATCACTGCAATTAGCTAATTCCTGCGCCCAGTATAAAGCCAGGTAAAAATGAGACCCTCTGTTATCAAGTTCTCCAGCTTTTCTGGAAGGAGATTTCTTATTTTCCAATAATGTTGAAGTAGCATCATCTAAAGTATCGCCTAAAATTTTCGCTTTAGGATTATCTGCAAATTCACCCAAATGATTCAAAGATACAGCCAGGGCTAAAAACTCTCCCAATGAATCCCATCTTAAGTGGTTTTCTTCATTAAATTGTTGAACATGCTTTGGTGCAGATCCTCCTGCACCTGTTTCGAACAACCCTCCACCATTCATCAATGGGACAATTGATAACATTTTTGCACTGGTTCCAACTTCCAGTATTGGGAATAAATCCGTCAAATAATCTCTTAATACATTCCCTGTTACTGAAATGGTATCTTCACTTTTCACAATTCTCTCCAATGAAAAATTGATTGCATCAACAGGTGCTAAAATCTTAATTTCTAAACCTGAAGTATCATGATCTTTCAGATAAACATTTACTTTTTTAATTAATTCACTATCATGAGCCCGGTTTTCATCTAACCAGAAAACAGCAGGTACACCAGTGGCTTTCGCCCTGTTTACAGCTAGTTTTACCCAGTCCCGGATTGGCGCATCCTTAACCTGACACATTCTCCAGATATCACCAGTTTTTACATCATGTTCAATCAAAACTGTTCCGTCCTGTGATACAACCTGTACTTTTCCATCTACAGGTATCTCGAATGTTTTATCGTGTGAACCATATTCTTCGGCTTTTTGAGCCATTAATCCAACGTTAGACACACTTCCCATTGTTACCGGATCTAATGCACCATTTTTCTTACAGAAATCAATCGTTGCTTTATAAATTCCGGCATACGACCGGTCTGGTATTATCGCTTTCGTATCTTGTTGTTTCCCTTCTGCATTCCACATTTGCCCAGATGTTCTGATCATTGCAGGCATAGATGCATCAATGATTACATCACTAGGCACATGTAAATTTGTAATACCCTTATCGGAATTAACCATAGCTACTGCAGGTGCGTTATTAAAACAGTTTTCTATTTCAAGCTCCACCTCTTTTCTTTTGTCTTCAGGTAAAGTTTCAACTTTACTTAACAGGTTACCTAAGCCATTATTCACATCAACGCCAATTTCCTCAAATAAATCAGCATATTTATCAAACAAAGGTTTAAAGAAACAGGTTACAACATGTCCAAATATAATCGGGTCAGATACTTTCATCATTGTAGCCTTTAAATGAACAGAGAACAAAACACCTTGTTCTTTTGCATCAGCAATTTCTTTCATCAGGAAATCAACTAAGGCATCTTTACTCATCACCGCCACATCAATTATTTCTCCCGCCTGTAAAGGTGTTGAAGCTTTTAATGTGGTTACATTACCTGAACCATCCACCAGGTTAATTTTCACATCATCAGCCTGTGCTAATGTCATTGATTTCTCACTTCCATAGAAATCACCTGCTGGCATACTCGCTACATGTGTTTTTGAATCACTGGTCCATGCCCCCATTGAATGCGGGTTTTTTCTTGCATAATTTTTCACAGCTTTTGGTGCTCTACGGTCTGAATTTCCTTCTCTTAAAACAGGATTAACCGCACTACCTTTTACTTTATTATATTTTGCCAAAATAGCCTTTTCCTCTTCTGTTTCAGGTTCATCTGGAAAATCAGGAACGGCAAAACCATTTGCCTGTAGTTCTTTAATAGCCCCTTTTAATTGAGGAACAGAAGCACTGATATTGGGTAATTTAATAATATTAGCTTCCGGCTTTTTGGCCAACTTTCCTAATTCAGCCAGAGCATCTTCGGTTTTTTGCTCATCCGTCAGGTACTCTGGAAAAACAGCCAAAATTCTACCAGCCAAAGAAATATCTTTGGTTTCCACCTCTATCCCTGAAGGCAGTGTAAAGGCTTTAATTATTGGTAACAGTGAATGAGTCGCTAATGCGGGAGCTTCATCCGTTTTAGTGTAGATAATTTTTGCTGTTTTTGTTGTCATAAGTCTATAAATTAAAAGCCCGGGGCTTTTTTAAATTAATCTTCCATTTAAATTTTGAAACCAGTAAGAATCGATTCTCAAGGCTCTATAAAAGAAAGACAAATTTAATAATTTATTATTTTTTGACTTTAGAAAACCAGCAAATAATTCAGATTATCCAACCAACACGTATGGCAATGTGATATCAGCTTCTCAGAAGATGTTTTACTTTGAATTACTGGTAGAATTGAAAAGAATTCCTCTTCCATGTTCTCTCAATAATTCTTTTGACTCTTCAATTGTAATTCTATTACCATTATAATAAGCCGTAACATATGCGTCAGGCACACCTTTTTTCAGCATTTCCTGAAGTTTAGTGGAAGCCTGAGGAACAGATTCAAACTTACCAGTAGTGTACCTGATATAACCTTTATCTGTAATCTGGCTGTTCAACGGTTTAATATTTAATAAAATATTTGGTGTTACCGGATTGGCATACACACCAATCTGAATAGTGTAAAACAATCCGTTTACATTATGTACGTTTTCAGCCTCAGCAGCTGCCAGATCACTTCCGTCTTTAATATTAATTCCCATTTCAAGAAAATTCTTGGTATTTAATGTTACATTATAGGATCGGTAAGATTCCGGATCACTACGATCTCCGTACGGTTCAATAAACGAAACGTTAGTATTGGCATCAAAGGTAAAGGCCAATGAAGTATCTCCATCCATTAATCGTTTTAATGAATCTTCAGATACATAAAACTTCACATCAGTTAGCGCTTCCATATTACCTTCATAATTCAAACTCATTTTAATAAAGTTCAACTTATTAATTGTTAAAGAGTCATATAATACATCAGATGATGTTTCATTCCCCATAGCGTTGTAAACTGTAATTTTTTGTCCAATGATAATACCATTCTTATTATATAATTTTTCCTGATGAACCTCCTGATGGAGCTGGAAATATTCTTCCTGTTCAGGAATTTTAAATCTCCTCTGGAACGGTGCAAATCCATCCGTTTTAATACTCATATCGTATTCCTTACCATGACCAAGCAATAAAAAATAGCCATTTAACGAGTCTATACTCTGACTAATGGTCTCTTTTTCGTCAACACTGGTCATTGTAATTGTTGTGGTTAGATCATCTTCTAAATCTTCCGCCAGTTTTACCGCTCCTACCAATTCGGCAACCGGGTCACGTTCATCTGAAAATGTAATTCTGTATAAATCCATTCCTCCTTTTCCATCAAGACTACCTGACGAATAATACCCACGATTAGATCTCCCTGTCATTGAGAAATAAATATCATCAGATGTGGTGTTAATTGGATAACCGAGGTTAATCGGAAAACTCCAACCATCTTCCTCTAACCTTGATCTGAAAATGTCATATCCTCCAATACTTGAATTTCCTGCAGACGAGAAGAACAATGTTTTTCCGTCAGCATCCAGATATGGCGCATCTTCATTATACTTGGAATTAATATTTGGACCTAAATTTACAGCTTTTCCCCACGAACCATTCTCTTGCTTTTCACTAACGTAAATATCCCTTCCCCCAAAACCTCCTGAACGATCACTTACTATAAATAACTTTGTACCATCATGGCTGATGAAGATTGATGATTCCTGTCCTGCAGAGTTAATACTTCTACCCATCTTCTCTGGTTCGCTCTCAGTTGAATCGGATAAGCTAACTTGCCAAATATCTGAATCTCTGTAAAAAAACAGGGTTTGATCATTTTCTCCCAACTGAATTCCGGCATCATGTCCGTCACTGTTAATTCCATTTTCCATTCTTTTAAAATTCTCATATTTGAATTCTGTCAATATGGCAACGTGGTTAGACCTTATAGAATCGTTCGACTTGACAATTCTTTTTTCAAAGGAACTACCTTCTATTAACTCTGCCTGATATATATCTTCATAGTATCCTTCTCCCGGTACATATTTGTTCCCTTTTGCCGGCCTTCTGGAAGTAAATATCAGTAATTTTTCGTCCTGCGACACAACCGGCGCATAGTCCGGGTAAGGTGTATTAATTCCATCCCCCAGATTTTCAATGTAAACATTCCGCGGATTTTTGACTGCAATCTCACCGTAGTTACATTGCTCAATTTCCCTTTCAACATTAGTAACCTCAGCTTCTCTCTCCTTCATAGATAGAAAAGGTTTTTCCTCCACTAACTTGAGGTACTCCTTATAGTAAAACTTAGCTTCAATAAAATTGTAAGTCAGATGATTCAATTTTCCCAGTATATAATATACATGATCATGTTCACGATACTTAATCTGAAGAGAATCTGTTTTTCTTAAATATTCTTCGAGATGAGGAATAGCATTTTCTTTTTGATCAGGTGTGGAATAATAGAATCTACCTAAATAATAGTCATAGAGAGAATTTTCCATCTTGACTTTTTCGTCAAGTTCATGAAAGTACTCTATTCCTTCTTCGTACTTTCCTTTTTTAAGGAACTGGTCTCCTTTAATTTGTAACTTACTTGTTTGACTGAAAGAAAAAAAAGCTACACTTAAACACAAAAAACACAAGCCTCCCTTAATAAAACTCTTTATCATAACGTACTTAATAAAAATTCAACAGATACAAGCAATTAGCGGGGGCAAAACACTTATAACTGGCCCAAAGAAAGACATCAAATGTCTACATTTTAAAGTAAAGATAGTTTTTTTATTAACAACGACCTGATAATAACTCCAATAAAAGTCCACAATGAGTTCAACCCAGTAAAATCAAGGGTTCGTCTAAGAACTTGACCGATTCATCCTTCTAAATTATTGCTAAAATTCTGGTTATCTGAACAATAAATAATTCATTCAGATCTTCTTTTCTTTGCACTTTTTTACCACTTCGTTAATCACTTACCTCCTGATTTAATGAAATATTTTATTTTGGACCTGCGGATAAAATTCCGGAAATGATATTAACAATTCCTAATTGATATAATTTCCTAAAACCCTGATTTGTACGGGGAATCAACCCCAGCGGTTGCAGAAGCAACCCTGGAAGCCGAATCTGCATTTTCCCATTTGATTTCAACTTGTGTTTCTCCTACTGTTTTTCCTGAAGCGTTAAATACATTAATACCATCCACCTTTATAAAAAACAACCCCTTTTTCCGTATTTTTTTAGCATCAATAATTGCTTTAGCCATTGCTTCAACATGAGCAGCTGTTTTCCCTTTTGCGGATTCAATCGATAACCATGGCCATGGATTACGGGTGTTATAAATAGAAATAATCGCCTTTCTCTCACCAACATGCTCCACCCTTGGCTTTTCCAACTGAGCCAAAGCTGCATTAATTTGGTTATTAACCTGACTTGCATTAGTAACAGTTATTGCTTTAACCTCTTCAGCCCTTACTCCCCGTCGACCATATACAGTAATATCCGGCTCATCACTATCGTCCGACCCCAGAGTAACGGATCGGCCTTCATCCTGGTGGTAAATCACCCGTTTTAATTCAGCTTCTGACCCGGCAGCAGCTTTTCCAAAATGCTCAGCCCAATGCAATAATCCCACAGAGGCCATACGTGATGTTACTGTATTCGGACCTGATAGTAATCGTCCCTTATAATCGTTGTAACGTCTATCAACAATATCAAGCGTTCCTAATTGTACATCCGCTTTTTCAATATTCTCACTGATCACACTACGCTGAATAACACTGCTATCTAAGCCCTGATTTGAGATAACTTGTTTTTGAATAGTGCTGCTTTCCAGCCCTGTTGCCCTGGCCCCCATCACATCTGCTTCCTTTTCCAGTCCGGCATCATCATTAATATCAACTTTAGACTTGAGTTGTTTTGTAGGTTTAACCCTTCCTTGTTTTTGTTGTACAACATGCCAGGCCTCATGAGGCAAATGTTTTTCCTGTCCTGATGCTAAATGTATATTCGTTCCCTGCGCAAAGGCATGTGCATTGAGTTGTGCCGGTTTGCTAGAATTATAATGCACTTTCACATCATCCATTGAATAACCCGATAAGCTTTCAATACCTGACTTCAGTTGGTCCGGTAATCCGGTCGAATTTACTTTCCTCTGGATTGCTGACTCCGGGCGATTATCTTTTATAATTTTACCATACTTTCCCCCTCTGCTATTAAACCTCTTTCCCGTTACCGCTTTATTCTCATTCTTAAACATCATCTCAGTTTTTATTTCACTTAAGTTAAATTACTTCCTATCACCCCCCTCTCAAAATTCTCATGACTTCCTCATCCGTTAGTTTTTTAGCTGTAATTGCCTGTTGGACTGCCAAGTCCACAGCACCTCCTCCATATTTCTGTCTCAATTTTCGATCATTTTGAAATCTTTTTCTCAAACGATCGGGTGAATATTTCAAAGCCATTCTATCCCTAATCCTATTCTGAATTCTCCTTGACTCTTTGATATAGCGTCCATAATGAGAAAAACCATAACCAGGAATGATATAATTTTTCTGAACTTTCATGTGTTCACCTTTATTTGCCTTATAGTAATCAACCATTTGACCTTTATTCCAACCAAATTTATCAACACCTTCCTGCCCTATTTCTCTTGAAGCCTTTGTTGATTCCCACTCTGTATCTTCCATGGCATTTGCAAAGGCTGTCGCATTAAGTGCAAACCTTATTCTTGATCTTCCCTGATTATGCTTAGAACCTACAACAGTAGCCATTTTCTTATTGTGATCCTCAAACTCTTCGTTCCTCAGTGCATTATTCATTTCAAAAACAAT
Source organism: Putridiphycobacter sp. (assembly GCA_965230195.1). GTDB lineage: Bacteria > Bacteroidota > Bacteroidia > Flavobacteriales_D > Crocinitomicaceae > Putridiphycobacter. The sequence continues at coordinate 4,835,290 of OZ245997.1, forward strand.
TCCTCTCATATACGATTCCTTTGACGCGCCTAATACTTGTTGTAAAAAAATGGTCTTAGCCGACATACTCCATTGAGTATGTCGATTATCTACTCTGATGAATATTTTTTTCAGCATCAACAAAACTGTCATTACAGTATCCTGAAATTTGGTTGATTTCATCAATTCCGTGAAACTTTGACTGGCAGTAGGGTCAGTAATAATTACATTTTTTCCAATGACAGGGAAGTTTTTCAGTAAAGCATCTCTCCATGCATTTTTAATATTGGCCTCTGCAAGCGCATCTCCTTTATAGCGTTGCTCCAAATCTTTTTTAAGAACCAAGGGACTTTTTGAATCAAGGAAATCCTTTTTAAATCGTTGTCTTCTCCCATGAATTTCCTGTTTACGCAATCTTTCTTTTCTTTTTCGCTCTCTTTTGGCTCTTTGAATGACTATTGATGTATTAAATAAACCTTTTAACTGCGTTAAACTATTGGACTTTTTTTGTAAGCGTTGTGTTGAAGCGGAATTGGCTTTTGCTCCCATCACATCTGCCTCCCTTTCCAGTCCGGTATCATCATTAATATCAACTTTAGACTTGAGTTGTTTTGTAGGTTTAACCCTTCCTTGCTTTTGTTGCACTACATGCCAGGCCTCATGAGGCAAATGCTTTTCTTGTCCTGAAGCTAAATGAATATTCGTACCCTGTGCAAAGGCATGTGCGTTGAGTTGAGCTGGTTTACTGGAATTATAATGCACTTTCACATCATCCATTGAATAACCCGATAAGCTTTCAACACCTGATTTTAGCTGGTCTGGCAAACCTGTATTATTTTTTTTCTGTTGTGTAACAGGTATGGTTCGGTTATCCTTCAAAAACTTCCCCTCATTATCTTTCTTGTTAACACCTTTTTCAGCCTTATTTCTTTTTCTATTATACTCAAACATGACCTTATACTTTTAATCTAACACCTTAAAATGATCGGGGAAACTTTTTCTCAGCCAGGCTTCCCGGTGTTCATAACCTGTATCGCGGTCCAACTCCTGACGATCGCTGCTTGTCATTTTTTTAGGTGTTTTTCTCAATTTATTTTCCACAGCCCGCTTTCTTCTTCGGTTAGCTACTGCATGTGCAATAACTGGAAATGCAGGAGATAGTGCCCCGGGAAAGGTTCCCTTCCCTCTGGCATAACCATACCCCAGAAGATCAGATGTCACCATAACCGGACTGGCAAAATAAGTTTTCTCTGTGTCTGGTACTACTTCATCAGCCTCTTGCCTCCTCAAATCAACAACATAATCCCAAAGTGAACGGTAAACATCATAAGATAGCCTTGGATTTTTTAATTTTTGTAAATAATCCATATTTCCAGCTTCCCTGTGGAGGGCAACCAACCATTTCTTTCCCCATTTACCCAGATAATAATAAGCAATGATGAACCATTGAATTCTATGTGCATACTCCCCATGAGGTAACGGGGCACCAACATCTTTAAAAGGCACTACTTGTTGCACCACCCCTTTTAAAAATTGCTTTTGAAAGCCAATAGCGTCAGCATGCTGTATAATCCTGGTTCTTTTAGCATTTGGTTTATATGGTTTTTTACTACTTTTTGACTTTGAAGATGTCGCTTCAGCCCTTAAGTCTAAAAAACCATCTCCCATCCAATGCGCTTCCATAAAATGCAAAGCCATATTTAAAGCCTGAGTAGGTCGCTGAACGGTCTTTTTCGAGAGTAACCTTTTACAAGTATTTTCCAGCGACAATAATGCCTGATGAACAGCCCCCTTGTTTTTCAATAACCGTTGAATAGCTTCAAACTGCTGGATCATGCCTGTACTATATAATTTTGGAAATTCTTGAAAAGGATATTTTTCTCTTAAACGGGTAGTCCCTGAAAGACTCTGTCTGTCTCTGTGAAAAAGACCACCACCCAGATGCGGCAATTTAGATGTTCGTCCCCCAAGCGCTCCCTTTACCGGTATAAATGTATCATCCCTCACATATACGTTTCTTTCTATTGGTTTTCCATTAACTGATAATACTTTAAACCACCGGTAAAAATGTGTTCCCATTTTTTTATCCTGAGCTCTGAATGTCTCCTGATTTGGTCCTCTTCTGGATCTCAGTTTAACCTCATTATCTACTGCAATGGGAGTACCATTCGTAATCAAGCCTTTTCCAAAATAATGACCTTTGAATATTGATTTTCCCTGTGCTTTAACCAAGTGCGTGGAACCGGTAATCCTACCCTCTACCCTTGTTCTCTGAATCGGTGCTGAATGACCATTTCTGATACTTTGTTTTTTCAAATGCTGTGAGCGATTATCCGCTATAACTTTACCCTGTCTAACCCTGGTTTTAACAACACCCTTTTGAGTGATACCTTTGTTTTTATTCTTAAACTTCATCTCACAGTTTTTTGGTTAAACTTTTATATTTCAATACTCCATATCCACTTCCGAATCAGATGCGCTACCATATTCATCAGCATCCGAGAGACTATCTTCATCTATCGCCATTCCGTATTGCCGGGCTCTGTCCGACTGCTTTTTTCTCTCACTCCTACTCATATCCCCGGTATCTATTGTTTTAGCACGTTTAGAAATCCTATCTCCTTTCTTCATTTTTGAGAACCGTATTAAATCTTTAACTGCGCCTCCTCTTCTTTCTCCTTTTCCATCCATATCTGCTTTCGAGGCTTTGCCTTCTTTCCATCTGTAAGTTTGAAGCGCATTTAACTCAATCAACTTTTCAGCCGCATCTTCATTTCCATTTTCTGCTTTTTTATATAAGCGTTTATACTGTTTCAGGTAGAGTGTCTTCTTTCTCCTGAATGATTTAGTCCTCTTCTGAGCCCCGGATTCTTTCAGTCCATCATTTAATATTTTATTATTTACTCTTGGACGAGGAATAATTTTGGTGCCAACTAAAGAGCTGATATTCCTCCCTCCCCTTCTTCTGGCATCAATCATCACACTGGTTGTGATATGTGATATCCTGTGAGGCCCTTGTCTCCTTTTTCCAGACTTATTTAAATAACCAAATGCAGTAGAAGACCTTTTATGGCTAAGTTTAGTGACCTTATTCCCACTTTTCTTCAAAAGTTTTTTCGTTTGATCAGTTCTTCTGGCAAATTGAACCGGACTTGAAATTAGTTGAGTTTTGACCCTGTTATCTTTTAAAATCCGGGCGCTACCGATTTTTCTTTGAACTATTCCTTTTACTTGTATTTTTCGGACTAATTCCCCCATTCTGACTAGCTTAACTGATTTACAAATACCGGCCCTATACTACCTGAATAATCAGGCACTGAACAATAATTATAGGTGTTCAAAAAATCCTTTAAACGTGCCAGGTAAGGGCTGTAATATTCTAACTCAACTTTCTTTCCTGTCAACAATTTCATCATATCATCATCAAAAAAAGGAAGCACTAAAAACAATTTTCTATAGCTATTTCCCTCATCTTTTTTTAACCTGTCTCCTGGTTTAAGGTGATGACTGACATGTTCTTCAAAACAATGAAGAAACTCTGCTTTTCTGTCTTCATCAACATCCAGAATAATATAGATCCTCCAATTTGTAATTAAATAACCTTTAATTGGAATACCGGTTTCAACAACTGTACTATTTAACGATTCAGCTATAGCAATCTGAATTTCAGATTCCGTATACCTGAGCCGCCATAATTTCATTTCCAGTAATACATTAACCTGTGACTTCATTCTCTCATTTTTTAACTCTTACTACTTCATACTTACTGCTTATATCTATAAATGGTCAACAATTGTTTTATGGTCTTTCATAAACTCACGTCTCAGGCCATTAATCAATTCATCTCTTGTCACTACATTATCTTTCCTTTTAATTGCTGAAAGCGCACAATACCTTAACACATTAATAATTGCCCCGCCTGATAATTCGTATTCTTCAGCAAGCTTATAAACATCAATTGAAGGATGTAAGCAACATTTTCCTGAAAAAGCGTTCTGCCACAGCTGAAGTCTCTCGCTAACTGATGGCATTTTAAAGTTTATCATGGATTGAAATCGCCTGGTAAAGGCGGCATCCATATTCTCCTTTAGGTTAGAAGCTAATATGATGATTCCCGGAAAATCCTCAATTCTTTGAAGGAGGTAACCGGTTTGCTGATTAGCGTGGCGATCATTTGAAGAATTTGTCACTGTTCTTTTCCCAAATAATGCATCTGCTTCATCAAAAAACAGAATCCAGTTTTTGTATTGTGCAATGTCAAAAATCTTTGCCAGATTCTTTTCTGTTTCCCCTATATACTTCGAAATTACCATTGATAAATCCACCCGATACACCTCTCTGTTTGTTGCTTTTCCCAGTAAAGTAGCGGTTAAGGTTTTTCCTGTTCCGGGTGGACCGTAGAATAAAGACCGATAGCCCGGTTTAATGTTTTTTAATAGTCCCCAGTCATTCATTAGGGTATCACCATAATCAATCCAGGTACAAATTTCAACCACCTGTTGCAAGACTGTCTCATCCAACACAACATCCTCCCAATTTAACCCCGTGGTGATTTTATGGGCAGGAAACATTGAACTTTGTTCAATTGGCAATTCTTCACCGGTTAAAAAATAATGTGACCAACGATTTTCAATACCCAGAACAGCGCAAGTTGATGGCACGTTATTCTCTGTGTTTGAAATTCTTAAAATCTGTTCTTTAACCAAAACACTGTCTTTGCCTATAGTTTGAACATAGGCATTAACAAGATCAGGGTTAACGGAAGTAATTAAAAAAAATAATGTTTGAAGCGTAGGTAAAAAACCACTGTGCTCTCTATCAACGATTCCTCCAAACTCAGTAAAATTCCGATCATATATCTCATTTTTTCCAAAGAAAACATCCAGAATTTCAGGTTTAACTGTTGGTGCAAATGCTAATATTAATGCTAATCTTTCAAATTGGTCAAGTTCCCATTTATTAATGAAACTACCATAAGCACTGTTGCCGTGTACGGGTAAAGGAATATCATACCATCTTTGCTCATGCCCTTCATGCAGAAGATAACTTGCTATTGATTGGTGAATGACCTGTTCAAGCCAATTTAGCTCCTCATAAACTGATAATATGTTTTCATTAATCTCCATAGGTTATAAATAATCTTTCGATATCGTCAAGTCCGGCATTAACCCATTGAAAATAATTTAAAGCCGTGGTAGGATTTAATTGATTTCCCTGTAACATGTCTAAAACACTACCCTGAGTATTTTTAAAAGAAGATTCATAGATATCATCATCTTTATAAAATTCATATGGAAAAAAAGAAGCTGCCCATTGCTGATGCCTGGTTCTTTTGTCAAGCAAATCACTGATAAACACTTCTGATTTATCATCATATACCACCAGCTTTTTAGCCTTAAAAAAACAGGATTTTTTGTGTGGTTCCTGATGGTAATAGTCCACATCCTTTGACTGGATAGTTTTAACTGAATCCTCTCCAAATATTTCCACCAAACCAAAATTTTCTTTTTCTGTGGCAATCTCAAGTTCAGCTTCATGTTTTCCGGCAATTGCCAGGGTCCAGGCATCCATAATCGCACAATCAGTCACCACATACAATGATCTAAAAGAATAATAAGCTTGTGTGAGTTTTATGATCAGCTGATCCTGAATAGCGTTCCAATTTCTGATTCTGACTGCATATGGGTGATGTCCCTTAAAAATAAAACTGCCTTTATCTTCGAATGAGATGACTTGCTTGCTGTATTCAAAGTCTCCATCAATTGGATTATGACCGGAACCACGACCGGAATAGGGTTTTGTAATCCCATCCGATAGTTTCCAGTTGTTGGGATTCAGCTTAATATCGAATTGAAAATCAATTTCAAATTGATCAACAATTTCCGGATTAAATATATTCCCTAAAAAAATCAATTCTCCATTTCTGATCTGGAAAAAATCTCCCGGATGAACATTAGAAGTTAACGGATGCATAGGAATAAAGCCTCCTGTCCGTTGATAAACTTTTTGATAAAATTTTTTATATAGAGAATCCATAACGCAATATTTTTAATCACTACCCAAAAAATTGGGTAGTGATTCTGTGATAGATTAAGATGCCAGAGCTGCAGCATTTGCAGCAGCCAAACCAGCTTGTAGTGACTTTAACTTCACCTGGGCTTTTGTTAAATTGGCTGTGGTGATATTCAATTGCTTTAACACCTCTTTATTGGCCACCTCTGCTTCAAGGTATTTGTTATTTGCATCAGTAAATGCTTTGTCAATCAAAACTTCTAAGCATTTATCATGATGATCGCTCTTCTTACCATCATGTTGGGTACCGGTCATTACTTCATATAACTTCATTGATTCGGTATACTCCAATGCTGCCGCAGCCTCTGACTCCACGCTGGTAGCCTGTGCACTAAAAGTCGATTTTAATGCCACAAGGGTGAGTGCCACAGCATTATTTGCATCAGTACCTGCTTTAGTAATCATGGATACCAGTTCATCAGAAATTAAAGGGTTAAGTGCTTTTTTTCTAACCACCAGATTTCCCAGTTTATTAATCACTTCGGCAGAATAAATCAGCTCATCAATAACCTTTTTCATTTGAATGGCCAATTGTTGAATTTTGGCATCAGCAATCACCATTTCGTCAAAAGCAATGCCTGAATTATTTTGCAAGTCGTTGACCTCCTTTATCAGGGCATCCATCATTTTTTTATTATTCAACGCTGTGTCTTTATTAGCTTCAGCTGAATTAAGATCGGCCAGAAACTTCGCTGATTTTTCCTGTAGTGAATCAGCAATAGCCTGAAGTTGTTCAACCTCATCCTGAGCATTTAAAACTTCATTATTCAACCGGTCCAATTCCGATTTTTTCTGTTCTGTTACCCCATACTTTGAGGGTACAATCGTTAAAAGTGGTTCTGTATTATTCATGGCTTAAATTTTTATTTTGATTTATATTTAATTGGCTCCGTCACTACAAAATTTGACAGGGCATTAACAAACTGACCGGCTTGTTCTTCGCCTTCCTTTGAGAACGCTAATACAGCAGGTACATACTCCACATCATCAATCAGTTTATTACCAAAGTTGTCAGTCATATCTTCATGAATTTTTACTTTGGCACTGACTTTTACCATATCATCTTTCTCAGGCTTTATGGTAATCTCTTTGTTGGTTAAAGCATGATACGACCCTGCCGGAACCTGATTAGCTAAAGTAAGATTGAACAAAAATCCAGGTTTCATATACTCATTTGGATTAATTGCTTTTTCTGCTTTTTTCTTATCAGCCTTCGTTTTTCTCAGCTCTTTCTTAGTTTGTTTCAATACTGCTGTATCAATTTTCAGCTGAGTCTCAAGATCCTCAATTTTCTTAATGATTGCATCCTTTTCTTTTTTAGTTTTTGCGGAGACTAATTCACCTTCCAGCACCTCAATTTGGGCCGGCATAGCGTTGATTCTTACCTGAAGAGTATTAATTTCCTGAGTCAGGGCCAGAATTTTAGGATCATACATTTCTGCAATCTTTTCCAGTTTTTCAACTTCTCTTTCAATTGACCTTACGCCCTGCTCTGTCAACAAGCCCTGAACAAGCTCTCTTTTATCAGGCAATAACATTAGTCTGTATTCAACCTTGTATGATTTATTTTGTTCCAGGCTAAACTCTATTTCCCGATCGTGATGTTTATACTTAAAACTTGAAGCTTTTGGGGCATTGAGTTTGTTTACCAATGAGAATACTGGAGAAGAAGCAGATAAGTAATCATCAAAATTATTCAATGCCTTTTTGTACTTTTCTGATAATTTAGCAAATACAAATACCACATATTCAGCTCCCAAATCCATATCATCACCATCTGAATCTTTTAACTGAGAGATAAAAATTTTCTCGGAGAAGGAATCTTTACCCTTTGGTAAAATCGGATCAACCTCAACATACTGATCAGGATTAAGCAATAATGCTTCAGCAGATGTAATGGTAAAAGTTGATTTATTCATGTTTTTCACCAACATGATATAGTAATTCTCTACAGGATATCCTGGCTTGGTCCCCTTAACAGCAAAAGGACTTTCCAGCGGAGCGAAAGTCACCCTGTAAAAAATATTTGAACGATTATCCTTTTCCTTTGGAGTATTCAGAGGTACCTCCAAATTAATATTTAACTCATCATTACTTAATAAATAAGCAGATCGCGTTGCATAATGCTCAACGTTAATATCTCCCAGCTCACCTTCAGCTTTCTTTTCAACTTCACTGGCCTTTGCCAAAGCCGCATTATCAGCTGCCATCACTTCAACTGTTGCTTCAAATTGAGCTGTCAGGGTATCTAACATTGTTTTTACAGAAGCGTTAGTTGCTGTTGCTTCCTGAGCTACAGTTTCGGCAGATACTTTTGATGTTAACATTGAGCCTTCCATGGCATACTGAGAAGCTACCTCTGCAGCATAAGCAGTTGAGTTCATATATTTTGACGCATCAAGCGCCTGATCATAAATTTGAGAATCAAAATCAGCTGCATTAACAATACTGAATATACTGCCTACATCACTGGCCAGATTCAGAATAGCGTTTGCAGCAACCTGGACATTTGATGCTCCAACAGCGGCATTACTAACCGCTTTAGCGACATATGTTTTTTCCTGATTGGTGGCAGCCAACAAATTCACTGACAAGTTATTATTTTCTACAATTTGCTCTTGTATTTTTTGTTGCTTACTATAGGTTTTACTGATTACTTCTAATTTTTCAGCAGCAGTAATACGTGCACCTTCTGCATAGTAAAGCGAAAACATTGCAGCGTTTAATGATGCTGTTGTTTTTTTAAGTTCCAGTTCCTGGTCATTCAAAGATGAAACGACACTTGACCGGAGGTTTTCGTTGTACGAATTCATAGTGATTTATTTAATGGTTATTATTTTTATTTGGCTGATGGATAACTTGAGGATGCCAAAAAAGTGTCAATTCGAGTGCCCCCTGAAAACTTGTATGACTTGTATTGAGACAATTCAAACTACCACCCTTTTTCTTTTCCTCTATTCTCCTTTTTAGGATTAGACCTATTCACAGCTAGCTGCTGTCAATCTCAAATACCATTGCCTGGTAATCGGGACTCAAAATCCAATTAAATTCTAAAAATCGATTATTCATATATTTTATTTTAAATTCATATTTTAATAAGGCCAGTTCACATGGATCGGTTTCTCCATCCATGGAAATTTTAATATTGAAAATGAAAAGGGAGACTTGTGGATTAAAATATCATAAGCCCGCTTTTCAATCACTAAATTCCACCGGTCTTCCTCCTCAAACAGTACCCCATCCCTGATTAACCAATTCCCTCTGAATCCATCAACAGAACATTCCCCTATTGAAGGCCAATGCTTAATTATTGCATTGATCATACCTTCAATTAATGTTCTTTCATCATCAGTAACTTCAATCCCAGCTGATATTGGAGTGTCAATACTTAATCCACATAGCAATTTGTTCAACACTAAAAACTGCTCTTCATTATGTGTAATTCCATTGGCTACAAACTGCACAAAATGAACCGCTCGTTCCCTGCTATGGTCATCAGAAAACAGATCGCCTTCAAGCAATTCCAACCTGTCAAATAATGTTTTGAGATAACCACTGATTAAAACAATACCAGCATTATTGATCGCAATACCTTCCGGACTTTTCCCTGTTTTGGGAGACTTAAACTTTGGTTTAATAATTACAGTTGAATCAAGAGCTGAAAGTGGTTCTTTATCTTCCTGATATCGTTTTATCATTGATTTTAGGGAAAACTGCAATGCAGTTGGTAATTGGTATCGGATGGCTTTAAAATCTTTTAACACCAATTCTTTTTTCACATTTTGCTTTGAAACAACCTCCCAAACAATGGTTTCCCAAATCTTTTGAGAAGAAAAACTATCCCAATTCTCTGCCTTCCACGCCATCATCATTTTAATATATAATGCCTGCGTTAAGCTGGTTGTATTAACAGTTTTGAAATTTGCTCCCGCAATCAGACGGTATAGTTTTTGAAACTGATTGAGTAAATCAGTCTGATGTGGATTAATTCTAGTAACAGCAGAAAACCAGGCCTCAATATTTACCCTTTTAAACAAACTTAAAAGAACCGTATCATTGAAACTTTTTGTTTTTAGAAGGTTGCCAAATCCATACGGATGTTTAAGCATCAAATTGTTTAGAATTTCCTTATTCGATTTCTGTTCTGTATTCTTAAACCAGTACGGCAGTCTGCCATCTTTAATAAGAGTTATCAACAATTCTCTTAAACTACTTTCAGGAATTGAATCTATATTTTCGTTGATTGAAATACCAATTCTCTTGCCTGAAAGAATGCCAGCCAAACCGGCACTTAGCCCGGATAAATTTTCTTTTATTATCACTGAAAGATCGGGTCTGGTTTCAACCAAACGTTGAATTATTGATTGGTTAATAACTCCTTCGGAAAACAGCTTTTTAAATACCTCTTTAAAAAGCCCATTGAGTATCGATTCGTAATCTCCTCGTTTTTTACTCAACTTTAAACCGGTGCGCCATAACTTATTTTTCAATTCATGTTTTAATGAAGCTGAAGCATGTCTGACCAGTTCATACAAAAATTCAAGAACTGATTTTATCTCATAATTGGTATTATCTGTTCTATAAAAAACTCTTTCCGTAAACAATCTGAAACTAATCTGTTTACTAAGAATTTCTAGCTTTTCAGCCGATTTACTAATAGCATCAGATGCTTCAATAACAATTAATACATTAGATAGTAAAGCGGCTTCAAATTTCCTCATGAATTCTTGCTGATATTCCGGAGTGTTCATCTCTGGGTTAATCAATTCACTGCTATCCATGTGACTTCCTCCACTAACAGGTTTCTTACTTCCTCTCTTTCTATTTTCACTATGAAGCATCAATACTTCAACCGTTTTTTTAAGCCGGGTTTTAAATGTCGAAAGCTTAAATGAGTGTGCTTTTACATCCAGTAAAATTTTCCAAAAAACTGACTGTAAGAAAGTAAAACCAGAAACATCTAATCGTATTTTCTTATCCTGATACAACTGTAAAAGCTGCCAGCTACCAGGGATTAAGAATTCTGAAATTAAACGTTGATCTCTTGTGTTTAATTTTTCAAAATTAACTTCCTTTTTTGCTCCATTTACCAGTATAAACTGATTAACCAGATGAGGTTTTAAGCTTGCATCAGCACCATTTTTTCTGATCCATTTTACCAGGTCATTCACTTGTTCACATGCCCTAAGTTTATCAAGCTTTTCCACTTTAGTTCCTGGAATCAAAGGCTGATTAATTTGAATAAACTCAGAATTATAATAGATACTCAATACCTGATAAAACTGATCATCAAATTTGTTTTTAAGCATGATGTCATAAAAAGCTTCAGGTGATATACCAGGATTTTGAAGTAGTAAAATAAGTGTTTCCACACTAAAATTTTGTGCAATATTTCTACCTGTTTTATGCTCTGATTTTTGAAGTATCGTCTTAATCCGATTAACCGTATCTCCGATTTTTTTATTGATTCCTGATATTAGTTTATCAGCTAAATCGGCACTAATTAACTCATGAGCAACTACTTCAAAATTCTTACTATTAATACATTCGCTCAGTTTTTGTTTTAGAAAACCGACCTCCCCAACTTCAGGTTTATTCAACAGTATCTGGAGTTTTGAGATGAGGTCCGCATTATTATAATACACTTGCTTTTTACTCTGATCAAATAAATACTTTAGTCCGGTTTCGAACACTATTTTATTCAACTTCTGAGGCGAAACGGACAGATAATCTTCCAGACATTTTTTAGTGATTTGATACGTATCCGAGCTAATCTCTGATTTAAGATAGTCAGAATCAGTAGTCATTAATCTGACCAAACAGGTACTTAAATTTGTAATCTGATTTTTCGTTTTAAAATACGGGATCAAATAATCAATCAAGTCTTTTTTCTGCCAGGAACCTGTTGATTTTTCCAACAGAAATTCAATAATTTTTGTCTGGAGATAATCATTTTTCTGATTAGAATGGCCACCGATAAATTCGAATATTTTTACCGTTTCTTTGATAAAATACTTATAGCGGAATCCCAATACAGAAGTGATCACTTTTTTGGACTCAACATCTAAACAAGTCAGAACATTATCCCATGATTTCAGGCTCGACTTTAACCTTTTTAATATCATTAACATCTCACTTGCTTCTGAAATTCTTTTAATGATACTATTAAGAAAATGCTGATGCTCAGTTTGACTTAGTAATCGGGAATTGGAAAGTATTTTTTCAAGCTTATCATTAGCACCTCTTTGTTGCTTAATTTTAACAGAATGTTGCTTTGACAATAGATTTAAGGCCGCAATAAATTCACTATTTTTTGAAGACGTCTCAGCAATACTTTTTGCTGTTTGTTCAATCTCATTAAACAAATCTTCATACTTCATATTATAGTGGTTGGCCATTTGACGGATGGTACTTTCCATAAATTCCAACTGATTGAAAAGTGTCCCTCTTTCCACGAACAAATAATTCAACACCCATAACCACAAATTCTTCCTGAAATCAGATTGATTGGTTTTTCTGGTACGTTGATCATTAACCACACTCATCTCTTCAGTAAAATCAATCAGCTGAGTATAATTATCAGGCTCCAGTAACCTGACCAATTCCTGAATAACCGATACTTTTAATTGCTCTACAATCCGTTGCCTGACCTTTTCCAATTGCCCCGCTTCCAAAATCATCTTTGTAAATGCTTCAGGATTCTCCTGCAATTGCTCTAAAAACAATACATTAATAGAACTGTAATATTTATATGATGTACTGAAATAACCGGTTTGCAGATAGTGCTCGATTTCATTAATTTTTGCAGTTCCGGGATCAACAATTACAATATCTGAATTACCATTTTCAAGGGCTATTTCTGATAGCTTTCCGGATAGTATTTTTTTAAATTGCTTTGGTAGGTCACTTTCAATGGTTTCGTAATCTAATAAGCCCAGATCTAATTCAAGCGTTTTAATCTGCCAAACCTGGTCCTCAGGACAATAATTATTGAATACCTCTTCCATTTCCTGAGCCATTCTCTCTTTACTCCAATGACCAAAAACAGATTGTAATTCCGTAATTTTATCCCTTTGGTCAAACTCAAGGTTCCAACTGACCCGCGAAACGTTATGTTTTAATGAACTACCCATTGCCTTTAGATTTATAGTGCTGTATTTTTAACAAAAGGGAAGCTCCCGGATGTACATCATTATTTTTCTGTTCACCATTGCCAGAAGTTGTTCGAATACTATTATGCCAGGCTACATATAATTGAATCAAAATTTCCATTTCAATTGCTGACAAACACAGGGTGGAGTAAGTGACTTGAACCGGCAATGTATCCTCTAAAAACAGATTCAGTCTTTCATTAAATTCCGGCGAATTTATACCATTCACATAGTCTGGAAAAACCAGTATCAACCGGTCTTCGAAGAAAGTATCTATGCTTAACTCAGTATCATCTTCAAACTGAACACCCAGTATTACCGACTCATCAATATTAACTGAAAACTGCTCAGTGGTTCGTGATGTCTTAAACCGCTCAGTCAGCTTATAGTCCTTCCCATTAATATCAAAACCAATGGATCCTGTATTCTCGGATGATAAAATCCCTTGCGTTTGTACTTTCCGGATCAAATCCATCAAATCCAAACCACTGATACTTTGATCCAGCCTCCAAATTGAATCAGGGTTATCTTTATCAACAAACGAAATGATTAAAGGCAAACCTTCCATCAATAAGGCGGTCTCAAACATTAAAAAACCTTGTGCATTGGTCATTAACCATAATAATACCCCGGTTTCTTTTCGTAGATTTATCAGCCAGGTCAACATTGCTGCTTCAAATCCAAGAGAAATGCCCTCAACCGCAGTTTGAACTTTTAAAATGCCGGCTTCAAGTTTGGTTAACCAATCCTTGACAATAGTTGTTTCGTTGGCTTCCATAATCAGCACTTCAACTTCTCCTAAAACTTTTTCAGCCTCAATTAAAATTGCCAGATCCGAAAGAAATCCCTCCACTTTTTCAATCTGTTCCTTGTGAATATTCTGACTTTTAAGGTCAGAAAACTGAAACCGGATTTTTTCAAGTAATGTTTTAATTTCTGACCTTTCCTGAAGCAAAATTTTAATCACTTCAATTTCGGATAGAATTGCTCCTATTTTTAAAAACCCTTTTGATTTTAGCAACAATTTTTCCAGTTTAGACAGTAAAAAAGTGATTCCGGTTTGTTCAACCAAAGTGGTTAACAACCTTTCCTCCTCCTCAAATAAATTACTTTCCTTTTTAGAAAATCTGTTTTCTGCGATATAATCTTTATAAAGCGGTTTTAATCCAAAAAGCAAAGACAGTTTAAGCTCCAATGCTGATGAATTAACGAAGTCAATTTGTTTAATTTTTTCAATTTCATCTACTAAATCAGTATTAAAAATAAAATCGTTCGAAGTTTCACTCATCCATAATTCATCTTTACAATCGCTGAGTTTAGGAAGAGTAGCTGATAAAGGATCTGCCCCTAAAAAATTATATGCTTTTGAGTGATAATAAGAAAGCAGACCAAAATTTTGAAGATAGAGACTTTTAAAGATCACCTGATCTTTTAATGGATTTCCGGAATACTGCGCACCTTGAACAATAAAGCCAATTTTGTCAGATGATTCCCCATGTCTGGCCAGTAAATGATTCAAAATGTTATTCCGCCGTTCGAGGTTATCATTTTCATCTGTCATCAAATTCATTAAACCCCAGATATAAGGATTGTAAGGGTCTTCCTGATAATTCTTCCAACTTTCCTCTGTCAACAATTTATTAGAGATCAATTCATCAGAATAACTAAAGATTTGATTATCCTTTAACAGAGGTTTGACATCCGGTACCTGATAAAGTGACTGGTAAAAATAGGTTGGTGAAAATGATTGGTATGGAACCGGATACTCTGACGCTTCATTTTTTAATTTATCCTGTACCGCATAAAAAGCTGCCAGATCGGATGGTGTGCCGGTGGTTGCATTTTTAAAAGAAAAGAGATTAGCCAGATTAGCAAGTTGCGAGAATTGATTGGCCAATACCTGATCAAACAAAGTCAGGTAACCTTTTAGCTGTCTGACTTGTGCAGTTTCAACACTATTTTTTTTCTCAGCTGTATGTATTTCTCCCACACCATATACCTCGGGAAAAGTATTTTGAATGGAATAGTAAGAATTAACATCTCTATAGGTACCATCAGGGACCCAATTTTGAGGTTGATCGGACAATACCGGAGTTAAGGCAAGTGTTTTACCCTGATCTCCAGAGTTAGTTGGATCTTTAAAAATTCTTCCATTAGCGCTGATTTTCAAACTACCCAGAGTGATGGATTTTTCCCAATCAATTGTTATTAACTGGTCCTCTGAAGGGTTGACCTGGTCGTTACTTTGCGAGCTCTCAAATGACAAGTGCACATCATCAATCATTGAAAGTTCTGAAATAAGATTTGTCAATTCCAAACCAGTCATGGTACCTAATTTGTCTTTTAGAATATCGGTTGGAATAGTCCCGTTTTTTAACAACGGGCCATCAAATATATCATTAACCGAATAGCCCTCTGATAGAGCCTGACTATAACTAATGGGGTTAACATCCGGGAATACATATTCGTTAACAGCTGTTCTGAGCACGCCTAATATTCCATTCAGGTCACTTATCTTTTTCAACTTAATCTCACCTGAAACCATAAGTTGCATTGGACTTAATACTTTTGGAAATTCAAAAATGCACCCC
This sequence comes from Putridiphycobacter sp., assembly GCA_965230195.1. Taxonomy (GTDB): domain Bacteria; phylum Bacteroidota; class Bacteroidia; order Flavobacteriales_D; family Crocinitomicaceae; genus Putridiphycobacter. The sequence continues at coordinate 4,851,083 of OZ245997.1, forward strand.
AGATTTCTTGCGGTATTCAATAAATAATAAACCTGTTTACAAATATCAGAGTAAGGCGTATTCTCCTCTGCTGCATTCCTTAATTTCAGGTAAACCTGAAAAGATTGATTGACAAACAGAAAAGGATGCATAATTGGTATTACAGTGACATTACCTACCCTATTAACCGCATCAATTATTAATTTACGATAGTCATCTGGTGTAACAGGAGTTGAACTTAAAATTTCAGAAGGCAGATAAAACTGATTTTCGGTAATTAAATGACCTGATTTATCTGTCAATAAGTCATTAACCGGAAAACCGGTGCAATATCCTAATTCTGTCAGGGCATAACAGAGTTGATCAAGTATAGTCACACCCGGATCGGATGAATTTAGATTGGTCCATGCCGTACCAGTATGATCCTGAATAAAAGCCAAACCTTCCTGCTTTAAAAGCTTAAAGTTCTGACTTAAAGTCAACTCGTTATCTACTATGTAATTTTGTTCATTCATACTGCAGATTTCCAACTAATTAACTGTTTAGCATCAGGCACCAATAATGTGTGTTGATTTTCAGGTTTTACCTTATCTTTTTTGACCTTGTGTAACTTTTTAACATCATTGTTATAGGATGAGACTTTAAATTTGACATCCTGTATGGAGTCCACTTCATAAAAATCATTGATAAAACGAGCCACTTCAGCATATGTGATTCCTCTGTCAATCAGGACTTGTTTGGATTCGCTTTTGATCCATGGTGATAAAAATATCTTCAGGGCCTGTGTGATTCTGGTAGCAGTAGCTTCCAAATCATAATCGGTTTTAATGTAAACTGTTGCGCTAACCGCCAGGTATTCTAAGTCAAAACTCTTTACCGAAAACTGTTCAAATGCCCTTTTCCCACTTAGGTAATCAGATACCTTCTCTTCAAAACACTTTGTGATTAATGGTAAAAATGCATTTGGGTCAGTACTGTTTTCAACCTTTTTAACCAATCTGATATCAATTTGCCGATCTGATTGATTATAATAGACCTTGGTATAGAATATCGAGTTAAACTCCTGGTAAATCAAAGATTGATAATCATTAGCTGTGATCATTTTTCCTTTGGTTTTGATTCGTGTTGCCACTCTCACATTTTTCTGAGCGGTATCTTCGGCTGGTCGACCACCAAATGAAGGAAAAGGCTGAATTACCGAAGCAATTTCAGGAATAGTAATCTCCGGACCGGTAATCGAATTGCTTTTAATAACCTGCATTTTTTTATTGCTCTTATAGCTGTCTCCTGCTCTTGTTAAAGCAATACCATTTGTTTTCAGAAAAGTAGTTTTAGCTACCGATTCTGCCATTCCTTTAAAACCAATTCCACACCAAAAAAACTGATCAGGCATGGCCACATAACTTGTTGTTATTTTATCGGGTATATTAAAGGTTAGTATCCCTGAACAAGTTAATCCCCTCGTAGAATCTGATATTAATGTAAGTTGGTCCCAACCACTTTCATTCAAATAAAAATATTCGAGGGTAAAACCATCATCCTGACCTTTAAATGGTGACTGAGCTAATTCAAAATACAAAGTCAAATTCTCCGGAGTGATTAAGTGAGTCATTTTAAGAAACATGACACTATCGTAACTTAATCCCGGAAACAATTGTAACCCATTGGAAAGCTCTGCTTTTCCTAAGAGATTTACACCAATATTCTGACTGTAATTGGTCGGCGATAACGTACTGTCATAAACCAAATAATTTTTAAACAGAGAGTAATGATAACACTGAACCGGCACCTCCGTTTTCATATAATTCATTTCAACTGATTCGGAAGCAAAATAGCTTGATGTAAATTGCTTTACAGTTGGAATAAAAGGTGCGTTGGGTGCTGGAATAAGATAAGGTGTACCGGTATTTTTGGCCTGAATAATTGCATTGGCATTCCACAACGCTACAGCTGATACTACCTTAGGATACATTTCATTTCCAAAACCTTCTTTTGGATCAGTTAATGTCATTCTTAAAAATCCTGCAATCGAATTTTCAGTTAATTTTTTTCCATCATGTTGAATGCCTGAAGGACAAATGGGATCATTATTTTCAGCTGAATAGATATATACCGTTTCCGGTTCCAATGCATTTGTTTTTTGATCAGTCGCAAACAAGTCAACTTTATTTTCTTTCGACTCACCTTTAATTTTAAATGGTTTCCATTCCGAGCCATTCAACAATTCAAACTTTACCTTAAATTTAGTATTAGCGAAAATCGGTGGCAGGACTACAGCATCTGTTTTTCTGGTGCGTCGAAACCAGTTCCAAAAGAAAAATATTTTTTTTAGAGAGGCGGTAAGCGAAAATCCTTCTGTTTTATTGATCGGATTCAAAATACCGTTATGGTAAGCATTGTACTCGGCATAATATTCTAAGAAATCTGACGGTAATACATCCCAGTCCAATACCATATCAAAATAATATTGGGGTTTACTGAGCAATTCAGTACTGCCAATATAAAATGAACTGTTTTGATTGGCTATAGGACCAAAAACCTGAAAAGGTTTTGCCACACTTAAGGCACCGTTATCATTTGATAGTTCAAATGTTTTTAATCCGATTACACCACTATCAATTTTTACCTGACTAATACATGGCGGAGATTTCAAATCTGAAAACTGATTAAAACTAATTTTAAAAGCAGGCCACTCAGGCTGGAAACCATCTGTACATTTTTCAAAAACTTCAATTGGCGGATCGGTTGGTTCAAGGAAAATCAGAATAGTCCATTCATTTGATTCAGATTTTGTGATTGGCAATTCGAAATAATCACTGCTGAGCTTAAACCAACCTGTTTTAATACTTAAATAAAATTCAGCATTTTGAATAAAATCCAGGGAAATGGTACTTGTAAACTGTAAATTCACTACTATAAACCGATTGCCTTCCTGCATTAATAACATAGGTGAAGCAAAGGCAATTCCTAATGGAACCTGAACAGCAGTACTATCCAGTTTACTTCCAAAGGTCGACCATCCTGTAATTGCACCCTCATCAGTTTTAGATACTGTTCCGGTTTTTTCAACAGTGTTCAGCCACAACTGCTCGCCATCATCTGCTTTTTGAGAACGTAGTGTTGTGGCGTTCACAATTTGTGCAGGGTTTAACGGTGCAGTAACAAGTGACTCAAATAAAATAGGATTTTTATCGGTATCCAAACCTCCTAAAAACTGTGTTCCACTTCCAAGAGTATAAGCCTTTTTGGTACTGGCTAAATCTGCACTGATAAAAACCTGATCAGCTTCTCCGGGCAATGCTTTCTGCTTCAAAATTTCATCATAATAAAAATTAAGATGCTTAGTTGTCAGTTTGTTTAAATCAGATTGACCGGATTGCAAAAGTTCTACAAATGTTCTAAGCAACAAAGTGTCCGGAAACTGACTGGATTTACTACTTAGCTCCTCAATACTATTTTTTGCCAGGTCAATAATCCCCCTCATAAAGGCCAATACCTGATGCCCATTAACAATTATACATTCTCCAATCTGCTCAATATTTTTTAAATTCTTTTGCTTTATTTCTAATACTGCCCAAAATGGCTGTTTATCCTTGTTAGTCTTCCAAATAATAGTGTCATACTGCTCATATTTTGACCAATCCGGCGGCATAATTCCTTTGATGACATTTGAATTGACCAGGTACTGATTTAAATCCAATAGTGCCCACAGTACGGCACTATAGGTATTTTTTACATTGTTCAGAGTATAAGAGATTAAGCTATTAGACTCTGTAGTATTGATCATGTAAACTGACCATTTTTCGATTCGTTCAAACAGACCTGAAACCTGACGAAACAGTGCGTTAAAAGTTTTAGCTAACACTTCTGTGTTGGGATCAGACAGGGTTATTTTTAAACTTTCTTCAGCACTGGAAAAGTGTCGTTCAATACTTTCCAGGTCTGTTTTTAATATATGTATACCAAGCAAAACCGGATCCTTTAACAAAAAGGGAGACCAGTTTCCATTCTGCTGATTTTCTTTATCATAAAAGTTAATCAATTCTGCAAACCGAATTAGGAAATTGAGTCGGTCAAGATCCGTCCGGTTATCCAATAAATCACCAGATTGATTTAACTGATAATCAATCGACAACAAATCGCTATTTTGATCTATATCCATCATTATTTATGTCCAAGATTTGTCCCTTCATTTAAATGAAAAGGAAAAACATAATTGTGCCGGGTATTGGTTTGATTAAACAAATAAGTGATATCAATGTGAACAATTCCTCCGGTCTCGTCAGGATAACTCACATTAACCTCCTCAACTGTTATTCGGGGTTCATTATGCAGTAGTGCCTGTTTCACGGCTTCAATAATTTCACCCTTTAAGGTTTCACTCATGCTTCTGAAAAAAAAGGTTTGTAATCCTGAACCAAAATTCGGTTCCATACTTCTTGACCCGTCGTTGGTTTGCAGAATAATATGAATCGATTCATTGATATTTTGTTCGTACTCGGAAGTGTCCAATTGATAATTACCAATTGAAAACATGACCGGGAATGACCATCCTGACCCCAGGAAATTATTTTTGCGATATTTTTCTAATGCACTATCCACCTATTTCAACATTTAAAGCACCTAACATTATTTGTCCGCCATGAGCAGTTGGATCTCCCATTCTGGCGGCTGGCACACCACCTATCAAAACCGTAGCCGACCCTTTGACAATAGAGTCCGGTGGTCCGACACACACCAGGCTATCTCCCATTCTTGCTGCCGGCAACCCGCCAATTAAAACAGTTGGTTCACCTGGTCCAATTACCGGTCCTCCAACATGTGGGATAGGCGACGGCACAGCCGGTGTTTGCATTGGACATTCATGAAAATCTGTTAATCTTGCTGCTGGTGGCATAATTTTATTTTTTAATTGATCATAACCATGGCTCCTTTTAGAGTCAACTCTCCCCCTCCCGACACTTTTGCTGTTGCACTTCCTTCCGCCGAATACTGAATGTCAGCCGTGGTTTTCACATTCATTCCTTTAGTCTCAACATCCCCTGCCGAGGCCTCAAGACTCACCCCTTGTGTCCCTTTAATATTGACCTTTCCGGTAGCCTCAATATTGATATCTTTACCGCTTTTAATCTTAATACCACTTGATGACATTTCGATCATATTATCATTTTGATCCTTAAGGGTTATTTTTTCATCCTGATCACTGAAAATGGCGGTGTTTTTTTTAGGGGTAGTCAGAGTCAGTATTTTGTTTTCATCATCAAATTCTATTTGAATTTTAGACTTGGTTACAATGGCTTTTTTAGCATTTTTTTCGTTGGGGTCCAACCCCTCAAAAGGTTTAATTTTGCCACTATACAAACTACCAAGAATTACAGGGTAGCGTGGATCTTCATTTAAAAAGCCCAATACTACCTCATCACCAACTTCAGGTATAAAAAAAGCGCCTGCTCCTGAGGTAGAATAAAAGTTAGATAGCCTGGCCCAGATCCCTTCTCCGTTTTGATCAAACAAAGGGATATCCACCAAAATTCTATATTGGGTATCCGGATCATCATTAATTTTTTTTACAGTACCATTGAATAAGCCCTGTACCCCCGGTAATAGTCCTGACGCGGGTGGAGACATCACATCCGGTTCTTCAGTAAACCAAAGATCCGAAAGACCAACCTCGGCTTCTGTCATCCAGTTTCCTTCCGAGATATCGTGTACTATACTGGATATTAAATGGTCTCCGTTAAAACGGGCACCAACACCTTGAAGCGTCAAATATTTACCTGGCTCCACCAGTGAAGACCCCTGAAATTTAACTTCACCCGTAATTTTTGAATAGTCACTTTTGGTCAGTTGGGCTTTAGTCCACTCCGTTAAACTACTTTTTTCCAAATATCCTCCGGTTTGCAGGTCGTAATCTTTTAAACCCACTACCTCTGATAATTTCTTAGAAGAAAGGTTACCAGGACCCGAAAGTGCATTTGATGATTCACCATCAATCACTTTTTGATTTTTATAATCCCAGGAACTGGCCTTAACCGTGCCAAGCTGATTAATGGCATTAAGGTCAGCATTAAATTCATATAAATTATCGCCATACTTAATGGTTAATACAGGAGAACTGTCGGCATCCGGCTTAACTACACTCACTTTCTTTTTATCTGCAATAATCACCAATCCGTTAGCCTCAGCTCTGGACATGATAAAATCCCAATCGGTGGTATAATACTGAACCTGTTCAGGCCAGGTAGTGCCTGTTGATGTAACAGTGGCTGAAAGACCTGAATAAGTTCCTATGATCTGAGAAATAATATCACTATCCTTCTTTTTAGAAAAGGTCAGGTTTTTTCTACCAACAATCATTTTAATGGCTTCGTCACGACATTCAACTACCAAAGCCGATCCAATTAAATCATCAATTCTGATAGTTTGCTTAGTAATAATCCCCTCAAAAACCGGTTTATTTTTTCCGTCATATCCTGCTTCAATCGCAAGCGTTTTACCGGGAGCAAAATTATCGGATGAACTGGCTTCGAATTTTCCGGTTTCCAAATCTCCATCCAAAAAAGTAATTCTGGCCAAAGGTATTTTGTTAATGGCTTTTTCAATATGAATAGAATAAACCATGGTTTCATCCGGAATAGTTTTTCCGTTAACCTTTACTGCAAAACTGGCAATACCGCCACTCGATATTTTGGTAGATGCACCCATTAATTTTTTGAAATTATTGGTGGAAACAAAAGATTCTCCACTCCCTTTAGATTTCTGAACTTATTCAGCTTATTATATTCTGCAACTTGTATATAATATGAATTATCATTCCATATTTTTTGGCAGAGTCCCGGAAGCGTATCTCCCTCCACAACATTGACCAGATGTGTCACATCAGGCGACTCCTGCTTATCCAGTTTCTTTACGGTAGAGGGAGATATGTATTCACTAAAACTTAAAGAGACTTTAGCCCTCAAAGGACTACCATCAGGTTTAAACAAGGTGTATGAAGTATCGAACGATTTTAATACCCCATTAAATATTAAATTTTTACCCCATTGAACTTTCACAAAATTCGGCCGGTGAATTGTACCGTTATAGGTGTATACAATGCTCTCCAGCAATTCAATTTCAGCTGTTAAATCAGTTCGTTTTGAATCTACCACCCCGGTACAATCAATAATAATATCAAAACTTAATTTTTCACTGGGTGTATTTTTATATTTCTGAGAGGCAGAACTTGAATCAGGACTTTGTTTTTCGTTATAGTCGATACTTCTGTCCCATTTCAATGATTCAGGATTTATCATTACAGTATAAGGCTTAGATTTAAAAGCACTTTTAAACTCCTCATCAGTATATCCTGTAATTCTTAATAATTCCAATCCCGATCCCATAATTCCTATCTTTTAGTTCTGGTTTTCTTTTTACTATTGTTGATCATCTTTCTACACTCCTCCAAAATCTGATTTTTTATCTTCGAAGCTTTATCACTTCCCCAATCATCCGATCTGGCCGAAAGATTAGATTCCACTACTGTTTTAATGACTATTTCTCTGATTTCAATTGGCATAATTTTAACTGAAAAGGTTTGCAATTGAATTGTCTTCTGTAATTTCAAAATAGGTATATGCCAATTCAATGGATTCCATTACAATTTCGTTTTCCTGTGATTTTAAATCAGAAATTGTATACTTAACCGGATAAGCATTGTGGAAGGTCCACATGATACTAACATATCCGTCGGGGTCTAATAAACTGACTGATACATCATGCGTTTGAACCGCTGCCACCATCCCGTCATCCATTGTGCTGGCACACCAATCAGCCAGTTCCGAACCATCCGGAATTAAAGCGCGCTTTAGCACTAAATTCTGGCTGGTTACTGTGGTGGGAAGCCTGTATTTAAACCTGTTCTCCCCACCACCAGTTACTTCTTCAACATGCAATTCTTTGGTGATGCCTGATACTTCCTGAAAAGCAGCATCCTCACCCTTGAATGAGAGTTGAAAATAAAAGCCAACCGGATAATTACTTGCCATTCTTAATTGTTAATTTTTCATGTGCAATTTCAATGGTATCTACAGCTACCTCATTACCATCTGATTTTAAATCGGTACTGGTAATTTTAGTTGGCCAGGCATTATCTAATTGCCATTGCATAGTTACTTCTCCGGATTCATCCAGTAATTTAATTAATACTGTTCTCCGTTTTATCGTATTCATTTGAATTTCAGCATGCCAGTTCCAAAATGTATTATCGTTAACAAAAACACCTCTTTTCATTGTGATGTTTCCGTATTTTACAATTCCGGGCATTTTTTCGGTTGAAAAAAGCTTACTGTTACTTTTCCGGTATTCAATGATTTGATTTTCCACATCCATCCCTGATACTTCCTGAAAAGCTACCCCTTTCAATTCTGTTCCAAGATCTACTTCGAACCTGAATTTCGGCATGGGCCATGTTGCGCCTTCTTTGCTTCCGTCATCTGTTGCCATAATAGTTATGTGTTTTAATGATTAATATTTTTTATTAGCTTGATTTTGCCATTTGCTGCGTGAATGTTAAAATGATAAACTCAGCAGGATGTGTTACAGAAACCTTAATAGATACTTTCATGAATCCGTTGGCCACATCATCAGAAGTCATTGTCGTTCCCAAACCACATTCAACTGAAAAAGCATCACCCGCCGAAGCTCCCATTAAACCGCCTTCGTTCCAGATAGTCGTTAAAAAACTACTGATCATTCCTTTGACAGCTTCCCAGGTATTCTTATTATTTTCAGCAAATACATATTTATGAGCTGCCAGTTTACAGGATTGTTCCAGCATAATCATAGTTCGCCTAACAGGTAAATACTTCCAATCCATACTATTGCCATCCAGTGTCCGGGCTCCCCAGACTAAGATGCCCAGCCCATTGAAAAAACGGATACAATTAATAGATTTACCGGAGACAGCATCCATGTTTAAACCACCCTGTTGAGATTCATTTAAACGAATTGGTAAATGAGCAGCTCCAACAATAGAAGTATTAGCCGGGGCTTCCCATGGTCCGCCTTCACTGTCAGTTTTTGAAATGACCCCGGCCATACCACCACTCGGTGGTAATATATTAGCATCAGTTAAAACATGCTTAATAATGGTACCATAGGTTTTACTGGCATTAATTAAAGCGGCATTATTTTGAGCAACTGTTAAATTACCCGATTCAATATTCGATAAGATAGCCGCAACAGCAGGTTGTGGATCATCTGCCGGATTCAATAAGGGCTCAAGTTGTTTAATATCTCCACCAAATAAATTGGTATAATCAATATCCTCATTTTGCATAATGGTAGTTCCGATAAACGGATAATACGCTGTGCCGTAACTCAACCCATTAGCCCCGGTACCATTCCTGAACGTTTCAATGTCCTGTGTATATAAAATAGGGTCAGGTGCATTTCCACCAATGATGTCAAAAATACTAACAGCTGTTTGCATTTCAGTATTCTGCAACAGCATTTCCTGCATCAAATTTGCATTATTATCTACCGACAGCAAAGTAGCCTCCGGACAGATATACATAGTTGGCTCCATTTCATTTTTGAGTAGTGCCAATCCTCCTAATAAATCATTTAATGACACATTTGGATTTACAATTTGCTCACCTGGTGTCATTGGCTTTTTAGATGGTGGACCATAAGAACCAACTGATACAATATAAGCATCACCACCACCATTTTCATAAAATAATTTAATACTATTGTAGAGATAATATACTGTATTAGGATCGGGAACTATCGAATAATAGCTTCCGTCAATTAGCATGTAATCTCCCTTTTCTGGTTTACTTTTTTGCTTGACTAAATAGTACTCAGGACTATATTGCTTTGCCGGACTCGCCGGTGCAGGTGGATCCGGATAACAAAAAATAGTCTCAAATTCAGCTAATGAAGTAATTTTCTGTGGCACATTCGTATACGATTTCCCTTCGTATTCTGCTTGTGGTGTATAACCGATAAATGCCGGAACCGCTGTTTCAACTGCCACCACTGAATTCGGAAAGGCACTCTGCTCGTCGATATAGACACCTGGAGATTTAATGTTTGATTCAATCATAAACTTGTGTTTTAGTTAATTAAATTTATATATAGACATATATTACTGAGGTGAATATGTGTTGTCCATCCTTTACAACAGGTATTGTTCCTGCCGGGCTGGCAATGGGTAATCCACTCAAAATCTTTTTTTCTCTTTTACTTGTATCCTGACTTAAACCGGAATGCCCGGAATAATCAAACAGGTCATATTTCTGATCAGACCTAAACCGCATTGGGATATAATTATCACCGGATGATATTAAAAGGGCTTTTTCTCCTGTAATTAATGTTACCGGTTGTGCAGAATTAAATGTTACCTCTCCATCCACTTTAATAAAGGGTTCATTCATTTTTTGAGGTGATTTATTAACCACATAATAATTCCACTGTGTTTTTCTGGCTGTAAAATGAATATTATAAATGATGGCTGACTGAGTCTCTGATTCCCGGATCAAATCTGAAAAGTATATTTTGACCTGACCAACTATGGCGCTTTGAGTAGTCAACTCATAATCCGGAATTAAAGTCATGCCTTTTGAACCTTCTGTCTTTTCGCTATCACCTGAATTATACTGAATAGTACCTTTCCATTTTTCGGGCAGTTCAGTGTATACATAAAACGCTTGTGTTGATGAATAAATATCCAGTGTAAAATGATCCTGACCGGTCACGGATTCAATATAACCTAATTGATTTCCGATACTTTGATCAGAAACACTATAAAGCATCAGATTGTTTATTGATTCATTCAATTTAAACCTGTACTTTTTTAAAATTTGATCTGTTAACCGGTCAGGTTTTAGTGTCATACCATTTGCAACCCCCACCTCAAAATATGTGTGGGAAATGTTGATAGCACATAATATTTTATAGGAGGTTATCATGATACGCCTGATGAATTTGAAGTTGCACTAACCGGAGAAATAACTTTAATGAGTTCGTCTCCCTGAATGGTAATTAATCTGAGTTTATAAATAACAGAAGGTTGATATTTCGCTCCCATTGCGCTCCATAAACTATGCATTTGATGGAAGCTGATTTTTTCATTATCATAGTCAAGACGATTGATGCCTGATGGCATATTAGAGTACTTTCGGCTATCAATAGTGTTGTTAATTTGAAAAAATTCCAAAACACCATTTAAAAATTTTAAAGTCTCGGAATAATTCTGAAAACTTGAGGAAAAAAGCAGGTCCAGATTATACCGTTCTTCAGGGTTAATATCGGCATAAGTACCGTCGCTCAATTTTTGGTTCCTGTTATAAAATTGTTTGTTGACTTCCCGTTCAATATTGAGTAATGATATCACTACTTTATTGAGGTTAGATTGGGGTACTGATCCATTAGGATCAATGACATTATTAATAACGACAACATCATCATTCAGACCAAATTTCTTTGTCAGATATTGGTTCAGGACGGTTCGTGTAATTTCTAATGACTGCTCTAACATATTTCTAAAATTGAGGATGTTACTCACACCTTTCTCAACAAATTTATGTGCAAATCGAACGGATTAAAAGATTTAACCATGTACCATTCGTGCACCAGAAAATTGAAACCGTAGACAAAATATAGACAACCTTAACCAAGGCCAAATATGCCAACGAGAGTAATAAAAATTTCAGTAAAATAAATGATGATTTAACTGGCACTTTTAGCATTCAACCGACTAAAAGTTTTCAGGTAATGCTCCAGGTTTTCATGTTTAGAAAGTGCCATTTTCTTTTTTAAACGGTACTTGTGTGTTCTGACACTTTCCTGATTAATACCTAACAAATGTGTGATGTCATTATTGGACATATTCATTTTTAAATAGCAGCAATACTTCAAATCCTTTGAAGTCAGGTGAGGATGTTTTTCAGATAGAAAATCCAAAAATCCGGGATTGATATTTTCGAAATATTGTTTAAAGTCATCCCAGAATCCGGCATTATTTTTTATCGACTTTATGGTGTTTACCACCGACAATAATTCCAGTCGGGTTTCGTCTTTTGCATGTGGATAGATATCCTTAATCCGACTCACCACCTTATCCAGTATTTCTCTTTTTTGATCCAATTCCAGTATATACCGGCTTAAATTTTTAGAAGCATCAATTGCAATTCCTCCTCCCAAATGATCAGATAAAGAATCGGTTATACTTTCCGTATTTTCTTCCATTTTAAGAACCGAACGAATCCGGGCTTTAAAACTATTTTCCTTTGCTGCCAATTCAAACGGGTAGGTAAAAACACATTGGTCCATCCCCCACTTTAAACTTTCCTGATCATAAATACCGGTAAAACAAAATACCGAAAACCGACATGGTGCCACAGTATTAAATAAATCATTTAACACCGCTTGATTATGTCTGAAACATAAAATAATCAAAGCGACATTACCTGATTCTACTGTTCTGATTAAGTCCGAAGTTCTTGAAACTGTACTGACAGATACCTCATCAAATTCCTGCGAATCAAACTGACTCAAAATAAGTGATAGTTTGGAGATGTTATCACATCCTATCACAATTGATCGATTTGTTTTTTTTGGGTACAAGTGCTAATATTTAAAATCAGTTCCCCAACAATTCTCAGTGAATTACCGGGATAGTAATATTAGTTTTTATTCCTTGTTTTACACTACGTAGAATTACGCATTTATTTAAAACTGTAGAAAATACGTGGTGGAGATTTTACTACTATTCAACAACCGATTCTAAGTATAATTTGTGATTTACCCAATCAATTGTCACAATAAATTCCTCTAAAAAATCATTTCCGATTAATAGGTTGATTTCCTTTTCTACCAGCAATTCCTGATTTTTAAATTTAAGTGAATCTATTTCCAATTCATCAATTTTAAATTTTCTCTTAAGCGACTCTCTATCGCTACTTTTTTCTACTAAAGGTTTATCACCATTTTTTAAACGTTCAAGATATGGAAAGTTTCCAGAGAAGCTGCCATAAGAACCTGTATCAAACACAAAATAATCCGTCACTCCATTAATAGTTACTTTAATTCTGCAAGCTCCCCAATCTGATGAGCTCTTTGGTATTAATGTGACCACCTGTGCTTCCGGGGAAGGGAACAGGTTATCCATTTTATCAGAAAATCTGATGACCCGTTTATCATAATCAATTTGCCAAAAAGCCTTTCTTAAAACATTAGCACCAATAATGCCATAGATTTTTTTGTTATCCGGAAAAGTTGATTTTAAAAATGACATATCCTGAATACCCACTCCAATATCACGGAATTCAACATCTCCAATCATCAAAGAAGAAGCTAAGGTACCATACTGTAGTTTGGTTTCTTCAAATGAACTACCACTTGTCTTGTACTTTCTAATTGGTAAAAAGTCTATTTCACTAAGAAGACTCGTATCAATATGTGTAATATCCCAACCGGTATCAAACAAAAATGTATATGTTTTTTGATTAACGACAATATCAATGTACATATACTTGCCTAAATAGTAAAAAGGGATTTCAGTATTAAAATGCTTTTTTGTCAAGTCCCCCTGACTTGCTAATACAATGATTTTTGAACCTGAACAACTCAAAATCAAAACAGAAATTATCAATAATATTAGTCTATTCACTTTTATACTTTAATCATTGTGTGGTACTACTTTCTTAAGCCCCCTAAAATGATATGCAACACCCAAATAAGCTCTTAAAATTCCACTGTTAAATTCCTTATTAACATACGGTGACAATTCAAACATAAAATGAACATTGTTTTGTCGCCTGAATGGTTTTATTCTTGAACCTACCGACAGAGAATAACCACCAATAAAATCCCCATCCACAAAACCATCCATCAAAACGGATTTACAACTCAGTCCGGTATAGATATTATAAAAACCGGTTCGTTTCAGATTAAACATTGCAAAAATTTCGGGATTGATATTCCCATAAAAAGTATTGGTTTCAAGCCGTCCATCTACCCAAATGCGTTTCTCCGTATTAGAAGTAATTGAAAGGGTATTATTAAAAGGATAATACCCCAATGACAATTGTGCTTTTGCCTCCGGCAAAAGTGATATCGTAAAAAAAAGGAATAATATTTTTCTCATAATTTTAAAGCTTCTTTCATACCGCAATACATTGGTTTGGGTTCATAATTATCGTCCCACATACAAGGCCAGTCCATTCTGTTAAAAAAATCCCTGATCCATGTATCGGCATCAGCAATATTCCAAAAGCTGATCCCATATTGGTATTTTTTATCCAGTCTTTTATACCCACTTACAATGGCCCTTAACTTTTTCTTTTGTCTTAATAACATTTCATCTGTTGGTTCACTATGTTTTGAAAACAAGTTGAGCGAAATATCAATCTCAGAATAGTACACTAAAAAGTCATGTCTTTGAATTTCGAGTGCCATATTATTAATCTCGTACACCTCTGGGAACTGGTCGTAGATATGCAGTTGGCATCCTAATCCATCAATTGGAATATTATTGCTCCTCATTGTTGTCATTAACCTTAGTGCAGCATCCAGTTTATTGTGATTTAAAGCCAGGCCATAATCATTATAGAAAAGCAGAGCCTCCGGGTTGGCTTCATGTGCCCATTGATAGGATTTGGCAATATAGGATGGTCCAATATTTTCCAGCCAAATAGAACTTCTTAAAGTACCATCTTCATTAAAAGCTTCATTCACCACAATCCATGAATCTATCTTACCTTTATACCTTGAAACAATAGTTTGAATATGATCCTTTAAAATAAACTCCCACTCCTCTTTTGATCCTGTAAAACTGGTCAGCCAATAAGGTAAAAAGTCGTGATAAACCAAACTGTGACCAATGATATCTTTATCATATTCTTCAGCAAATTTTACTAACGTATCATAATCGCTCCAATTATACCAGTTTTTATGTGGGTGCACCCTATGGTATAACCAGGCCTGCTCACCGGATATCCTATTAAACTGTTTTTTGGTGATCTCCCTATACTCATCATGATATTGAAGTAATCCGGTTGAAACAGCAGCACCAATTGGAAAATCGGAATAATTATACAAAGGCGTATCATCATCACAAAACGATTTTTCCTCCTTTGAACAGGAAACCACAATCAATCCCATCATCAGAATTGCTATATTTAGTAATGTTGGTTTCATTAATATTAAGTTGGACATAGCTATAAATCTCTTAACCTATTCCATTCACATATAAATCCGAATACTCCTTTTTGGTTATATTGATATAGGCTTTAAAAAAACAATCTCCACCATCTTTTATCACTATATTAGGATTCCACTCTGCACCTGTTGTCAGACACCGACAATCAATTGAAACGCCCTTTTCCCCATTTTTGCCAAGTATAGGCACGTATAACCGGATATAATTATTAAGGTCAATGACAAAATCTCTTCTCCTCAATTGTCGTCTTGCGTATGTAGTATTCTCTTCCTGTAACTCATTTTCAAAAGCAATATTATAGTCCCTAACACATTTTCTTAGTAAATCTTCTACAATCTCCAGATCAGAATTAGTCATTTTATATCCTGTCATATCCTTAAACCTGTATATCCCTTCAGGCTGGAATATTCTAATCCTAGAAGCATCTATAACCTCTGTCGTTTCAGCTGGGTTACTATTCGTAACTCCATTATTGAAACAGCTTGACAATAATACAATTAGTACAGAGATGTTAATTAGTTTGATCATTTCAAAATTATCTTTCTAGGTTCTAAGAACTACAAATTAACTATTCCAGTTTAATCTTAAACAAAAGTAATCCTTCATTATCAGGTTGTACGTCTCTTTCATAATACCATACCTCAAAATATTCCTCTTCTGATTTCATCAATTCATCCAGCGAAAACTTCTTTGGTGTAAATGTTCCTGTTCCATTCCAACCCGCAATTAATTTATGTTCACGGTCTTCAACGCTTAGGGTAGATTCGCAACTAAAGCATGGTGTATCCTGAAAAAAATTTACCGTTATTGTATCTCCAGCCTTCCAGTCTTTTTTATTAATCACAATTTCAGTTCCCTGAGTGTGAAGATCCAGCTTAGCAATTAAAAGCTGATTATGATAAACCTGCCAGTTAGTAATAGTATCACATTTCCCATTGAAATGAATTCCTGCCAGAAGAATAAAAAGAAAGACTAATCGAATCATTATTTTATATCTTTTATTTATAACAACCAAACACTTCTTAGATAATGAATACCTTAAAAATAGGAAAAACATCTAAACTCAATTGAAAATCTAAAATTTGTTATTATTTATAAGTGTTAAGTAATAAGACTCCTTTTAAATTTCGATAGCTATTTAAACCTATCCCTAACCTTCATCAAAATTTTACCCAAACGGTTCTTACCACTACCATCTCCTCCATCTCCCCAATAACTATCATTCTCAGTGTGTTCAATTAGAACTGCATCCTCAGTTTGAATCAAAAGATGCATTAGTTCTTTATGTTGAGTGAATTTAGCCAATACCACATTATACATCACATTGTCTTTAATTTGATCCCAATTTCTTTTAATCTTAACCTTTCTGGATCTTCCAAGCTCAGCTGCTTTCATTGGAGATGAACATTTCCTGATTTTTTCCTGATAATTTTTGTCTTCAAATTTTTGAGCCTGGAAATAATGCTCACTTGTTGGCCATAGCTTTCCGTTCAACTTTACCGGATAAGGTGAAAAATTAGAAAATTCACCCCACTTAGCATTTTCACTATAAAACTTAATCTCTTCCTTTATCATTTCACCAACTCAAACAAAAACTATTGTCTCCATCCCCACGGTCTATTTCAATAGAACCCGCTTCCACACCTGAACTCCAATCTGCTGCAAACCTGAGAACAATTGGATCGTTATTTTCAATTACAGTTACATTACTAATTTCCCAAATTCTGGTAGATTCGTATCCCTCAGTATTTCTGGTATCTGTATCTAAAGTCCATTTTACAATTCCTTTTTCTTTTAATGTCAAAATAGGTGAAAGCGAGTCAGCACGATTGTCCAAAACCAGTATTCCATCATTTTCTAGTTCAAATATTTCTGAATTCTCAGATATTTCCATTTCTTCAACCAAAACAGCTTCAAATGGTCCATCATCCATTCCACAACCACTCACGAAAGTATATACTGCATAAGCCATAAATACAATATATCCAGCAGCAACGATTCCAATAATCGAAAGAATCCAAATCAATATTTTTTTAGCGGTTTTACTCATTTTTAAGTACTTTGAATAAAGTAGCAAGCAATTTTAGTTTCTGGTTCAAAGAAAACATACAAGTCTCCGCTACCCCAAAAATTCATCTCTTCAAAATAATGTTTGTACCAATCATCTTCAGGATTCACATTTGTTTTTGAGACTTTGACACTCATATAATCCCCCATTTGACAAAGAAACCTCATTGTTTTTTTAGACTTTGGACAAGTGGGGATCTCAGGGTATTGAATCCAACCGGGGACTCCGGCAAAACCGTATTCAGAAACTTCAATAGTTCTGAATTTTTTCTGTTCAAATATTACGAATGAATCATCCTTTAAGTCATCATAAGCAGTTCCTGCATTCTCAATTTCTTCTTTATTGATGATTTTTGGATTTTGAGGATCATTATAATCAATCCATACTTTATCTATGTCCAGATAGATCGGACAAATCAGATGTAATTCGAATGGTAACCAATTAAATGCCTGATCTTCATTACTCAATTTACCAAGATATTGAAAGGAACCTGGACATTTATTGTCAGGGACCTTGAAATCTTCAGGGATTTCACCACCTAAATGGCTTAACCCTGTATCAGATTCTTCCAATTCATACGGTTGATTACTTTTCAAATCCCGGAACTTTAACTTCCCTATTGCTTCACTTATTTTTAAGTTGTCAAACCAATGTCCCGAAGTTTCCCGTACTCCATCTGAATACAATTTTGCATCAATTAAAAGATCGTCAGAGTCAAAATTTAATTCAACATACGAATCAAGATTTTTCGCAATTTCCTTATCAATCAATTGTGTTTTTATAAAACTATTACAGTGTTTTCCTCCGTCTAACTGTACTTCAAATCCTGCTAAATATTGACTCTTTACATTGGAGTTCGACATTCCTGAAAAAACCTTCTTCAAAAAACTCATATCTGTTATCGTTTAGAATTACAAAAGCATCAAACACATAAAAAGGATCAACGATTTTATAATATTAAACATTATTTTCAATCTCATTTAAATCCTTCATGAATTTATCCAGTCTGTCCTTCCAATCTAATAATTCTCTTTCAACTCTAAGCCCTTTATCTTTAACAAAATGTAATACTATTTCTCTTTCTCTCATCTCACAATGTGAACAGTCACTAACAAAAGTCTCGTAGGTGATATAATCCCAATATGCTATAAAGTCTAACCAAAACGGTCCATATTGAGAGTCTCTTTGAATTGACCAGGAATAGATCAGGTTGGGTGTTTCATCATTTAACTCCCATCTTGGTTTTCCCTTAAATTTTCTTTCAATTTCTTCGATAATTCTCCATCCCGATTTTTCCAATCTGCTCTTCAATTCTGTGATCTGATTACCCTGTTTTGTATTTGTTAAATCTATTTTCATTAGACTTTTTATGTATAATTGGACTTAGCATAATTAGACGAAGATAATTGATTAAGAGGTTCTACATTTGTTCTTTTCGGTTCTGCCATTTTTTATTTCCCGGTCTGTCATTCAAGTTAAATTCTCTTAATTAGCAATTACTTAAATTGCCTTTACGGGTAAACTAATCACCTTCTCATTATCTAAAATTATCTCAATATCAAAATTCTTTTCATACATCATAAACCAGCTGTTTTGATTGAAATATTCGCAAATTACTTTTACAAAATTTCCAATAAGTACCACTAAAACAATCTTTATCTCCTTATCGTATTTAAAAAAATTCGGAAAAATCCCTAACATACTCCATTCGACACTTTCAATTTTTCCGGCATTTGGTTTATACTTAACGTTTCTTTTATTCCTTATCTCTGAGCCATACTCAACTTCAGCCAAAGCACTGTTAGTATCTGTTTTAAAATCAATTTTTATTCTCTCAATGGTCTCTGGTTCCCTCAAGAAAATAATCCCTCCCATAAATGTATTATTAACTATGTATCTTCCTCTTGATCTAAACAATTCAAAATCTTCTCTAAGAAATTCCTTATGTGCTGGTTCAATTTCAGTTGAGATTATTCTGAAGGCTCTATCCAACTCTCTATGAAATTTATCATCCTTTCGTCCTAATTTAATTTTTTGTATTTTCTCAATTAGATTTTTCATACGTTCAACCACCATTTAAAAGACTTTAATTTGTCTGACTCTAATTCTGTTGGATTTTGATTTTCAAACTCAGCGAGTTTATCTTTTAATTCATCAATACCACAATTTTCTTTTAGCCAAAAAGGAAATTGCTCAACACTTTTATTCCAATTTTGAATTGTAGACTTTAAGACAAGACCTAAGTCAATATTGGCCTTTGGTTTTAGCTTCTCCAAGATTTTTCCGGCATACTCCTGATCTACATATTGAGTGTTCGGTCTCTCAGTATTTTCAAATATTTTGATTATTCCCAGTACAATAATGTCATCAGAAACTTTGGTCAACCTCTCCATTAGTTGTCTGATTCTTAAATCTCCAATTTTATCTAATAGATCAACCGAAATATAGAACTCTTTTTTTAAATCGTCCGGCGTTTGTGGGATTTTCATTTCTTAAGTTATGTCAATTACTTTATTCATTTTCGTTAAGCCAATTTAAACTCTGTTCAAAATGTTTTTTTACAGACCTGTCCAGATACTGTTTGTATTCTGTTTCTTCGTTACGTTCCTTGCTTAATCTGGCCATTGCGTAGGCTGTTATTTGTTCTGGTAAATACCCCTGTCCACTTGACTCCCAACCAAACCCTTCTGACCTAAACTGAAAACGGGAATTACCAATAAAAATCCCAAACCCGTAAAAAATTGCTGTCAAATCGGTAAGAAATTCATCATTTTCTTCAATTCTATTTTCTCCTAATAAAATCTGATGCGCTAACTCATGCGATATTGTAGCAATCAATGAAACAGGATGTTTTAATTGTTGTTTTTCAATTGAAATAATCGTCTCACTTTCACTTCTTCTATAGGTTCCAGCCGCGCTTTTCCACCTCCCACCTACTCCTTCAGCAGGAGTTGTTAAAATATTACCATCACTCGATTCAAAAAAACCATCTGTAAAGAATTCAAGTTTTATATCGACGTCCTTAATTGCCATCAATTCCATTGTACGTTCAAGAATGAACTCAGCATCTTTTTCAGTGCCATCAAATGTTCTTTCAAAAAATTCTTCTGTTGGCTTTACTGTTCGGATTTCTAAAAAATGTTCTTCTCCGAATTCAGTTCGCAACCATTCCAGGCTTTCATCAACCCAAATTTTATCACCTTCAGTTACCGGTAGCTTATTCTTTTTATTCCAAAACATTAATGACAGTTAATTAAATGTTTAACATTCAAATATACGTAAGTTTTCAGATAACTTTCAGGTAAAATCTCCAGTGGAGATTTTGAAAAAGGACAATTTTATTTCCCTCTACCAGGATAAATTATAGTTCACTTCCAGGTTGAAAGGAACATTTCCAATATGCAGAAAATTACCAAACGTATCTCTAAAAATATTTTCATTGGTCATTAAAACTGATGGCCCCACTTTCATCCATATTGGTCCAAACATTACTCCAATTTTAGGATTCAAAGTAGTTTGTCGGGACACAATATCTCCTTCAGGGTTCATTAGCCATAAACGGGTTAAAGAACAATCCAACGTAAACCGATCTGATTTAAAACCTGCTACTCCGGAAATTGAACCTGCTGCAGCAAATAAGATTACTATAGAGCTCTCGGTACCAATATAAAATGAATGCCTTTGAAAGTTTCCAAATCTATGATCTGCTTTCCCTCCTAATTTAAAACTGGCAAACCCACTTAATTTTGGCAAACTAATCAGGTTTTCAGGACCTGCAGCAATACCAGCTGCTCCAACAAATTTAAGTAGTTTATTACTTTTATGATAGTATTGAGCAGAGGCATTTAAACTACAAAAAATCAAAATTCCAAAAATCAATTTGTGTAAAACCATTGTAAGTTTTTTACAAAACTACAATGGGAAAAAGCAATACTTAAATTGAATTTTGCAAGAGCCATAAAATACTGCGAAAAATGCAAATAAATCCATTTAGAAATGCCTAAAGCAGGACAACTATATATAGCAAAGGCTACTATTCATTTTAATAATTTCGTATTTTCGCAACCATGGTTACCCGGTAAAAAGCTTGACCTTACCAAGTGACACAAAAAAATAATTATGCAAAAAAAAAGTATTCAAAATTTATTGAGTTTACTTGCTATTTTGGCTGGTATAAGTAGTATTGCTCAGGAAACGTACTTTAAAAGTTGGGTGATACCGGATACTGCAACCGTTGGTCAAAAAGTAACTGTTTATTTTGAAGCAAATGGTCAAATGACAAGCTTTACTCCTCCCGCCGAAGTCAATTTTGATTATACAAGCGGGCCCAGCCGGCAATCCCAAACAAAATACATCAATGGAACAATGCAATACAATGAAACCATTCGTTATGAAATTGTATTCCCTGAAAAAGGAGATTATAAAATTGGTGAAGCAACCGCTAAAGTGAATGGAAAGGAATACAAAACATCCAGCATATCTATCCATACTTTACCTGAAGGAGAAGAAGATCAAACCACTAAAAAAAGTCAATCCAATATCTTAAAATCAGAGGATATCACATTGTTACTAAAGGCCAGTAAACTTGCCTGCGATTTAGATGACAGCATACAGGTCGAATTGTGTTATCAATCAAACCGACAGATTATGGAAGTTTCCGAAATGACTTTACCTCAGTTTAATGGCTTTTATGTGAGGCATCATCATATTACCCCAAAATCCGCTAAGCAATTAAATGGAGATATTATGGAATACTCCGGCACATTGAGTCGCTGGACTTTATACCCTTTAAAAACAGGAATATTAACTATTGATTCATGTCGCTTAACTATGAATATAAGACAAAAATATACGTCTGAGAAAACAGCATTTTTTCGAACTAATACCAAACCAGTTAAGCGTCACTCAAATAACCTTGAGATATCAGTAATGGATAAAGGGATTTCCAATGACCCTCAAATATCGAATTACCAAACTATTTTTAAGAATAAAGCCAAGCCTTTTTTGGAAGAAAAGAAGAAAAGTATAGCCTTTGCTGTTGATGTTTCCCGGAGTATGACAGCAGAAGATTTTAAACCTAATCGATTAAGTGCAACCCAGGCTACCCTTCAGGATTATACCAAATTTAGTCGTGATGATTTTTGTCTGATCAGATTTGCCAAAGAAAGTGAAACCATATGTGGAACAACATCTGATCGCAACACACTGAAAGCGACATTGGACAGTCTGGGAAATCATCATATTCCTGACGGAACTGCAATCGGAGATGCCATTTTAGAAGCCATGCAGACATTGAGCAACTCGGATTTAAGTCAGAAGCATATCGTTTTGATTACAGATGGTCGTTCAAATTCAAGTCGGGTTTCTACTATAACCGCGACCGAAATTGCCACAAAACTGGGCATTAAAGTCCACATTGTCTGCTTGTATTCTCCTGAACCAGTACCCATCAGTACCAATGATTTTTTCGGTAATCAAACCACTGCTTTGCATCAGTTATCAATCAATATTAATGAACTAAATCAGGTCGTATCAATTGGCAAGGGAGAGCTACATATTGTCGGGAACCAACAAGAACTGAACAACGCCATTCAAAGTATTCGAAAAGCAATTGATTAAGTCTATTTCTAGTCCAGTTTTAGTTTACACCTGGATAGAAACTGTGAGTGTACTTCTCGTGATGGAAAAGAAAAAGACACTTCAAATGAAAGTGTCTTTAAATTGTGGAGCATAGCGGATTCGAACCGCTGACCTCTACACTGCCAGTGTAGCGCTCTAGCCAACTGAGCTAATGCCCCCTGATAATAGTAGAGGCAAAGATAATATCTTTTCCTAAAGATTTTTAGAGAACAATAATTATTTTACTTGACTTCATCAGATCTATGCGTCATATCTATCCAAGCATAGTTAAAAACTACATTTACATATTCTATCTATTATAATGCTGAGTTTGTTAAGGAGTTTATATTCTTCCTGTAATTTTTGCCAATCGATAATAGTCTTTAGAGCCTATAAACTTAATGTGGCTACGAATCATATGCAATAATAATTGTTCCGAATCTTCAAATTCTTCGTCAGCAGAATCAAACTTCTTAGCAAAATTTTGGACATTCATAGTTCCTAAGATATTGCAAATTATCTTCTCTTCAATGGAATTCACTTCTAATAAAGAATTGTCAAAATAAATACCGCCAGGACAATATCCTGTCTTGAAGGGTATATCCTCAAAACCATTGTGAACTATGCGAATTACAAAGTTCTTTTCATTACTACAGCAATAGTAACTAGTTCGCCCTCCATCAAGAACACTAACATCTACTAACTCAACAGGAATTACTACTTCTTCTGGTTTAAATTCATCCATATAATTATTTATAATTCAAATATAGACGGTTTTTTTGACCATTGGTGAATAACAAATCAATTCGCGATTTATTCTCCACATACTTAAATATTCTTAGAAATTAGTATACGACTTTACTCCATACTCCCCTTTTCATCACCATAGAAGCTCACCTCAGCGTCCAGACTATTCATTTTAATCAGATCGGAAGTATCACCTAATACTTCATCCACTAATCCAAATTCTTTTGCTTCCAGGGCATTCATGTACCGGTCTCTTTTAAAAAAGGCCTCAATTTCCTGCCAGGTATGTCCGCTGTTTTTACCCATAATATGAAACAATTGCGTTTGCAAACGCTCCTGTTCACGGGTTGCAATTCGTACATCCTCAGTATACCCCTGGGCTCCCCCACCCGTAGGGTGCTGATGAATGGTAGCTTGTGCCAGAGCATATCGTTTACCTTTAGCCCCTGAAGTCAGAAGTGCTGTACCCATACTGCCTGAAAAACCAACTGCCACAGTAGAAACCGGAGCATCAATCATTTGAATGGTGTCGTAGATGGCTAATCCGGCATATACCGATCCTCCGGGAGACTGGATATACATATCAATCTGCTTGTTAGGATTAACACTATTTAAATAAAGCAATTGAGCCACTACTACATTGGCCACCTGGTCATTAATTGCAGAACCCAGAAAGACAATTCGCTCTTTTAAAAGCAAACTAAAAATGTCAAAGGCTCTCTCTCCATGGCTATTCTGATCAATAACCATAGGTATTAAATTGGATTGAAAAGTCATAAATTACCGTTTAAAGATGGATCGTATTTTATCCTGAAATGATTTGTATTTTGGTGTATTAAAGAGTGTATGTTCCACAGCTTTGATTTCGTCCAAAAGCTTTTCCCGACCATATTGGCGGACCAAATCATAAGCTGTTTCCTGCCATTGTGCTTTATCTCGTAAAGCAGGGTTTGAAAGTAATCTAGCCTCCATGACAACTCTGTCCTGAACGTTTCCTTTTTTTAGAAGCCACTGCTCTATTTGTTCTGTTTCAATCAAGGAAGTCCTCATAAGTCAATGCTTTTTGTTTAATTTGATTTCGTACTTTTTCAAGACATTTAAATTTCTGAACTGTCGCAGACCTTTCGCTCGAATAACTAAACCTATCAGATAATTGTTTCATTGTTAGTTTTTCGTAATAAAAAGCCTGCAATAAATCCATGCACTTCTCTCCGGACTGTTTCAAATAATCCAATAGTTTTTTTGATAATGGCTTTTGCGTTTGCTCCTCCATTAGCTCTATGCTTTCAAGTCCTGAGAACCGTGCGTTTTTTTTACAGTGCTTAAACCATTGATTTTTGACAATTCCCATCAAGTAAGCTCTTTGGTTAACATCATGTTCAAAGTTCAGATTAACCAGTTTTTCGTAGTATAAAACAACTGATTCCTGAAAAACTTCCCTGGTTACTTCCAAATCGCCACCATGCTTTTTGATGTACTTTGCCGCATGAGGAAAAACCTCTTGATACCATTCGGTTATCACCTCACTACGTGTTTTTGTATTTACTGCTTCAAGTATTAACATACTTTTTATCTTTTACCAGTATATTCCCTTTCATACACTAATATCACCCAAAATTTTCACTTTTTTTCTTCAAATTGAATTTATTTGATTTTTTAAATAAGACAATGGGAGATATTAATCTTTGAAATTCGTCTGCTGACTATACTGGATTACCTCTGGTGATCCAGTGCGGAACAAGGTCGAAATATTAAGTCCGGTCTCTTCGAGACTTGGACTTTTGTGTCTTTACGCTTACCTGAATGAATTCAGGACGCGAAAATATTGGATTACCTCCGGTGATCCAGTGCAAAACAAGGTCGAAATATCAAGCCCGGTCTCTCCGAGACTTGGGCTTTTGTGTCTTTACGCTTACCTGAATGAATTCAGTGTGACAAAATATTGGATTACCTTCGGTGATCCAGTGCAGAACAAGGTCAAAATATTAAGCCCGGTCTCTTTGAGACTTGGGCTTTTGTGTCTTTCCACTTACCTGAATGAATTCAGGGCGCGAAAAAACACAAAAGCCCAGTGCAATGCACCAGGCTTCAATATTCTCTAGTGGGCTATACTGGATTCGAACCAGTGACTTCCACCCTGTCAAGATGACACTCTAAACCAACTGAGTTAATAGCCCAAAAATTTGATGGGGCAAATATAATAGGTTTTAAATTAATCATGATACTTTAATTTTGGAAAAGTGAAGTATAAATCAAGAATCCAAACCTAAAAATACAACGGAACCATTTTAAACCCTTCCACACGATTATACTCCAATGCTGGAAATGGTACCTTCAAATGGTTTATCCCTTTAAAAATAAGACCCAACCATTTTTTATTGGTCTTGATTTTTGAAAAATCCACATCCAAGGAAAAGAGATATTGACGGTATCGCTCAAGATGTGGAAAAGGCTCTCCCTGATAGAAAGTTGGATTGTGAAATTCATAGATCATTCCATTTGCACTATAACCAAAAGCTATATTTAACCATCCCGGTACTTTTTTTATCCCTGTCATAGATTGGATGTTACCCGAAAGCCAATAGGTATGTCCATTATAATCATAGAAAAATCGTTCAAAATGATTTTCGCCTAAAAAGCTATGGTACTCGGGATAAATACTCGGTGAATAAGAGAATTTCATCACAAATAGTTGCTGGTCAAAAATAAGTTCCTGCGAAACAAAAAGTGCACTTCCTCCGGCATTGGCAATCATATCACTCCATGAAAATCCCCAACCTTCATATAAGCCATCAAAAATTTCAATTGGTGTTTGGAACACTAAACCAATTGGGCCTCCAAAAAGTAATGCTTTGCCCTTTTTAACCCCGGCTCTTCTCAACGCATAATAAGCAGCATAGCTTTGTTTATACGCAGTAAAAGCATGTCCACCTTTATCAATTTGTAAATACCCTTTGGAATCGTCATAAAAATGGAATTGAACTCTGTCGTGGTCTTTATACCAGATGAATTCCAAAAAAGATAAACCCAGTGCATAGGAACCAGTTTCTATACCGATTGCCGCAGCCAACTTTTTCTTATTAAGTGTATCAGGATACTGATAGTTGAATGGTGGTGAATGCTGAGCAGAAGATTGTTTTGCAGTTAATGAAAAGCTAAAAAATAAAAACCATGCTAAAATACAGGTCCAGATATTCTGCCTCTGAGGGATATTCAGTTTTTTCATTTCCAAAAAATATACTTTTGACCGAATGATCTGTTCAACTTAATCAAACGGTATAATATGTCATTGTAAAATACACCGACTTTTATCACGGGTTGCCTATGTTATGTTAAGGTTTTATTAATTTAGGATGATTGAAAAGTGCAACAATTATGCTGTATTTCATATTTACTAACCTTCTTTACAAAAATCAATTTTCACAGCTAATGTTTTCCTTTCTTGTTCTTCTGCATTTATCTGGCTCAAAATGAGAAATTCTTCTTCAATAGATTAAGTATATTAGGAATATTTTTCAATATATCACGGGGTTAGTCTGCTTATCTAAATATACATTTTTTCTGCTTAGTCCCAATACCAGCCTCTAGTTATTGCCCAGCTGGCAATTGGTAATTTTGTAGTTCTGATTAATATATAATTAAGCAGAGAAGTTATCTTGGAGATGAAATTCATAAGCTAATAAGAGAATAAGGATGGTAAAACTCTGAAGGCAAATGACCAAAACAACAGAAATTAAAAGAGATACTCAGCTCTAGAAAAAATCACTTCTCTACATTTGCAAATTTTGAAATCACTTCTTCCCTGCTGGAGACTTCAAGCTTCTGATATAATTTTTTGATGTGGTATTTTACAGTGTTCACAGAAATATGAAGTCTCTCCGCAATCTCCTTATTCGTGACTCCATCAATCAATAAGGGTACGATCTGACGTTCCCTGGAATTCAATGGAATGTTTTCTTTTTCCTTTTTTAAACGTTCCAGTAGTCGTAAAATCTCTTGGCGAATAAAGATATTTTCCTTGTTTAACGCCCTTAACCTGCTGATATACCAAACCAAACCTCCTAAAAGTAAAAATATGATGGCGGAAGAAAATAGTAGAATATTCCTTCTAATCATTAAATCTTCTTGTCTTTTAATCCTTGATAAGGTATCTTTTCTTTTGATTTCAAGACGTAAAACGGCTTTGGCCTGTGCTTTGATGTTCTTTTCCTGCAAATTTACTTTGCTCAGACTATCTAATACTTCATCATAATATTCAGCCAGAAATAGGTTTTGCGTTTTGAACGCTGTTTTTTTTTGTAGGTTGAAGTAGTTCTTTTGGACTAAATAATTGGCTTCGGTGATGAGCAAAGGATCAACCTCATTCAAAACCTGCTTTGCTAAATCAATTTGTTCTATGGCTAGATGGCACTCCACAAGATCAAGGGCAGCTGATATTGGATAGATTTCGTTCTTCAAGGCATAGGGGTTATGCCTGATATCCATTTTGTTTTTTAGCAGAGGTATTGCCTTATGGTATTCTCCGAGAGCGAGATATGATTCCCCCTTATTGCCATCAACAAGCGCACTTAAATAGGCGCGTTCCTCTGGGTTATCTTTTGTATACGCCCGCCAGTACATTTTGGCTTGATCAAAAAATAAAATGGCAGAGTCTTTTTCCTTTAATTGAATGTAACATAAGCCTATATTATTACACATATGCCCCAGCATACTACTTCTTCTTTCCTTAGGCAAGTTTTTTTGTTTTTCGTACTTACTTTTATAGGCCTCCAAGGCTTCACTATACCTGCCTAAATTATAATAGTAATTCCCCAAATGTCTGTATTCAAAAAGGTTTCGGTCAAATGCTGGAAAGGTGGTTTGCATCTTTTTCCGGTAAATGATGGCTTCTTCAAACAAGCCCACGGAAGCATAAAAGTGTGAGAGTTCATAATAAAAGGAAGCTTCTAATTCATTGGTGCAGTCTTCAGGAGCAAAATTATCATAGATGTATTGAAATTTTTGAAGGACTTCGCTTGTATCGTAAACGGTGTAGTATTGATATAAGAAATCTATCTTGACATTAAAATAGCATTTGTACTGCTTTACCTTTGACTGACCAATATCCATGACCTTTGCAAGGGAATCTATAATTTCAGACAGCACTTGCTTATGATATTCTTGTGGTGTTTGTTCATCAAAATGCAAAGTGGGTGTAATGGCATAAACCTTCGCCAATACACTATCTTTTTCCGATCTGTTATTTTCTAAAAAATGGCAGGAAGTCAATAGAAGGCACGCAACGCCTATTGCCAGAATTCTTAGCATAGCCTCTTTTTCGTTTAAAATAATAAATCTATGGGGATTTACAATGGATTGATCTCGAGTAGAAGGCCCTAGCACCAAAAACTACCCGTTTACTACCCGCTATTTTGTTGGTTATTTTTCGCATTAACTCTAATTTTCAAGTTCAAAATAACGAGACATGAAAAACTTTACTTTTTTATTTTGTTCTATTCTTCCCTGGTACTTAACTGCCCAGACAATCCACGTCGACCAAACGGCTTCCGGAAGTAATGACGGCACTACATGGATTAACGCCTATACTTCCGTTCAAACTGCAGTGAATAATGCTAATGCCGGAGATACCATTTTGATAGCCCAGGGTATCTACCGGGAAGGCACAGAAATTCAAATTACAAATTCACTCATTATTCGTGGGGGCTACCCCCATGGCGGTGGTGCACAGAATGTCCAAGCCAATGAAACCGTGTTAGATGGCAAGCACCGGCATCGCGTCATCCGGTCAACTCATATCACTGATACACTTTACATGGAAGGGTTAACCATAAAAAATGGAAATGTCCATGGAACCAACAACGCTTCCCGAGGAGCGGGCATCTATACCTCAGGGCCTTTGCACGCCAAGGCCTGTCACATCACCAATAATGTGGCCACTGGAGAATTGCATGCTCAAGGTGGTGGTATTCGTGGAACGGCCATTATCTTGACCAATTGCAAAATCACGTGTAATAGGGCTGTTGTTGACGGTAATTCTCAAGCCGTTGCTGAGGGAGGAGGTATTTTTGGATTTCCCTTGACCTTAATCAACTGCCAGATCAGCGGAAACAGGGCAATCGCCAGTAAAGCTATTGGTAATACTACTGTAGAGGCTCATGGCGGTGGTATTTACTGCTCAACATTTGCCTCATTAACCAATTGTCAGGTGAGCCACAATATGGCCTGTAGTTTAAATTCTTCATTTTCTGGTTCCGCTTTTGCTTCTGGAGGTGGTATCCTCGGATTGTCCATCACTATGACCAATACGCAAGTGAACCATAATATAGCTGTTGCTAATTCCACTACACCAGGTTCGTCCATTGCAGCTGCTGGTGGCATTTATGGAACAACCGTCTTGAATAATAGCGTTCTATGGGGCAATACCATAGTGGAATATGGCACATCTACGGCGAATGAGCATCTCAATGGAACTTTAACCGCCAACCACAGCGTCATTAAAGCTCAAAACCCTTCAGGAACAGGCAATATAGATGCTACCGTGGCTAATTTTGAAACTGACAATTTTATAGATGCTGCTAATGGTAACTTAGGACCAACGCCCACGTCTGTGCTCATCAATGCCGGAAATAATACTTATTTACCAGCTGACACCTATGATGTAGATAATGACGGAAACGCTACAGAAACCATTCCATTATCGTTGAGTGGTTTCAATCGTACTGTTGGGTCTTCAGTAGATATCGGTGTTTTAGAATCCAATTTTAGTGGAAAAAATTACAATACCAGCGCCAATGCCTACTTTTTTGATGAAAACAATTCTGCTGCCACGCAAGATGGGTTAAGCTGGGCAACAGCCTTCAGCAGATTAGACGACTATTTTCACATTCAGAATACTAGCAATCTTGATTCCATTTATTTAGCAAAGGGAAAGTACCCCATCAGCGGCACCTTGATTTTTTCATCAGATATCAATATTGTAGGGGGATATAATGCGACTACAGGAGCAGTAGAACCTTTTGCACGCAGCGCCTTAGATGTACAGCACAATGGACGTGTTATTTTGGCGCAACAAAACCTTGATCTTACTAGTACCAATGTTATGAATGGTTTACTGACTACTGTAGGCGCATTATTCGGATCGTATGGTGGTGGCATTTATTGCCCAACGGGATCCACTACCTTAACCAAGTGCCAAGTGAGTGGTAACCAAGTCCTGCATTACAATGATAACAATAACGTACAGGTATATGGTGGTGGTATATATGGGCAGACTATCAACTTAACCAACAGTCGAGTCAATTGTAATGCCGCTGTGGGTATTTATAGGCTGTCTACTGTCAGTGTTTATGGTGGTGGCATCTATGGAACATCCATCAACATGACTAATAGCCAGATTACGGATAACATTGCACGTGGATTTGGCCTCGACGATAATGGATCCGCCAGTACTATGTATGGTGGAGGGGTTTATACCAATGGTTCGGGCCTTGCCACCTTAACCAATAGTCAAGTTAACGACAATACAGTTTTTATTCCTCCTTTTACTTCCCCTTCCATGGGGGGAGGAGGAATTTGGGGCACTACAACCTTAAATAACAGTGTATTGTGGGGCAATACTAAGATCGTAAATGGCATGAGCGTCCCCAATGAACATCAGCCTAACTTTGCAGGTAGCTTGACCGTGAGCCACAGTGTTGTCAAAAATCAAAATCCTTCCGGGATCAGTAATATCAATGCGACCAGTCCTAATTTTGATGCCAATAATTTTGTAAATGCTCCTCACGGCAATTTTGAATTGACTTCCACTTCTGTGCTCCGCAATGCGGGCAATATCAGTTATTTGCCTGCAGACACCTTCGATTTGGACATGGATGACGATACCATCGAGCTA
Organism: Putridiphycobacter sp.; assembly: GCA_965230195.1. Lineage (GTDB taxonomy): Bacteria > Bacteroidota > Bacteroidia > Flavobacteriales_D > Crocinitomicaceae > Putridiphycobacter. The sequence goes on from OZ245997.1 coordinate 4,882,595, forward strand.
TTACCTATAGATTTTAACGGCATGCCAAGGCTCAACCAATGCGAGGTAGATATAGGAATTTACGAGCAGCAGGCTCCATGGGGTACAAGTATAGCGGATACTGCTCAATGTGATGATGGTCAGGCACTCACGCTCAACGGCATAGGAAACAGTTTACAGTGGCACTCTGATAACGGGCTTAGTAATTTATTGGGACAGGGGAACCTATTTAATACCGGTATTTTGCCGGTGGGTAATACAACCTACTATACCTCGGATAGTGCGTTTAATTGCCCAAGACATTTGGTAGACAGCGTAACGGTTACAATTTATGATTTACCCATTTTAGATCTCGGACAAGATACAACCTATTGCTTTGGGGACAGTGTCCTTTTGGATGCCGGGACTGGATTTAATTATAGCTGGAATACAATGGCGAACTCTCAAAGCATCTACGTCACACAGGGGACCTATCATGTCCTTGTTACTGATGCGAATAATTGCCAAAATAATGATACCATTTTGATTACTGAAAACGCACTACCATCACTAAATCTTGGTTTAGACACAGCTTATTGTGAAGGCGACAGTGTTTTGTTAGATGCCGGATCGGGATTCATGTACGACTGGAATACCACAGAAACTTCTCAAACCATTTATGCCACACAAGGAACGTATGATGTCACCATTACTGATGGCAACAACTGTGAAAACAGTGACGCTATTGTGATCACTGAGCATTCCCTGCCAACAGTTAACCTTGGTGCTGACACTACCCTTTGTGACACTGCAACCCTATTTATGTTGGATGCCGGAGGGGGTATGATAAATTACCTCTGGAATACGGCAGACATCACTCAAACGATCAATGTGAATGGAAGTGCCCTGGGAACTGGTGCACACGAATTTAATGTATTGGTGACAGATATGAATGGTTGTCAAAATTCTGACACCATCAATATTGTAGTGGAATCTTGCAATTCTTTGGGGCAGACAGACATCCTTCCTGTCGAATTAAAGGTTTACCCAAATCCAACGAGCGACTATTTTGTTATTGAGGTAATGGGCCTCATTGAGGCATCACCCATTCAATTGTTAGATGCTGGAGGGAAAGTGGTCTGGTCAGGAACTTTAAGCTCCCCGGACCCTCAACAAGTTTCTGTAGAAAATTTTTCATCAGGGTTATACTATTTGAAGTTGGAAAAAACAACCATTCAATTAATTAAGAATTGAAACTTTCAAGCCATAAAAATATTTTGCTTTTGTTCCTGCAAAAATGATGTTACTGTTTTGTTGTAATTCTTTGCTTTGAGGTAATGCACTTGCCCTTTGGAATGTCGATTGATTCGATTTTCCAGATTACCGGTACAACCAGTATATATTGTACAATCACTACACCTTAGTAAATAGACATGCCACATTCTATGAATCACTTTAAACGGTTATATTTTAATCACGGACGGCGTCCGCCGAAGCCCTTTAACTCAAACTATCCGATTATCGTGAGGTTAGAACTTGAATTAAAAAGCCCTCCTTCACTAAAGTTTCAGAGGGCGAAGGTGGAGCCGGCGGGAATCGAATTTACCGTCCAAAAAACCTACATTGATTATCAGTAGATTACACACTCAATTACATCAAAAAGTTCGCAAATAGTATTCGCTTTAGTATTCGACTTTTATTATAGTGGTATTGTTTCCTTAATGCTTAAAATTACATTGTCACCAACGGCCGTATCAGTGAAAATTATCTTGTTTTGAAAGTAGATATTCCCAATCACTAAAGCACCAGTTCCAAACGATTCAATGATCATTGCCACTGAATCACCTTTATGTCCATGGTTAAATGGGAATTTCCATTCAAACGCGCCCATCTGATGGGTTTCGTAGTTGGTACCGATCAATAGGGTTGCTTTACAATTAGAATAGTTACTTTTCAATTCATAGGTTATATTGCCAATGTTCTTTTCTGGTTGTTCAACAGGTTCCACCGGTTCAATTTCTTGCTTCTCACATGAAAACAGAATTAATGACATCAACAATATTGCATTTAAAATTTTCATCTTCTTTTTTTCTTTCGTCTAAAGTCCACAATATTAAATATTTTGGCAACATCCTTCAAATGTATATCAAAATCATCATAGTAATCATTAAGTGAATGCAACGTGATCACTCCCCTTTCAACATCATGCTTAATGATACGCTTCACAAGGATACCTTTTTCCCTGTGAACGATTACAAAATCCCATTTATTTATGTGAAGTCTGGATTGCCAATACACCGGCGCAACATTTCTACAAAGCAAGATGTCATTTTCAAGGTAACTTTCATCCGTGCCGTCCTCCATGCTATCACCTTTCACTTCAATACAAATGTATTCGCCTTTATGCTCTTTATCTGCCGTAAATGGAACTTTTGGCAGTTCTTCAATATAATGTTCGTCATCAAAGCCATTCAAGTAACCAGCGTGTGCGTACTGGCTTACCAATGGCACAAGCATCACATTTAATTCTTCCAGGTCCATCGGTGAACCTTCGTCGCCCAGTGAATGCTTCCGTATCGGTTCTAATGATTTTAAAACTTTTTTGGAACTTATGTAATCCTGATAGTTTATACCATAAAAAAGTTCCAATTTTTTGATGAAATTTTTACTTGGTGGCAGCTTTCCATTATAATATTGACTTACTGAACCCTTAGATATTTCTAATTTCTGGGACCACTCCGCAATTGGAAATCTAATACCTAATTCCTTGGCTATCAATTGTAAAGGTGTTTCATCCATGTTAAAAGTTTTAAAATAAGTTCCAAAAAAATTAAAAAATGTTTCAAGAAATCAGAAAAAAGTTCCAATAGTTCTAAAAAAGTTCGTATGTTTGTTCCATGCAACAACAAAGTAATACAAAATTGTTGAAGAAAAAAAGAAACCTTAATCAAAATAGAACAATTGTAGTATGAACATTACCGCCACAGGAACAGAAGACTTAACCAAAACCGAATTTCAAATTTCGGAATTGATCGCACGGGGGTATAGCGAAAAAGAAATTGCTGCCAAGCGTTTCAACAGTGTAAGCACAATACGTAAACATACCCAGAACATTAGGAAAAAGTTAAACGCCAGAAGTGCGGTTGATGTAGCCAGAAAATTCATACTAAGCTTAGATGACCCAAAGAAGTATTTCGCAGCAATCGCATTCTTAATGATTCAAGGTTTTGCAGTGTGCAATTCAGTTCAAATTGAACGACAAGGGAAGCCAGCCAGAAGAATAGTAAACAGTTCACGACGAAATATATCATAATGGAACTTTTGACAGAAAATATTAACTGGGTTTCATTTATTGAAACTATTTCTAAAACTGAAATACCTGTCGATGAAAATTCCCACTCGGACTATGTCGAGGTTGAATACAATAACAACTATTACCAGATTGATTTTAGTTATTCAGTTCAACACTTTCCTGAATTCAACGCCGACGGATTCAATTGCAGTCGCACAGAATTTGAAGTTTCAGACATCGAATTGTTCATCATGAATGATGACAGTGATGAAATTGAAATCCCACAGATACTATACAATACTATTAAAAGTGAAATCGAATCAAATTTAAAACTATGAACCTAGAACTATTAAATGAATGTGCCGAATTAGCAACACTAGAACAAAAAACTGATGCTATTGATTTAGCACAAAAAGTTATCGATTCAATACCAGATGGCAAAGATGACAGAATGGTTTTGTTCAATAGACTGATTGAAGCATATTCTGTTATCGAATTATTAAATGCAAAAATCGTAAAACAATGATGTTTACAGAAAACGACTATAAAAAACCAATTACAAAAGAGTTGGCAGACAGCTTGAAAAAATTCACATCTGTCGCAGAAAGGACAACCGTGTCAGAAAAATATGAAGGTGTTGGTGTATCATTAATCACTCGGGTTATACATAGGAGTGCAAACCTTAATGAAAATAATGCACCAGCCATTACGGAACTAACCGAAATAGCTTTCGAAAATGGCCAGGAAAATAATTCAGAAGACAAAAAGCTTTTGAAATATCTGAAAAAGTTGGTGGCCTAACACATGAACAACGTGGTTGACATATCAATTGGAGTAATCGAAAGAATGAACCTTTCAGATCACGAAGTAAACGATTTAATAGACCGATTGAAATCAACTATTCAAAAACAACCAGGTATCGAGATTGAAGAAATGACTGATGAAGAAAAGTATGACGCCTGGCTTAGAAAGGAAATAATTAACCGCGGAATACTATTTCCGCCAAATAAGTAATCAAAAATCAAATATAATGGACAATCAAGAACGAAAAGCGGAATTATACCCGCAAAATGGTGAAGTGACATTTTTAATGCCAACCACCAATTCGATTGGAGTACTAAAAGGAGCCAAGAAAGGCCGAAACCTTACAGCATCCTACATGACAATTGAAGACTGGGAAAAGGAAAAGGGGAAAGAAAAATTTTGCTACTTCCTTGGCTTCAAAGAAGCCGAAGATGGCAAGGGTAAACCCTACTTTTTAGCCAAGTTACATGATGGCAATATGCCATTTGTGGCCGCGCAAACTGTATTGGTAGAATCACTAATGAATGTGCCGGTCGGTCAAGGTGTTGCAATCACTTGTACTGATGTAACCAAGAATGCCAAAAATGGGAAAACAGCCCTTTTTAAAATTGTTGAATTAGATGTTAACCTATTAGGAAAGACCGATGAATGATTTTGAAAACTTAGAATTAGGGGCCGAAGCACTTTCGGCCCTTAAAGAAGCCGACGCCAGAAGAACGTTATTAAAAACGATCGACTATTCACGGCCAATTGGAGAATACCCAACAGCTGAAACCGTGGCCAGGTTCATCGCCCAACGCGAAGGAACACAAAATGTGCCAACTAAGACCTTACAAGTAGGTGGTAAAGCCGTTCAGGATGCCATGGAAAAGTACCTTGAAAATCCCGCCTATTCAAGTAGCCAGATTAAGGCAGCTATCAAGACCCCTTTGAATCTAATGTTTCAACGCGAAGATGAAGCAAGGGCCGAATTGGAAAAGTTACAGGACAAAAAACACTTCAAACGTGGGACTTTTCTTCATGAATGTATGCTTGAACCAACAAAGTTTGGCCGAGTAACAGTTGAGCCAAAAAAATCACGCGCAAATAATGCCGATTTAGACGACTTAATTGAATTCTGGGAAGGGATACTTGAAAAACAGGAAATGTGCCTTGTTAGTGGTCAGGAAATGACCCCACAGGAAGTATTGAACCATGCAAGCATGTTGGTACCAAATACCGACAAGCGTGACGACAAGAAAGCATATTTAAGAATCATTGAAGAAGCGACTGGTGTCACTGCAATTTCCGAAACTGATATGATCATTATTGATGTCGTAAAACGAAATTACATGCGTTATGGCAACGGCATCATTCCAAAGCTGTTGAAGCACTCCAAAAGGGAAATGTCTTTTTACACAACTGATGATGCGACCGGATTGGATGTAAAAGTCAGAACTGATGCAGCCCAATTTGAAGAAAACATTGGTGTGAATGCCGTCATTTCAGTTAAAAGTACATCATGTGAATCCCTTGGCCACTTCTTTTACCAGTCTGCAAAATTCAATTACGAATTATCGGAAGGCATGTACCAGGAAGTTGTTTCGAAAGTTACCGGCCGGGATTTTAATACAACCATTATGATCATGTTGCAAACTGTGGCACCTTACGGTGTGGCTGTTATGGTGTGGAATGGCGAAGACATTGAAATCGGTAAATACAAATACCAACAAGGTCTTCAAACTGCCAAAGAATGTGAAGAAACTGGCCTTTACCCCTCTTATGATGCGTTTGCCGAAGAAGGCAACCTTGGAATTATTGACATGAAACAACCGGATTGGAATTCAAAAGAACTTCAATCTGTTGATTTAAGCGCTTAAACTGAATATTATGATAGTTAAAAAAATTACCATCGGCAAAGACAATTCAATCGACTATATCGAAAGGGTTGAAGACTTAGAAGTCGACCACAAAGTGAAACATCAGGAGCCTTTCCACAAAGACCTGGTTAACCTAATTGATGAACTACTTTTTGTATTTCATGAAATATCAACTTCAAACATTGTTATTGATGTTTTGCCATCACAATTGAAAAAGCATCGCGGTAAAATCCTTGCCGGACCTATCACCAAAAACTGGGTTGAAGACTTTGTTGATGAAGATTCCGGTGAAGTGATTTCCATTGAAAGGAAACAAGTAATGTTTTCAAAAGGTTGTGTTCTCAACCAATCTGAAATTGATGAAATTCTTGAATGTGAACCGACGTTGATCAAAGTATTTTCTGATGAAATCATTTCGACACATGATACCGCCATCTTGCCGACGACAATCAAATCGATTGAATATAAACACACAATCAAGGACGGTAAAATTAGTGTAAGATTCGTGTTCCTGTCAAGCAATTCATTTCATATTCCATCAGATTCGCATGGTGAAATTAAGACTGGATATTTTGATTTCAAAGAACACCTTAATTCGAAAATTCAGCGTGATTGGCAACTCTCAATCAAAAACCTAACCGATAAAATTGACGAAGAAATCAAGCTTTATACAGAAGGTAAAAACGCCTTTGCTAAACAACTTCAAATGGAAATGTGAATGAATTCAATTCAAGGTACCATATTAACAAAAGACCCTTCTAACACCAAGATTGAAATCGTAGTTGAAGACAATCTTGGTGTTAAGTATGCTTTCCAGGTACGGCCGCATAAATACCAAAAATTGATTCCAATTGATACCAAGGATTATGTAATGATCACTTACAAAAATGAAATGTCAGAAGTACGGACCAACAGAGGTACAAAGCGCATCAACAATTTAATTCTAATCGACATTAAAAAATTCTAACAATCAATTCTGTGGACTACGCAATCAAGGTACTAAAGAAAAAACTTTCCGAGGTCATAAAAGCACAAGATGAATGTGTTGACACCAAAAATTACAAGGACTTTGATACAATACAAAACACCAAAGCTGAACCATTAATTGACGCAATTAACACCCTAAAATTTATAAACCAAATAAGCAGAAAAAAATAATGGCATTGACCGACCAACCATACCTTCCACTTTATGTTGACGACCTGATGAACAACAACAAACTTAAAATGTGTTCAATGGAATCGCACGGGCTTTTACTTTCAATAATGTGTGTAATGCACAAAGAAGATGATTATGGCAAGATTTTGCTAAAGCAAAAGTTTAAGCAAAGTAATAACCAAGTTGAAAATTTTGCCAATCAACTAGCCAAATTAACTGCTTTCGATTTTGCTAACATAGTTGCACCACTACAAGAATTAATTGATGAAAAAGTATTGTTGATTGATGGTGACATCATTCTTTCAAAACGTATGGTTAAAGACGCTGAATTATCCCTTAAACGCTCTAAAGCTGGTAAAAAGGGTGGTGTATCTACACATAAAAAATCAAAGGATTTTGATAAAGATTTTGCTAAAGCAAAAAACGAAGCAAACACTGTAATTGAAAATGTAAATGAAATTGTAATTGAAAATGAAAATATAATTGAACCTAAAAAGGTAGTTGACTTATATCACCAGTTTTGTAAAAATCTTCCAAAAGTAAAAGTACTATCTGATACTAGAAAAAGAACCATCAAATTAAGGTTATCACAACATGGTCTGAATAAAATCAATCAGGTATTTCAATTAGCGGGTCAATCAGATTTTATGAATGGCTCAAACAAAGAAGGCTGGACCGCAACATTTGATTGGATCATGAAGACCAACAACTTTATCAAAGTACTTGAAGGTAATTTCGATAATAAAAATTCGAATAATTCAGGCTTCAAAAAAATACAAATATGAGTTTAGATTTCATCAACGATTTAAATATTGGCAAGTACAAGCCCGAAGCCGTTAAAACGGACCACAACATCCTGAAAAAAATGGTGATTCGGATAGGTAAGGCATACGACAGCGATTTTGAAATCAAAAAAGAAACCTTTGAATCGAAATTGTATACCAACTTAATTTACTACTTCACTGATGATCAAAGATGCGAATGGAACCTTTCAAAAGGGTTGATGTTTACAGGTAAAAAAGGACTGGGTAAAAGCATGAGTTTGAAAATTATGCACAAGCTTTTCCATTGCGGATACAACATTCCCCCTATTCAGCGTCAAAAGTATTTCAAAATGATTGGTATGGAAAGCCTGGCAGTGAAGAAAGGAAAGTCAATGCCAAATCTGGAAGACTTTTATGTCAAGATTGAAAACAATTTGTTCTGTGATGAAGTCATGCGTGAAAGCGACAACGAAACCAAGCAAATTAACAACTTCGGCACCCTTGAACAGCCTTTCAGTATTGGAATTCATCAAATGTACCGAAACTTTACCGACAACGGCAAACTTTACCATTTTTCAACGAACTACTGGTCACTAGAAGACTGGCCAAATGGATCGTATTTCGCTGAAATATATGGCAACGAAATACACGACAGGATTGTTGAAATGTGCAACATCATAGAATTCACCGGAAAATCTAAACGAAAATGAAACAACCAGTAAACAACCAACTTGTAATGCAAGCCCCAACATTAGGACCCGGTCAAAAATGGAAAATTCACAGCTATTTAGTAGGGAATGCAACCCGTAATTGCCCGAAAAAATTTAATGAATTCGACCAGGCTACCTACCTGGGCCAATCTGGTGACTACCATCATTTTTTAGGTGATGGTACTAAAATACTAGTCTGCACAATTGTTTTCAATGGCTAGTGACCAACAAATAAAGGATGATATCATAAGGATAGCAACCGAAAAGCATAATAAAACAGGTGGCCACTGTGGCACCTACATCAAAGACTTAGGTTACCCGGTAACCAAACAAGTCAAGGAAATAATTAACGACCTGGTAAGGTCCAGAAAAATAACCTGGCATGATGGAATTCATGGCATATTAATTAAAATTTATGAGTAGCAACAAACCAATTGTATTTTGGATCGATCTTTTTTCGGGTGCCGGTGGTACAACAACAGGTATTCACCTATCACGTGCCAATGCAAAGGTGGTTGCATGTGTCAACCATGACGCAAAGGCAATCGAATCACATCGTATCAACCACCCTTTGTGCGTGCATTTCATTGAAGACATCCGTGACTTCAAAGTCGTTGTTAAGTTAAAATACATGGTTGAAGCACTAAGAAAACATTATCCTGGGTGCATCATTAATATTTGGGCGTCCCTGGAATGCACAAACTATTCAAAAGCCAAGGGTGGGTTGCCGCGTGACGCTGATAGTAGAACATTGGCCAACCATTTATTCATGTACCTTGACGAACTTAAACCTGATGGCCTTTGGATTGAAAACGTTCGTGAATTCATGGCCTGGGGTCCATTGTGCGAAAACGGTAAACCGATTTCACGATACAATGGGGTTGATTATGTGAAGTGGTGTAACAACGTTATAAAGCGGGGATTCAGTTACGATTATAAATTACTCAATTCAGCTGACTTTGGCGCTTACACTTCACGTGAAAGGTATTTCGGTCAATTCGTCAGAAAGGGAATTCCGATTGCATGGCCAAAGCCAACACATGCAAAGAAACTTCCGGAAGACACCGGTTTGTTCAAGTCGGCCAAAAAGAAATGGCGGGCCGTCAAAGACGTACTTGATTTAAAAGATGAAGGTAAGTCCATATTTGAACGTAAAAAACAGCTGTCAGAGAACACCGAAAAACGAATTTATGCCGGGTTGATAAAGTTTGTTGCTGGTGGCGAAAAGGAATTCATCAAACGGTATAATGGTGGAGACCCTAAGAACAAAGTTAAATCCCTACAATCACCACTTGGTACAATTTCGACCAACAATCGGCATGCGATTGTAAAAACAGTGTTCTTGACTTCCTATTATGGCAATGGGCATGTACATTCAATTGACAACCCTTCGCCTACGCTGACAACTAAAGATCGACTTGCATCAATACAACCGCAGTTTTTCACAAACTATTATAGCAATGGCGGCGAAACGACTTCAATCAACCAACCATCACCAACCATATTGGCAATTCCAAAACAAAGATTGACGTCATGCAATTTTATTGACAACCAGTACGGTAATTCATTACCACAGGGAATACACCAACCCACAGGCACAATTACAGGTAACCCAAAACAGGCATTAGTGACCACCAAACCGTGGATTATGGACACTAATTTTAATAATGTTGGAACTTCCATTCATAACCCATTAGGTACAATAGTCGCAGCCAGAAAACACCATTATCTTCTGAATCCACAATTCACAAGTAAAGGGTCGTCGATCGAACAACCGTGCCCAACAATAATTGCCAGACAAGACAAAAAACCACTTTACATGGTCAGCTGCAAACAATCCGAAAATTTTGGAATAATCGTATATGAATCCGATTCACCGACAATGATCAAAATAAAGGAATTCATGGCCATGTATGGAATCATCGATATAAAAATGCGAATGCTAAAAGTCAGCGAGTTGTTAAGAATTCAAGGTTTCCCGAACGGTTACAAATTAACCGGAACGCAGACCGACCAAAAGAAGTTTATCGGCAATTCTGTTGTGCCACTCATGGCCCAAAAATTAGTGGAATCAAATTACGAAGCAATTTCCAGTGCAGCATGACAGAAGTATCAAAAGATATCAAACGACCAATATTAAGGTACCACGGTGGTAAATGGATGCTTGCACCATGGATTATTTCAAATTTTCCAGAACACAAAATTTACTGTGAACCTTTCGGCGGCGGGGCATCTGTTCTATTAAGAAAAGAGCGCGTTAGGTCCGAAATATACAATGACATTGATGATGAGGTTTTCAATTTATTTACAGTGGCCCGTAACACTGGTGACACTTTAGTCGAAAGACTTAGGAAAACACCATTTTCCAGGTCAGAATTTAACCTTTCTTATCAAGATTGCGAAGAACCAATTGAACGCGCCAGACGAACAATTATTCGTTCATTTATGGGGTTTGGCTCCGGTTTACAGTCTCACCAAAGAACCGGTTTTCGGAGCAATTCAAACAGGTCCGGATCCACACCGGCGCATGACTGGGTAAATTATCCAGATGCCTTTTTAAAGATCATTGACAGATTAAAGGGTGTGGTGATCGAAAACAAAGACGGTATTGAAGTGATGAAGCAACACGACACAAAAGAAACACTTCACTACGTAGATCCGCCGTATTTATTAGACACAAGATACAAGGGCCAAAAAACTAAAGTCTATCGCCACGAACTTACCGACGAATATCATGAATCCTTATGCGAATTTGTCAAATCCATGGAAGGAATTGTTGTCATCAGTGGATACGACAATGAAATGTACAATGATGTTCTTACCGGATGGCACAAGGAAATAAAATCAACCTATGCAGACGGAGCAAAGAAAAGGGTCGAAATACTTTGGATCAACAAACCTATTCAATCAGTACAAACAACAATGAAATTCTTAAAATGATCAATTGCAAAAAAATTACATATTACGCATACAACCAGGTACACCATACTTACGCCCCATTAAATTATGACATAGCGAAGGCAAAAGAAATCATTCTTGAAGTATGCAACACGGCCGGCGTCCTATCAGCTGAACCTTGCCTTATTGACGAAGAACAATACCGCGAATTCAACATCTACAAAGTTGATGAGTGGATCACAGATATTAATAACCATGAAAACTATGACCGAAAAACTTAAATACGTGTGCGACAATCACAGACACCTAGTTTGTGTGCCCTATTCAATTGAAAATCTTCACAAGATGGCTGTTGATCTCAACATTAAAAGGTGTTGGTTTCATAAAAATCATTATGACATCCCAAAAAAAAGGATCGAAGAAATAAAAGCCAAGTGTATTGTTGTGGACCGCCGAAATATTTTTGAAATCATTCAGTCGCCTGAATATGCCGAAATAATCATTGGCCCAGAAATGAAGAAGACCATGAAAAAACCTAGCAACCAAGTGTTGCCAGAACATGAAACTTTAAAGTACAACGGGTACATTAATTGAAAATGGAACCCGAATACAAATATTCAATAATTACAGCCATCGCATTTGTTGTGGGCATGTTAATTTATCACCTAATTCAGTATTTATGAAACTAGAAAAAAGCAAAATAGTAGCGGTTAAACGATATGAAGCCGTGAAAGCTAGGGGGTTCTTCTACCGACCAGCTAAAAGAGTAAAAAAAATATTTGGTATTACCGTCAGAAAGGAAACCAAAGAGCATTTCACGCATTACTTCAATGACATCAAATACACTGTTGAAAGCCTGCCAGGATGTTTTTATGTAGATGAAAAAACAGTAATGGAAAAACCGGAGTTGAAAATTAGTATGGTGAATGGCGAAACCTACACAAAGTATTTTGATTCCATTGAAGAACTTGATACCTGGTGCAAAACCAACCTAAAAGACGCAAACCTAATGGACTTTTAACATGACCGACACATTACATATAAATCTATACCGCAAGTGGTTCGACATGACCCTTGCCGGCATCAAAACAGAAGACTATCGAGAATTAACGCCCTACTGGGGGAAAAGATTAACAAAGCTTATAAACTTTCAGTATGTTGATGGTCTTGAATGGACTTGGAAAAATACAAACAGTAGAATACTTGTCCATGACTATAAGACGACAATAATTTCTAACGGCTATGCAAAGGACCGGGACCAGTTCGAGGTTGAATTTAAAGGTGTGGATATTGGAAAAGGTAATCCGGATTGGGGCGCTCCTTTAGATCGGTCGGTATTCATCATTAAACATGGTGATATCGTACAAGCAAACAACGATTTGCTAAAGCAAAATATAAACAAAAAATGAAACTAACCTACTCAGACCTAATAAAGTTCTCTATAGGTTTATGTATAGGGATGTTGTTGTGTAAGTGGGTGTTATAGCACGTTTTAATGTGCTGGGATAAATTATATATTATGAATACATGTGTAAAATGTGGTGGAAAACTACCTACTCAAAGACATAAATTTTGTAGTTCTCATTGTAAGTATTGGTATAATGTCATAAAACGAGAGAAGGAAGCACATTTACCACCAAAAAGAAAACGAAATAAGAGTTATTTTTATATGATAGTTGGATCAGAGTGGGCTAAGGGTTCCTCAAGGCAAGGGAAAAGATCAGGAAGTATGGTTGTAGGAGCAATGGCAGCTATGGTTAGAACTACAGTTGAAGATGTGGTTGAAGTAAATGAAACTAACATTAAAAAACATTTTGATGGTATTCCGGGATACATCCCTAACGGTCTAAGGCTCGGAGATGGGACTTATATCAAAAGAGAAGATGTATTTAAACAATTAAACATTAAACTATGAAACAGATTGAAGACACTATAGAGAATAAACAGGAATTTTTTGATCAATATTCAGGTCAAAACATTGTTGTGTTACCAGAAGGTTCAATACAGAAACTATGTACCCCTCATGCCTTTAGGTTTCTGGATAAGGTTACCAAAAGTAAATCTTATTTAGAACTTACTTCCTTATCAATGATAACAGATGAGAATGCTATTGAGGTAATGGAGATTTTAAAAACCGATCCCCAAGAAGCAGGATATGATTGTAGTTGGCAAAAGCTCAGAGATGATTTGAGAAAAGATGGAGATTTAATACATATTCAACTCAAAAGCTTTTACGGGGGGGAATTAGATGTTTATGATTTCCTAAGATCAAAAGGCTATGCATTACCTTGGATGGGTCTATCAGTAGAGGAATTAGTTAAAAGAGGTTGGATAAGATTAAAAACTGAATGATATGAATTTACTAATTAGCCTTTTTGATTTAACAGGGAACGCTTCCAGACCTTATAGGGAGAATGGTTGGAAAGTTGCCCAGGTTGATAAACAGTTAGGAATGGACATTTTTGACTTCAATCCGGAATTAATTCCTATAGAGTTAATAGAAAAGGTTGGAATTATTGCAATGGCTCCTTGTACTGACTATGCATTATCTGGGGCTAAACATTTTAAAGCAAAAGATAAAGATGGAAGAACGGCTATGAGTCAAAAATTAGTTGAAAGGACCAGATACATTATTGATTTTTTTAAATCTACAGGTAAACTGAACTTTTGGCAGATTGAACAGCCAATGACCAGACTCCACAAATTAAATCCCTGGATTGGAGAAGTAAAACTAAAGTTTAATCCATGTGATTTTGCTCAATATGATATTGATCCAGACAATTCGAGATACAATAAACAGACGTGGCTATTTGGAGAATTCAACGAACTTACAAAGCAACGGATGGAGCCAATACATAAGGAATCACCTATCTGGTCAAATTATGGAGGAAAATCATTAAAAACTAAGAATGCAAGGAGTATAACACCTCTAGGCTTTGCTTATGCGTTTTACCATGCTAATCATTAAAATAAAAGCGGAATCCGAAAAGCTTATAGAGTAGGAATATTAAATAAAAATGAAAATGATATTATTCAATTTTGAAGTAGAAACCATTGAGTCAGGACAAAGGCATAGTTATGGAGATAGTTTTTATGCTTATAAAATAACTACTAATCGACCAGAAAATGAGGTGAGAAATTTCTGTATGAATGTACTTAGGAAAAGTTATGAGACAAAAGATATGCCTAATCCATTTTCAGGTAAATTAATTGAGTTTAAAAAACTTACTGATAATAATAAAGGTAAAAACTTTTTCCAGTCTAAAGAAGCTGAAACATATAGTTATAAGCTTACTACACTATATACTGGATAAGAAGATATAAAACAATTGCATGATGGCGGAATTGGTACGGCTTAGATGAACATAAGTAAGTAATCTAAATATGAAGGTTCGAATCCTTCTCATGCAACTAAAAACAAATAAGATGAAAACAACAAAGGAAAATGATGTCTATAAAGTAGAATGCAAAAGCATTTTATCATTGGAGTCAACTATAACTTTCAAATATCCTGAACCCTCAACTTACATAAGACATGAATATGATTGGTATATGTCTGTAGCGTTAGAAAAATCCGACAAGGTAAAAGAAAACCGTAACCAACTTACACGAAGTTTATTACTCTCCTATAGATGGGCAATCCGGGAAGGCTTTAATCACATGCTTGACCCTAATCTTAGGGATTCATTTGATCATCCTAGGAATAGAAATACCATCCAAGGCATCAAAAATTACATTAAGAAGATTGAAGAAAAATCTAAAATCAACGAATCATGAAAAAAGAAATTCTATTCATACTAATGTATGCCGCCATCACATCAGTTTCGGCAGTAGCCGTTTACAACAAGGACGCAGAAATTAAACGCCTTGAAATTGAGGTAAGTAAAAAAGAAAAGGAAATTGACAAGCTGCGGATAATCAACAAAGAGGTCATGCGAATCAGTGTTGATGTGGTCAACAAATTACCAAAATCAAACTAAAAAAGCTATGGATAACAGACAATTTAATATTAATGGAAGAACAAAAAAGCAGTTAGAGACAGCAATTAAAGCACTATTAACCAGCGAAACTGAAAAAGAAAAAACAGTTTCTGGGTGGTACTTTTCTAAATCCAAAGGTTTAGTGTTAACCTGGATGGTTGGACAATATGGATCGGTTCCTTTTACTGATAGAATGGGAGTTCCGAAAGAAATTGACTCAACTGAACTGGTTAATGTCTTGTGGAAATGGTTAGATTCAGAAGAAGCGGAAAAGGTTGAATTATATGATTGGGACGCAAACACAGATCATGATGGACATAACGAAAAAGGTTGGCGACTTTATGTCGAAGATTGGGGGCAAATTGGTCTTGATGAAAGTGATCATGCAAGCAACCCGTATTCGATTGCTGCTTTTAAGCCAGCTTATTTATGGTATGGAAAATAAATCATTTTTTGATAAAATTCAAACGAATAATAAACCATGCCGATAGACTACAAAAAATATTGCCCCGATTGGAAATTAAGGAGTAGATTTATTAGATTCTACCGGGCTAAAAACAAGTGTGAACAATGTGGCGCAATAAACTATAGCCATGTAAACAAGCATACCAGGGAACTTTGTTTGCCTGATGAAGATGATGCAATCAAGATTGTATTGACGGTCGCCCACTTGGATCA